>DASYTJ010000056.1:0-74810 GCA_036002325.1 Thermoanaerobaculia bacterium | reverse complement strand
CGACACCCCTAGCCGGTGAAACCCACCGTCGTCTACGCCAAGCAGGAGGTCAGCGAACTATCGAGCAGCTGTGAGAACATCAACCCGGGTGGTCCCATGCTGGTGGCTAACCCCTGGTCCCATCCTCGTGGCTAGCGACACCCCCGGCCGTGCAGAGCTTCGCTCACCTATCTCGTAAGCCTTTCATCTTAAAAGGGATATCCGTGCCGTAGGGGTGCTCGAGCACCAGCAGGACCGCGTTCGCCGCCCTCGGCGACCGTCGCGCAAAGCCATGTCGCGGTCTGTCTTCCCGCTATGGGAAAAGCGGATATACGCTACAGGCAATCCTTCTCAGGATCAGGAAGGCTCAAAGCGCTCCGCTGCCGCTTCCTCGACAGAAAAAATGCAATGTTTAGCCATTTTGAGGCTTTTGGAGGCGGACCATTGACTGAAGGATCAATCTTGGTCCGTAATGAGGCCACGGCTCCAATCAAGGCGCCGATCTCATAAGGAGGTTCGCTATGAACCCAGACACCGTTGCACAGACCAAGTCTCAGTCCGTGAAGCAGCGCCTCAAGGCGGAGCGGGTGCAGGAGATGCTGCTGGCGATGCCGGCCTGGCGGCTCCTTCCGGGAGGCAAGGCGATCGACCGCGCCTTCCAGTTCCCCGCGTCGAACGTGGCTGCCGCGTGGGCGACCTTCGTCGCCGCCTTCGCCGCCGAGCTGGGGCACCCCGTGACGCTGGACATCGCCCAGGAGCAGGTGGTCCTCACTCTGGCGGCTCCCAAGGTGAGGGGGCGGCAGGGGGAGCTCACCGAGTCGATCCTGGAGTTCGCCCAGCGGCTCGGTTAAACACCGGGAGAACCGGAGAAAGGAGGAAACCCGTTATGCCGAACAACTCTGCATTGGCCGATTTCATCCTCAAATGGAAGAGGCTCGTCAACAACGTGTTGGCCGACATGAACAGCGGCGTGCTTCCCGACCTGGAGATGTACCGCGGGCCGCTGGCGGACCTGCTGGACGAGGTCCTGGAGCTCAGCTCGGAGCTACAGAGCCGCCGGGGCGTCAAGCAGCAGGGGCACAAGGAGCTCGAAGTGCTGAAGAGGAAGGGGAGGTACCACGCCTCGAAGCTCTCGTCGGCGCTCAAGGCTCATTACGGGCCGCAGAGCGAAGAGCTGCTCAAGTACGGCATCCCGCCGGTCCGTTCGCGGCCACGGCCGGCCGGAGAGAGCGAGGGGCCGACGCCGGTGATTCCGCCGGAGCCGGCTCCCGAGACTCAGGCTCCTGAAACGGCTGAGGCGTCGAAACCGGAAGGTCCGGCTCCGACGCCCCAGGACACTGCCTCTCAAAAGTCGTAGACCGTATCGGGGAGGGCGTGGGCCAACACGCCCTCCCTTTTTGAGAAGCATCTCCATGGTAGCACGCGCGCCCGGAGGTCGCCGCAAATTGCGGCAACCTGGGAGCGGGAGGAGATATGGCGAAAAATCCGATCCCGGCCATCCATCCGGTGTTGATCCCCATGGAGCGGATCGAGCGCGCCATCCTGTCGATCCGTGGCGAGAAGGTGATGCTGGATTCCGATCTGGCGGAGCTCTACGGTGTCTCTCTCAAGCGGCTCAACGAGCAGGTGCGGCGCAATCGCGACCGCTTTCCCGCGGATTTTCTGATCGAGCTGACTCCGGAGGAGAAGGCGGAGGTGGCTGCCAATTGCGCGCATCTCTTCCGGCTCAAGTATTCGCCGTCGCTGCCCTTCGCATTCACGGAGCACGGGGCGATCATGGCGGCCAACGTGCTGAAGTCCGCCCAGGCCGTCGCGGCGAGCGTGATGGTAGTGCGGGCTTTCGTCCGCATCCGCCGGGTGCTCGCCTCGCACGCCGAGCTGGCCCGCAAGCTGGAGGAGCTGGAGAAGCGCTATGACGCGCAGTTCCGTCAGATCTTCAGTGCCATCCGCGCCTTGATGGAGGAAGACGTGGAGGCACGGGGCCGGATCGGGTTCTGAGGCGTCCTGTCTACCGGCAATTGATCGTCTGCTTCTTCCCCGGCAGCAGGTCCGTGGCGGCCGATCCCGAGAAGCGCACAGTGATGCGATGCTGCCGGCCGTCCTTGAGCGCGGCCGGGATGGGCCAGACGAATCCGTGGCGGCCGTCGCCCCGGCCCGCGGTCACGAGATCCTGTCGGAACTGGTTGGCCGGGATCGTCTGCAGGAAGACGCCGTCGGCGAGCACGTCGACGCTGATCGGCGAGCTCGGGAACATCGGATCCCAGGCCCAGCCGCGGACCCCGGTGCAATCGGAAGTCTCGAGCGCGCCCTGGAAGGCGCAGGCATTGGCGGGACCGCCGAAGGTTGGCGGCAGGACCGCCCCCTCCGCGGCCCAATAGTAGAGGTACCAACGTCCGAGCTGCACGTCCACCAGCTCGTCGTAGGTCGTGCCGTCCGAGATCTGCGCCACCACCACGTTGGGCTCGATGACGGTCCGCGTGCCGTTCTTGAGGAAGGCGGCATCGCGCACGTAGTAGCTCCAGGGTGCGCCCTTGGGATGGATGGGCGTGGGCCAGACGCGGCCGGTAAGCCGCCAATTCAATCCGATCTCGCCGGCGTCGCCTTCGGAGCTCCACTCGACGATGGATCTCGGCCTGCCCGAGCTCTCCGTCAGCAGCACCATCCGGCCGTCCTGGGTCCGCGCGATATCGGAGATGAAGAACGGCGCCGTCGTGAGACCCTCGAAGCGCACACAGCCCTCGGGCTGCGAAGGGTTCACCGAGAAGTCCGCGGCGACGCGATGCCGTACATAGCCGGAGGGGCAGGCAGGGTAGTTGCCGTCCTTGTGGTAGAGGAAGAGGTCCCCATTGGGATGCAGGGTCAGGACGGCATCGAAGCCGCTGCCGTCGCCGCGGCAGCTCGCGATTCCCCGACATTTGGGATCGAGCGGCTTGACCCAGGCGTTGGTGACCTGAGACGGAGCGGCGCGCGTCACCAGGTCCGCGAGATCGAGCCGTCCCACGCGGTCGCGGTCCGGCTTGTGGAAGGGCAGGAACGTCGTGGTCAACGCGATCCGCCACTTGCCGCCGTAGAACAAAGCCGAGGGGAAACCGATCTCCGCTTCCTTGCGGTTCGGCAGACGGGAAAAGTCATTGGTGGCCCAGATGCCGCGGAACCGCGGCGTCGCGTTCCTGCCCGCGGCGGGATAGTTCAGCGTGAAGAGACCTTCCCAGTGCCGTTTGTTGCAGCAGCGCCCTGACCCGACCAGGAGGGTGACGTCGCCGTTGGGGAGCTGGATCGGCTCCGGACCCTGGAGATAGTTCAGCGCGTCCGCGGTGTAGCCCGGGGGCACACAGGTGGGGCGCGCCTTGATGAATCCCGTCGTGCCGGCGAACGCGGCTTCTTCGACGAAGTCCGGAGCTGGCTGCGCGGCTGCCGCCGTCGACAGTGCTACCGCCAACACCAACGAACAGGTGCGAGCTTTGGACATCATCTTGCCCTCGATTCTAGACCGGCCTCCGTGGCCCCGTCCAATCCCGAGGCGGCTCTGCCAGCGAGAACGCACGGCAATCCTTACAACACAATGCAGCTTCTGGAATCCCGCACATCGCTGTCTGAGCATAACTGCGACTCCCGAAGACATGGCACGCCGGTTGCTCACCCCGACGGGAATGTGTCGTTCACCGTAGGACGAAGAAAGGAGTGCGTCATGAGGTTTCGCAGCACCCGCCGCGGCAGCGTTGTAACCATCCTGCTTCTCGTACTGCTCGCGGCGCCGGCGGCCTTCGCGGCCGAGCCGGGTAACAAGTATGCCCGCCGGGATCTCGTTTCCGACGGCGGCGTTCCCGCCGAGCATGTGGATCCGGACCTCATCAACGGCTGGGGCATCGCGCCGAACCCGACCGGAGTGTGGTGGGTCAACGCGGCCGACTCCGGCAAATCGCTGCTCTACAATAGCGAAGGCGTCAAGCAGTCTCTCGTCGTCGCAGTGCCAGGCGAGCCGACAGGGATCGTCTTCAACGGCGGCGCCGGCTTCGTCGTTCCCGGCGCCGGCCCTGCCCGGTTCATCTTCGACAGCGAGGACGGGACGATCTCCGCGTGGAGCCCGGCTCACGTGCCCATCACCGAGGCCGTTGTCGTCGTAGACAACTCCGCCTCCGGCGCCAGCTACAAGGGACTGGCGATCGACTCGACGACTGCCGGCACGCGCCTCTACGCGGCAGACTTCCACAACGCCAAGGTGGACGTCTTCGACGGCGCCTTCAACCCGGTGACCGCAGCCGGCGCCTTCACGGATCCGAACCTGCCGGCGGGCTATGCCCCGTTCGGCATCCAGACGCTGGCGGGCAGCGTGTACGTCGCCTACGCCCTGCAGGATGAGGAAGGCGAGGAGGAGGTGGCGGGGCCGGGGCTCGGCGTGGTCGACAAGTACGACTTCGCCGGTCACCTGATCGCGCGCGTGGCCACGGGCGGCGCGCTGAACGCGCCGTGGGGGCTCGCCCTGGCGCCGGCGGGCTTCGGCCGCTTCAGCGGCAAGCTCCTGGTCGGCAACTTCGGCAACGGCCGCATCAACGTCTTCGACCCGGTGACGTTCGAGCCGAAGGGTCACCTCAAGGGGACCAACGGCAAGGCGATCGTGATCAACGGCCTCTGGGGGATCGCCTTCGGCAACGGCGGCAACGCCGGTCCGAAGACCACGCTCTTCTTTGCCGCGGGACCGGAAGACGAGGAGCACGGCCTCTTCGGGCGCCTCGACCCGCCGTGAGAACGCCCGCGATCTGGAATCGGGCCGGATTGCCCGCGTGACCTCACCTCCTGACCCCCTCTCCTTTAAGGAGAGGGGTTGGGTGAGGTCCGCCTCCTTACTCCACGATCTTGTAGATCTCGCGGTGGCCGCCGTCGACGAGGTCCATATAGCCCGCCAGCGCCTCCTTGACCTCGGGCCGGGCGCTGAAGCTCCGCATGTGGCCGTCGAACTTGGCGATGTCCTCCACCTCGGCCTGGAGGACGACGGTCCAGTAAGTGGCCACGTAGTCCGTCATCAACCGCACGTTGCGGAAGCCGTCCTCCGTCTCCATGGAGGAGACGGTCTCGAGGAACATCTTGGCCAGGGCCCCGGCTTTGCCGGGCTTGCAGCGGAAGACGTCGCGGATCAGGAACATGGTCGGTCCTCCTGGCGATATCCCGCGCAGGCAGTCACCGGCAAGGCGGGATACCGGGGGAAGCGCGGATCGGTATCGGCGAGGCCGCAGCGCACGAAGACGCTGCGGCGGGAGGCGAGCACCCGCAGGTGCTCGCAGCTCTCGCAGAGGCCGGCCGGCACGGCACGGCCGGCGAGGAGGCGCCGTTCCTCCGGCGACGCGGACCTTGCGGGATCGTTCGCCATGCCTACTCGGTCTGGTGCTGCGCCAGCGCTTCCTCCGCTACTTGGCCCTGCCCCAGGGCTTCGATCTTCGCGGTAGGTCCGAGGAGGAGCAGCAGGTCGCCTTCCTGCAGCCGCGTTTCCGCCGAGGGGAGGAGGGGCTCCTCGCCGAGCTTGCCGCGGCGGCGGATCTCCATCACCCGGGCGCCCAGGGTCTGCGGCAACCGCGCCTCGGCGAGAGTCTTGCCCACCAGATCCTCCGGCACCGGCACCAGCCGCAGGGCGAAGTCCGGAGGGATCTCCACGTATTGACGGCTGGCGCCCGACTCCTGGCTGGAGACGAAGGTGGCGAGCAGCGCCGGCCGGCCGAGCACCTCCTGGGCGTAGACCGCCAGCAGGTCGCGCTTGGCGATGACGCCGAGGAACTTGCCGTCGGCGTCCACCACCGGCAGCCGCTCGAAATCGCTGTGGGCGAACAGCTCGGTGGCGCGATGCATGCGCTCGTCCTTGTGGATGGTGCGCTCCACTGGCAGCATGAGGTCGTGGGCCACGACGGCCGTCAGGGTCTGCGGGTGATCGAGCGCATGCTTGATGTCGTGCAGCGAGACGGCGCCCAGCAGCTTGCCGTCCGCGCCGACCACGAAGAGGCGCTGGCGGCGGGTGGAAAGGAACTTCTCCACCAGGTCGCTGTAGTGCTCGCCCGGCCGCAGGACGTGGGGGTCGGCGCGGACCAGGTTCTCCGCCTTCAAGCCGGCCAGCACCGCCTCCTCCATCCGCCAGGGCAGCTCGACGCCGCGGCCGCGCAGCGACTCGGTGTAGATGGAGGTCGGGCGCAGGCGGCGGGCCACCAGGCTGGAGAGGATCGACGCGAGCATGACGGGCAGGATCAAGTCATAATTGCCGGTGAACTCGAAGAGGATGAGGATGGCGCTGATCGGCGCGTGACTGGTGCCGGCCATGACGGCCGCCATGCCCACGGCGGCGTAGGCGCCGTAGGGCGAAGCGATATGCGGCCATTCCGCGTGGACGAGGTAGCCGTAGGCGCCTCCCACCAGGGCGCCGAAGGCCAGGGAAGGGGTGAAGAGGCCGCCGGCGCCGCCGCTGCCGCGGGTCAGGGCGGTGGCGGCGAGCTTGACCAGGGCGAGCCAGAGCAGCCCCAATATGAAGAAGACGGTAAACTCCTGCGGCAGAGCGAAGAACCAGGGCATCAGCCGGCCGGCGAGGGCCTGGTTGATGGTGCCGTAACCCCGTCCGAGAGCGTGGGGAACGTAGACGCCGAGGACCCCCAGGAGGGCAAAGCCGACGAGGGGCTGAAACGGCCGCGGGACGATCTTGACCTTGCCCAGCAGCTTGAAGAGGCGGCTGCCCCAGCTCACTCCCACCATGAACACCACGGAGGCCACCGCGCCCACGATGCCCAGTCCGGCGTAAAGCAGCATCTCCCAGCCGCTGGTGAGGGTGTACTCGCGGGCGGCATAGAGAGGCGTGTTACCGACCAGGGAACGGGCGATGAGCGTGGCGATGACCGACGAAGCGACGATTGGACCGAAGATCTCCAGGGCGAAGTTGCCGAGGATCACCTCCATGGCGAAGAGCGTGCCGCCGATGGGGATGTTGTAGGTCGCCGCGAGGCCGGCCGCGGCGCCGCATCCCACCAGGATTTTCAGCCGATGGGGAGGCATCTCGGTCCGCTGTCCCATCCAGGAGGAGATCATGGCGCCCAGGCGGATCATCGGCCCCTCGCGGCCGAGGGAGCCGCCGCAGCCGACCGTGACGATGGCCGCGAGGGCATTGATGAGCACCGGCCGCGGAGCGATCTTGCCGCCCGACAGGGCGACCGCCTCGATGAGGCTGGCCATACCTTCGCCGCTCGCCTCGCCTTTGAGCCGCCGGCGGCCTACCCAGAGGATGAGCCCCACCAGGGCGCCGCCCACGGCGAGCGGCAGCACCACCTTCCAGCGGGGGTGGATGGCCGGCGCGATGGCGAGCAGGTCGCCCGGCTTGCCCCACAGGAGCTGCTGCAGCGCGCTGATGAGGAACTCGGTGGCGAGCCCCAGCAGGCCGCCGATCACCCCCACCAGACCGATGAGCAGAAAGAAGAGCCGGTCCTCGCGGTTGGCGAGGCCGAAGCGGCGGGCCAGCGTGAAGTCGAGCGAACGGACCCAGTCCCGCACGCGACGCAGCCGCCCTACCGAGCGCATCTCCATGAGGGGAATGTATCAAGACAGGACCTCTCCGATCCGGCCCACATCGATCTTCGGACGGCAGCCACGGCTGAGGGGCCGCGTATCTGCTGTTCCATAAACATGCTCATGTGTGTATAATGCCCCTGAGGTCGCGACGAGGCGACCGATGCCTTCCGGGGTTCCGCCGGCGAGCGTCCGCCGTCGGTTCGGGGAGCCCCACGGCGGAAGTCACGCCCCGCGGTTACCAGCCTTCCTTCCGCGGCCGCGCGCCGCGCGCCAAGCGTTCAAGGGGACCGGAAACGGTCCCCTTCGTCTTTCTCCCCTCCCGCGTCCCACATCGCCGGTCCAAGTTTCAGGGGGCACTTAGAAGGTAAGGAGGCAGGCCCCCACGGTCGTGGTGACCGCATCCGGGCCGTCCTGCCCCGGAGGGGATCGCTATGTCGCCCAAGTCTTTCCGCCGCACCGTCGCCGCCCTGTTCCTCGCCAGCTTCGCCGCTCTCGCTCCAAGCCATGCTTTCGAGCTCGGCCGCCGCTCGGTCGAGCGCCCGGCACGGATCCTGCCCGTGAGAGGGTTCTTCGCCCGGCTGCGCGAGCTGTTCGATCTCGTCAAAGAGCAAGTGGAACACGGCGGCGGCATGGACCCCAACGGCACTCCCAACGGCCCCGAGTAGGCGCCGCCCCAGGGTGACACCGGCACTCCGTCGCCGGTGTCACTTTTTCTGCCCCAGCAGCAACTAAAGAGATAGAGAGCGCTACAACTTGAAAAGCGCGCTGGCACCAGACCAGGATTAAGCTCTCATCGGGGGGAACATCGATGGACGGGCGCCACCCGGACCGCAACGCTCTCGACAGCTTCTCGCGCGGCGAGATCTCCGCGGCCGAGGAGCGGTGGATCGAGGACCACCTGCGCTCGGGTTGCGCCGTCTGCCAGCGGGAGGTGGATGCGCTGCTGCTGCGCACGCTGAGCTCCGCGCCACTGGGCGAGCCGGCGTTGACCGCGAACGATCCCGGCCCGCCGGTCGAGAAGGACACCGGTTGGGAGCGGCTCGTCGCCAGCCTCGAGCAGCGGCTCGCCGACGTCGCCGCCGAAAGGCGGGAGGCGCCGGCTCTGCTGGCCGAGCTCCTCGGCTACGCTCCATCCGCACGGGAGGCTCTGCTGCGTGACGCCAGCCGCTTCCAGACCCTCGCCGTCTGCGAGCTGCTGATCGAGAAGAGCTACGAAGAGAGGTTCGGCAATCCCGCCCGGTCGGTCGAGTTGGCGGAGCTGGGGCTCTTCCTGGCCGGTCAGATCGACGGCGAGCGCTACGGCCGCTCGGTCGCCCTGGACCTTCAGGCGCGCGCCTGGGCCTATCTCGGCAACGCCCGCCGTGTCGCGGATGATCTCGCGGGTGCCGAGGAAGCGCTCGACAACGCCGAGAGGCTGGCGGAGAGCGGCTCCGCCGATCCGCTGGAGGAAGCGCGAATCCTCGACCTGCGCGCCTCTCTGCTCAGCGACCTCGGGCGTTTCGAGCAGGCGGCCGAGCTGCTGGACGAGGTGATCGACATCTACGACACCCTGCGGGAGACGCACCGCAAGGGTCGCGTCATGATCACCAAAGGGCTGTTCCTCGGCTACGCCGGTTGGCCCGACGAGGCGATCCGGACGATCCGCAGAGGGCTCGGCATCATCGACTGGGAGCTCGACCCGCGCCTGTTGCTGATGGCCCGGCACAATCTGGCCTGGTTCCTCGTCGACTGCGGCCGCAGCGACGAGGCCCTGCAGCAGCTCCATCGCTTCCGCCATACCTATTTCGCGTTCAACGACGCGTGGACCGAGCTGCGCCTCGGCTGGCTGAGCGCCCGCATCGCCGCCGGTCTGAACCGTTGCGAGGAAGCGGAGGAGACTTTCCAGGACGTGCGTCGCCGGTTCCTCGCCGAAGGCTACGCGTTCGATGCGGCGCTGGTGACGCTCGACCTGGCCAACCTCTATCTCCGCGACGAGCGCAGAGCCGAGGTGAAGCGGCTCGCTTCCGAGATGCTCACCTTCTTCGTCTCCAAGGACTTTCATCTCCATGCCCAGGCCGCTCTCGACGTCCTCCGGCAAGCCGTCGAGCTCGACCGGGCCACCCCTCGCCTGATCCAGGAGATCACCTCCTACCTGCGGCGGGCGCGCCGTAATCCGGGGCTGCGGTTCAGGCCGGCGTCGTAACTCCCGATCAAGTCAGTCCAAAGCGAACTCATACCGCTCCGCGCCCACCAGCCGCACCAGCCTCTCAAGGGCAGCCTCCAGGGCCGCGCGGCGCCCTTTGCTCTGCTTCACTCCTGTTTCCCACCAGAGGGCCCGCACCTCGAGCAGACCCCTATCGCGGTGGAGCTTGGGGTCCAACCGTCCTACCAGGCGCTCGCCTTCGAGGATCGGCAGCACGTAATAGCCATGCTGGCGCTGGGCCTCTGGGACGAAGGCTTCGAAGCGGTAGTCGAAGCCGAAGAGCCGCAGGGTCCGCCGCCGATCGCGGAGGATGGGATCGAAAGGTGAGAGCAGGCGGATGCGTGGCGGCGGCAGTGGCAAGGTGGCGGCCCGGGACTCCCAATCCGGTACGGCGAAAGCCTCCCAGGGGCGGCCGCCGTCGGCGCCTTCCACCCGCACCGCGAGGATCTCGCCCGCCGCGACGGCCCGCAGGGTCCAGCTCTTTACGTCCTCCAACGAGACGGCGCCCCAGAAAGCGGCGATCTCGCTAGGCGTCGCCACTCCGAGCCGCTCCAGGGCCGAGCGGCAAGCCCAATCCAGGTACTCTCCGGCGTCCGGCCGCGGCGCGGCGTGGGCGTGAGGAAAGACGCGCTCGGCGAGATCATAGACTTTGTGGAAATTCACCCGCCGGGCGATTACCAGCTCCCCCGTCCGCCATAGGTATTCGAGGGCCGCCTTTTGCGGCTTCCATCCCCACCAGGTTTTGTCGGTGCCGGCCGGTCGCTCGTCCTCGAAGTCCTTGGCCATCAGCGGTCCTTCGCGCGCGATTCGCTCGCGAACGTGGTCGAAAGCTTTTTGCGGCTCCGGACCCATCCGTTCAAGCCACCAGGGGTGAGCGAGCACCCGCCGGCGATAGCGCTCGAAGCGCGGCTTCCACCAGGGGTACCAGACCGTCGGAATGGCGGAAGCGTCGTGAGTCCAGTGCTCGAAGAGGCGCCGCTCCCGTTCCAGCAGGCGCGTGAGCATGGCCGGTCGGTAGCCCTGAAAGCGGGCGGCGAGCGTCAGATGGTGGGCTCGCTCGATGATATTGATCGAATCGATTTGGACGAACCCCATCCGCTCAACGAGCTCATAGAGGGTCTCCGGAGTGGCTTTGCGTCTCGGATCGTCCAGTAGACCCTGGGCTCCCAGCAGCAGGCCCCGGGCGGTGGCGATCGGGAGGAGAGGGAGCGCTTTCTGCGGCATCAACACAGGATATCCAAAGCTGCGCGGTGCCAAAAGAAGGCCAGACTTGACGTCCTCAGGCATACGATCTACCCTCAAACGTATGCGAACAACGCTCGACATACCGGAGGCCCTCTTGGAGGAAGCGCGCCAAGTCCTCGGATTCAAGTCGAAGACCGATACGGTGGTCCTCTCTCTTCAGGAGCTGGTTCGAAGGAGACGGATCGAGGAGCTGAAGTCGTTGATGGGGCATGTCCGACTGGATATCGATATCCCTGCTTCACGCCGCCGGAAGTGATCTTCGTCGACACCTCGGTTTGGGTCGCCGCCCTTCGCTCGGCTACAGGAGAGGAAGCCCGTCACCTCGGGATGCTCCTGGACGCCGACGAAGTGGCGCTTGCGGCGCCGGTCCGCGTCGAGATCCTCGTGGGATCCTCGATCCAGGAGCGGCCTCGCCTGCACCGCCTTCTCGCAGCCTTACCGATCTTCTATCCCGTCGGCTCCACCTGGGATCTCATCGATTCCTGGATCGACGCAGCGTCGGCCGCAGGTGAAAGCTTCGGGTTCGCGGCTCTGCTGATCGGCGCGCTCGCGGCGCAGCAGGAGGGCGCTGTGTGGTCTCTGGACTCAGATTTCAAGCGGATGGCGCACGTCGGGCTCGTGAAGTATTACCTCCCGACTGGGGTCTAGCGCCGCTCCATCGCCCGCTGCATGAGCAGGTCCTGGCTGGACCGAGGCTCCTCGCCCGGCGCGGGTCGCCGCTGCACGTACGAGCCGTCGGACTGCATTTCCCAGGCCTTCACGTTGTCGGCGAGCTGGAGGTCGAGGATGGTCTGGATCTCCTCCTGCAGCCGCGGCTCCTCGATGGGAACCGCCGCCTCGACCCGGGCGTCGAGATTGCGCGACATCCAGTCCGCCGAGCCGATGTAGTACTCGGGATCACCGCCGTTGGCGAAGTGGAAGATGCGGGCATGCTCCAGCAGGCGGCCGACGATGCTGACCACCCGGATGGTCTCGCTGCGGCCCGGCAATCCCGGCCGCAGGCGGCAGATGCCGCGCACGATCAGGTCGATCTCCACCCCCGCGGCGGAGGCCTCGTAGAGCGCGTCGATGAGCTGCCGGTCGTCGAGGGCGTTCATCTTGGCGATGATGCGCCCGCCGCGGCCGGCCTTCTGGTGCTCGGTTTCGCGGGCGATCATCTCCAGGAAGCGCGGCCGCATGGTGGTGGGCGCCACCAGCAGCTTCCTGAACTGCGGCTGATGCACGAAGCCGGTCAGCATGTTGAAGAGCTGAGCCACGTCCTGAGCGATCGCCTCGTCGCAGGTGAAGAGGCCCAGGTCCGTATACAGCTTCGCCGTCTCGGGGTTGTAGTTGCCAGTAGCGACGTGGACGTAACAGCGTAGGACGTCCTTCTCCTCGCGGACGACCAGAGCGATCTTGGCGTGGGTCTTCAGTCCCACCAGGCCATAGCAGACGTGAGCGCCCACCTTCTCCAGCGCCTCCGCCCACTCGATGTTGGCCGCCTCGTCGAAGCGCGCCTTGATCTCCACCGTGACGGCGATCTGCTTGCGCGCCTCCGCCGCCCGGATCAGCGCCTGCATGTTCGGCGAGCCCGCCGAGGTGCGGTAGAGGGTCTGCTTGATGGCGAGCACAGCCGGGTCGTCCGCCGCCACCTCGATGAAACGCTGCACGCTGGTGGCGAAGGAGTCGTAAGGATGGTGGACGAGAATGTCGCCGCCGGCGAGGGTGGCGAAAAACTCCGCGACCTCGTCCGCCTCGAAGTGGAAGCGCGGATGGCTGACCGGCGTCCAGGGTCGGTATTTCAGCGACGGCAGGGGCAACGCACCGGCGAGCGACATCAGGTCCTTGAGCGCCAACAACCCGTCCACTTCGAAGACTTCCTGCTCGGTGACCTCGAGCTCCTCGATCAACAGCTCGATCATCCAGCGGGGCATTCCCCTGGCCACTTCGAGCCGCACGATGGTGGCGAAACGCCGCTCCCGCAGCTCCTCCTGGATGACCTCCAGCAGGTCCTCGGCCGTCTCCTCGTTGCGCTGCACGTCGGCGTTGCGGGTCACCCGGAAGGGATAGGAGGCGACGATCTCCATGCCGGGGAAGAGCTGATCGAGGTTATGAGCGATGACCTCCTCGAGCGGCACGTAGCGCAATCCTCTGGGCGCCGGGATCCACCGCGGCAGGAGGTGCGGCGCCTTGACCCTGGCGAAGCGCGGCTCCCGATCGCCTGGAGCCTTCACTCCCACCGCCAGCGAGAGGCTGACGTTGGAGATGAAGGGGAACGGATGGGCGGGATCGACCGCCAGCGGCGTCAGCACCGGAAAGATCCGGCGCTGGAACTCCTCGCAGACGTAGCGGCGCTCGCCGGCGCGCAGCTCTTCCCAGGTGCAGATCTCCACTCCATGCTGGCGCAGGGCGGGCAGGATCTCGCTTTCGAGCAGCCGCCGCTGCCGCGCCACCAGGGGCCGCACGGCGGCGTTGATGTCCGCGAGCTGCTGCCGCGGCGTCGGCCCGCCGTCGGGGCCGATCTCGCGCACGTTGCTGGCGAGCTGCTGCTTCAGGCCGCCTACCCGCTTCATGAAGAACTCGTCCAGGTTGGAGTCGAAGATGGCGACGAACTTCAGCCGCTCGAGCAGCGGGTTCTCCGCATCCTCCGCCTCGTGCAAGACCCGAGAATTGAACGCCAGCCAGGAAAGCTCCCAGTTGAGCAGCGGCGCGCTCTCGGCGGCGGTTCTTTCAATGGTTTCGATTCGACTGGGCTCGGACAAGGGTTCTGGCCTCCAGCGCAGCGATGGGGATGCGCCGAAAAAACGCCAGAAATTTTGACACATCTGATGAGAGAGTCTCTATGAACTCCGTGTGACAATTCACCTTCGCGCGGAAATCCCTTTGCTCATCGCTATTTCCGCCGATCGTTACGCCTCCGCTACGGCTTCGTCACCGGGAGCGCACACTTGAGTCTTACGCTGGGCTTCCGACGTGAACACCCACCCTGAACCCAGGAAGGAGGCAACGTCGATGACGTCGAGAGCCGATCTGCACGTCCACAGCAAGCACTCGAACCGGCCGAGCGAATGGATCCTGCGCCAGTTCCGGGCTCCCGAGAGTTACACCGAGCCGCTGGAGATCTACCGTCTCTGCCGTGAGCGCGGGATGGATTTCGTGACGGTCAGCGATCACGACTCGATCGACGGCGCCCTGGAGATCGCCCACCTGCCGGGCACCTTCCTCTCCTGCGAGGTGACGGTGGAGTTCCCGGAGGACGGCTGCGAGATCCATTGCCTGGCGATCGGCATCAGCGAGGAGCACCACCGGGAGATCCAGCGGCTCCGGCGCAACGTCTACGAGCTGCGGGACTACTTCCAAGCGCAAGGCATCCTGCACTCGGTCGCCCACCCGCTGTTCCGCGTCAACGACCGCCTGACCTTGGACCACGTCGAGAAGCTGCTCGTCCTCTTCAACCGCTTCGAAGGCCTCAACGGCGTCCACGATCGGCGGGCGAACGATCTCGTTCGCCGGATCTTCGGATCGCTGACCCCGGGAGTGATCGCGAGCCTTGCCGAGCGTCACCGGCTGGAGCCCGCGGGCCCCACACCCTGGATCAAGGCCTTTACCGGCGGCAGTGACGATCACGGCGGCTTCTGCATCGCCACCACCTTCACCCGTACCCCCGCGGCAGCCACCGTCGAGGAGTACCTGAGCCACATCGGCGCGGGCCGGCACGAGCCGGGGGGCGACAACGGCTCCAGCCTGCGGCTGGTCCAGAGCCTCTACAGCATCGCCTGGGAGTACTACCGCCGGCAGTTCCCGGCCCTGCTCGGCAACCGCCGGGATGCCTTCGCGGAGCTGCTGCGCAGCCTAGCCCGGGGGCCGGCCGAGCGGAAGGCCGAGGAGGCGGCGCGGCCGGCGGGCCTGCGCGAGCGGCTGGCCCGGGTCGTGCCGTTCCCCGGACCGCGGCGGTCCGCCGCCGGCTCGCCGGCGGGGGAGCCATCTGATCGGGCCACGTTCACGGCGGCCGGCCGGGCCCACCGCGAATCCCTGTCTTCGCTCGGCCGCGACTTCGTCCGCCAGCTCCGGCGTGGCCGAGTCACCGAGAGCCTCTCGGCGCTCTCCCATCTGGCGCCGCTCGCCCTCTCCGTCGCCCCTTACCTCGTCTCACTGCACGCGCAGCACAAGGACGCCGATCTCCTGGAGATCGCCGCCTTGCGCTTCCTCGGTCAGAGACCGGAGGCGGAACGGCCGGAAAGGACGGCCTGGTTCGCCGACCTGACGGCCGGTCTCGACGGCACCATCGGCGTCCTCTCCACCTTGACGCGCGCCAAGGGAAACGAGCTGGTAGTGCTGACCTGCGGCGGCGGCGAGGAGCTGATGGGCCTGCCGGTGCGCAGCTTCGAGCCCCTCCTCCAGCTCCCTCTCTCCGACTGGGAGCCGCAGACGCTCACCCTGCCGCCCCTCCTGGAGATGCTGGACCTCTGCGAACGGGAGCGCTACTCCGAGATCCTCGTCAGCACGCCGGGTCTGATCGGCCTGGCCGGGTTGGCGGCCGGCAAGCTCCTCGGCATCCGGCTGACCGGGCTCTGCCTCACCGGCTTCCCGCTCCACGTGCGGCGCCTCACCGGCAGTCCGGCCCTGGAGGATCTCGCCTGGCTCTACATGCGCTGGTTCTTCGGCCAGATGGACCGCGTCTACGTCGGCGGCAGCAGCGAGCGCGAGCTGCTCATCGAGCGCGGCTTCGCTGCCGCCCGCGTCCAGCTCCTGCCGCCGGCCGAGGAGGTCGAGATCTTTCAGGCCGTGGATTCCGAGGCGCTGGTTCTAGAATCCATCGTGTGAGCCGCCCGACCGTGGTCGTCCAGCCTCTCGCCTTTCCCGCCCTCACGGAGAAGGCGCACGCCGCCGGCTCCGGCCGCACCCGTCTGGCGGCGATCGACATCGGCTCGAACTCCATCCACATGGTGGTGGCGGAGACCGAGCCCAACGGCGGCTACCGCCTGCTGGGCCGCGAGCGGGAGATGGTGCGCCTGGGCAAGACCGGCTTCGGCGCAGGGGCGCTCTCGGAGGCGGCGATCCGGGACGGTCTGGAGGCCATCGCCAAGATGACGACCCTCGCCCGGCTCAAGGGAGCCGAGCGGGTGGTGGCCGTCGCCACCAGCGCGGTGCGCGAGGCCGCCAACGGCGCCGACTTCCTGGCCCAGGTCAAGGCGCTGAGCGGCCTCGACGTGCAGCTCCTGACCGGCGTTGAGGAGGGGCGGCTCATCTACCGCGCCGTGCGGGAGGTGGTGGATCTGGGGCCGGGGACCGCCGCCATCGTCGACGTCGGCGGCGGCAGCACGGAGTGGATCGCCACCCGCGCCGGCGAGCTCGAGCAGGTGGTGAGCCTCGCTCTCGGCTCGCTGCGCGGCGCCGCCGGCCTCAAGGGCGACCCGCCGAGCGCCGCGTCGGTCGACCGGCTGCGGCGGCGCATCGAGAAGCGCCTCGGCGAGACGGTGCCGCGCGGCCCGGTGGAGCGGCTGGTGGCCACCTCCGGCACGGCGGTCTGCTGCGCCGACCTCATCGACTACTTCGCCGGCCGGCCCTGGAAGGAGCTCTCCGGTGTGCTGCGCGAGGTGCGGACCAAGGACCTGGCCCAGCTCTGCGAGCGGCTGCGCCCGCTCAAGCGCCGGCAGATCGCCGACCTGCCGCCGGTTGGTGCCCCGCGCTCCGACAGCCTCTTCGCCGGCGTGCTCCTCCTGCAGGAGCTGGTCGCTCACGCCGGCGTCGACCGTTTCCAGGTCTGCGACCGGGCGCTGCGCGAGGGGTTGGTGCTGGCGGCGCTGGGCCAGCCGATCCCGGACGCCTCCGAGCCTCGGGACCTGCGCCGGCGCCAGGTGATCCAGCTCGCCGAGCGAGCGGAAAGCGTCTACCGGCACAACCTGCAGACCGCCCGCCTCGCCCTCCGCCTGTTCGACGTCACGGCTTCGCTCCATGGCCTGGGCGCCCGTGAGCGGGAGTGGCTGGAGTACGCCTCCCTGCTCCACGACATCGGCTACTCGATTCACTACCGCGGCCACCACAAGCACGCTTACTATCTGATCACCAACGCCGTCCTCGACGCCTTCGACCAGCGCGAGATCGAGATCATCGCCCACGTCGCCCGTTATCACCGCGGCGCGATACCCAAAGCCGGCCATCCGACGCTGGCTGCACTCAAGCCATGGCAGCAGCGGACCATTCCCAAGCTCGCCGCCCTGCTGCGGGTCGCCGACGCCCTCGACTACACCCACGCTTCCCGGGTCGAGGAGATCTACTGCGCCATCCGCGGCCGCAAGGTGACGCTCGAGGTGCTCTCGCGCTATGCCGTCGACCTGGAGCTCGAGGCCGCCCGCGAGCACGGCCGCTTCTTCCAGAAAGTTTTCGGCGGTCCCCTCCGCTTGCGCCAGGGCCTCGAGGCGGCCCAGGCGTAGGCTGCGCACGCCAACCCTTTCGAGTGGGCCTACCCGCCAGCGCGGGGATAAACTCCGCTGTCACAGCGATTTAACAGAGCTCTCACCCGGGTTTCACACGCGCTTTCTGTGGAAAACACGTCCACGCCGGAGGACGGGCCTCCGCCCAGGGGGGCAAAACTGAGGCAAAAGTGTAGTGTTTTCAAGCACTTAGAACGGCTGCACAGCAGTTTGGTCAAAGCGTGCAAAATGCCGGGAAAACGGGCCTTCGGCGTCTGTTTCCACCCCGTTTTCCACAGGGTTTTCCGCACTCTCTGTGGAAGACTCCGTGGTAGCCTTCCTCCACATGGCACGGGAACGCATCCTGCTCATCGAGGACGAGCCTGACATCGCCGAGGTCCTGCAGTACAACCTCGAGAAGGAAGGCTTTATGGTGGAGACCGCGCGCCGCGGAGACACCGGCCTCGAGGCCATTCGCCGCGAGGCGCCGGACCTCATCCTGCTCGATCTGATGCTCCCCGGCGTCGACGGGCTGGAGCTGACCCGGATGCTGAAGCGGGACTCCGCCACCTCCCGCCTGCCCATCGTGATGCTCACCGCCCGCGGCGAGGAGGTGGACCGTATCGTCGGCCTGGAGCTGGGCGCCGATGATTACATCAGCAAGCCGTTCAGCCCGCGCGAGGTGGTGCTGCGGGTCAAGGCGGTGCTGCGCCGGTTGCAGCACGAGGAGGGAGTCAACGACCGGCTCGAGGTCGGCGGCATCCAGCTCGACATCGCCGGCCACCAGCTCCAGGTGCGCGGCAAAGAAACGCCGCTGACCGCCACCGAGTTCCGACTCCTTCGCCTGCTCATGGAGCGGAACGGTCGGGTGCAGACCCGCGGCCAGCTCCTCTCCGACGTCTGGGGCTACGCCGAGGACATCGACAGCCGGACGGTGGACACTCACATCCGGCGCCTGCGCCGCAAGCTCGGATCCGAAGCCGATCGCATCGAAACGGTGATCGGAGTCGGCTACCGGCTGAGGCCCTGAGGCCGTGCGGCTCCTGGGTCTGCCGCCCAAGCTGCGGCTCGCCCCTCTCTGGCCCGCGCTGGCCGCCGTCGTCACCGCCACCGCCCTGCTCGGCTCGCTGCTGCCCCGCCTGCTGGAGCGTACCGCTTCCGTCCAGCTCTTCGACATGCTGGATCTGCTGGCTCCTCTCGCGAGAGAACGGCTGAGCGATCCCAGGCTCGATCCGGAGACCTGGGTGCGGCGGCTGGCCGCCGACAGCGGCGTGCGGGTGACGCTCATCCGCACCGACGGCGTGGTCGTCGCCGACAGCTCGGTGGAGCCCGAGCGGCTGTCCACTATGGAGAACCATCTGCACCGTCCGGAAGTGGAGGCGGCGCTCGCCGGGGGCCGCGGCATGAACGTCCGCAAGAGCGCCACCACGGGCCACACCTACGTCTACGTCGCGCGCACCCTCGGCCATCCGCGGGGGGGGATGCTCATCCTGCGCCTCGCCGAGCCGCTGGAGCAGTTGAGCGTTCTGCGGGGCCAATTGGCGGCGGCCATGGCGCTCTCGGCCCTGGCTGCGGGCATCGCCATCCTCTTCACGTCGCTGTGGCTCGACCGGCAGCTCTTCGAGCCTCTTTCGCGTCTGATCTCCGCCGCGCAAGACCTCGCCCTCGGCCGGGCCAACCGCGTCGCGGTGCCGGACGAGGACGAGCTGGCGGCCCTGGCGATGGCCCTCAACCGGCTGGCCGCCACGGCCGAAGAGCAGTTCGAGGCCGTCAGCAAGGAGCGCGACCGCCTGCAGGAGATCCTCGCCAGCATGTCGGAGGGGGTGCTGGTGGTGGGGCCCGACGCGCGGGCCTTGATGATCAATCCCGCCTTCTACCGCCTCTTCGATCTCGCCGGGGACTTCATCGGCCGGCCGGTCCTGGAGATCATCCGCCACCCCGGGCTCGCCCGGCTGGTCGAGGACACCCTCCGTCTGGGTGAGCCGCAGAGCGGCCAGATCGAGCTGACCGCTCCGGAGCGGCGCACCCTGCTGCTGGCGAGCGCTGCGCTCTCCGGAGGCGCCCGGGGCGCCGTGGTGGCGGCCCGCGACACCACCGAGCTCACCCGCGTCGCCGACATGCGGCGGGACTTCGTGGCCAACGTCTCCCATGAGCTCAAGACGCCGCTCGCCGCCATCCGCGGCTACGCCGAGACGCTGCGCGACGGCGCTCTGGAGGAGCCGCCGACCGCCCGCCGCTTCACCGAACGCATCCTCAACCAGTGCCAGCGCCTGCAGGAGCTGCTCGACGATCTCCTCACGCTCTCGCGTCTCGAAGGGGTGGCCTCCTCCCTCGAGCTCGAGCCGGTCGACCTGCACGCGCTCGTCCGCCGGGCCGTCGAGCTGCTCGCCGCCACCGCCCGCGAAAAGCGGGTGGAGATCGCGGTCGAGGAATCGCCGGTGCCGCCTCTGCTCGGCGACGCCGACGGCCTGGAGCGCCTGCTGCTCAACCTGCTCGGCAACGCCATCAAGTACAACCGCCCTGATGGAAAGGTCACGGTCAAGCTGGCGCGGACGGACGGGCAGGCAATCCTGGAAGTCGGCGACACCGGGATCGGCATTGCACCCGAGGCCATCCCGCGGATCTTCGAGCGCTTCTACCGCGTGGACAAGGGCCGCGCCCGCGAGGAAGGCGGCACGGGCTTGGGCCTCGCCATCGTCAAGCACGTAGCGCAGGCCCACGGCGGTCAGGTCGAAGTCGAGAGCCGCCTCGGCCACGGCTCCACGTTCCGCGTGAAATTGCCGCTCGCGGCGTGATCTCCCCCACTCCGGCCGAGTCCAGCCCGGTGCTTCCGCACCGGGCTATCGAAACGTCGCCCTGAGGGCGAGCCCAACTGTCACTCACGCGCAACCCCGGCGCCACGGGCGGATCAACTCCGTCCGCCAGCATTAGCTCGTCCAATCGGGATCCTCCACATGCGCTACGAGCTCGACCGCCCCGCCCTTCGACCGTCTTCCGGTGCCCTGACCGCGGAGCTGCCGGAGCTGCCCGGTTCAGTGAGGAAGGTGGCGTTGAAAACTGTAATGCTGACGTTCGGCCGGCTGATCGAGGTCGAAGGCGCCGAGCGGCTGGGCGCGGCCTCCGAACCGGCGATCTTCGCGCTCAATCACAGCAACTCGGTCGAGTCGGTCCTCGCTCCGGCTACGTTGATGTACCTGCGCGGCCGTCCGGTCCACTTCCTCGCCGACTGGATGTACCTGCAGATTCCCGTGCTCGGCTGGCTGATCCGCCTGGGCGAGCCGATTCCCGTCTATGGCAAACCGGCGCGGTGGCGACTGCGTGAAGCGTATCGGCTGGAGCGCCGCAGAGAACCGGTCGTCGAAGCGTGCCTGGCGCGACTGGCGGTGGGAGGCAGCCTCGGCATCTTTCCCGAAGGCACGCGCAACGCCGATCCCGCTCGCCTGCTGCGGGGCCGTGCGGGTCTCGGGGAGATCGTCCTTCGCTCCTCCGCGCCGGTGGTGCCTGTCGGTCTCCACTATCCCGCGGCGGAACGCCTGGGACGGGCGCCGCGGCTGGGCCGGCTCGTGCTGCGAGTCGGCCAGCCCATGCCGTTCCGGGAAGAGCGCCAGGAGGCCGGGCTGACTTCAGGCCAGGTCCGGAGAGAGATCGCACGGCGCGTGGTGTCCGCCGTGATGACCGAGTTGCAAGAGCTTTCAGGCAAGACCTCTGAAACCAACCTCGTCCAAAGGAGGGTGGCATGAAGACGAACATCGCCGTCAAGAAGGTGGTCTCGTCCGAAGATCGAGAGCAGGCGCTCGCGGTCGTCGAGGCCGTCTACCGGCAGGAAAAGCAGTGGATCCAGAACTCCGGCGCCGAGATTCCGGCTGACACGGACCGGCGGCAGGATCAATCCTGGTTCCTGGTGTCCGTCGGCGACGAGCCGGCCGGCGTGATCCGTCTGGTCTACGATCCGCCGCTCGACATGCCGGCCGAGTACGGCGTCACCCTGGAGCCGAACGTCGACCTCGAAGGGCTCAAACGCCACGGGCGTTTCGTCGACATCGGCCGCTTCATGATCGTGCCGCAGCACCGCCGCAACATCCGCGTCGTGCTGCGGCTCATGCGGGCGGCGATCCTCGAAGTGGTGGGCCGCGGCTACACCCACTTCCTCACCGACGTCTTCGAGAACGATCCGCACTCTCCTCTCCGTTTCCACACCCAGGTGCTCGGTTTCGAGCGCATCGGCACCCATCGTTATGGAGAGCTGGCCTGCGCCAGCTCCCGGATCCTTCTGATCCTCGACATCGCCCGCGCCTATCGCCGGCTGAAGGAGCGGGACAACAAGGTCTGGAAGGAGCTCGGCGAAGGAGTCCGCGACATCATGGAGAGCCGTCTGCCCGCGCTGTCCGCCTGAGGATCGCCGGCGTCAGCCGCCCTGCCGTCACAGAGTTGACGGCGACCTGTCACAGGCGGAGAGGGCTTTCCCCGTTCTGCTGCGGGCTCTGAAAGCGTAAGATTCGACGGGGAAAGGGACTATTCAATGGAACGAAGACTGGATCAGGATCTCGATCGGGTGCGCCAGGCGCTGCTGAAGATGGGCGGCATGGTGGAAGGGATGGTGGCCAAGGCGACGAAGTCCCTGCTCGACCGCAACAACGCGCTGTCGACCGAGGTGATCGCTGGCGACTCGGAGGTCGACCACCTGGAGATCGAGATCGACGAGGCGTGCCATCTCATCCTGGGAACGAAGCAGCCGACGGCCGTCGACCTCCGCTTCCTGGTCGCAGTGATGAAGATCAACAGTGATCTCGAGCGCATCGGCGACTCGGCGGTGAACATCGCCCAGTCGGTCCTGCAGTTGAACGATCAACCGCCGCTGAAGCCCTACATCGATCTGCCGCACCTCTCCGAGCTGGTCCAGGCCATGGTGCGCAAGAGCCTCGACGCCTTCGTGCGCAAGGACGCCCGCCTGGCCACCGAAGTCTGCGAGTCGGACGACGCCGTGGACGGCCTCTACAAGCAGCTCTTCCGCGAGCTGCTCACCTACATGATCGAGGACCCGAAGACGGTGAGCCGCGCCCTTCACCTGCTCCTCATCTCGCGCAACATGGAGCGCATCGCCGACCACGCCACCAACATCGCCGAGGACGTCATCTACTACGTCGAAGGCCGGGACATCCGCCACTCTGCCGGCCTAGGGCTCGCCTCCGGCGGGGCGCACTGAAGGCGCGGTCATGGCGGAAAAGCGTTTCAAGGTCCTCTTCCTCTGCACCGGGAACTCGGCGCGCAGCATCATCGCGGAGGTTCTGCTGCGTAAGAACGACCGCCGCCGTTTCGAGGCGCTCAGCGCCGGATCCCATCCCCGCGGCAAGGTCCATCCGATGGCCCTGCGCCTGCTCCGCGAGGTTTACAAGATCGATGCGAGCGGCGCCCGCAGCAAATCGTGGGAGGAGTACCGCGACGTTCAATTCGACTTCGTGATCACGGTTTGCGACAACGCCCGCGAGAGCTGCCCCTACTGGCCCGGCCAGCCGATCGTCGCCCACTGGGGCCTTCCCGACCCGGCAGCTTTCGAAGGTCCCGAGGAGGAGCAGTACGCCCTGTTCAAGGAGACCGGCCGCGTCCTCGCCCGCCGCATCGAGCTGTTCACGAACCTGCCTCTCGAGAAGCTGGACCGGCTGCGCCTCGAAGAGCTCACCCGTGAGATCGGCATGAGCTCGCCGGTCGAGGCATAGACCGCGCGCCGGTCGAACCAGGCTCCGGCAATCTCGCTCCGGGCTCCGCGGAGCCCTCACCAAGCTCTACGGAGCTGCCATCAAGCTCTCCGGGGCTGGGTCGAGGCTCCGGCAATCCCGCACTAAGCTCCTCCAGCCGCCTTCATGGCTCCTCGGTGCCCTCACCAGGCTCCGCGGAGCTGACACCAAGCTCCGCGGAGTAGCCACCAAATCTCGCCAATGTGAATCCCATATTGGATGCCGATTTAGATATTCAGTGGGCCAATTAGAGCACCTAGGTCATTTCACACCAAATTTGCTGACCTGAAAAGCGCTAACGAGCGATCCAAGTCCATAAAGAAGCTGCGGTTTCGTATCGACAATGGAGCTGAGAGCATTTATACTCGGTCGATCATGGACAAGAGCCTGTCGCTGGCGGACGTGCTGAGCCGTTTCGAGAAGCAGATCGCCCTGCTGCGCAGAGAGGCAGCCTCTCATGCGGAACGCGAGAGATTCCACCGCGACCGGCGGGCGGCGCTGGAGGCGGAGCTGGAGAAGGCCGTGCAGCGCTACGAGGCGTTCCGGAGCGCGGCGGAGGGCGCGCTGCCGAGCCCGGTGGAGGCCGGAGAGCCGCTCGATCCCGAGATGGAGAGGCTGCTGGGGCTGAAGCGGCTCCGTCTGGCGGCCCTCGTCTTCGAGCTGGCGAAACGGCGGGGACCGCAGGAACGCTTCGGCGCCCATGCCCTCACCGCCGAGCTGCGGCAGCTCCTGGGCGACCATCCGCGCCTGCGCGGCCGTCTCGACGAGCGCCGGGTCCAGGTCGCCCTCCGCTGGCTGGCCCGCAGCCGCAAGATCTTCGAAGTGACCAAGGGCCGGCCGCACTGGGAGTCGCAGTACGTGCGGGAGCGGCCGGCGTCGCCGTAACTTCACCGTGGTTTCGCAGGTCCCCAGGAGAGATCTCAGCGGAGGAGATAGCACCTGCCTGTCAGGTCCCAAGCCGTACGATCTGACCTGGACCAACGAAGCTGAGGGCACGAAGCAGGTCGGGCACAAGCGGCCGTAACGAGAGCAGGCTGTTCGAGCGTGCACGAAGGACGACGACAGCGAGAGAAAAGGTCGACAAGTGCTGCTGCCACGGAAGGTTCTGATCCACTGTCACGAGGACATCGAAACGGCCTTCAGCAGCAGCCAGAAGGTCCCCATTCTTCCTGCCGGCCAAGCCCGCTTCACGCGCGGTCACAGCCCTAAGATGCTCAGGAAGGAGTGCGAGGAACCCCTCTGGAACACATTCGTCAAGCAGGACGCGCATGAGCCAGAAGGGCTTCCTTGGCTTCCTCCAGCGCGGCGATCGCCTGCTCGCGGGTCACGGTCGGGAAATCAACCAGGAACTCCGAAAGAGACTGACCTTCCTCCAGGTAATCGATGAGGGTCTTGAATGGGACTCGGGTGCCGACGAACACCGGAGTACCCCCGAGGATCTCAGGATCGCTGTGGACGGGTCGTACTGTGTCCATGGCTCGGCTCCGCTTCGAGTTCAGCCTATGCCGCGCTCCTTCCAGGTGTCAACGCCGGGCGTGGAGCTCGCGCCGGCGGCGGGCCCCTACCCGAACCGCCCCGTGATGTAGTCCTCGGTCTGCTTTTTCATCGGGTTGATGAAGATCCGCTCAGTCGGCCCGTACTCGACCAGCTCACCCAGGTAGAGGAAGGCGGTGAGGTCCGACACGCGCGAGGCCTGCTGCATGTTGTGGGTGACGATGACCTGGGTGTACTGGGTCTTCAGGTCCTGCATCAGCTCTTCGATACGGGCGGTGGCGATGGGGTCGAGCGCGGAGCAGGGCTCGTCGAGCAGGATCACCTCGGGCTCGACGGCGATCGCCCGGGCGATGCAGAGGCGCTGCTGCTGCCCGCCCGAAAGGCCCAGCGCACTATCCTCCAGGCGGTCCTTCACTTCGTCCCACAGGGCGGCGCCGCGCAGGCTCCGCTCGACGATCTCGTCGAGCTCGCGCTTGCGGTTGATCCCCTGGATTCGGCAGCCGTAGGCGACGTTCTCGTAGATCGACTTCGGAAAGGGGTTCGATTTCTGAAACACCATGCCGATGCGCTTGCGCAGGGCGTTGATATCCAGCTTGGGGTCGTAGACGCTGCCGCCCTCGAACAGGATGTCGCCTTCGACTCGCACGCCGTCGATGAGGTCGTTCAGCCGGTTGATGCAGCGCAGCAAGGTCGACTTGCCGCAGCCCGACGGTCCGATGAAGGCGGTGATCTGCTTCTCCGGGATCTTCATCGAGATGTCGTTGAGGGCTTGTTTCTGGCCGTACCAGAGCGAGAGATCGTCGATGTGCAGGATGGGATTCTGGATGCCCGGATCGAGCGCTGGATCGGGCTTGTCCGCCCGCGGGAGCACTCCGCCGGCGACCGGCGCGGCATGCGTAGGAACGGCCTGGATCTCTGCCATGGTCGTGCTCTTTTTCTCCTCTCCCGCGGATCTTATACGGCGCTGCCGACGTACTTACGGCGCAGGTGGTTGCGCAGCGAGATCGCCACCAGGTTCATCACTGTTACTACCACGATGAGCAGCAGGGCGGTGGCGAACACCAGCGGCGTCGTGGCCTCGACGTTGGGGCTCTGAAAGCCGACGTCATAGATATGGAAACCCAGGTGCATGAACTTGCGCTCGAAATGGACGAACGGCGGCTGGCCGTCCACGGGGAGCGCGGGCGCCAGCTTCACCATGCCGACGATCATCAGCGGCGCCACCTCGCCGGCGGCGCGCGCCATGGCGAGGATCAGCCCGGTCAGGATGCCGGGGGCCGCCGCCGGCACCACCACACGGCGGATGGTCTCGAACTTGGTGGCGCCGAGTGCCAGGGAGCCCTCGCGCACGATGCGCGGTACCGCCGCCAGCCCCTCCTCCGCCGCCACGATCACCACCGGCACGGTGAGCAGCGCCAGCGTCAGCGCCGCCCACAGGATGCCGCCGGTGCCGAACGTGGGAGTCGGCAGAGCCTCGGGGTAGAAGATGCGGTCGATCGAGCCGCCGATCAGATAGACGAAGAAGCCGAGGCCGAAGACGCCGAAAACGATCGACGGCACACCCGCCAGGTTGTTGACCGCGATCCGCACCATGCGCACCAGCAGCCCCTGCTTGGCGTACTCGCGCAGGTAGAGGGCCGCCAGCACGCCGAGCGGCGCCACCGCGAAGGACATGAGGAAGACCATCATGACGGTGCCGAAGATGGCGGGGAAGATGCCGCCTTCGGTGTTCGATTCGCGCGGATCGGCGCTGATGAACTCCCAGCTTCGCGAGCCATAGAGCCGCAGCTTGGCCAGCCGCCCCAGCTCATTGGGCTTGATCGCGCGGACCACCGTGCCGACGGGCATCTCCTTGCTCTCGCCGTCCGCCGTCCGCATCACCAGCGTCTCGGCCTGGAAGCGGTCCCGCATCTGCCCGAGGCGGGCCGCCAGCCGCTCGTACTCCGCCTGGCGGGCGGCGATCTCTCGCTCGATGTCCGTCTTGCGGCGCCGGCGCTCGGCCGCTGCCAAGGACGGCTCCAGGTCCAGCTTTCTCTCTTGGAGCCGCAGACGCTCGATCTCGTAGTTGACGTCACCGATGGCGCTCTTCTCCAGACCCTCGATCTCCGCCAGCTCTCTGACCTTGCGCTCGTGCAGAGGCGCGAAGGCCCGCCACACCGCTTCCGGGCCCGCAGCCAGCACCTTCCCCCCCCGGCGCAGCTCCGCCATCGAGCCGTAGAAGTTTCCCCATTCGAGGCGCTCCAGCAGGACCACGTCACGGGGACGGGAACGCCCGGCGATGTCCTTCTCGTCGATCCAGGCAAAGTCGAGGCCGCCGACGTCCCGGTTGCCGATCTTGATGCGCAGACGGTCGATGGCGGCGGCCGCCGCCGCGCCCTTCGCGGCGGGTGTCTGCTCCACCTCCCAGACCTCTCCCAGCAACTTGCGGCCGTCCTTCAGCGTCAACAGCACGAGATCCTTTTGCCAGAAGTAGCTGAGGCCGTTGTAGGCCAGCAGGATCAGGATGGCGATGACCAGGAGGAGGTTGAAGGCGAGCGCACCACCGCAGAGCCAGGTCAGGGCCTGTCCGATGGCGCTGGAGCGGCGGCCGTAGTCGCCGAAGAAGGAGGCGGTCTTGGCCTGCCGATCGGCGACGCTCCTCATCGCCGGGCGTGAGGCGCCGTGAGCGACCGCCTCTGCCGCGGCCGGGGAAGAAGAAAGATTCATGTCGCTCGTCTCCCGCATCACAGATGGGAAAACCGCTCGCGCAGCCGCTGGCGTACGAGCTCCGCCACGGTGTTGACGATGAACGTCATGATGAACAGCAGCAAGGCGGCCAGGAAGAGGGTGCGATAGAGGGTTCCCGCGTGCGGTGCCTCCGGGATCTCCACGGCGATGTTGGCCGACAGGGTGCGGAAGCCGTTGAAGGGATTCCAGGACATGATAGGCGTGTTCCCCGTCGCCATCAGCACGATCATCGTCTCGCCCACGGCCCGGCCGAAGCCGATCATGATCGCCGAGAAGATGCCCGGAGAAGCGGTGGGGAGCACCACGCGAGTTACCGTCTGCCAACGGTCGGCGCCCAGGGCGAGCGAGCCGGCCACCAGGTTTCCCGGCACGTTGGAGAAGGCGTCCTCGGCGATGGCGAAGATGATGGGGATGACGGCGAAGCCCATGGCGAGACCTACCACCACGGCGTTGCGCTGGTCGTAGCCGAGCCCCGTCACCCGCAGCAGCCAGGCCTGGAAGTCACCGCCGAAGGCGAAGCGCTCGAATGGCGACGAAAGCTGAAAGCAGAGACCGATCCCCGCCGCCAGCACGAAGACGAAGAGGATCGCTTCCGTACCCACCGGGAAACGGCCGCGGAACGGCCGCGGCAGCCGATTCCACAGCCAGCCAGCCAGCAAGATCAAGACGGGCAGGACGATCAGCATCAAGGCCAGCGCGGGAACTGCTTTCTCGACGCGCGGCGCGAGCCACAGGCCGGCCAGAAAGCCGAGCACGACGCTGGGCAGCGAGGCCATGATCTCGATCATCGGCTTCAGGTAGCGCTTGTAGATCGGATGCATGAACTGGGACGTGTACATCGCTCCGAAAACGCCCAGGGGTATGGCCAGCAGGAGCGAGTAGAACGTGCCCTTGAGGGTGCCCGCGAGCAGCGGCGTGAGCGAGAGCTTCGGCTCGAAGTCATCGGTGCCGCCGGTGGACTGCCAGACGTACTCAGGCTTCCCGGCCCCCTCGTACCACACCTTGCCGAAGAGAGCCTTTGGGGTCACTTCGGGATGGGGATTGTGGATGGCGATCTCGGCGACCTCGCCGGCGCCACCGACAAAAGCGCCGTCCGCCTTGGGCGCGTAGAACACCGCCGTACCGCCGCGGACCGGCGCCGGGCCGGTCCACAAAGTGCGGGCGGAGGTCGAGTAATAGAGCCCCATGCGACCGCCGCCCAGCGCCACGAATCCCTTGTCGCGCTGCGACGGAGCGACGCGGACCACGGCGCCCGGCAGCCGCGGGAAGTCACGGATCCGCTCCAGCTTCTTGCTCTCGTCGCTCTGCTCGACGGCGAACCACACGGAGAGGGCGCCGTTGCGCTGGCCGACGACGAGCGACCGGCCGCCGAGCAGGAGGTTCACCGCCGTGACCGGCGCGCCGGCGTTGGCGGTCCGGAGCTCGCCCGGCTGGCCCTCGAGGAGCGGCCACCAGAGGACCTCGCCGCCAGCCGTGCCGCCGTAGAGGTTCCGCTGATCGGGATCCATCACCAGAGCCGTGATCTGGCCCGGAGCCTCCACCTCGGCGCGGGAGAGCGATTCGGTCATCTCGCCGGTGATCTCGTTCGTCTCCACGGCCCGGCGGACCACGCCCAGGCGGCCGTTGGCGAGCACCGCCGCTACGGTGGCGCCATCGTCGCCGAGTTGGGCGGCGAAGGCGCCGAGCGCTCCGTGCTGCGGATCGAGCTCGAGCGCGATCGGCGGCGTATCATCCGGCGTCACCACCCGCTTCTGACCGTCGAAGGTAACGCTGAAACCCATGCTCTTGAGGATCACCCGGCCGTCGCTCGTGGCGGCCGCCAGGGCGCGGCTCTCCGGAGGCAGAATGGCTCCTACGAGGGTGGAGGGCGCAGCACGCTGTGCCCCTACACCGGCAGGTCTGGAAACGGCGTCTTTCTCCCCCCCTCCCGGGCCGGCCAGCAGATCCGCTGCGTACACCACCTTGCCGTCATCCAGGCGTACCACCCGCACCTGCCCGCGATCGTCCAGGACTGCCACGTGCGAGCGGTGCTCGTCGGCGACCACAGCGCCGATCGCGCCGGCGCCGGCGATCCGAACGCGGCGGGCGGGGCTGACCTTGGGTGGGTAGGCCAGCGGCAGCACCTCCAGGACGATGAAGATCAGGATGCCCAGGATGCTGGCGATGATGGCGATGCCGCCGGCCGAAACCACCCACCGGGCCGCGCGGTCCGCGATCAGACGCCGCTTCGGAGTCTGACCGTTACGAGTCCTGGATTCAGCCGGTTTCGCCATCGCCTCGAATACTCTCCTGGGACGGAATCGGGACTGGATGACACGGCCCGGTGGCGCCTGGCCACCGGGCCGCAGCGCTCGCGAGCGATCTTATTGGAGCTTCGCCAACTCTTCCTGCACGAGCTTGGCCGGCAGGGGGATGAAGCCGTCCTTGACGACCACCTGTTGGCCCTGCTGCGAGAGCACGTACCTGACGAACTCGCGCACCATCGGGTCGAGCGGCTTGTTGGGCGCCTTGTTGACGTAGACGTAGAGGAAGCGGGCGATCGGATACTTGCCCGACAGGATGTTCTCCGGGCTGTCCTCGACGCAGTCGCCGCCCGGCTTGGCCGCCACCGGCACCGCGCGCACACCCGAGGTCTTGTAGCCGACGCCGCTGTAGCCGATGGCGAACTTGTCCGCGCTGACGCCCTGCACCACCGAGGCCGAGCCCGGCTGCTCCTTGACGGTGTCCTTGTAGTCGCCCTTGCAGAGCGCGTGCTCCTTGAAGTAGCCGTAGGTGCCGGAAGCCGAGTTGCGGCCATAGAGGCTGATCGGCTGGTTGGCCCACTCCTTGACACCGGCCTGGCCCCAGTTGGCGATGGCCTTGCCGCCGCAGGCGCGGCCCTTCGAGAAGATGCCGTCGACCTGCTGCATGTTCAGGCACTTGATGGGATTGTCCTTGTTGACGAACACCGCCAGGCCGTCCACCGCGACGCGGAACGCCGTCGGCTTGTAGCCGTACTTCTTCTCGAACGCGTCGATCTCCTCCGCCTTCATCTGGCGGCTCATCGGACCGAGCTGCGAGGTGCCCTGGATCAGCGCCGGCGGCGCCGTCGTCGAGCCCTTGCCCTCGATCTGGATACGGACGTTCGGATACTCCTTCTTGTAGCCTTCGGCCCACAGGGTCATCAGGTTGTTGAGCGTATCGGAGCCGACCGAGCTCAGGTTGCCCGACACGCCGCTCGTCTTGCTGTAAGAGGGGATCCCCGCATCCACCTTCACCGCCTGCGCCAAGAGGACACCGCTACCGCACAGGGCCAGGGCCACTGCGAACGGAGCTGCCATGCGATTGCGCTTCATGATCTCTCCTTGTTTGTCATTGGGGCGGACCGGTTCCCAGTCCGCGACCGTCACTTTCGCAGAAGGGTTTGGCAGCCAACCAACCGCGATGTGACAGCGGCGTGACAAAGCCATCTCTCGTTTTGCATTTCCGCAATATTTCCCTAAAAGCGGCTGTCGCACGCCTGTCACAGGGCCGTCGCAGAGTCGCTAGAGCGGATTTTCTATCCTCCCTTCGACTCGAAGTGAGTTTGCTGCGCCCGAGCACGGCCCTAGCCGTGCGAGGGTGATCCCTAAACTGGACTCATCAGATCGGATCCAAAAGGAGAGCAGGATGCGCAGAAAGGCTCTATTCAAGGCGGGCCTCCTGACGGTCGTCTTGGCACTGGTGGCCGTCGCCGCTGCCACGGCTCAGGTGACGGGCCTCTACTATCAGGAGGTCGCGAAGCCGGAGGAGAACCGCGTCTACGTCTTCAACACGCCGGAGAAGTTCCATTCCTGGGAACAGACCGGCGACATGGGCCCGGCCGTCACCATCCTCGGCGGCGGCCCCAACGGCGAGACCATCGTGGCCGAGAACGAGACGGCCATGGACCTCTACCTCTTCAAGCACAACCTGCCGGCGTACGAGCGGCCGACGCCGAAACCGGCGACGCCCGCCGCCTTCCCGGCCAGCAAGTTCCAAATCCGCGTCTTCGCCGACGTCAGCAGCAAGTCCAACAAGGACGAGGCCACCGGCGTCAAGAGCAACGACAGCGGCGTGGGCATCGACGTCAAGCGCACCTACTTCACCTTCACCCATCAGTTCGACGCCAAGTGGTCGGCGCAGTTCCAGTCCGACATCGGCGACCAGGGCGCCCGGCGCTTCGACGTGTTCGTCAAGAAGGCCTTCGTCGAGTACAAGCCCAGCGGGATGGCCACCTTCCGGCTCGGCTCGGCCGACACGCCGTGGATTCCCTACGTCGAGGGCCTCTACGGCATGCGCTACCTCGAGCAGACCATCACCGACCATCTGAGCTTCGGCAGCTCGGCCGAGTGGGGCTTCCACATCACCGGCTCGAATCCCCTCTGGGGCTACTACTTCACGGCGGGCAACGGCCGCGGCTTCAGCAATCCGACACGCAGCAAGACCGTGGACTTCGAGGGCCGGCTCTCCTTCACGCCGATCAAGGGGCTGGACCTCGCGGTCGGCGGCTACAGCGGCAAGCGCGGCCAGGAGACCGATGCGGTTGACGCCAAGCACACCGCCACCCGCCAGGACGCCCTCATCAACTACAACAGCGGCAAGTTCAAGATCGGCGGCGAGTACTTCCAGGCCAAGAACTGGAACAACGTCACCACCGTCGCCAAGGACAAGTCCGACGGCTTCTCCGGCTGGGCCCAGCTTGTCGTCAATCCGACCTGGATGGTCTTCGCCAAATACGATCAGGCCGACCCCAGCAAGGACCTCAAGCCGAACCTGCAGTTCACCTACTACAACGCCGGCCTGCAGTGGACGCTCAACAAGGCCTTCCAGGCTTCGCTGGCTTACAAGTACGCCGAGGTCGAGGGCGGCACGCAGAGCACCGGCAACGGCACCGTCGGCTCGACGAACCCGAACGAGAAGGGCAAGTACAACGAGATCGGCATCTTCACGATCTACAACTTCTAGAGCCTCTCCGTCCCTGGAACGGGGTGCCGCTTCTCGCCGCGGCACCCCTCTTTTTTGCCTCACAACCGTCGTCAGCCTGCAGGGCTCGAGTCGACCTGATTCTCAGGATCGGTCGGTGGCGATCTCCTCGCCGGATCACCAGAGCACAGCGAGCGTCTACCCGAACCGCGGAGCACGGAGGCGGTTGACTCCAACCGGAGAGTCAGGTATCTATGAGCGGATCGCCCAAGGAAGCTCTCTCGGTGTCAGCTTTCTCCTTCCATTCCTCCCGGCCGAAGACGAAGCTCTGGCTCGTCCTCGCCATGCTCCTGCTATGCCAGCTCGCGGTGACCGCCGAATTTCATCACGGCCACAGTCTCGAGCCGGCGATCCAGGCCCCCTCCGAGCTCATCTTCTCGGAGGCCTGCCACCCGCGGGAGGTGTCGCACCTCGAAGCCACGGGGAAAGGTCACCTCAGCCATCCGTGCGCGCTCTGCCTCCACCTGGTGCGCTCGGCCGGCGCGCACGGATCTTCTGTACCGCGGCTCGCCGCCCCTGTCCGGCTGCAATTGCCCAACGCCGCCTTCGCGTCGCGACCGAGCTCCGGGACGTCCTGCGAATGCGACTCGCGGGCGCCGCCCCTTGCCTGAGCCTCTCCCTACAAGTCTGACCCGGCCGTCGCGGAGCAGCCGCGATGGCTCGACTTCGGACCTGGGGTCGCCGGTAGCGTTTCCCGGCGAAGGAGATCAGGAATATGAAGACGAGACGTTCGGAATCCGTCGGAAGGCGCGGGTGAGGCATGGCGCACCTGCTTCTATTGGGAAACGGAAGAGACCTGGTGGAGATCGCGACGCTGCTCCACTTGGACGCTCACATGGTGACCCTGGCGTCGAGGCAAACGGAGCTGCAACGGCTGGAAGGCTCTCGCTTCGACCTGATGGTTGCCGAAGTGGCGGACGGCGCCGATCCCGCGGCCATGGCCGAGGCGGCGAAGCGACTCGCGACTCCCTGGCTGGCCTGCAGCGCCAGCGACCCCGCCGCGACCACCGCCGCCTATCAAGCAGGAGCCCTGGCTGTCCTGCCGCGGGATACACCGCCCGATGTGGTCCTGCGTACGGTGGCCCGGCTGCTCGCGACGCTCGCCCCCAAACCCGTGACCGGCGGCGCCGCGCCGGCCCGTCACCGCTGGCAGCGGCACTACCGGGCGGGCGAGCGAATCCTCCTCGACGCGGAGAGCACTTTGGAAGTGCAATCGGGCGTCGTCGCGCTGACGGTGATCCATGACGACGGAGCCGAGGTCCTCCTCGGGCTGTACGGTCCGGGCCAGGTCCTCGCCGGTCACCCCGAGGACTCCTGCTGCATCCAGCTCTATGCTCACACCGAGACGAAAGTGCGCATCCAGCCGTGGCCGGAGAGCGCTCGCCTGCCCCTGCTTCCCGAACGGCTACGGGACCGCCTGCGGCACATGGAGGCCTGGGCGGCCATGCAGGCCCGCCCGCAGATCGAGCAACGCCTGCTCGGCATCCTTTCGTTGCTGGCCGAGCAGTTCGGACGCGTGACCCCTCAGGGCGCCGTCATCGACGTGCGGATCACCCACTCCCAACTGGCTTCCGCGGTGGGAGCCACACGCGCCACCGTCACCCGGCGGGTCGGCCTGCTCCGCCGCCGAGGATTGTTGACCGTCATCGGCTCCGGCAGCGGCGAGCGCTACTGCCTGCCGCATTGGGAGGAGCAGCGCCATTCGTCGGCGGCTGGATAAGGAGAGGGGTCAGGGGGTGGGGTCCCTTGAGGGCATCAAATTCACGTCCACCCGCGGCCTGGCCCCCCGCGGCAGAACGATGATGCGGGTTCTCGGCAGCGCTTTGCGGAGGGTTTCGAGGTAGAAGTCGGTGCGGGTCTGTTCGGGAGTCCGGCGTTCCTGGACCAGCAGCCGCTCGAAGCGTTCGGCCGCGCCGCGGGCCTTCTGAATGCGCGCCGCCGCCCAGGACGAGGCCTGCCCCACCAGTCCGGCCGCTTCGCCACGCGCCAGGTTCACCATGCGCCCGCGCCGGCTCTCCGCCTCGTTGATCATGCGCGCCGCCTCAGCGCGTGCATCGCTGACCTGGTGGAAAGCGTCCGCCGCCTCGCTGGGCGGAGTCACCGTCTGCAGGTTGACCGCCACCAGGCTCAGGCCGGTGCCGTAGGTCTGCAACATCGCCTGGGCGCTGCGGCGGACCTCGTTCTGAATCTTCGCCTTGCCGGAGGTCAGGACGTCGTCGACCGGCATGCGCACCACCGCGTCGACCAGGGCCGCGCGCACCGCCTGCTCCAGAAAGGCGCTCGGGTCTTCGGACCGGAAGAGATAAGGCCCCAGCGAGGTGATCTTGTACTGCACGACGAGCGTCGTCTCGATGAGGTTCTCGTCGCCCGTCACCAGCGCCAGCGGCTCCCCGAAGTCGCCGGCGACTTCGCGGCGGAGGACCTCGCCCGTCCGCACCTTCGTCATCTCGTCGACGCCGGCCGGCAGGGAGACATGAAGCCCGGGACCGATCGCATCGTCCACCAGCCTGCCGAAGCGGCGCAGCGCGCCCGATTCGCCGTTGCCCACTGTGTAGAGTCCCGTGGTGAGCCACAGCGCGAGGCCGGCAGCCAGGGCGGCCGCGAGAACCCGGAGGCGATGCCGCTTCAGCCAGCCGGCGGCGCCGCGGATGAAAGCGACGCTCGGCGGCTCGCCCGCGGGGACCCGGCCGTCACTGCCCATCGAGAGCTTTCAGCAGCTTGGAGTCGGACTGCAGGAAGATCGTGGTCTTGTCGTCGAGGATGGTCTCGTAGCTCTCCAGGCTGCGCAGAAAGCGGTAGAAGTCAGGGTCCTTGGAGTAGGCGTCGGCGAAGGTTCGCAACGCCTCCGCCTCTCCCTGGCCGCGGACCGCTTCGGCCTGCGCTCGCGCCTCGGAGAGGATCTTCTCCCGCTCGGCCGCGGCCTCCGCCTGGATCTTCAAGGCGGCCTCTTCTCCCTCGCTGCGATAGCCCGTGGCGATGCGGGCCCGCTCGGCGCGCATCCGCTCGATCACGCTCGCCCGGTTCTGGGGCGGCAGATTGAAGCCGCTGATCTGGAGGTCCAGCACCGCGATGCCGAAGCTGTGGCGGGCCAGAGCGCCGACGGCCGCGCCGACCCGGCGGGAAACCGCGCGGAGCTTCACTGGTCCGCCGGCGCGGAGAAAGCTCTCCATCGGTTCCCGCCCCACCGCGGCTCCCATCTCGGACGACGAGAGGTCGAGCAGCCGCGCCTCCGCTTCGGCCCGTGTCTTGACAGTCTGCGCAAAGAGCAGCGGATCGGCGATCCGCCAGCAGACGAAGCTGTCGATCAGCACGTTCTTCTTGTCGGCGGTGAGCATCTCGGTGGGCTCGCCGTCGAAGATCAGCAGCCGCGCATCGAGCCGGACGACGGAATCGACCGGCCACGGTAGCTTCACGTGCAAGCCCGGCCGGGCCACGTGCGGCAGCGGCCGGCCGAAACGGGTGACGATCGCCATCTCGGTCTCGCCGACGGTATAGAACGCGGTCAGCAGCAGGGCGGCCGCCATAGCAGTGCCGGCGAGGATGAGCGCGCGGCGGATTCGGTTCATTCCTCCTCCTGTCCGCCGCCCGATCTGCCAAGGGTCGGCAGCGGCGGCCGGTCCTGCCACAGGGTGACACCGCGCGGAGCGCCGCCCGGAGGCACGATGAATTTCTGGCGGTTGGCGAGCACCCTCTCGGCGGCCTCGCGCCACAGCAGATCCCGCAGCAGTGGGCGGTCGCGCGCGAACGCCGCGACCCGGGCGCTGAATCCCGCGGCCCTGCCGACCGCGAGGACACGGGCCGCATCGGCCCCCGCCCGCGCAGCGGTGAGGGTCTGCACCGCTCGCCCGCGGGCGCGGGGGAGATCCCGCACCTGCTGCTGCCGGGCGGCGTGGATGCGGGTCTCACGGTCCTCGCGCGCGCTCGCCACATCGCGGAAAGCGAAGACCGCCTCTTGCGGAGGATGGAGGTCCACAACGTGGACGGAGAGAATCCGGACGCCGGTGCCGAGCGCGTCCATCCGGCGCTGCAGGTCGCGGGCCACGAAGTCCTCCACCCGCTGCCGGTCGGCCGTCAGCAGGTGCTCCAGCGCCTGCGTCGCCACGAGCTCACGCGCCGCCGCCTGGGCGTAGAGCGCCACCAGGTCTCCCGCTCGATCGACGCGATAGAAGAAGGCAAAAGGCCTGGAGAGGGTGAAGTGGACGGAGAAGCTCATCTCGAAGAGGTTCTCGTCCCCGGCGAGATAGGCCGAGACCTGCGGATCGGTATTCATGGCTGCCACCGGGCTGTGCCAGTTGTTGGGGTCTGCGCCCTGCGTCAGCGCGCGGCGGTCGGCGAGCCGTTCGAGATCGGTGCGGAAGCCGATGTCCACCTTGCGGGGATAGTGGACATGCCAGATGTCCAGCCGTCCGAACGGCGCCGGCGGCGCCCAGTGCAGACCGGGCGGGAGATCGCGGCGCACGACGCGGCCGAAGACGACGGCATATCCTCGCGAATCGAGGGCAACGATGGCGAAGCCTGAGCCCAGCCAGGCGAGGATCGCGACCGCAGCTCCGACCGCCAGGAGCCGCCGCCAGCTCGCGGTCGCCCTGAGCCGCCCGCCACCCGCCGTCCAACCGGAGAGGAGCCGGCCGAGCCCCGCGAAGTTGTCCCTCAGCTCCTGGATACCCTGCCGGCCGGCGCCCGCCCACAGCCTCCAGGCCATCAGGACCAGTAGAGCCAGCGCGCAGAGGAGCTGAAAAAACGCGGCCACTCCGGTCGTCTCCGATGCCACCCGCGCCGCCACCGGCAGACCGAGGAGCCCTACCAGGGCGTCGAGAGCCAGGCCGCAGACGAGCGAGACGGCAACGATGCTGCCCAGGTAGATGCGCAGGAAACGCCGGCCGAAGTGGCGGGCCAGCAGCAGGATCGTAGAGGTGTTGGTGGCCGGTCCCGTGAGGAGGAAGACCAGCGCCGCGCCGGGGCTCACTCCCTTGACCGCCAGAGCCGCGGCGATCGGCGTGCTGGCGGACGCGCACATGTACATCGCGACTCCCACCACCAGGAGAACCAACATCGGCAGCAGGCCCGAGCCCAGCCGGCCCGCGAACAGGTCCGGCGGCACCAGGGCGCCGATCGCTCCGGCGGCCACGATGCCCACCGCCAGCCAGAAGACGATGTCGTCGACGAATTCGACGAAAGCGTGCTGAAAGATCGCGTGCAGAATGCCGGAGAAAGGCCGGGCGCCGGATTCCCGTTGAGCCGGCGATCCGCTCTCCTTGGGGCGCGGATCGATGAACACCCTCCGCAGCCAGACGCGCAGCGACGCGCGAAGCTCACTCCAGCTCACATGGCCTTCGTCGTCCTCCAGCACCGCGTGGGCGTGACCCTCGTGCGAGCCCTCACCGGCGACGGCGACAGCCTCTTCCGGCGGACAGGCGATGGCCACAACGGCGGCCACCATCGAGGTAAGGAACGATGCCAGCAGCCGCGCCACCGCCATGAGCGGCCCGAACATGCCCCAGGTGAGGACCACGGCATCGACGTCCGATTCCGGCGTCGAGATCAGGAAAGAGAGCGTCGCCGGTGGGCTGGCTCCCCTGCGGCGCAAGGCGATCGAAACCGGAACGATGCCGCAACTGCAGATCGGCAGCGGAATACCGATGAGCGCGGCCCGCGCCGCCGCGGCGAGGCCTCCACCGCCCATCCACCGCACGATCGTCCGCTGCGGCAAAAAGACCTGCAGCACGCCGGCGAGCAGCAGGCCGAAGAGGATGAACGGCGCCGCCAGGAACAGAGCCTGCCAGACGCCCGCGAGGATGGATGAAGCCAGGGAAGCCACCGCGAAAGGATAGGCGCTTCGCGCGGGAACGAAGTGTCCGTTCGGACTCCGCGGAGGTGCGATCGCGTACATCACGGCTCCACGGGCTCTCCTAGAGTGATCGGCGAGACGCGAGCCACAGCCCGAAGCGCCCGGGAGGTGAGCGCGATCTCCTTTTCCACCGGCGGGGCGGCGACAACCGACCGCCCCGCCCTTTTTACGTTCATGGGAGACGCACTGAAAGACCTCCTTTTGCCGGGCTTCAGCGCCCTCGTCCTGCTCACGTCAGCGTTGGGGTCACCTTCCGACACTGACGCCGGAGGGCTTCGTTACGTCCGCATTCCTGAAGGCGAGATCTGGATGGGCTGCGTGCCCGATGACGCGCAGTGCGATGCGCACGAACGCCCGCGCCACCGCGTCCGCTTGACGAAACCTTATTGGATGAGCACGACCGAGGTCACCGTCGGAGCGTTCCGCAGGTTCGTGCGCGCTTCGGGATTCCGCACCTTCGCGGAACGAGAAGGCCGCGGCCGGATGATCAACGTGGCGCGTGACCAGTGGGAGTGGATATCCGGCCTCTCGTGGGAACGGCCGCTCGATCCAGCGCAGCCGGCTCCGGACGACTGGCCGGTCGCGCAGGTCGTGCCCCAAGACGCGGAGTCCTACTGTCAATGGGCGGGAGGCCGGCTGCCCACCGAGGCCGAGTGGGAACGCGCGGCGCGCGGCGGCCGCGATGACGAGCGCTTCCCCTGGGGCAATACGCCGCTGCCGCGCGTGGCCGGCCGCTTCTTCGCCAACGGCCCCGACGAGCAGACGAAACGCCGCATTCCGCAGTGGCAGACGTTCGCCGGCTACGACGACGGCTTCGCGATGCTGGCACCCGTTGCGCGCTTCGCACCCAATCCATACGGCCTCTACGACATGGCAGGCAACGTCTACGAGTGGTCGGCCGACCGTTATGACGCGACCGCCTATGCACACGGCTCGCGCACCGATCCGCAAGGACCGGCCAGCGGAGACAGCCGCGTGGTGCGGGGCGGCGGGTGGGGCTATTACCCGTATCACCTGCGCAGCTCCTTCCGCGGGTTCTTTCCCGACGCCGGCTTTCCGACCGCGACGGTCGGTTTCCGATGCGTCGTTCGCGATGACGCTCTCCGAAAGAGGTGATCCCATGCAAGACCGACGCGTGTTCATGAAGCAGGCCCTCGCCACCGCCGCCCTCGCCGCGCTCTCGAGACGGCTGCGCGCCGCGCTTCCCGAGGGCATGACGCCGGGCGACGTGGCGCGCGACGAGACGTTCTGGGCGCAAGTCCGCGAGGCCTATTCGCCGGAGCCGGGGACGATCTGGCTCAACAACCTCGCGTTCAACCCCGTGCCGAAGAGCGTTCACGAGGCTTACCTCGCCAGCCAGCGCGAGATCAATGCCTGGCCCCTGGCGCGTTCCTCCAGGGTCTTCTCTGCCGATGCGAAGACGGCGTTGCGAGCGCGCCTGGCACGGATGCTCAACGCCACGCCGGACGAGGTCGCCTTCACGCGCAACACCACGGAAGCGCTGAACATCGTCATTTTCGGGCTCGACCTGCAAAGAGGGGACGAGGTCGTCATCACCACCCACGAGTACCCTTCCTTCCGCAACGCCTGGCGGCAGCGTGAGCGGCGGGACGGTATAACGGTCAAGCGCATCGCCGTGCCGGCGCCGCCACGATCGGCCGACGAGATCGTCGCGCTGTTCGACCAGGCGATCACCGCAAGAACGCGCGCCGTGATGCTCTGCCACATCGTGGACCCTACCGGGCTCATGAATCCGGTGCGGCGCATCGCCGATCTGGCGCACAACCGGGGCGCCCAGGTCATCGTCGACGGCGCGCTCGGCTTCGGCTGTCTGCCGGTGGACGTCCAGGCGCTCGGCTGCGATTACTACGGAACGTCGCTGCACAAGGGAGTCAACGCGCCCTGCGGAACCGGGCTCCTCTACGTCAAGAAAAACAGGATCGAGGCGCTCTGGCCCCTCTTCGGCGCGCCGGAGGATCGCAGTGCCGAGATCCGCAAGTTCGAATCGATCGGCACGGCGCCGGTGGCGCAGTGGGCGACGATGAACGCCGCGCTCGACGTCCACGATGCCCTCGGCAGCGAACGGATCGCGGCCCGCTATCGCTATCTGTACCGCTATTGGACGGAGCGCCTCAGCACCGTGAAAGGGATCACGTTCCACACCTCACGGTCACCGGAGCTCTCTCTGAGCATCGGCGTGGTCGAGGTCGACGGCGTTGATACGAAGGCGCTCTACACTCACGTGAAAGAGAAACGCGGCGTCTCGGCCTGGCCGATTCAGGAGGACGAGTTTCAGGGGTTGTGGGTGAACCCGTATCTCTTCACGACCCCCTCGGAGCTCGACCGCTTCGTGCAAGCGATGACGGAGGTGGCGGCGAAGGGATTGCCGTCATGACGGTTCTGAGAAACCTCGAGCGTTGGGGCGGCGGATTGTCTCTCGCCTGCGCCGTTCACTGCCTGGCGATGCCGCTGCTGCTCTCGCTCTTTCCCTTGGCGGTGGCAACGGCATACTTGAGCGAGAGGCTCGAAGGCGCGCTCGTCGTCGGTTCCGTGCTGCTCAGCGCCGCGGCTCTCTGCCATGGTTTCCGCATTCACCGCCGGCGGCGGATCCTTCTCCTGCTCGCCGTGGCGTGCGGATTGATCGCCGTCGGCCGGCTCGCAGCCCGCGAGCCGCTGGAGGCGGCCCTCGTCGCCGGCGGCTCGTTCTGCCTGGCGGCCGGAAATCTCTTGAATCACCGGCTCTGCCGAAGTTGCGTCCGCTGCGGCGCGGACTCGCATGCACCGTCGTGAAGCGATCGAGCCGGGCGTGGTGGTAGTATCCGTCCATGCTGGCACGGCGGAGCCTCTGGGCCCTCCCTATCGCGGCGGTCCTCTTCCTCGGGACCCTGGAGCTGCACCCCGCAAACGAGGCGGTGCATGCGGACGTTTCCGGCCAGGGTGACGTCTACTCCGCCAGCGCCAGGCACCCGGGTCAGCCGGCGCACTTCGAGGCCACCGAGGAAGCCCAGCGGCCGGATTGTCCCTGCTGCATCCATCAGCTTCAGTCGAGCGGCGCGTATCTGCGGCCGGGCCCCATCGTGGCTCCGCCCTCGCCGCGGCTCGCTCCAGCTTCCGATCTCTCCTCCCCTACCGCCGGCGGCGCGCATCGCCCCAGCGGCGCCCGCGGCCCTCCTTCGTTCTCCTGAAGTCCGCAACGTTTTCGCCGTGAGGCCGGCGGCTCTGCCGAGTCGGAGCTTGCCCGAGAGCTTCGCGCATTGACTCGTTCGGATTGGAGCCGGCCTCGGAGCCGGAGCTCAGATCAGGAGATGACGAACATGAATCGTGGACCTGTTTTCCCGCGGGCGGCCGTGTGGCTGCTCGCTCTTGCCATGGGCCTGGGGACCTACTCTCCGGCTCTCGCACAGCCCGCCGGCGGCAGCATCACGGGCAAGGTAACGACGCCGGGCGGCCAGCCGGTCGCGGATGCCCAGGTGCGCCTCGTCGAGCTGAACCGCCGCGCAACCGTCGATGGTGAAGGCAGCTTCCGCTTCGACAACGTTCCGGCCGGCAGCTACCTTCTGGAGGCCAGCAGCTCCCGCCTCGGCAACGCCACCCGGCGCGTGCGCCTCGCGGCCGGCGGCACTGCCGAGGTCACGCTGGCCGTGGATCTCGCCCGCTACAGCGACGAGATCGTGGTGACGGCGAGCCCGGATCCCCGCAGTCAGGAAGAGGTCGCGGTGGCCACCACCGTGGTCAACGAGGACCAACTGCAACAGCAACTCCAGCCGACGCTGGGTGAGACGCTCAGCAAGGAGGCCGGGGTCTCCTCGACCTTCTTCGGTCCCGGCGCCAGCCAGCCGATCATCCGCGGCCTGGGCGGCGACCGCATCCGGGTTCTCGAATCGGGCGTCGGCACCGGCGACGCCTCCACCACCAGTCCCGACCATGCCGTCAGCCTCGACCCGATCTCGGCCGAGCGCATCGAGATCGTCCGCGGACCGGCGACGCTCCTCTACGGCAGCAGCGCCGAGGGCGGCGTCGTCAACGTCATCGACAACCGCATCCCCAACTACGTGCCCCAGGAAAAGATCACCGGCACGCTCAACCTGCGGGGCGGCGGCAACGCCAACGAGCGCGCCGGCAATCTCTCTCTCGACGGCGGCGCCGGATCTATTGCCTGGCATCTCGAGGGCCTCAAGCGCGAGACGGACGACTACGACTCCGGCGAAGGCCGGGTGGTCAATAGCGCCATCGATTCGGACGGCGGCAGCGCGGGCTTCTCCTGGGTGGGAAACAAGGGGTATCTCGGCGTTTCCGGTACCCGCTTCGACACCACCTACGGCAACCCCGCCGAGGAAGAGGTCAAGATCGACATGCGGCAGCGCCGCTGGGACGTGCAGGGCGAGATGACGCAGCCGTTCGCGGCCTTCCGGAGTCTCAAGCTCCGCTTCGGCCACACCGACTACGAGCACGTCGAGCTGGAAGGAGGCGAGGTGGGCACCCGCTTCCTCAACGACAGTTGGGAGGGCCGGGTCGAAGCGCTGCAGCGGGCTTACGGACCGCTCTCCGGCTCGTTCGGCGTCCAGCTCGGCAAGCGCGACTTCAGCGCCATCGGCGAGGAGTCGTTCGTGCCCTTCACCACTACCGACAGCCGGGCCTTCTTCACCTTCCAGGAGATCACCCAGGGCGCGCTGCGGTATCAGCTCGGCCTGCGCTACGAGAATCAGACGGTGGACGCGGACGTCGACGAGGGAGTGAACAGCCGCGATCTGAGCGGCGTTTCGGGCTCGCTCGGCCTGGTGTGGCTGCCGGGGGAGGACTACGGCCTTTCCGTTTCGGTATCGCGCTCGGTCAAGCTGCCCAACGCCAACGAGCTGTTCGCCAACGGCCCGCACATCGCCACCCAGACGTTCGAGATCGGCGATCCCAATCTGGACAAGGAGACCAACGTCGGCGCGGAGGTGTCGCTGCGCAAGCGCTCCGGCCGCCTGACCGGCGAGATCAACCTCTTCGCCAACCGTTACGACGGCTTCATCTTCGAGCAGTTCACCGGAGAGGTCGAAGGCGGCGAGGAGGGCGAGGAGCCGCTGAACGTCGTCCGCTTCGCGCAGCGGGACGCCGAGTTCCGGGGCGCCGAGCTGAAGGGGGTCCTGGAGCTCCTGCACACCGAGCCCCACCATCTCAACGCCGAGTTCGGCGCCGACTTCGTGCGCGCCGAGCTGCGCGACACCGGCGAGCCGCTGCCGCGCATCCCGCCCCGCCGCTACCGGCTGGGTCTCCACTATCGGGGCGACCGGTTCTCAGGGCTCGTCGAGGGCATTCGGGCGGAGCGCCAGGACCGGATCGCCGGGAACGAGACGGAGACTCCCGGTTATACGTTCCTCAACGCCAACTTCGGTTACCGCCTGTTCGCCGGCAACATGGTCTACGACCTGCTGCTGCGCGGCAACAACCTGACCGACGAGCTGGCGTTCAACCACGTCTCCTTCCTGAAAGACGTGGCGCCGCTGCCGGGACGCGACGTCAGCCTGGCGCTGCGGGTGTCGTTCTAGTTTCGTCGTGCGAGCGGTAGGAGAGAGGCCCGCGGCCTCTCTCCGCTTCACGGTGCCGGGAGCGTGTTAAAGTTCCCTAAATGACGGCGATGCCGTGAAGCTCAGAAAGGAGCCGACGGATGAAAACTCGGAGAATCGCAGCAGTCCTGGTTGTTCTGGCCGCGTCATTTCTGACGAACACCGAGAGGGTCTGGGCAATCTGTGCGATCGATGACGATTGCTCAGGTCAACCCGCCCCCTACAACCAGTGCGTCAACAATCACTGTGGCAATGCCTCCTGCCCTGCTCCGCCTCCGGCTTCTCCGGTGTGCATCCCTTCGGGAGGCGTCGACGACGTCCTGTTCAACACCAACTGCTGTAGCGGAGCCGCGGTGCCGGGAAGCACCTGCTGCATCTATCAGGCCGACTGGGGCGGGACGTGGCGTTCGTGCTCTCAGATCTGCGCATAAGGCCGTAGGAGAGAGCCAGTTGCGGTGTCGCAGCTCCTACACCGCAACTGGCCTCCTTTGCCGCAACTCCTTCGCTACACCGCAACTCGCCTTCTACGCCGCAACTCGCGTTCTACACCGCGACTGGGCTGCTTTACCGCAACTCGCCTGTTACACCGCAACTGGTTTGCTACGCCGCAACTGAGCTGCTTCACCGCAACTGGCTTCCTTTGCCGCGACTCCAGCGCTTTGCCGCAACTGGTTTCCTACGCCGCAACTCGCCTTCTACACCGCAACTGGTTTCCTATACCGCAACTGGAATGCTTATACCGCAACTGCAGAGGTTCACCGCAAATGAAGCGTTTCGCCGCGAGTCGACATAACCCTTTGATCTGACATGTGTTACCATGCCTGAAGGGGCATTCCGCCGCAAATCGGAAGGGGCAAGGATATGGGCTCGAAGCTCTCCGTCGAGGACGTCATGGCCAATCTGGAGGCCCGCGCCGCCTTTCACCGCGAACAGGAGGCTCACCATCGCGATCAGGAGGCGTTCCACGCCCGGTCGATCGTCGTCGAAAGCCGCGTGGTTGGACCGGCTCCAGGCCGTGTCTCAGCGGGCGGCTAAGCCGTTGGCGCCGTCCGGGAGCCCGGCCACCTGCTGCAGGGCCGAGAGCTCCCCGCTGCCGCCTGCGAAGCGGAAGACGGCTAGAGAACCGGTGCCGGCGTTGAGCGTGTACAGGCTCCGGCCGTCGGTCGAGAAGTCCATGTCGATCGGCGCGGTGCCGGCACCGGTATCGCCGGTGACGCCGTCGCCATCGAGCAGCGTCAGCGTGCCGTCGAAGCCGACCGTGAACCCTGAGAGCGTGCCGCTGCCGGTATTGGTGGTATAGGCGAAGCGGCCGTCATTGCTGATCGCCAGCCAGCAGGCCGCCGTCTCGGTCGTGGGCGCGGAGGGGTCCAACACCTCCAGGGTGCCGTCGTCCGCGACGAAGTACACGGTGACCGCGCTCGCCTCCACGGCGCCACCGAAGGCCTCGCTGACCAGCAACTGTCCCCGTTTGCCGAAGGCGAAGCCGAAGGGGGTCTGGCCTACCGAAGGCTGCGGGTGCGGAGCGCCCGCAGCACCGCCGGCGCCGACCACGAAGGTGGTGATGGTGTTCGTGGCCTTCTCCGTGACGACCAAGACGCCGCCATCGGGAGTGAATCCGATCTGCGCCGGATCGGTGTTGGCCGCGCTCAGCGGCTGCACTGAACCGGGGATGGGATCGAGGGCGCCGTCGCTTCCGATGAAGAACCCGGCGATGGAGTCCTGGCCGCCCACGGCGCCGCCGGCGCTGAGGACGTAGAGCAGCCGGCCGTGCTGGGTGAGGCTGATCGGCCGCTGGCCGCCGCTCGGCGTGTTGCTCAGCCAGGTCAGTCCGTGAGCATCGACGCGAAACACCGAAATCTCGTCGCTGCCGGCGTTGATCGCGAAGAGATGGCGCTCGTTAGCGCTGAGGATGACACCGCCTTGATTGCCGAGTCCGGTGCCGGTGCCGGCTCCGCCGGTGGGGTACACCTGAGGCGTCGGGTCGAGACGGCCGCTGGCGAGGCGGTCGAAGGCGAGGATGGCATTGCCGGCGGCGTTGGTGGCCACGTAGACGGCTCCGGCGACTCCGCGGCCGCGCTGGGCGGCGGCGGGAAGTGCGGCGAGCAGCAGGCCCGCGGCGAGGATCGGCGCGATCGGGTTCGGGCGTCGCTTCATGAGAGCTCTCCTCTGTTGAGAATCGTTTTCAGATCCCGCGAGACGGCTGCGGCCGCCAACGGGGTGCTGGAGGCGGTGAACACCGCGAAGGCTAGGAAGGTTCCCGAGCGGCCTACGGGCGCGGCGATGAAACCGGGCGGCGAGCGCCGGCCGTAGACCTTTTGCTCCCTGCCGTTCGCGCGACTGCCTATGAGAGCCTCCCTCACCGCCCCGAGCAGCCGCCATCGCGATCGCTTCGAGTCCCTGGCGCTACCGCACCTCGCGGCGCTGCACCGCGTGGCCTTCGGGCTGACACACCACTCCGCCGACGCCGCCGACCTCGTGCAGGAGACCCTCCTTCGGGCCTACCGCACCTTTGCCAATTTCGCACCGGGAACCGATGAGAAGGCCTGGTTGTTTACAATCTTGTATTCGATCGCCGCCAACAAGTTCCGGACGCGGCAGCGGAGGCCGACAGAAGTGTCGATCGAGGCACTCGAAGAGCAGCGGCAGCGCGCTGTGGAGATCGCCGACTGGCGCGGCCAGGAGGAGATGCTGGGCAACCCGCGCCTGGCGTGGGAGGGCTCGGAGGTCGCGCGTGCCTTGGCGGATCTGCCGGAGCCGTTCCGGGTCGCCGTGCAGCTCGTCGACCTTGGCGAGCTCTCCTACGAGGAGGCAGCCGCCGCGGCGGGCTGTCCGGTGGGCACTCTGCGCTCGCGGCTCTTCCGTGGGCGGCGGCGTCTGGCGGCGCAGTTGCGCGAGGTCGCGCGGGCGGCGGGACTGCCCGTGAGCTAGCCATGATGCGAGAGGCGGAACGACACCCCGGCGACGAGCTGCAGATGTTGCTCGACGGCCGTCTCGACGGCGACCGGCGAGCCGCCGTCGAGGACCACCTGGCGGGCTGCGACGGCTGTCGCGGCGAGCTCGAAACGCTGCGCTGGTTGAAAGACCGGCTGGCGAGGATTCCCCACGAGCTGCCGAGCGACCTCCAGGGGCGCATCCGGGCGGCGCTCGACGCCGAGGACGCCGCCGTGGACCGCCGCACCCATCGGCTCTGGCGCTGGCTGCCGGCGGCAGCGGCCGTGCTCGCCGCCGCCGTGACGCTGCTGTTGGCCGTTCGGCGCGACGACTTTCCCGCCCTCGCGGCCGCCCACCTGCGGTCGATCGAAGAGGGAGCTCTCCACGTGCAGCGCGTGACCGGCGAGCCCGCGGTGCTCGAGGGCTGGTTCGCCTCCGCCGGCGTCGGCTTCGACGTCCATGTCTTCGACCTCGCCGGGATGGATCTCCGCCTCATCGGCGGCAGCGTCGGGCGGTTCGCCGGCGGCCCCAGCGCCCTCTTCGCCTACCGGAGCGGCGACGGCGTCCTGGTGCTGTGCGAGATGTATCGCGGCTCGCTGGCGGACCTTCCCGCCGGCGGCCATCGGCGCATTCGCGAAGATGGACTCGTCGTGCGTGTGTTCTCCCGGGGCGAGGCGACCCTGGCCTTCTGGCAGGAGGGCCCGGTGGTCTGCTACCTCGCCGCCTCCGGTCTGCCATCCAACCAGGTCACGGCCCTCGCCTTCGCCAAGGCGGAGCCGATCCGCTGAGCCGGCCGTCGCCGCAATTCGCGGCCGGATGACGCACCGCCGCCGGACCGTCATCCGTGCGATGCAACCCGCGCCTGCTCGCGCAGCGTCTCCTCGAGCTGCAAGAAGGGCAACGGCCCGAAGCTGATGCGTGAGACGCCCAGCTCCGCCAAACGGGCAACCGGCGGTACGCCGTCCATCATCATGACGTTCACCGGCAGGGGGCTCGCCGCGCAGAGCTCGGTGATGAGCTCCTCGTCGACGAGGCCCGGTACGAAGAACCCGCTCGCGCCGGCGTCGTGATAGGCGGCGGCACGCGTCTTGGCCGCCGGCAGGAGCTCGCGGTGCTGCGCCGCCTCCTCGGCCTGCAAAAAGAGGTCGGTGCGGGCATTGATGAAAAGTCGAATCCCCACCTCGTCGGCCCGTTGGCGGATGGCACGGATCCGCTCGGACTGCTCGGCGACGCTGAAGAGGCCGCTCTGGTTCACCCTCCGGTCCTCGAAGTTGATGCCCACCGCGCCGAGCTGCAGTACGCGCTCAACGTTGCTTGCAACGTCTTCCGGCGCGGTTGCATACCCGCCTTCGAAATCGACCGACACCGGAAGGTCCGTCGTCGCCACGATCCGTGCGACGATCATTGCCACCAGATCCAACGGGATGGCTTCACCGTCTCGGTAGCCGTGCGCGGCGGCCACCGACCAACTGCTGCTCGCGATGGCTTTTGCCCCGGCACCCGCCACCGCCTTGGCCCCTCCCGCGTCCCAAACGTTGTACAGGATCAAGGGTCTGCCCTTGACGTGCAGCGAAGCAAAGCTCTGCGCCTTTTCTTTCTGGTTCATGAGTTCTCCAAGAGCTGGGTCCGTCCATCGGCCCGATGCCATGATCGGCGCCCCCGAGGCATGCGGTCAATGACCTCCGAGATCATGGATTCATGACCTGCGAGGTCATGGCCGCGATGCAGCCAAGAGCTACAATGACCGTGTGGGGCCCAGCGACCGTTCGTCTGTTGCTCACGTGGGATCTCTGCTCCGCGAATGGCGTGCGGCGCGGCGCCTGAGCCAGCTCGATCTCGCGCTCGATGCCGGCGTCTCGGCGCGGCATCTGAGTTGCGTCGAGACAGGCAAGAGCCAGCCCAGCCGCGACGTGATCGCGCGGCTCGCCGACGCGCTCGACATGCCGCTGCGGGAGCACAACGCCCTGCTGGTGGCGGCAGGATATGCGCCGCCCTACCGCGAAACGGCCCTGACTACGGCGGAGATGGCGCCGATTCGTCGCGCCATCGAGTTCATTCTCAAGCAGCAGGAGCCGTATCCGGCGCTCGTCACGAACCGGTACTGGGACGTGGTCCTGACGAACGGTGCCCTGACGCAGGTCTTCGGCTTTCTGCGAGATGGCGCCAGCGTGCACACCAATGTGATGCGGCAGGTCTTCGATCCGAGCGACATGCGCGCCGTCATCTCGAACTGGGAGGAGGTGGCGGGCGATCTGATCCGTCACCTGCACTACGAGGTGGCGTCGGCGCCGTCCGACGCGAAGGCGCGCGCGCTGCTCGACGAGGTGCTCGCATATCCCGGCGTTCCGGCGCGTTGGCGCACCCGCGAGCTGGGCGCTGCGCCTCCGCCGCTGCTGACGGCGGTGTTCGGCAAGGGCGACGTGGAGCTCCGCTTCTTCTCGACCCTCACGACGTTCGCCACCCCGCGCGACGTCACCCTCGACGAGCTGCGGATCGAGTGCATGTTTCCGGCGGACGAGAAAACGGCGGAGCTGTGCCGCTCCCTGGCGCCGTGAGCTCCGCGGACGCGATATCCCCATCTTCGCCGATCGCCATGGATGAGCTGACGGGACTGCCGACCCATCTGGATCTGCCGGAAGCCCTGGCCGAACTGCGCGGGGATGACCCATCGGCCGGCTTGACCGCCATTCTCTTCGACGTCGACGGCATGATCTGGGTCAACGACCAGCGCGGTCACCTCGAGGGGGACTCCGTCCTCGCTCGCGTCGGCCGTTGGCTCGAATCGCGGGCGCGGCAGGTTCAGGGCAAGGCCTTCCGCATCGCCGGCGACGAGTTCCTCTTGCTGCTGCCCGGGCATTCCGTCGACCATGCTCTCGCCCTGGCCCGCGAGGTCGTTTTCGACTGCGAGCGCCTGCGGATCCCCTATGCCCGCCGGGACGATGACAGGGACTTCCTCGCCCTCAACGCGGCCGTGTTCGCGGCGTCTGCGGGATTCGAGCACCAGATCGCCCAATTGCGGGACGCCGCGGCGCAGGCGATCTATGACGCGAAGCTCGCCCAGGGACAGCGGTTCTCGGTCGTCGCCACGACGGAGTTTTGAAGAGCGCGCAACACCGACAGCCGTGCGGATAAGCGCGCGCGAGCCCCCTCCGCGGGGCATCTGCTCGTGCCAACGCAACGCGCGGACGGCAGGTTAGCGGTCCAGCTCCCGCGTCCCCGGCGAGTACTTGACGATCCGCACCTTCTCGACCGTCACCAGCCCTTCGGGGACCATCTCGTCGAGGATCGACAGCAGCTTCTCCACCCGCTCGTTAGCCTCCACGATCTCGATCAGCACCGGCAGGTCCTCGGAGAGGCGGAGGAGCTGCGTCGTGTGGAGCACGCTGCGGGCGCCGAAGCCGGCGATGCCGCGGACGACCGTGGCGCCGGAGAAGCCCTCCTTGCGCAGGCGCTCCACCACCGCCAGGGCCAGCGGCCGGTGATGCCACTGATCGCTCTCGCCGATGAACACCCGCACCAACGTGCCTTCGCCGTCGAGGACTCGCATGATGGATCTCCTCCGCCGGTCTCAGCTCCCCGCCAGCAGCCGGCCCGTTACGACTCCGACACCGCCCGCGGCCAGACAGACGATAACGGTCGCCGCCACGTTGGCGAAGCCGAGGAGCCAGTCGCTCTGCTCGAAGTACTGGAGCGTCTCGTAATTGAACGTCGAGTAGGTGGTGAAGCCGCCCATCAATCCGGTGGTCAGGGCCAGGCGCAGCGTCGGCGAGAGGAGGTCCGTGGCCACGGCCACCTGCATGATCAGGCCGAGCAGGAACGAGCCGAGGACGTTGACCGCCAGCGTGCCCCATGGGAACGCCGGTCCGGCCGTCCGCAGCAGCCAGCCCGAGAGCAGATAGCGCGCGCCGGTGCCGGCGGCGCCGCCGAGGCAGATCCAGAGAAAGCGCGTCATCGCCGCCATTCTATCGGGCTGTCAGCCGGGCGGCGGCATGCTACGCTCCCTCGCCGCCGTGTTTTTCCTCCTCAAGCCCAACCCGGAGACCATCGAGAGCTTCCTCGCCGCCCAGCGCCACCGCACGTTCTCCTACCGTGAGGTCGGCAACACCCGGCGCGGCGCCCCGCCGGGCTATCGGGTGGACCACAACCGCGTGCGGCTCGGCGAAGGGCGGGCCACCTTCGCACGCGCCGTCAACGCGATCCGCTCCTGGAAGATGTTCGACCTGGGATGGTCGTCCGCCCATCCCGCCGGTGACGAGTTCGCGCCGGGGCTGATCGTGGCGGCGCGGTTCCGGCATTTCGGCTTCTGGTCGCTGAACGCCTGCCGCATCGTCTATCTGGTGGACGACGAAGGCCCCGTTGTCCGCTTCGGCTTCGCCTACGGGACGCTACCCGACCACGCCGAGCGGGGGGAAGAGCGGTTCACGGTCGAATGGCACCACGAGGACGATTCCGTCTGGTACGACATCTACGCCTTCTCCCGGCCGGCCCACCCTCTGGCGCGGATCGGCTCTCCGCTCGCCCGCTTCCTGCAGCAGCGGTTCGTGCGCGGCTCCAAGCGGGCGATGGCCCGGGCCGCGGCGGCGCAGTGGCCGGGCCGGGGGTCAACCTGACGCCGAGAGCCATCGCCGAACAGAGCCTGTCCGCCGCCTCGGGCCCCTCACCACCCCAGCCCTCCTCTCCCACCGCACTCCCGACCCCCGGGAGAGGAGGGAGACTGATTCAAATTTGTCTTTGAAAACCCCCTCTCTCCCGGCGGGCGGGTGTGAGGCGGGAGAGAGGGGGAAGGGGGAGTGAGGGGCCTACGCCTCCACCGGCACCGCCCCCGCCCCGCGCTCCGCGCGCAGCTTCATCAACGCCGTCACCGCCAGATATAGGGCGAGGACGATCAGAATCGCCGCTGCGAGGGCGTTGAGCAGCTCGACGTCGAAGCCGTGGGTGGCCTGCAGGTTCGACCACACCAGCTTGCCGAGCGCCCACAGGGTGATCGTCAGCACGAAGATCATCGGATAGAGCGTGAAGGCGATCCGCTTGCGAGCCTGGTGCAGCCACATGGTGATGGAGAGCAGGGTCAGCGCCGCGAGGAGCTGGTTCGAGGCGCCGAAGAGGGTCCAGAACTTCTGCCACATTCCCTCGCCGGCGAAGGAGAGGAGCAGCGCCGGCACGACGACCGTCACCAGCGTGCCGACCCAGGCGCCGAGCCGGCCGCGCCAGCCGAGCAGCTCCTGGAGGAGGTACCGGCCCAGGCGGGTCGAGACGTCGATGGTGTCGAAGACGAAGGTCGAGAAGGCCATGGCGCCAAAGGTGACGGCGAAGGAAAGATTCTTCTTGCCGATCAGCAAGGTGAGGAACTCGCCGATGCCGTTGCCGTAGATGGTGCCGGGCGCGAGCCCGGTGAGCTTGTCGGAGGTGACGATCATCACCGTCACCAGCGCGATGAGGGCCACGAAGCCCTCGCACAGCATGGCGCCATAGCCCACCGGCTGGAGGTGCGATTCGCGGTCCACCTGCTTCGACGTGGTGCCCGAGCAAACCAGGCCGTGGAACCCTGAGCAGGCGCCGCAGGCGATGGTGACGAAGAGGAAGGGAAAGAGCGCTCCGGTCATGCCGCCGGCGTCCCAGCTCTTGAACGCCGGCTGTTGGATGGTGTAGCCGCCGAAGAAGACGCCGATCACGCCCAGGGCGAGCGCCGCGTAGAGCACGAAGCCGCCGAGATAGCCGCGCGGCTGCAGCAGGGCCCAGACAGGCACCACCGAAGCGATGGCGCAGTAGGCGAGGATCAGCATGACCCAGGTCTTGGCGTCGAGGACGAAGAGCGTCGAGAGATAGGTGCCCACCCAGGCCATGGCGAAAGCCGCCGGCACGAAGGTGACCGTCACCAGCCACAGCGGCGGCTTCCAGAGCTTCTGGACGATTCCCAGCACGACCGCGAGCAGCAGATAGAGGATGCTCGCCGCCGCCACCGCGCCGCCGGGATGGAAGCTGTGGGCGCCCGCCTGCAGCTCCTCGGTGCCCACCACGAAGCTGCGGGCTGTGATGTCGGCGAAGGCGGTGATGACGTAAACCAGAGCGATCCAGATGAAGGCCATCATGGCGAGGCCGGCCCGGCGCCCCAGGTGCTCGCCGGTGATCTCGGCGATCGAGGTGGCGCCGTGCCGCACCGAGGCGGTGAGACTGGAGAAGTCGTGCACGGCGCCAATGAGCACCACGCCGAGGCCGATCCACAGCAGGCACGGCAGCCAGCCGAAGACTAGGCAGGCGAGGATCGGCCCGGCAATGGGGCCCGCCGCGGCAATGGCCGAGAAATGCTGGGCGAAGAGGTAGAAAGGGCGGGTGGGGACGAAGTCGACCCCGTCGTTGACCTGGTGCGCCGGCGTCGTCCGGCTGTCGTCGATGGCGAACTGGCGCGCCACCCAGCCGCCGTAGAGGCGGTAGCCGATGACGAGGAGGACCAGGAATCCCGATGCGAGCAGAGCCAGGTTCATCGAGTACCTCCGTCGATCTGATAGCTCCCTCTACGAAGGTGCGCCGGCGGCGTTGCGCTGCGCGCCTCTCTCGAGCACCAGCCCGATGATCCCCAGGATCAAGCCTACGCCGATCAGCGTCAAACCGACCAGGGCGCGGGTGTGATCGCCCGCCGCCGCGTCGCTCGCCTCCGCCAGGAGCTGGCCGAGCCCCGCGTTGTGCGGGATGGTGAAGAGCCCGGCCGCCGTCAGCAGAAACCCCAGGGAAGCCATCTTGAGCGGCCCCGAGGCGCGGTTCGAGCGGCCCATCCGCTGCCCGATCGTGCTGCGGCTATAGCCGAAGGCGCTGTAGATCGAGAACCCGAGAACCAGCCAGCCGATGAACCGCCACCACGAGGCCGGCGGCAGATAAAACATCAGGAACAGGCAGGAAGCCACTCCCAGCAGCGGCAGCAGGTACGGCCCCAACGGCACCCGGAAGGGCCGCGGCCGGTTGGGGTCCGTGTAGCGCAGAATGGGCACGCCGATGCACACCAGCACGAAGGCGAACAGGGTGCCGATGTTCGTCAGGTCCACCATCTCGTCGATGCTGGCAAAGGCCGCCACCCCGCCTACCGCCACGCCGGTAAGGATGGTCGTGACGTGCGGCGTGCGGAACCGCGGGTGGACGCGGGCGAACGACTTGGGAAGCAGGCCGTCACGGGCCATGGAAAAGAAGATGCGCGGCTGGCCGAGCTGGAAGACGAGGAGCACGGCGGTGTGGGCGATGACCGACCCCAGGGCCACGAGGCCGGTGGCCCAGGTCTGGTCGGGCGCCACGTGGTCGAGGGCCATGGTGAGGGGCTCGGCCTGCTCGGTGGCGAGCCGGCGCACCAGCTCGCCATAAGGCAGGATGCCGGTGAACACCGCCGCCACGCCGACGTAGAGCAGCGTGCAGATGACGAGCGAGGCGATGATGCCGATCGGCAGGTTCCGCTCTGGATGGCGCGTCTCCTCGGCCACTGTCGAGACGGCGTCGAAGCCGATGTAGGCGAAGAAGACGACCGCCGCGCCGGTGAACGTGCCCTTCCAGCCGTTGGGCTGGAACGGGTGCCAGTTGGCCGCCATCTGCGTCGGGGTGACGTACTTGAGGGCCACCACCACGAAGAACAGCAGGACCAGGATCTTCACCATCACCATGCCGGCGTTGAAGCGGGCCGACTCGCGGATGCCGAGGACCAGGACGATGGTGATCAGAGCGACGATGAGGAAAGCCAGCAGATTGAAGACGATCGGTACGCCGAACAGATGCGGCGCGGCTTCATAGAGGCCCGGAATCTTGGCCGCCGTCCGGTAGTCGGTGGCCAGCCACTGGGGAAAGTTGATGCCGACGCTGGCGAGCAGCGTGCGGAAGTAGTTGGCCCAACTGATGGCCACCGCCACGTTGCCCACCGCGTACTCGATGATCAGGTCCCAGCCGATGATCCAGGCCACCAGCTCGCCCAGCGTGGCGTAGGAGTAGGTGTAGGCCGACCCGGAGATGGGCACCAGGGCCGCGAACTCGGCATAGCAGAGGGCGGTGAAGGCGCAGACGACCGCCGTCAGCACGAAGGAGAGCATCAGCGAAGGTCCCGCGCCGGGACGGACGGCGTCGCCGGCCGCGGCGGTGCCGACGGTGGCGAAGATGCCGGCGCCGACGATGGCGCCGATCCCCAGCAGCGTCACCTGCAACGCTCCCAGCTCGCGGCGCAGCGAGGTCCCGCTCTCGGCCGCCGCCATGATGTCGTCGAGCTTCTTGGTCTGGAAGATGCCTCGCAGCAAGCAGGGCCTCTCTCTCTGGTGGAATGTGCGGGCGGAGTCTGACACGGGCGGGGGGAAGGGCGCAACGGCTCATCGCGGGCCGTGTCTCATCGAGGGCCGCCCGCGGCACCTTCTTTTACGAAGAGCGCGCAGTCACTAACGCGCGCAAGGAGGAACCTCCATGAGAGTGCTCCGCTTCACTCCCTGTAGCAAGCTGGCCCTCGCCCTGTTGATGCTCGTCGCCTCCTTCCTGATGGTGCCGAAGCCGGCCTACGCGGTCTGCTGCGCGTGGGAAACCTGGACCGACTACTTCGCCGACGCGGAGAAGACGCAGTACTGCGGCACCTGCTATAGGGATTGCTACGGCTTCCAGTGGTGCGAGGGCCAGACCGGGCCGTACTCGACGTTCCATCGGGATTGCTGCTACCAGTGCGAGATGTGACCGCGGTCCGATCCTGAGCCGGGCGAGAGCGCCTGCCCTGCAGGTGCCCTGAGAAGCCTCATCTCCCCGGCCGGCGCTTCCGCACCGGCCTATTTTCGCCGCCCTACCGCCATGATTTGGCATCCGCGGGCGTTTTCCTCTAGGATTTCGCCCCGCCTCATGGCCAGGAAACTGCCGCTCCATACCAAGATCCTGATCGGCGGCCTCATCGGCGTCGCCGGGGGAGTGCTCGCTCACTTTCTCCTGGGCGACGATGCTCGCCTCGCCGCCTTCATCCGGTACGTCACCCTGCCGATCGGGCAGATCTTCCTGCGCCTCCTCTTCATGCTGGTGATCCCGCTGATCTTCTCGGCCCTGGTGCTGGGGGTGGCCGGCATGGGCGATCCGCGGCACCTGGGGCGGGTCGGCTTCAAGGCCCTCGCCTACACCGTGGTGGTCTCGGCCATCGCCGTGCTCCTCGGCGTGACGCTGGTCAACGTCTTCCGGCCGGGCGAGGGGCTCTCTCCCGGCCTCAAGGCGCGCCTCGCCGCCAGCGCCCTGCAGAAGACCGCCGCGCCTTCCGCAGCGCCGGCCTCCGCGGCCCCGCCGGAAGAGAAAAGCCCGGTCGACCTGCTCGTCGAGATCGTGCCGCGCAACCCGGTCAAGGCCGCCGCCGAAGGCGACTTCTTGGGCGTCATGTTCTTCTCGCTGATGGTGGGCCTGGGCCTCGCCCTGACCCGCACCCCCGCCGCTCTGCGTTTCCAGGAAGCGGTCGAGGGCCTCTTCGACGTCAGCATGCGGCTCATCGACATGGTGATCGCCTTCGCGCCGCTCGGCGTGGCGGCCCTGCTCTTCAACCTCACGGCGCAGCTCGGTTACGAGGTGCTCGGGCAGCTCGCCCGTTACGTCGGCGTCGTGCTGCTGGCCCTCGCCATCCACCAGTTCGTCGTCTACTCGCTGGCCGTCAAGCTGCTGGGCGGAATGAGCCCGTGGACCTTCTTCCGCGGCATTCAGGAGGCGATGGTCACGGCCTTCTCCACCGCCTCCAGCAACGCGACGCTGCCGACGGCGTTGCGGGTGGCCGAGGAGGAGCTCCGGCTGCCGCCGAACGTCAGCCGCTTCGTGCTGACCATCGGCGCCACGATGAACCAGAACGGCACCGCCCTGTTCGAAGGCGTGACCGTTCTCTTCCTCGCCCAGTTCTACGGCGTGCCGCTCACCTTGACGCAACAGTTGACGGTGGTCGTCATCTGCATCCTGGGCGGCGTCGGCACGGCCGGAGTGCCGGCGGGATCGATCCCGGTGGTGGCGATGATTCTGGGTCTGGTGGGCATTCCCGCCGAGGGGATCGGACTGATCCTCGGCGTCGATCGCTTTCTCGATATGTGCCGTACAACGCTGAACGTCAGCGGCGATCTGGCCGCGGCGGTGGTCGTCTCGCGCGGGGAGCAGGACTCGCTGCCCGCGGCTGCCGCGGCCGAGGTGTAGCACAGAGGAACCCGGAAGGCCGGTGCAGGGGCCTGCCGGAATTGCTGGGGCCGGTATAACTGTTGCATTGGCACCACCGAGGGGGGGGTTTGCCCGCGGGTTTGAGACCCCCCGAAAGCCTCCCTTCGATCGGGCCGAATTTTTCCGGGAACTCTTTTCGAGCTCCCCCCTTCTAAGAGGTGGAGAGAGGTGACTATGCAGAGACTTTTGATCCTTCCCGTGGCGGCCCTTCTGATCTTGCCGGCCCTAGGCTGCGGCAAGGTCCAGGCGCGGGCGGACCTGAAGAAGGGCAACTCCTATTATCAACAGGAGCAGTATTCGAAAGCGCTCGACGCCTACCAGAAGGGGCTGGAGCTCGATCCCGACGCGACCTTCGCCTGGCGCTCGGTGGGGCTCTCGGCTCTCGCCCTCTACCGTCCGGGCGACGAGAGCCCGAGAAACGTCGAGTACGCCACCACCGCGATCGACGCGTTCGAGAAGTATCTCGCCGACTATCCCGATGATGAAAAGATCCCCGAATACCTGATGTCGACCTATGTCAACGCCAAGAAGTTCGACGAGGCGATCGCCTTCATCGACCGGCGGATTCAGGAAAAGCCGGAGCAGGCGGCGAACCTGCAGCGGGCCAAGGTCACCATTCTCACCCAGTCCGGACGGCTGGACAAGGCCTTCGAGCTGGCAAACCAGCTCCAGGGCCAGGAGCGGGCCCAGGCCCTCTACTCGATCGGCGTCTCGGCGTGGGACAAGGTCTTCCACGATCCGGGGACCCTGGACTACGAGAGCCGCGGCCGGCTGGTGGACATGGGGATGGACGCCATCAAGAAGGCGCTCGAGATCAAGCCGGATTACGCCGAAGCGATGGTCTACTACGGCCTTCTCTACCGGCAGAAGGCGTCTCTCGAGATTGACCCCGCCAAGCGGGTGGAAGACGTGCAGATCGCCGAAGAATGGCTGAGGAAATACAACGAGCTGCGCAAGAAGGCCCAGGCGCAGGCCCCCGCTAACACCTAAGGCCTATAGGTGGTGAAATCATGTTTGAAAACTCTCTGATCGATCTCGACACCGTCCACAAGCGCGGCGTGCGGTGGTGGCTCATGCCGGTGGCGCTGGCCATCCACATCATCGCCGGCGGCGCGCTGCTGTTCGCCCAGTACTGGAACGTGCCCGAGGTGGCGGAGCCGCCGATCAACGTGGTGTTCATCAGCGCCGCGCCGCCGCCGCCCCCGCCGCCGCCTCCTCCGCCGCCGCCGAAGGCCGCGCCCACGCCGACGGTGAAGGAGATCCCGAAGGTCCCCATGCCGACCGAGCCGGTGCAGCCGGTGGTGATTCCCGAGAAGGTGCCGGAGCCGTCCACCGTGCCTGAGACGGCCGTCGAGGGCGGTGTCGAAGGCGGCGTTGAAGGCGGCGTCGTCGGCGGCGTCGTGGGAGGCGTCGTCGGCGGAGTGGTCGGCGGCGTCGTCGGCGGCACTCCGGGCGGCGTGCCGGGCGGCGTGGTCGACGAAGCGCCGCTGCGCGTCGGCGGCGCGGTCAGCCGGCCGGAGATCATCAACCAGATCAAGCCGGTCTACACCGAGCTCGCCCGCCGCGCCCGCGTCACCGGCACGGTGATCGTCGAGGCGATCATCGACACCGGCGGCAACGTCACCAACGTGCGCGTCCTCAAGGGCCTGCCCATGGGGCTCGACAAGGCCGCCGTCGATGCCGTCCAGCGGTGGAAGTTCAAGCCGGCGATGCTCGAGGGACGGCCGGTGAAGGTCTATTACGTGTTGACGGTCAACTTCCAGGTGCAGTGAGCGCCTAGGCTTTCAGACAAAAGGAGAAGCGCATGGATCTGAATCCCCTGACCCTGTGGGAGAACATGACCATCCTCAACAAGGGGGTGATCATCATTCTCATCGTTCTGTCCATCTGGTCGCTGTACGTCTGCGTCGAGCGCCTGATCGTGTTCGCCAAGGCGCGCAAGCAGTCGCTGATGTTCGCCAAGCAGGCCACCGAGCACCTGAAGAACGACCGGCCGCAGGCCGCCATCGATGCCGCGATGAAGTACCCCCAGAGCCACCTGGCCCGCGTCGTGGCCGCCGGCCTGCAAGCCTTCCAGTATGAGAGCCAGACCAGCCCGCTGTCCGAGGTCGAGGTCGTCGAGGCGGCCACCCGCGCCGTCGAGCGCGCCACGCTGCTCACCACCTCCGACATGAAGCGCGGCATCGGCTCGCTGGCCACCATCGCCACCATCACCCCCTTCATCGGCCTCTTCGGCACCGTGATCGGCATCATCAACGCCTTCCACGGCATCGCCATGACCGGCTCGGGCGGCCTCGGCGCCGTGTCCGCCGGTATCTCCGAGGCCCTCGTCGCCACCGCCTTCGGTCTCGGCGTCGCCATCCCGGCGGCCTGGATGTTCAACTTCTTCACCAACAAGCTCGAGCGGCTGCAGATCGAGATGTCGAACTCCTCCTCCGAGCTGGTCGACTTCTTCATGAAGCGGCAGAGGAGCAAGCATGCTGCCTAAGCACAACAAGCCCGATCTCGTCCATGGAGTGAAGAGCGACATCAACGTCACTCCCTTGGTCGACGTCTGCTTGGTGCTGCTGATCATCTTCATGGTGGTCACGCCGCTGCTCCAGACCGGAGTCGACGTGGCGCTGCCGGAGACGCTGAAGCCGGACAAGATCCCGGAGAACCAGAAGCAGCTCACTCTGGCCATGAAGCAGGACGGCAGCGTCTTCATCGGGCAGAACTGGGTCCCCGACGAGAACCTCAAGGCCCAGCTCGAGGATACTCACAGCTCCTCGCCCGACAAGGACGTCGTCATCAAGGCCGACCGGCGGCTCAAGTACAAGCAGGTGCGAAAGCTGATGCAGATGGTCAACGAAGCCGGCTTCAGCCGCGTCGGCGTCGTCACCACCAAGGAAAAGACAGGCGGCGCTTGAGCGCCTCGCCGAAGGAGTCAACGCCATGGCAATGAATCTTGGCGCGCAGGGCAGCCTCAAAAGCGACATCAACATCACGCCGATGGTCGACGTGATCCTGGTGCTGCTGATCATCTTCATGATCTCGGTGCCCCTGCTGCAGATGGGCTATCCCGTGCAGGTGCCGCCCAAGGTCCAGACCTCAGCGCCGCCGCCGACGCAGGAAGACCAGATCATCGTGCGGATGGACGCCCAGGGGCAGACCTACATCAACACGACCAGGATCCCCCTGGCCGATTTCGGCGGCAGGCTCAAGGACGCGCTCACCGGGCGGCAGAGCAAGGTGGTGTTCTTCGCCGCCGACGGCGAGCTGCAGTACGACAAGGTCGCGGACTTTATGGATCTGTGCCGGGACAGCGGTGCGGAGAACCTCGGCATCGTGTTCGACGACATGCGGGGCGGAGCCGGCGCGACAGCGACCGGCGCTCCCTGAGCTTCGCAGACGGTACGCGCTTCTCCACGGATTCCCCCTCGCTCCAAGTGGGCGAGGGGGAAATCCTTTTTTTGAGCACCGGCCTGCCCGCAAGCCCTCACCGGCCCGGCCTCCGCCAGAACGTCCCGGAATTTTATCGGTCTGCGCTTCGAAGCCCTCACCTCCCCGGCCCTCCTCTAGCCCTTTGGGAGAGAGAGGGGTTAGGGGAGTGAGGGCCTACTTATCCCCCTTCCACGCGTGGCGGAGGCGGCCCAGGAGCTGGTTCAGCAGATTGCCGCGTGAGAGAAAGGGCAGCACCGGCCGGCTCCGGATTCCCAGCTCCCGGTAGAGCGCCAACAGCTCCCGGTTGCTGCGGTCGATCTTGAGCCCGGCGCGGACGGCCTTGACCGCAGCCTTTCGATCCTTCGCCAACAGATGGGTGCGGGCCAGATTCAGATAGTTCTCGGCTTGAAAGAACTCCACCTCGATCGAATGCTGGCAGAGCTTCAGACCTTCCTGGATCCGCTTTTCCTTGCGTGCGATGCCGTAGCCCAGATAGGAGTAGAAGATTCCGGGGAGGGTTCCCGCCTCCTCGCCCATCGCCGCGATCCTGCCGAGGTTGCGGAGCCCTTCGTTCCAGTCTCCCCTCCGGCAGCTCTCGATGCCACTCCTCAACATGTCCGTCACGGTATTCACCGCCATAACAAATACCTCCCCGGTGAAAGCCGGGCCTCCTTGCGGCAGATTGCATAGCCGAATGTATATTAAAAAGACCTCTGGCTCAACGGTCCGGCCGGCATGCTACACTGCCACCTTGCCTCATAAGGAAGAGCTGCGATGAGCAACCCGCAAAGCCCCGCCGGCTGGGAGATCCAGGAGCTGACCGATCTGGCCCGGCGCTTCTCCGATAGCGGGCGGTACGAGGAAGCTGCGGACCTTCTCCTCCTGGCCCTCCGTCTGGAACCCAAGAACCTGAGCGTCAAGCTGGGCCTTGCCGAGGTCCGGAAGCAGCAGCAGCAGCAGCACGGCGGCGCCTCGCGCAGTCTGCGGGACGTGCTGCGCGAAGGGTTCCGGCGCAACGCCATCGACGCCGCCCACTTCCTCGGCCTCGCCCACCTCTACGCTGAGAAGGGGGAGAACGCGCGGGCCATCGAATGCATCGACGTGGCCAGGGCCAAGGACCTGGCCAACCCTTCGAACCACAAGCTGCACGGCCGGCTGCTCTTCCGCCGCCGCGATTTCGACGGCGCCGTCGAGCAGCTCACTCAGGCGCTGCGGTACAACCCGTTCGACCGGGAGACCGCCGAGAGCCTGGGCCGGGCCGAGTACGAGCGCAAGCAGTTCGAGGCGGCCCTGGGCGCCACGGTGCACGCCTTCCTGCTGCTCAACGACGGCGACGAGGAAGGGGTGCGGCGGCTGCGGCGCCGGATTCAGACCCTGAAGCAGATCCTCGGCTGGGGCAACCGCGAGCTGTCGCGAGTTTTCCGCGAGCGCCAGGAGCTGGTGCACACGGCCTTCGAACGGCTGGAGTGGCATCGCGAGCGCTTCCTCGAGCAAGGGGGGCTTCCCGGAGCCAATATCTCCCTCACCGCGCCGGTGCCGAAGGTTCGCGAGACCGGCAGCCAGCTCGACATGGCCTCGCGCCTGCGGCGCCTGCGGCCGCTCGCCCACTTCTCCGACGAGCAGATCTTCCGCCTCACCCAGGCGGCGCGGGAAGAGATCCACGACGTAGGCAGCCTGATCTTCGGCCACCGCACCCAGGGCCGCGATCTCTACGTGCTGGAACGGGGGGAGATCACCGTTCAGCGCACCACCTCGTATGGCACGTTCGCGCTCGGCGTGGTCGAGCCGGGCGACTTCTTCGGCGAGGCCGGTTTCATCACCGGGCAGGAGCGCAACTCCGACGCCCTCGCCGCGGCTCCGAGCCAGGTCTTCCGGCTCGAAGCCCAAACGCTCGACAACCTCATCGAGAGCTCGCCGGAGATGGGCGTGCAGATCTACTGGTCGCTCTGGCACAGCCTCGCCCGCAAGCTGCGCGCCACCAACGACCAGCTCAAGACATTTTTCTCCTCCGACGTCCCCGAGAACTTCCTGCGCCTGCGCAAGCAGCCGTCGGGAGCGGCCGCGGCGGTCAAGGTGGAACCTTCGGACAAGATCCGCCTGTTCCGCGAGCAGGGGCTCTCGCGGCGGGAGCTGATCACGCTCGCCACCTTCTCCCGCGAGAAGCGCTTCACACCCGGCGCCTCGCTGTTCCAGGAGGGGGACGAAGGCTCGGAGATGTACATCATCCTCGAAGGCCGGGTGATGATCTCCAAATACATTCCCGGCGCTGGCGAGGAAGCGCTCGCCATCCTGGAGCGGGGCGATTTCTTCGGCGAGATGTCGCTGATCGACGGCGAGCCGCGCTCCGCGGACGCCCGCGCCCACGGCGGCCCGCTGACCGTGCTCGCCCTCGATCAGGGGACGGTCCGCGAGGTGCTCGCCATGGATCCCCACGCCGCCCTCGAGTTCCTTCAGCTCCTCTGCCGCCTCGTCGCCAACCGCCTGCGCGAGATCGACGAGAAAGTGATCGGCTGGCGGATCATGTCCGGCGAGCGCAACGAGAGCGTGTCGGCGTAAGCCGGCGGCGAGCGCAACGAGAGCGTGTCGGCGTAAGCCGGCGGCGCGCGCTGCGTCGACCGACCCCGCGATCAGCCAAATCATGGGCTCCGGGCCGATTTTGTTCCCCAACGGCCGTTCCGCGGCGCCCAACGGAACTCCTTTCCTATACAATTCTTCGAGTTTCTGTATAAAAAACGCCTCTGCTCCAGCAAATTTCCTCGAAATCCATATAAAAAAGCTTGCCCATTGGGCTCTGGGAGAGCATTTCTATACAAAATTCCTCGATCTCTGTATAAAAATGCCTCTGCGGAGGGCAATGTTGGAGCTATTATATATAAGCTTCCTCCAACTCTGTATAGAGTTTGTCCTTCTCTATGCAAAAAATCCTTAACTTTGTGGGTCGAGACGCTTCCTCTATATATCCGGAGAGGAATTTTGTTGGTCCGCGCCTACTCGTACCGCAGTGCCGAGGAGGGATCCACCCGTGCCGCCCGCCAAGCTGGGAGGAAACAGGCGATCAGGGTCACCAGCAGGGCGAAGCCCACCACGGCCAGCAGGTCGCGGGCCTCGATGTGGAAGGGGACGGAGCTGATGAAGTAGATGGCCGCCACCTCGGCGTCGAAGCGGATCAGCTCGAAGGTGGTGAGCACCCAGCAGATCCCCCAGCCGGCGAGCACGCCGAGGAGCGTGCCGAAGGCGCCCAAAAATCCCCCGTAGATCAGGAAGACGAGCCGCAGCTTGCCGGCCCGCAACCCCAGCGCTCCCAGCAGGCCGATGTCGCGCATCCGCTCCCGCACCAACACCACCAGCGTCGAGGCGACGTTGAAGGTCGAGACGAGCACGATCAGGCCCAACACCAGGAAGAGGACGATCTGCTGGATCTTCAAGGCGGTGAACAGCTCGCGGTTGAGCTGCCGCCAGTCGGTCACCACGAAGTCGGGTTCCAGGACGCGGGTGGCCGCCTCGGCGATGCGTGGCGCCTTGTCGGGATCGGTGACCGTGAACTCCAGCAGGTCCATGGCGGTCTCGCCGCCCATCAGCCGCTCGACCAGGGGGCGATCGAGCAGCACCCAACTGCGGTCGAACTCGGCGAAGCCGGTGGCGAAGGTGCCGGAGATGCGCAGGCTCTGATAACGGAACCGCGGCCGGCCGTCCTGAAAACCCAGAGCGACCAGGCGGAGCACGTCCCCCGGCCGCGCGGCGAGCTTCTCCGCCAGGTCCTTGCCCAGCACGGCCGATGGAATGCCTTCCGGCGACGGCCGGAGCTGCTCGGCTGTGGCCGCGAGCTGTCCGCCGCCCGGGTCGACGCCGCGCAGGACCACCTCCAGGCCGTCCGGCCGGGCGGCGCTGGAGAGTGAGCCCTGGCCGTAGGCCACCAGGCCGATCTTCTCGACTCCCGGGATGGCCAGCAGCGCCCGGCGCTTGCCGGCGGCGAGCGCGCCCGATTCACCGCCGACCGGATAGGCGATCACCGCGGCATTGCCCCGCACCAGCTTGCCCTGGAGATCCTCCCGATAGCCGGTCATCAGCGCCATGGCGATAACCATCGCCGTCACGCCCAGAGCCGTCGAGAGAAGCGCCGCCCGCGCCGTGCCGTCGAGCAGCCGGCTGCGCCGCCCGCGCAGGAAGCGCCAGGCGATCACCCAGGGGAGCGGGCCGGTGAGCGCCGATTCGGCGGGGGGCGGGCTTGGTTCCGTCATCGGTGCCGCCGGAGCCCCTCACCTCCCCGGCCCTCCTCTCCCGCCTCACGCCCACCCTTCCGGGAGAGGAGGGAGACTACAAAAGCGAATTTTGTCGTTGTTTTTTCAGTCTCCCCTCTCTCCCGGTGGGCGGGTGTGAGGCGGGAGAGAGGGGCCGGGGGAGTGAGGGGCCCGGCGGCGCAGACGGCGTCCAGGTGATCGAGGCCGGCGGGATCGGCCTCAGGCCTCATCGCCGCGTCGCCGCTGCCAGGAAGCGGTCGAAGAGAATCGAGGCGTCGTGCGGGCCCGGCGCGGCTTCCGGGTGGTACTGCACCGAATAGACCGGCCGGTCGGAGACCGCGAAGCCCTCGACCGTGCCGTCGTTCAGGTTCACCTGGGTAACGGCGCAGGAGGCGGGCAGCGAGTCGGGATCGACGGCGAAACCGTGGTTCTGGCTGGTGATCGCCACCTTCCCGGTAGGCAGATCGCGCACCGGCTGGTTCCCTCCATGGTGGCCGAACTTGAGCTTGAACGTCCGCCCGCCCAGGGCGAGCCCCAGGAGCTGGTGCCCCAGGCAGATGCCGAAGACGGGCACCTGCGAGGCGAGCAGCTCGCGCACCGTCTCGATGATTCCCGTCAGCGGCTCGGGATCGCCCGGCCCGTTCGAGAGCACGACGCCGTCCACGCCGAGCCCCAGCACGTCGCTCGCCGGCGTGCGGGCGGGCAGCACCGTCAGGCGCGCTCCCCGCTCGGCCAGCGAGCGGAGGATGTTCGCCTTCACACCGAAGTCGTAGACGGCCAGATGGCGGCGCTCCTCCCCCGCCGCCGGGATCTCGTACGGCTCGGCACAGGTCACCTCGTCGACCAGCGCTCGGCCCTCCATCGTCGGGAAGTCGGCCAGCTCGGCGGCGAGGCGTTCGACGTCGGACCTCTCGGTGGTCAGCACGCCGCGCAGCGCTCCCCGCTCCCGCAGCCGCCGCACCAGGGCGCGCGTGTCCAGCCCCTGCAAGGCCGGCACGGCGAAGCGCCGCAGGTAGGAGACCAGGCTCTCATCGCCTTCGCGCCCCGAGGGGCGAAGGGTGAACTGGCGGGCGATGAATCCCTCCACCCAGGGGCGGCTCGACTCGGCCACCTCGGGCGTGGTGCCGTAGTTGCCGATGTGCGGCTGGGTCATCACCACGATCTGGCCGCGGTAGGAGGGATCGGTGAGCACCTCCTGATAACCGGTCATCGAGGTGTTGAAGACCACCTCGCCGAACCGGGTGCCCGGCGACACGGCGTCCCCTTCGAACACCGTGCCGTCCTCGAGCAGCAGGATTCCAGGCTGATGGGCGGGGCCTTTCACGGCTGGAGAGGGTATCATGGAGGGAGGAATGGCTCAGCCCCGGCGAAAGGGCTGGCCGCCTTTGCAAGGCATTAGGAGATACACCATGCGGCACTCGCGCATCCTGCGTCCGGCGATCCTCGCGCTGTTCGCCCTGCTGGCAGCGGCCTCCTTGTTCGCCGCCGGGTACACGATCTATCTCAAGGACGGCTCCCGGATCGTCGCCAAACAGAAGTACAAGATCGAGAACGGCCGGGCGATCATCATCCAGCTCAACGGCACCCAGACGTTCGTGCCCGCCTCCCAGATCGACGTCAAACGTACGGAGCAAGCCAACAAGGAGGGGTACGGCGGCGCCGTCGTGCTGCCGGGAACTCCGCAGGACATCGGGACGGCGCCCACGGAGGTCAAGAAGGACAAGACCCTGGCCGACCTGATCAAGACCAAGGAAGCGGCGCCGCGCGAGCTGCCGGGGAACCGGCGGGAGAAAACCGCTGTCAGCCCCGGGGGCATCGCCAAGACCAAAGCGGGCTTTCTCGATCTCGGCACTCTGGCCCGCAAGCCCTACCCGCACGCCGACATCACCGCCGAGATGCAACAGTTCTTCCACGGCCAGGGGACCGAAGAGCTGGAGATCTACGAGGGGACCCGGGCGGACCACCCGCTGCTCGAGATCACCACCAACTCCGAGGGCTCCGTCTTCAAGACGCTCACCACCGCGGCCAACGCGCTGCTGCACATCCGCGAGGTCTTCCCGAATCGGGTGGCTGCCTTCGAGCTGCTGATGACCACCCCCGAGCGCGAGCGGGCCGGACAGTTCGTGCTGACTCCGGAGATGGCCGCCGACCTGGTGTCGAAGAAGGTGGACGTGACGGCGTTCTTCATCCGGAACGTGCAGTTCTAGGCCCTCACCTCCCACCGGGCCGCGGTTCACCTCCCGTTCCAGGCGTAGGCGACCGCGCCTTCCGTCTTCTCGGAGAAACGGGAGAAGTGTCGTTCGGCGATTCTATCGTGACAGGATGCAAGGGACGGGCTGTCCCGCTTTTCCCTATCTCACGCACCTATACAACAACGTTTTTGAGGGAATCCGGCGAGAGATCGCCACGCCGACCATCGGCGTATCATGTCGTGTGTCTTGGATGGGGGATTCATGTCGAAGCTGACCAAGATCGCCTTGGGCGCGCTCGGAGTCGCTGTCGCGCTCGGCGTCACTCACGCGTGGTTGAATCTGAAGTTCGATCCGCTGCGCGCCCTCGGCCTCAAGAAAGGAGTGACGGAGGAGGCCCGTTTTCGCGTCGGCTTCCTCCCCGTCACCTGACACCTCACCTGCCCCGTCTCCGATTGGATTCGCAAGAACCTGAACGGCAAGGGGCTGTTTGAACCCGTGAGGTTCTCAGGCTGGCCGGAGCTGAAAGAGGCTCACATCTCGGGGCAGACCCCGGCGACCTTCATGTTGGCGCCGATGGCCATGGCGCTGCGCCAGCAGGGCGTGCCGGTGAAGATCGTTTTTCTCGGGCACCGCGACGGCTCCGCCCTCATGGTGCACAAGGACTCGGGCATCCATCAATTCGAAGACCTGCGCGGCAAGCGGGTTGCCGTTCCCAACCGCTTCTCCAACCAGTACCTGATGATCTTCAAGGCGCTGAAGGACCGCGGCATGACCCAGAAGGACATCGAGCTGGTGGAGATGCCGCCGCCCGACATGCCCGCAGCCCTCTACGCCAAGGCTGTGGACGCCATCATCTCCGGCGAGCCCTTCATGGGCCAGACGGAGCTCGACGGCTACGGCCGCGTGCTCTACCAGGCGAAACAGCTCTGGCCCAACTTCATCTCCTGCGTCATGGTGGTCAACGAGAGCTTCATGAAGGAGCATCCGGACAAGGTGCAGGATCTGGTGACGGGCATCGCCAGGAGCGGCTTGTGGCTCGAAGGCGGCATGGAGCACCGGATGAAGGCGGCCGATGCCGTAGCCACCCAGTATTACAACCAGAACCCGCGCCTGCTCCGCTTCGTGCTCAGCAAGCCGCCGGACCGCGTCACCTACGGCAACCTGCGGCTGGCGAAGCAGGAGTTCGAGTACATGGCGCAGCTCGCCCAGGAGGCGGGCATCCTCAAGGGGCCCATCGCTTTCGAGGAGTACGCGGACACGCGCTTCTCGGAGAACACCACCGGGGCCGGTCCTTATGTCTGGGAGTCGGGTCCGTAACGCCGCCTGCTTTCTGATCGCCTGACGATGGGGGAGATATGAGATCCAAGATCGAATCCGTCCTGCTGCCGGTCGCCGTCGCCATCCTGTTCATCGCCGGCTGGCATTTCGCCGTCCGCTGGTCGGGCACCGACATCTTTCCCACTCCGGGAGAGGTGGTGACCGGCACGGTGGAGCTGGCACGCAAGGGCGTGCTGCTGAAATACATCGTGGCCTCGCTGTTCCGGGTCAGCTCGGGCTACCTGCTGGCGGTCTTCGTCGGCATCCCGGCGGGCCTGCTCATGGGCTGGTTCGGCCGCGCCCGCCTGGCCTTCAATCCGGCCCTCCAAGTGCTGCGGCCGATCTCGCCGATCGCCTGGATTCCGGTGGCCATTCTGTGGTTCGGCGTCAGCGACGTGGCGCCCATCTTCCTGATCTTCCTGGCGAGCCTGTTCCCCATCACCACCGCCGCCATGGCCGCGGTGCAGAACATCCATCTCGCCTACATCCGGGCGGCCCGCAACTTCGGCATCCGCGGGCTCGAGCTGTTCAGGAAAGTGGTCTTCCCGGCGGCTCTGCCGCAGATCCTCACCGGCCTGCGCCTCGCCCTCGGCGTCGCCTGGCTGGTCGTGGTGGCGGCCGAGATGATCGCCGTCAACTCCGGGCTCGGGTACCTCATCATCGATGCCCGCAACGCCGGCAAGCGTTACGACCTGGTGGTGGCGGGCATGGCGATGATCGGCCTCATCGGCCTCGGCCTCGACTGGCTGGTGCGCCGCATGGAGGGCTTGGACGAGGTCCGCTGGGGCCTGAGCCGGTGACGGATTGCCAACGCGTTCTCGTCATTTTTCATGCTGAGTTACGATGGAGGGGAGATCGATGTTCATGGTGAAGAGCCCGCAAGCCAACGGCAACCAGGGAGCCCGCGTCAAGATCGTCGTTCGCGACTTGTGGATGACCTTCCAGGCCAAGGACCAGAAGTCCGTCGACGTCCTGGAGGACATTCAGCTCGACGTGCTCGACGGCGAGTTCGTCTGCCTCGTGGGGCCCTCCGGTTGCGGCAAGTCGACGCTGCTCAACATCGCGGGCGGGTTTCTGCAGGCGACGCGGGGCGACATCCGCATCGACGACAAGCGGGTGACGGAGCCCGACCCGCGGCACATCTTCATCTTCCAGGAGAACGCGGTCTTCCCCTGGCTGACCGTCGAGGACAACGTCGGCTTCGGCGTCAAGCGGCAGGATCCGGAAGAGAAGAAGAAGCTCGTCGCGCACTACATCGAGATGGTGGGCCTGACGGGCTTCGGCAAGGCCTTCCCGCGGGAGCTCTCGGGTGGTATGAAGCAGCGGGTCGAGATCGCCCGCGCGCTGGCTGCCGAGCCCGACGTGCTGTTCATGGACGAGCCGTTCGGCGCTCTCGACTACCTCACCCGCATGCGGCTGCGTTCCGAGCTGATGCAGATCTGGCAGCGCGAGCGCAAGACGGTGCTCTTCGTCACCCACGACGTCGAGGAAGCCGTGCAGCTCGCCGACCGCGTCGTGGTGATGGGCAAGCGCCCGTCCCGCATCCGCGACATCGTCACCGTCGAGGTTCCCCGGCCCCGCGACCTCGACGATCCGGCCTGCCGCCGGCTACGCGACCACATCTTCCGCGTCATGGGCCTCGACCACTCCGGCTTCGTGCTGAGGAACGGCAACGGGGGCGGCGAAGAGGAAATGGACGCGCTGGCGATCGCGGCGGGCTAAAACCGTTCCGGGGCCGGTCTCGAGCTTCACAGCCCGAGGGTCCGACCCCGGAATCCCCCACCCCGGCGCCCACGCCTGAGGCGACGGAGTAGCTTTCCCGGAGGGCGTGTTGCCGCACGCTTCCCCGGTCTGGCGGATTGTACCACACCCGACCTCACCGCGTCGTGTAGCATAGATGCATGCGAGCCTTCGCTTCCGAGAGAAGGTCAGCGCTCAGGCCCGGCACCGCTGCGGCGTCCAGGCCGAATCATCCCGAACATCCCGTCCTGCACCTCCAGCACGCGAGCGGCAAGCGCGCGGTGCGGCAGGTGCTCTACGCTCAGCCGAAGCTCACGGTCGGCCCTCCGGGAGACGCCTACGAGCAGGAAGCGGACCGCGTCGCGGATCAGGTGATGCGCATGCCGGAGCCGCACCTGCAGCGCGATTGCGCCTGCGGCGGCAAGTGCTCGGACTGCCGGGAGAAGGACCACCTGCAGACCAAAAGGATCGATGAGACGGAGGCCGGCGAGCCCGTTGCGCCCGAGGTCGTTCATGAGGTCTTGCGTTCTCCCGGCCAGCCGCTCGACACGGCGACCCGCGGCTTCATGGAGTCCCGCTTCGGCCGCGACTTCAGCCAGGTGAGGGTGCACACGGACGCCAAGGCGGCGGAGTCGGCGAGGGCGGTCCGCGCGCGGGCCTTCACCGTCGGCCGGGACGTCGCGTTCGGGGAGGGGCAGTACGCGCCGCAGACGCCGGCCGGCGGGCGGTTGTTGGCCCACGAGCTCACCCATGTGCTGCATCAGAACGGCGTCCCGAGGCTGCAACGGCAGGCGGGCGGCGGCGCGGCGCCGGCGGGGGCCCATCCCTATTCGATCAAGACGGACGGGTGCGACGTGGCGCCGTTCGTCAAAGCCGATGTCGAGGCCGCCGCGCTGGCGGCTTTCACGGCGGTCAAGGACACCAACTGTGTCAAGACCCAAGTCTTGAAAGATGCGATCCTGGCGCAGTTCGACGGCCTGAACATCGAGTGCGAGCAGGGCACGGATGAGCCTTGCGGCAGGGCCTGGAGATACTTCACTCAAACGGTGAACGTCTTTGCGTCGAGTTTGGACGTGGCGAGCTGCGGTCCGCTGGCATCGACGATTCTCCATGAGGTCGTGCATCTGACGGAGCGGTCTCCCTTCTCTTTCATTCATGGCGCTCTTGCCAGCGCTTGCGAGGAGTCCTGCTTGCCCTGGGGTTCGGGAGGCGATCCGTCGAAGTGCACGTATGAGACTTCTTTCGTCCCGGCGCTGGGGGTCTCCGGCGGCCTGGCCTTCCCGCGCAAAGGAGAGCCGACCTACTACGCGCGCCTGTATCTCGGACTGGAGAAGCGCGGCCCGGTGCTGGGGATCTTCCATCCCTCGCTCGGCATCGGCTTCGGGCTCATCGGCGAGTCGACCACCGGCGAGCCCGGCGCGCTGCCGTCCGGGCCGAGCACGGTGACCTCCGTGCTCGCCGGCCTGCGATTGGATCCGGGCAAGCCGGGCGGCGCGAGCCTCTCGTTCTTCGGCGGCCCGACCATGATCGGCAAGGCCAGGGACATCGGCGCCGAAGCCGGCGTGGCGCTGAGCTATCGCTGGCGCTGGTTCGACTTCTCGCTGGACGCCGGCTACGACTACGATCCGACGCGGGAAGCCGGAATGGACAAGTTCTTCACCTTGGGTGCGAGCGTCAAGATCGGACCGCGGGTGCCGTTCTAGGGGCTGGCCGCTTCACGAAGGCACCTCGTTCATCTCCTCGCCGCTCTCTTCGATCCCCAGGTACCGCTCGACGGGCAGGCCGACCCGCCGCTGGAAGCGCTGGCGGTAGCTCTCGACCTCCCCCACCGCTTCGTCGAGGAAGATCCGTTCCACCCGGAAAAGAGGCACGAACATGGTTGAGAGCCCCAGGGTCTGGTCCCCCGGGCGGACCGCCTGGGCCATCCAGTCGTCGAAGCTCGAGACGTTGATACCGCGCAACATCACGCCGGCGACTCCCAGCTCCTGCAGAACCCCCCAGAACTTCTCCGTCGGGTTGATCAGGTGGACGATCACCAGCGAGCCCGGACGAATCATCATCATTCCCCCCGCTCCGACAGCTCCAGGAGCACGCCCCCGGCGCTCTTCGGGTGCACGAACTGCACCCAGCAGCCGCCGGCGCCGCGGGTGGGCTCGGGACGGAGGACCTGGAAGCCCTCCACGCGCAGACGGGCATCGTCGCTGCGCACGTCGTCGCTCGCCAGACACAGGTGGTGGAGCCCGGGGCCGCGCTTCTCCAGGAACTTGGCGATCGGCGAGTCGTCCGCCGTCGGCTCCAGCAGCTCGATACGGGATCCGCCGCAGGGGATCAGCGCCACCCGTACGCCTTCGTGCGGCACCTCCTCAATGGCTTCGACGTGGAGGCCCATCGCCTCATAGAGGACCCGCGCCTCGGCGATCGAGCGCACCGCGATCCCGATGTGGTCGATGCCCTCGATCATGCCATGCGCTCCTCGGTGAGTCCGGAGGGACCGCCCTCGGCGGCGGCCTCGGCGTCGTCGCGGGCCTCCTCGACCACGCCGGTGAACAGCCGGTCGGCCACGCGGTAGGGATCGAGCCGCTGGCTGTGGCCGCGCTCCACCTCCCGGTCCACCCCCAGCACGCGGTCGGCGGCGGCCACGACTCGCTCCTTCAGGATGGTCTCCACCCGCAGGCGCAGGTGGGACCGCCGGCGGCGCTCGAGCTCGCCGCTGACGACGAGATGCTCGCGGTGCCGTTCGACCTCGCTCAATACGCGTTCAACGCCTTCGTCGCGGGCGGCCACGGTCTTGAGGATCGGCGGCAGCCAGGCGCCGTGCTCGCCGATCGACAGCATCATCTCGAGATCGCGCGCCGTGCGCTCGACGCCTTCGCGGTCCGCCTTGTTGATGACGAAGACGTCGGCGATCTCCAGGATGCCTGCCTTGATGGCCTGGATGTCGTCGCCGAGGCCGGGGACGGTCACCATCACGACCGAGTCGACCGTGCGCACCACGTCCACCTCGTCCTGGCCGACGCCTACCGTCTCCACCAGCACCCAGTCGAAGCCGGCGGCGTCCAGCAGGTCGACGGCGTCGCGCGAGGCGCGGGCGAGCCCGCCCATGGCGCCGCGGGTGGCCATGGAGCGGATGAAGACGCCGGGATCGGTGTACAGGGACTGCATGCGGATGCGGTCGCCGAGAATGGCGCCGCCGGTGAACGGGCTGGTGGGATCGACGGCGAGGATGCCCACCGTCTCCCCCCGCTTGCGGCACAGGCGGGCGAGGCGGTCGACCAGGGTGCTCTTGCCGGCGCCCGGCGGCCCGGTGACTCCCACCACTTTCGCCTTGCCGGCCGCGGAGTAGACGCGGCGGATCAGCTCGCGCTGGCCCTCGCCGCCGTCCTCGACGATCGAGATCGCCCTCCCCAGCGCCCGCGGCTGGCGGGAGAGGAGGCGGGAGACGAGGTCGTCGAGAGAGTCCCTCACCTACCGCCCCGAGAGCAACTGGCGGGCGATCACCAGGCGCTGGATCTCGCTCGTTCCCTCGCCGATGGTGCAGATCTTCGCGTCGCGATAGTACTTCTCGGCCCGGTAGTCCTTGATGAACCCGTAGCCGCCGTGGATCTGGACGCCGCGCTCGGAGCAGAAGACGGCCGCCTCGCCGGCGTAGAGCTTGGCCTCGGAGGCCAGTCGCGTGACCTTTTCGCCGCGGTCCATGGCCTCGGCGGCGGCGAAGGTCAGCGACTCCGCCGCGGCGACGCTGACCGCCATCTCCGCCAGGATGAACTGCACGGCCTGGAACTGCGCGATGGGCTTGCCGAACTGCTCGCGCTCCTTGGCGTAGGCGACGGCCGTGTCGAAGGCGCCCATCGCCGTGCCGAGCCCGAGGGCGGCGATCGAGATCCGGCCGCCGTCGAGGATCTGCAGGGCCTGGATGAAACCCTCCCCCTCCTCTCCCAACAGCCGGTCTTCGGTGACGAAGCAGTCCTCCATCACCACCTCGGAGGTGTCGGAGGCGCGGATGCCCAGCTTGTTCTCCTTCTTGCCGGCACGGAAGCCCGCCATCCCCTTCTCCAGGACGAACGCCGAGATGTTGTGATGGCGGGGACCGTTCGAGTCGGTCACGGCGAAGACGACGCAGATGTCGCCGACGCTGCCGTGAGTGGTGAAGGTCTTGGCGCCGTTGAGGATCCAGCCGCCGTCGACGCGCTCGGCGCGGCTGCGGGTGCCGGCGGCGTCCGAGCCCGCTCCCGGCTCGGTCAGGCTCCAGGCGCCGATCTTCTCCCCTTTCGCCAGCGGCGTCACCCAGCGCCGCCGCTGCTCTTCGTTGCCGAACTTGTAGATGTGGTTCGTGCACAGCGAGTTGTGAGCGGCGACGCTGATGCCTACCGAGGGATCGACGCGGGAGAGCTCCGTGATCACGATGACGTACTCGACATAGCCGAGACCGGCGCCGCCGTACTCCTCCGGAAAGAGGACACCGAGGAAGCCGAGCTCCCCCGCCTTCGCCATCACCTCGCGCGGGAACTTCTGGCTCTCGTCGGTCTCCTCGACGATGGGATCGACCTCGCGGCGGGCGAACTCCCGCGCGGTCTCCTGAATGGCGCGCTGCTCTTCGGTCAGGGAAAAATCCACGAACACTCCTCCTCCGGCCTTCCCGCGAGGGCGGGGGGCGATGGTATCAGAGCCCATTCGGGTCTTGCAGGTGGTGGCGGTATGCCCTTCAAACCTCACCCCTGGCCCCCTCTCCAGCTCCGCTGGAGAGGGAAACGTGCAAGGCAGGTATTCTTCTCTCCATGTCCCTGCGCTTTCACCCGCCGCGCCTGGCGATCGCGCCCGAGGTGCGCTGGATGCTGCTGCGCGGCCTCGGCCCTGCCGGTGCCGCGTTTCCCGGCGTGGTGGGGCCGGCGGGGGCATTGGCGATGGCCCGGCGGTTCGAGATGTCGCCACGGATCGCGGCGCGGCAGGGAAGGGAGCGGCTCGCCCTCGAGCTGGGGTCTGAGACTACCGCCGCTTTCGCGGGCGACCGCGCCACCGCCGTCGCCGTGGGAATGCGGCTCATGACGACGGCCCGCCGGGTCGCGGAGAGGGCGGAGCACCTGGGGGTGCCGATCGCATTCCTGAAGTTCGCGGCTCTGGAGGCGGCGGGCCGGCTG
>DASYTJ010000055.1:0-122263 GCA_036002325.1 Thermoanaerobaculia bacterium | reverse complement strand
GGCAAGTACGACAGCTGTCCGCTGCCGTCGCCCGACCAACGGGCGCGGTTCCTACCCTAGCTGCCGGATTCCTTCCGAAGCGGCCGATGCGCCAGTACCTCGACCTCCTCCGGCACGTCCTCGAAAACGGGGTCGAGAAGGGGGACCGCACCGGCACCGGCACGCTCTCCACCTTCGGCTGGCAGATGCGCTTCGACCTCGCCCTTGGCTTCCCGCTGCTCACCACCAAGAAGCTGCACACCAAGTCGATCGTCCACGAGCTGCTCTGGTTCGTCGCCGGCGACACCAACGTGCGCGCGTTGCAGGCTCAGGGGGTGAGCATCTGGGACGAGTGGGCGGACGACGAGGGTGAGCTGGGGCCGATCTACGGCCGTCAGTGGCGCGCCTGGCGAACCGCCGAGGGGACGACGATCGATCAGCTGGCGCGGCTCGTCGACGGGCTGCGCCGCGACCCCGACTCGCGTCGCCACTTGGTCTCGGCCTGGAATGTCGGCGAGCTCTCGCGCATGGCGCTCCCGCCCTGCCACGTGCTGTTCCAGTTCTGGGTCGGCCCGCCGGGGGGCGGCGATCTTCGGCGGCGGCTCTCCTGCCAGCTCTACCAACGCAGCGCCGACGTCTTCCTCGGCGTGCCGTTCAACATCCCCTCCTACGCCCTGCTGACGATGATGGTGGCCCAGGTCTGCGACCTCGCGCCGGGCGACTTCGTCCATACCTTCGGCGACGCCCATCTCTACCTCAACCATCTCGAGCAGGCGCGGCTGCAGCTCACCCGCGAGCCCCGGCCGCTGCCGCGAATGGCCCTCAACCCGGAGCGGCGGTCGCTCGCCGATTTCGTCTACGAGGACTTCACCTTGAGCGGCTACGATCCGCATCCGGCGATCAAGGCGCCGATCGCCGTATGAGGGTCTCTCTGATTGCGGCGATGGCGAACAACCGCGCCATCGGCATCGCCAACGGCCTCCCCTGGCGCCTGCCCGCCGACCAGCGGTATTTCAAGGCCAAGACCATGGGCCATACCATGATCATGGGACGGAGGACCTTCGAGTCCATCGGCGAACGGCCGCTGCCGGGGCGCAGAACGATCGTGGTCAGCCGCCGGCCGGACTACGCGCCGCCGGGTGTCGAGGTCGCCCGGTCTCTCGACGAGGCATTGGCGCGGGCCGACGGGGACGAGGTCTTCGTGGCCGGCGGCGAGGGGATCTTCCGTGAAGCCCTGCCCCGCGCCGACCGCCTGTATCTCACCCGCATCGAGCAGGACTTCCCCGGCGACACCTTCTTCCCCGAGTACGACGAATCGGCCTGGCGTCTCGCCGGTCGCGAGCGCCATGAGGCCACGAGCGAGATCCCCTTCGCCTACAGCTTCGAGGTCTGGGAGAGAAGCCCGGAGACATGAAAACCCTGTCGTCCTTGCTGGCCCTGCTGTCCTTGCTGTCCTTTCTCTGCGGCTGCCGGCGCTCGGAGTCAGCCCCCAGCCTGGAGGCCGGCACCTCCACCCGCAAGGCGCGGATCTTCATGATCTCCGTCAAGGACGGCGCGGTCGCCGGCCCGGAAGCCGGCTGCGGCGGCAAGCTCACGCCGATCGACGTGGAGCTCCCCGCTCCCTCTCCGGCCCTCGAGGGCTCGCTGGAGGCCCTGCTCGCCGCCGGCGATCAATACCAGAGCGCCGGCTTCTACAACGCCCTCGCCAACTCGCCGCTGCGGCTGGAGCGCGTCGAGCGCAAGGGCGGCGCGGCGCGAATCTTCCTCGCCGGCTACCTGGAGCTCGGAGGCGAATGCGACGGCTCCAGCGTGCTCTCCCAGCTCACCGAGACCGCCGCCCAGTTCCGCGATCTCGAGAGGGCCGAGTTCTTTCTCGACGGCAAGCCGTTGCGGGAGCTGCTGGATGGGAGGGGAACCTGACGCGAAGGGTTCTCTCGATACCAGAGTTGTCCGCCGCTGCGGGCCCCTCACTTCCCCCGACCCTCCTCTCCCACCTCACGCCCACCCCTCCGGGAGTGAGGGGCCGGGGGAGTGAGGGGCCCGCTCCCTGAACCACGCTGCCGTGCGCGCCAGCCCTTCGCGCAGCGGCAGCGGCTCGGGGAGGCCCAGCTCGCGACGGATCCGGCCGGCGTCCACGCACGAGCGCTGCTGCTCACCCGGTTTGCCGGCACCGTGCTGGGCTTCGAGATCGCTTCCCACGGCTCGCGCCAGCTCCCGATAGAGCTCGACCACGGAGGTCTCGACGCCGGTGCCCACGTTGAAGACGTGAAAGCCCGGCCGGCCGGCCGTTGCGAGGTTGGCCCGCACCACGTCGGAGACGTGGATGTAGTCGCGGGTCTGCAGGCCCGAGCCGTTGATCGTCGCGGACCGCCCGGCGAGCAGCCGGTCGAGGAAGATGGCCACCACTCCGGCCTCGCCGTGCGGGTTCTGCCGCTCGCCGTAGACGTTGGCGTAGCGCAGGCAGGTGGCGTCGAGCCCGTAGGCGACGTGGTAATAGAAGAGGTAGCGCTCGTAGGCCAGCTTGGAGACGCCGTAGGGCGACACCGGCCGCGCCGGGTGGTCCTCGGACGCCGGAAAGGCCTCCTGCTCGCCGTAGATCGCCCCGCCCGTCGAAGCGAAGACGATCTGGCGCACGCCGCCCAGGCGGGCCGCCTCGGCGAGGTTCAGCGCCCCGAGGATATTGACCTCGGCATCGAAGACCGGGTTTTCCACCGAGCACCGTACGTCCATCTGCGCCGCGTGATGAACCAGGATCTCGATCCCCGACTCGCGCACCAGCCCGGCCGCCTCCGGCGAGCGGATGTCCAGCACGTGCAGCTCGGCGCCCTGCGGCACGTTCTCCCGCCGGCCGCCGGAGAGGTCGTCCAGGATGAGCACCCGCCGGCCCTGGGCCAGGAAGGCCTCGGCGACGTGAGAGCCGATGAAGCCGGCGCCGCCGGTGACGCAGACGGTTCCGCTCGCGCTCACGGCCGCCGCGCCACCGCGATGATCCCCAACCCCCTCCAGGGGAAGACGCGGTCCACCCGCCGGATCACCGGCACCAGGATGTTGAACACCTTGAGCTGCGAGCGGCTGAAGTGGCGCCGCTTGAGGATCTTGCCGTTGAGGATCCAGCCGGGAACGCCGAAGTGGTTGAAGTCGCGCAGCACCTCCACCTCGAAGCCGGTCGAGCGCAGCTCCTCGCTCAGCATCTCCCGCGAGTAGCGGCAGCGGTGGCCCAGCACCTCGTCGAGGCTGGAGTAGCGCTGCTGGCCCTGCGGCACGTAGATCACTGCGCGGCCGCCGGGCGCCAGCGCGTCGTACATGTTGCGCAGCGCCGCCAGGGGATCGCGGACGTGCTCCAGGACGTTGAGGCAGACCACCGTGTCGAAGCGGCCCGCCCAGGGCTCGAAGCACTGCGGGTCTTCGAGATCGATGCGGGAGACGTCGAAGTAGGGCTTGCCCAGGGAGAGGTTCCGCAGGTAGTCGAGATATTGCGGATTGATGTCGCTCGCCACATAGAGGTCGCGCGGCAGCAGCCAGGTGGTGATGTTGCCGATGCCGGCGCCGATCTCCAGCACCCGGGCGCCGACGTAGGGAGCGATGGCCTCGGCCATCCAGCGGTTGAAGCTCTGCGCCCGTTCCAGGCTGTGGAGGATGTGCGAGCCGTACTCGTCCTCGGCGTAGAGGTCGTCGAGGAAGCGATACTTGACGATCGTCCGCAAAGCCTTGAAAGCGTCCTTCCAGCCGATCTTCTTGCCTTCGCGGTAGGTGCGGCCGAGGTAGCTGATCGGCACCTCGAAGATGCGGCACTCGCGCTTGGCCACCTTGGCGGTGATCTCCGGCTCCATGGCGAAGTCGTTGGAGCGGATCGGGATCGACTTCAGCAGCGGCGCGCGGAAGACCTTGTAGCAGGTCTCCATGTCCGTCAGGTTGAGGTCGGTGAACCAGTTGCTGATGGTGGTCAGCATGCGGTTGCCGAGGGTGTGGCGGTAGTAAAGGACGCGGCGGCGGTCACTGGGCAGGAAGCGCGAGCCGTAGACCACGTCGGCGCCGTCCTCGAGGAAAGGCCGGACGAGGCGCGGATAGTCGCGCGGATCGTATTCGAGATCGGCATCCTGAAAGAGGACGAGGTCGCCGGTGGCTTCGGCGATGCCGCGGCGGATGGCTGCCCCCTTGCCCTGGTTTTTCTCCTGCTCCAGAAGGCGGACTCGGTCGGGGTATTCGGCGGCGAGCCGGCGCAGGATCTCCAGGCTGCCGTCCTTCGACCCGTCGTCGACCAGCAGGAGCTCCATCTCGCGGATCTCGGGAGCCGAAACGGCGAGCACCCGGCGGATCAGCTCGTCCACCAGGTAGCGTTCGTTGTAGACCGGGATGATGACGCTAAGCTTGACCCCGGCCGGGGTGGTCTCATGAATCACGCGAAATCCCGTCTCCTCAAAGGCGGTGCATGATAGCACTGGCGATAGACTCGCCGTTCGGAAGGAGGGAACGGGGATGGCGGTCCCGGGTGCGAAGGAAAGGATCGAGAGCATCGTGCTGACCTGGCCCGGCGTAGAGGCCCGGCCGCACCGTTTCGGCGGCACCGAGTTCAGACTCGGCAAGCGCGAGGTGGGGCACATTCACGGCGACCACCTCTTGGATATCTCGTTTCCCCGCGGAATGCGGGACGAGCTGATCGAAGCCGGGCTCGCGCAGCCCCACCACATCTATCCCCGCAGCAACTGGGTCAGCTTCTATCTGGAGGAGGAGGCGGACGTGGAGCGGGCGGTCGACCTCCTCCGCCGATCCTACGAGCTGGTCTGGGAGAAGCAGGAGCGGAGGTAATGGGGTGAGCGCGCATGGCGAAGGCTGACGCCCGCTCTCCCTGGAGCCCGCTGCGCCACACCATCTTCCGCTGGCTGTGGATCGCCAGCGTCGCCTCGAACATCGGCACCTGGTTCCAGAACGTCGGCGCGTCGTGGCTGATGACCACGCTCTCCGCCTCGCCGGCGATGGTGGCCCTCGTCCAGGCCGCCACCAGCCTGCCGATGTTCCTGCTGTCGCTGCCGGGCGGCGCGATCGCCGACGTGCTCGACCGCCGGCGGCTGCTCATCTTCACGCAGACGTGGATGACGCTCGCCGCCTTCGGCCTCGGCATCGCGACGGCGTTCAACGCCGCGACTCCCTGGCTTCTCCTCTTCTTCACCTTCCTCCTCGGACTCGGAGCGGCTGTCAACGCGCCGGCGTGGCAGGCGAGCATCCCGGAGATGGTGCCGCGGCAGGACCTCCCCGCCGCCGTCGCCCTGGGGAGCGTCGGCTTCAACATCGCCAGGGCGGCCGGTCCGGCGCTCGCCGGCGTCGTGGTCGCCACCGCCGGACCCGCCGTCACCTTTCTGGTGAACGCCGGCTCCTTCCTCGGCGTCGTGCTGGTCCTCGTCCGCTGGCGCCGGCCGCGTCAGGAGACGGTGCTGCCGGCCGAGCGCATCCTCGGCGCGATGACCACCGGCGTGCGCTACGTCCGTCACGCGCCGGAGGTGATCGCTCCCATCGTCCGCGGCTCGACGTTCGTCCTCTGCGGCAGCTCGCTGTGGGCCCTGTTGCCGCTGGTGGCCCGCACGGAGCTGAAGTCGGGGCCGGCCGGCTACGGCCTGCTGCTGGGCGCCCTGGGAGTCGGCGCGGTCGCCGGGGCCTTCGCCCTCCCTCGCCTCAAGGGTGAAAGCTCCTCGGACCGGGTGGTCGCCGTGGCCACCCTCGCCTTCGCGGCGGCCACGGTGGCGCTCGCCTTCGTGCGGGAGTTCTGGCTGCTCCTCCTGGCCATGCTCCTCGCCGGCGGCGCCTGGCTCTCGCTGCTCTCCAGCCTCAACGTGGCGGTGCAGACGGCCGTCCCCTCGTGGGTGCGGGCGCGCGCCCTCTCCGTCTACCTGCTGGTGTTCTTCGGCGGTCTGGCCGGAGGCAGCGCGCTATGGGGAGCCGTGGCCGAGCACACCAGCGTGCCGACCGCTCTCCTGGCCGCGGCGGCCGGCATGGTCGTCGGCCTCCTCGCTACCATGCGCTATCACCTCCGCTCCGGCGAAGGTCTCAACCTGGCGCCCTCCCGCCAGTGGCCGGCTCCCATCGTGGCCCACGACCTCGAGCCGGAACGCGGACCCGTGCTGGTGACCGTCGAGTACCGGGTCGATTCCGAGAAGGCCGGCGAGTTCGCGGAGGCCATGCGCGGCGTCCGTCGTATCCGACTGCGCGACGGCGCCATGCAGTGGGGTCTGTTCGCCGACTCCGCGGACCCCAGCCTCCAGACCGAGATCTTCCTCGTCAAGTCGTGGGTGGAGCACCTGCGCCAGCATGAGCGCGTCACCGTGGCCGACCGCGACGTCGAAGAGGCGGCGCGGGCCTTCCACCTCGGCCCGAACCGCCCCCTCGTCCGCCACCTGATCGCCGAGCCGGTGCGGCGGGAGGGGTAAGATCCCTCTTGACCCTGGAATCGAATCCACCGTTTACACTGCCTCGCATGGTGGATGAAACCCCTGCCGAACGTCCGCTGCGGGCAGGCGAGCTGGCGCGGCGGACCGGCGTCAGCAAGGACACGCTGCGCTTCTACGAGCGCCAGGGCCTGCTGCCGCGGCCTGAGCGCCTGGCGAACAACTACCGCCTCTATCCGGCCGCGGCGGTGGAGCGCGTGCTGTGGATCCGGCGGGTCCTCGCCGCCGGCTTCACCGTCGCCGAGCTGAGCCGCATCCTGGCGCAGCGCGAGCACGGCGGCATCCCGTGCCGCGAGGTGCGGGAGCTCGGCGCCATCAAGCTGGCGGCCCTGGAAGAACGGCTCCGCGAGCTGGCGGCCACCCGCGATGCCCTGCAGTCCATCCTGGCGGAGTGGGACCTGCGCCTCGCCGAGGCCGCGCCCGGCGAACGCGCCCGATTGCTCGAGTCGATGCCGGAGATGCCGCGGCAGGGACAACGAAAGACCAAGGAGATCCGATGAGACCGATCCTGATCCTGTTGACCGCAACGGCCCTCGCCGCCCCGGCGGCCTCTCAGACCACGCCTCCCTGCCCCCTGCACGCCGAGCATCAGAAGGCTGCCGCCGCCGAGTCGCTCGATCAGCGTGGCGACAAAGTCATGGGCTTCGAGCACAGCCGCACGACGCACCACTTTCTGCTGGCCCAGGACGGCGGTGCGATCGCGGTCGAGGCCAACGATCCTGGCGACGCCGAGGGCGTGACCCAGATCCGAGCGCATCTCTCTCAAGTGGCCGAAGCCTTCTCGAAGGGCGATTTCGCCATGCCGGGGGAGATTCACGGCCGCACGCTTCCCGGCATCCCCGAGATGATCCGCCTGAAGGACGCGATCTCCTACCGCTACGAGGAGACCGCGCGCGGCGGTCGCGTCCGCATCACCGCGGCCGATCCTGCGGCGCTGGACGCGGTCCACTCCTTCCTGCGGGCGCAGATCGAGGACCACCGGACGGGCGATCCGGCGGCGCCGTCTCCCTAGCGCCTCAGTCGACGATCAGGATCCGCTGCTCGCCGCGCTCCCTGCCGAGGGTGCGGTCGAGGTTGAAGGCGGCGCTGATCACGGCGATATGAGTGAAGGCCTGCGGGAAGTTGCCCAACGCCTCACCCCGCAGGCCGGTCTGCTCCGCGTACAGCCCCAGGTGGTTGGCGTAGCCGAGCATGCGCTCGAAGAGCAGTCGGGCTTCGTCGAGCAGGCCGGGATCGATGCGGCCGGCGCGCGTCAGGGCCTCGACGAGCCAGAAGGTGCACATGTTGAACGTCCCCTCGCTGCCGGGGATGCCGTCGACGTTCTTGGCCGTGTTGTAGCGATAGACCAGACCGTCGGAGAGCAGACCGCCCCGGTCCGGCGGCCGGCGGATGGCCTCGAGCGTCTTCAGCATGCGGGGATCGTTGGGCGCCACGAAGAAGACCAGCGGCATGATGAGATTCGAGGCATCCAGCCAATCGCTGCCGTAGGACTGGACGAAGGTCTCGTGCTCGGCGTTCCACCCCTGCTGCATGATGCCGTCGTAGATCTCGTCGCGCACGGCCTGCCACCGTTCGCGGTCGGCGGGAAAGGAGCGCTTGTCCGCCAGGCGCAGGCCGCGGTCCATGGCCACCCAGCACATGAGCTTGGAGAAGACGAAGTGCCGCCGGCCGCCGCGCACCTCCCAGATCCCCTCGTCCTCCCGCTGCCAGTTCTCGCCGACGTAATGCAACAGCTCCCGCAGGTGCAGCCAGGTGTCGTAGGAGATCGGCGCGGCGTACTTGTTATAAAGGTAGACCGAGTCCAACAGCTCGCCGTAGATGTCGAGCTGGAGCTGCTGGAAGGCGGCGTTGCCGACCCGCACCGGCTTTGACCCACGATAGCCGTCCAGGTGGTCGAGAGCGACCTCCGTCAGATCGCGGCGGCCGTCGATGCCGTAGACGATCTGCAGGCCGGCGTCGCGGTCGGCTTCGGCGCAGCGGGAGTCGATCCAGCTCATGAACCGCGACGCTTCCTCGGTGAGGCCGATCCGCAACAGAGCGTAGACGGTGAAAGCCGCGTCGCGCATCCAGGTGTAGCGGTAATCCCAGTTGCGCACGCCTCCCGGGTGCTCCGGCAGGCTGCAGGTCGGCGCGGCCACGATGGCACCCGTGGGCTCGAAGGTGAGGAGCTTCAGGGCCAGGGCCGAGCGGTGGACCATCTCGCGCCAGCGGCCGTGATAGGTGCAGGCCGAGATCCAGCGCCGCCAATAGGCGATCGTCTGCTGGAACAGCGCCTCCATCTCCTGGGCGGACGGCGCCGGTCCACAGCCGCCTTGCGGATCGGCCGGCCGCAAGACGAACGTGGCGCTCTCCCCCTCCTTGAGCGTGAACTCCGCGGCGACGCCGTCCCCGTCCCGGCTCAGGGAAACGTCGGTCGCCAGCTCGAGGCTCAGGCCCGAGGAGTTGAAGCACGCTCCCTCCCGTTCGACCACCGTCTCGTGCGCGGCCCGCGCGTAGTCGAAAGCGGGAACGCAGCGCAGGCGGAACTTGAGCGCGCCCCGCACCAGCCGCACGCGGCGGATGAGCTGATCCCGCCAGGGATCCTCCGCCGGTGCGCCGACCGGCATGAAGTCTTCGATCTCCCCGACGCCGTCCGCCGAGAGGAAGCGCGAGACCAGGACGTTGGTCTCGGGCCAGTAGAGCTGCTTGGTGGCCACGTCCTGGCTGAGGGGTGAGATCTCGAACCGGCCGCCCTTCGCGTCGTCCAGGATGGCCCCGAAGACACTCGGCGAGTCGAAGTAGGGAAAGCAGTACCAGTCGATCGAGCCGTTGCGCCCGACGAGCGCCACGGTCCGCATGTTGCCGATGATTCCGTAGTCCTCGATAGGTTGATAGGCCACAACCTCCCCCACGGGCCGAACGATCCGATCCTCCGGTAGAAGGTGCAACTTGCTTGCCGAGCGACCCTCAACGACGGCGGAATTGAAACAAACGGTGCGCAAGACCGCCTAACTTGAGTTATGATGTCTCCACATTTTCCGCGACATCCGGGGCCCGAGAGCACCGGAGAGCCTCAGCAGGAAGGAGCAGGGAGTGGTGTATCGTTTTCTCGTCCCTCTCGCGGCGGTCGCGTTGCTGGCGGCCGCTCAGCCCGCCGCAGCCGCCACCATCCTCGAGAAGTCCGTCGACGTCGAGATCCAGCCGGACGGAGATACCGTCGAGCGTTCGTCTCTGCGGGTGCGGTTGGACTCGATCGCGGACTTCGTGGCGTGGTCGCCGTACGCGATCTACTTCGACGAGAACCGCCAGATCGAGAGCGTCACCGCGTCCGTGACGACTCCGGACGGCAAAACCTCGCGCGTGCCCGAGAGCGAGATGGGCACGGCTGACGTGAAAGAGGCGTTTCGCTCCTCTTCCAAGGTCCGCACGGTCCGCTTCCCCGCGGTGCCGGCCGGCTCGGTGTTGACGGTCGAGGTCACGGCGAGGCAGCATTCCGAGTTCCGGGCCGACGGCATCTCCCTGGCGTCCGAGAAGGCCCCCATCGAACGCCTGCGGGTGGCGGTGCACGGCAGCGGCAGCGGCTGGCGGTGGCGGATCGGCGGCTCCCGGGCCGGTCTTACCGTGCAGGAGTCCACCGGAGGGGTCGTCGTCACCGGCACCTCGCTGCCGGCGCTGAAAAAGGAGCGCTTCGCGCCCGGGGACCGCTCCCGCGGCCCCGTCCTGCGCTTCGCTTGGGGGGAGGAGGCGACCTGGTCACAGGTAGGCCGCTGGTATGAAGGCCTCCTCGCCTCGCTGCCCCGCGATTCCTCCACCGTGGACAAGACGGCCCGCGAGCTGACCGTGGACCGCGGGGACCGGCGGCATCGCCTCGCTTCCCTCCTCGCTTTCGTGCGCGGCAAGGTGCGCTACACAGCGGCGGAGGCCGGGATCGCGGGCCATCGGCCCACGGCGCCGGCGGAGGTGCTCGACCGCAAGTGGGGCGACTGCAAGGACAAGGCGCTGCTCCTCATCGCTCTGCTGCGGGCCGCGGGCGTCGAGGCCTATCCGGCGCTCATCCATCTGGGATCCGAGGACCGCATCGACGCGGAGTTTCCGTCGCCGTTCCAGTTCAATCACGTCATCGTCGCGGTCGCGGCCGACGGCGTCGCGGCACCTGGAGATCCGGTGGCCGGTGGCTTCCTGTTCGTCGATCCGACCCAGACGGGCGCCTCGATCCGCTGGCTCCAACCCGCGGTGCAGGACCAGGACGCCCTGGTGGTGCGGAGCGCCGCCAGCGCCCTGGTGCGCACGCCCATCCGGCAGGAGATCGAGGGCGGGCGCATCGAGGCCCGCCTGACGCTGACGCCTCAGGGCGATGCGGAGGGCGAGGCGAGCTTCGCGATCTCCGGCGATGCGGGAGCGGCCTTCGCCGGCGCTTTCGCGGGCAGCGGCGCCGAGGAGATCGAGCCGGCGGTACGCGAGGTGTTCGGACAGTTGCTGCCGGGGGCGGCGCTCTCGCAGGTACGGTGGACGATTTCGGATGCCGACGTCCCGGCGGTGACGCTCTCGGCTCACGTTCGCCTCCCGGCCCTGGTCCAGGACAGCGGCGGCTCGCGCTCCGTCGGCCTGCCGCAGATGGCCGGCACCCCTGGGCTCGCCGTGCTGCAGGACCGCGACTCTCCGGTCGTCCTGTCGCCCAAGTCGAACCACTTCTCATGGCGGATTGAGATCCCTGAAGGATGGTGCCCTCCCCGGTCGCAGACGGTCGAAGTGGGCAACACCGTCGGCACCTTCCGGCAGTCGGTCTCCACCCGCGGCAGGATCGTCGAGATCGGCCGCGACCTGGAGATCCGGCAGCGCTGGATCGAGCCCGCCGCCTTCGCCGACCTCAAGGCGCTATCGGCGGCCGATCATCAGGAGGACCAGCGGCGCATTCGCCTGGACTGCGGCGCCGGCGCGGTGGCGGCCGGGGGATTGTAGGCCGGGAGTCGGGTCTACGCCCGGCGCACCAGATCGCGGTCGATCTCACCGACCGTCCGGCACCCCGCGAGCGCCATGGCCACGTCGAGCTCCTTGCGCAGCAGCTCGAGCACCCGGCGCGCGCCGGCCTCACCGCCGACCGCGAGGCCCCAGAGGACCGGGCGTCCCACCAGGACCGCCCGCGCGCCCAGCGCCAGGGCTTTGAGCACGTCGGTGCCGCGGCGAACGCCGCCGTCGGCCAGAACCGTGAGCCTCTCGCCCACCGCCTGGACGATCGGCTCCAGCACGTCGATGGCGGCCGGCGCGGTGTCGAGCTGGCGACCGCCATGGTTCGAGACCACCACGCCTCGCGCGCCGTGGTCGGCCGCGCGAACGGCGTCGTCCGGCCGTACGATTCCCTTGACCACCACCGGCAGCTCGGTGCGCGCGCACAGCCATTCGAGATCGCTCCAGTCGAGCGAGGGATCGAACATCGAGTTGACGTACTGCTGAAAGCTGACCGGCGGCGCGTCGGGAGGGAGCGGCTCGGGTCCTCTCGGCAGCACGTTGCGCATCGGCATCTCAGAGGGGAACGCGAAGGCGTTGCGCAGGTCGCGCTCGCGCACGCCGCCGACCGGCGCGTCTACCGTGAGCGCGATCGCGCGGCAGCCGCACGCGGCGGCGCGGGCCACGAGCTCGCTGGTGATGCCGCGGTCACGGTAGACGTAGAGCTGGAACCATAGACCGCTCCTGGCCTCCCGCGCCACTTCCTCCATCGCGTAGTTCGAGAGCGTCGACAGCACCATGGCCGTACCGACGGCGCTCGCCGCGCGGGCGGTGGCGAGCTCGCCATCGGGATGCGCCAACTGGTGGCAGGCCGTCGGCGCCACCAGCACCGGCCACTCGATGCGGTGGCCGAAGAGCTCGGTCGACGGATCGCGCCGCTCGACGTCGCGCAGGACGCGGTAATGGATCTGCCAGCGCTCGAACGCGGCGTGGTTGTCCCGCAGAGTCAGCTCATCATGCGCGCCGCCGCGGTAGTAGTCGCGTGCGCCGGCCGGCATCCGCTCCAGCGCGGCCTTTTCGAAGTCGAACAGGTTGATGAGCTCGTTCACCGCCGGCTAATCTTCACCCACCAGCAGCCCCAACAGATCCGAGGTGGTGATGATCCCGATGGCGCGGTCCTCGCGGGTGACGAGGAGCCGATGGAGATGGCCCTTGAGCATCAGGGAAGCGATCTGCGAGACGGTGGCGTCCTCGGGGACGGAGAAGATCTGCGGCGTCATGATGTCGGCCACGCGCAGTCCGTCCTGGTCGAGGTCCTCCATTTCCTCCTCGTCCAGGCCGTCGTCCCAGTCCGGTCCGAAGAAGCCGGAGCCGTCGGTGCGGTGCCGGTCCACCCCGGAGGTCACGGCGGCGATGTCCACCAGCGAGACCACTCCGACCAGCCGCCCTTCGGCGTCCGCCACCGGCGCGCCGCTGATCTCGTTCTCGATCAGGAACGAGGCCAGATCCCGCACGCCCATGTCGTCGCGGACCGTGAGGACCTTAGGGTTCATGAGGTCGCTGGCGGTGATCGGTCTCATGGCTCCACTCCCGTCTTGGGGCTACGATATCCGAAAACGCGGGGACCGCGCTGTCACAACGGTGCGACGGCGCCGCGTGTTTCAGCCGCGGATCAGCGCTTCGAACGCGTCGGGATGGCTGGCCCGGACCCGGCCCTCGTCGAGATCGATGGCTCCCTTTTGCACGAGCTGGGCCAGTGACTCCTCGAGAGCGATCATGCCCTGCCGTTTCCCCAGCGTGATCTCGTTATAGAGCTTCTGCAGGTTGTCGCTGCGGATATGGTTGCGTACGGCGTAGTTGGCGAGCAGCAGCTCGACGGCGGGCACGCGGCCGCGGCCATCGGCGCGGGGCACGAGCGTCTGCACGACGATGGCATGGAGCGCCAGGGCGAGCTGGTGGCGGATCTGCGACTGCTGGGCGGGCGGGAAAACGTCGACGATGCGGTGTACGGCCTGCTGCGCGTCGTTGGTGTGAAGGGTCGAAAGCACCAGGTGGCCGGTCTCCGCCGCCGTCAGCGCCGTCGCCACTGTCTCGAGGTCGCGCATCTCGCCGACCAGGATCACGTCCGGATCCTGGCGCAGCGACGCCCGCAGCGCCTCATGGAACGTGCGGGCGTCGCGCCCCACCTCGACGTGCTCGATGACCGAGCGGATCGAGCGGTGCTCGTACTCGATCGGGTCTTCGATGGTGATGATGTGGCTCGTGCGGCTGCGGTTGATCTCCCCCACCATGGCGGCCAGAGTGGAGGACTTGCCGGAACCCGTGGGGCCGCAGACCAGGACCAGGCCGCGGCTCGGCTTCACCAGCTCGCCGAGCAGCGCTGGCAGGTTGAGGCCGGCCAGGGTGGGAATCTCCGACGGCAGCGCGCGGATTGCCGCCGCCGGCTCTCCACGCTGCCGGTGGAGATTGACGCGGAACCGCCAGGCCGAGCTGGCGCCGGTGTCGAGATCGGCCCGGCGGGCGAGGCGGAGCGTGAAGTCCGTCGAGCCCCGCTCCTCCAGGTCCTTGCGCTCCTTGCCGCCGACGTGAGGCTGGAGCATCCGCCCCACCTCCTCACCATCGAGCGGCGCCCCGTCCTCCATACGCGTCAGCCGGCCGTTGATCCGGAAAACCGGCGGCAATCCGGGGATCAGCAGAAGGTCGCTCGCCTGACGCTTCACCAGCCCGGCGAGCAGCCGGTCGAGCGGCTCGCCCTCGCCGACGAACGTCTGCGACGGAGCACGGAGCAGCATCGGCTGCTCGGCGCTCACCGGCTCGAAGCCGAGGCCTGGCTCGTCATCGGCCGGCGGCGAAGGATTCTGCAGACGGTTCAGGTCGCGGACGAGTTGGTCGAGGTCGGGATCGTGGAGCTCGGGTTTCATGGCGGCTCAATATACGGGTAAGAGGGCTGATCCGTCGCCCCCCCCGCGCTCTGATTCGCGGGCAAGATTCATGCCCTTGACCGATGGATTCGCTGGAAACCCCCCGTGATACCGTCTCATGGCGATGCCCACACTCCCCGATCCCACCCTCCCCCGCTGCGGCTGGGCGACCAGCGACCCCCTCTATCTCGCCTACCACGACGACGAGTGGGGCGTGCCGGTGCACGACGACCGGCGGCTGTTCGAGATGCTGATCCTCGAAGGAGCGCAGGCCGGGCTCTCCTGGATCACCGTCCTCAAGCGGCGGGAGGGATACCGCCGCGCCTTCGAAGGATTCGACCCGGAGAGGATCTCCCGTTACGGCAAGCGGGAGGTGAACCGGCTGCTGGCGGACACCGGCATCATCCGCAACCGCGCCAAGATCGAAGCGACCATCAAGAACGCCCAGGCCTGCCTCGCCGTCGCCGAGGAGGCCGGCAGCCTCGACCGTTTCCTTTGGCAGTTCACCGGCGGCGCCCCCAAGGTCAACCGCTGGCGGAGCTTGAAGGAGGTGCCGGCCGAGACGGCTGAATCCAAGGCGATGAGCAAAGAGCTCAAGCGGCGCGGCTTCAGCTTCGTGGGCTCCACCATCTGCTACGCCTTCATGCAGGCGGTCGGGATAGTGGACGACCACATCCTGAGCTGTTTCAAGAGGCAGGAAAAGGGCCGAGCTCGCCGATCCAGCCGATAATCGGCGCGTTCCCCTACCGCCGCACCACCGTCAGCACCGTCTTTCCGTCCTTCTGAGCGCCCCGCATCAGGGCCAGCCGGCCGCCACCAGGCAGCTCGAAGGCCATCAAGAGGTGCTCGCGCTCGGGACCGAGCGACGCTTCCTCGGTGCTTTCGTCACGCTCGTCTCCCTTGTCCTTCTTCGGAGCGCCCGACACCGCCACCGACCAGACCGGGCGCCCCGCCAGCGGCCGCGATCCTCGCGGATCTCCGGCGTAGAGCAGGAGACGGTCCTTGACCAACACGAGGAGATCCGGCACGCCGTCTGCCGTCAGGTCGGCGCCGTACAGCCAGTCGCTGGCTTCGTCGTTCAGCTTCCAACGCCGCGGCTGCGGATTGAAGCGTCCTCCACCGAGACCGTGATAGGTGGAGGCCAGCAGCTCCTTTCCGCGCAATCCTCCTGGGTGGATAAGGGCGAGGTCCTTCCTGCCATCACCGTCCGTCTCGACGGCCATGACGTCGAGGGGATGCCAGAGCGGGCACTCGGTCTCGCACGCGAAGCTGGGAGCTCTGCCCTTGCGCGAGCGATCCCGCTCGAGCACGAAGAGACGGAGGCGCTTCTTGGCGAGGATACCGATCTTTCCCAACGTCGTCGCCGCGAGGACCGGCACGCCGTCCAGCCGCAGGTAACGCCGGTCGGAGGTCAGCCGCTCGTCAGCCGGCAGGAGCGACCAGGCCTCCGTCGGCTCGCCTGCTGCTGCAGGGAGGAGGAGCGTCTGGAGCCGGCGTCGGCCCACCGCCTCGGGGCCGGCCGCGAAGAGAGGCGGGTCGCCGTTCAGGAGGGTCACTGGCGGACTGGCGAGGCGCAGGCCCCAGCGCAGCCGCTCCGCGCGGACCGGCAGAGGAAAGGAGGCGCCGCGAGCGAGCCCGCCTCCCGGAGCGATCCGTAGCAGCTCGAGCAGACCTGTGCGAGCCACCGGCAGCCACGGCCGCCCCGCGGTCGCCCCCGCCACGGAGCGCAGATCGACGTCCGGCTCCTGCAGCACCTTGCGCGCCGCTTCCCCGCCTGCCGGGGTGAACAGCACGCCCGGCATACCGGCGATGGGAACGGCGGAGCCGTTTCCCGCGAGGTCGAAAGCGGCCAGCGCGTTGACCTCTTCGTGCAGGCCACCCGCCAGCCGTTCCAGCGCCCGCTTCTCGGGATCCAGGAAAAGCAAGGACTTGGCACCCTTGCCGTCGCGGCCGGCGGCCACCAGCAAGGCGATGCCGGACCGGCCGGCAGGGACCTGGACGGCGACGGCGCGCAGGAGGGTGCCGGGGAGTGGAAGGGTGAAGGAGTCGGCGGCGGCGGGGTTCGAGCAGAGAACCAGACCTAGAATCGCTGACACGACGACGGCGGTTTTACGTGGACGGAGCGTCGTCCGCCGCCTCGGACCCCTCACTCCCCCTTCCCCCTCTCTCCCACCGCACTCCCAGCCGCGGGAGAGAGGGGGTTTTCAAAAACAAGCTCAAAGCAGTCTCCCTCCTCTCCCGGCGGTCGGGAGTGCGGTGGGAGAGGAGGGCTGGGGAGGTGAGGGGCCTGGCGGCGCGATCCTCGGCCCAATTCAAGAGATTCTAGGAATCGGAATTCCCCCCTCACCGCCCGCCTCCGCTCAGATACAGCTCCAGCCGTACCGGCGGCGCGAACCCTGCCTCAGCCGCACCCTTGGGCTGGACGACGAGAAGGTCCGAACGGCCATTGCCGTCGAGGTCGCGGATCTGCACCAGCGATAGATCCCGCGGCTCCTCGCGGAGGTCGAAAGCGAGGTCCGGGGCGGCGGGAAATCCGCAGTCGGCGCGGCCGCGGTGGACGGTCACCCGCCGGCCGCGGCCGATCTGCACGAAGTCGGCGCGGCCGTCGCCGTCGAAGTCTCCCGAGAAGAGAGAGAGCTGGCTCACTCGCAGATCCTCGAGATTCAGCCGGAAGGTGCCGGAGAGGTCCAGCCCCTTGACAGCACGGAATCCCCCGTCCGGCTGCTGACACCAGACGTGGAAGTCGAGCCCCACGGTGAGCCGCTTGGTGGCGAGGCTGCCCAGGAGCTTGGGCAGGCCGACGTCCATGGTGACGGTGACGAGGTCCTGGCGGTGATCGCCGTTCAGGTCGCGAAAGCCGCCCGGCAGGTCGATCTCGCTCTCCTCGGCCTCGAAGCCGTAACCGGTGACGTCAAAGGTCCGATAGGGCGCCTTCTCCGGCGCGAGATCCTTGCTCAGCCGCCGCAGGGTGATCCGGCTGTGGGGCTGGCGAGCCTTCTCCATCTCCTTGCGAAGGCCGCCACGCTTCGGATCGTCCAGGCTCTGTCGAAGCACCACCTGCGACCTGCCGTCGCCGCCGAGGCTGCCTATCCATACCGGATTGGGTCCGCGCGGATCGCCTGCGCCCAGGGCGGCCTCCACCGCCGGCAGGAAACGCCCCTGGCCGGCGTTGCGCGCCACCCAGACGGAGCGCCAGCGCTTGACCGGATCGCGGAAGACGAGGTCCGGCCGGCCGTCGCCATTGACGTCCTGCACCAGAGGGAGCGGATAGCGGTGCTCGAGATCGCTCGCCGAGCGGTACGCCTCCCCCGGCACCGGCAGGCGCGAGGCGGCCCGGCGCGCCAGACCTTTCCTTTCCGCACGGCCGAGGTAGACCGCCAGGCCGTCGCGGGCCGGCAGCAGAAGATCGGAGACGCCGTCGCTGTTGAGGTCCTGCGCCAGCCGGAGATCGCCCAGGAAATTCCCCGTGCCGCCGATCACCGGCGGATCGTCGATCCACGGCTCCAGGCGTGGCGCGCCGTCCGCATCGAGCCGCAGGACGCTCGCGCCGCCGTCCGTGAGGGCGATCACCGGCGTCCCTGGCGGACCGGCCTCCATCCCCAACACGGAGAGGGGCAGCGGCAGAGCGCGCGGCGGCTCGTAGGTGCCGTCCGGCCGCGCGCGGTAGACCCGTGCTTCCCGCCGGTCCATCACCGCCGGCACGATCGTCATCACCTCCGCCAGACCCGTGACGTCGTCCATGGTGCTGCTCTCGGTGATGGCGATCTCGTCCCACTGGTTGTAGGCGACCACCACGACGAGGTCCCGCCGGCCATCGCCGTCCACGTCCGAGGAGACCACAGCGGCGGGCGCGCCGGGGAGGTCCAGGCTCAGGGTGCGGACGGGAGAGACTGCGGGCTTGGCGGCCCACAGCAGGACCGTCAAGGAAAGAATGAGGAGAAAGCGTCGAAGGCTGGGCGTCCGCTCCACGCACGTAGAGTACGCGGAAGCGACGCCGTCCGTCGCGCCGGGCGGGTTACATTCCCGAAGCCGAGAGAGTCGCCGCCACCAACAGCAGCAGGACGGAGGTCAGGGAGAGAGCCAGCATCTTGACGAATTCTTTTGTCATGACCGGATCACCTTTCCGATGTCGGACTCCTATTCAGGCGCCGCATCGTCCTCGATCGTTACAACGTCCGAGCGGCCTCGAGACCCTCACTTCTCTCCTCAGCCTTGAATACGAGGTATTGAGAGGCCTCGGATGAAGCTGGAACCGCCGATTTACAACGTCGGCACCCCGCGACGCCTTCGACCGCGCGGGAAGGCCTCATTGATCCGCCGCAGCTCGTCCTCGGTGAGATCGATCTCCGCCGCCCCGGCGTTGTCGGCGGCGTGCTCGGGGTCAGACGCCTTGGGGATCGCAAAGAGGGAAGGAATCCGGAGCAGGAAGGCGAGGACAATCTGATGGGGCGTGGCGCCATGGTCAGCGGCGATGTCCGCGAGGACGCGGCCTCCTTCGCTCCTCGGTGACGGGAAGTTGCCCGAGCCGAACGGGCTGTAGGCGACGACGGCGATGCCGTGCTCGTCGCAGAACGGGATGACCGCGTGCTCGATGGCCCTCTCCTGGAGATGGTAGAGGACCTGGTTGCAGACGATCTTCCCTTCTCCCGCGATGCGGATCGCCTCGGCCATCTCCTCCTCGTCGAAGTTGCTCAGGCCCCAGGCGCGGATCTTCCCCGCCTCACGCAGCTCCTCGAAGGCGGCGAGGGTGTCCTTCAGCGGGTGATTTCCCGGCCAATGGAGCAGGTAGCAGTCCAGATGGTCGGTCCGCAGACGCCGGAGGGAGCGTTCGCATGCCTGCACCGTGCCGCGCCGCGAGGCGTTCTGCGGCAGGACCTTGCTCACCAGGAAGACCTCGCCGCGGCGGCCGTCGATGGCCTCCGCCACCATCTCCTCCACCCGGCCGTCGCCGTAGAGCTCCGCGGTGTCGACGTGAGTCATCCCGATGTCGAGCCCCCGGCGCAGCGCGTCGATGGCGGCGCGGCGGTCGTCCTTCTCCATGTTCCAGGTCCCCTGGCCGATGATGGAAACCTGCTTGCCGGTGGGACCGAACGCGCGGTGTTTCATCGTTCCCCTCTCCCAAGACGGGTCGGGAATTGTGCAAGGCGCCCGCCACCCAACAAAAAACGGGGCGGACCGCTCGGCCCGCCCCGTCGATACCTTCCTGCTGCAGTCTAGCGAATCAGAAATTCACCCGCAGCCCGACCTGCTCCCGGCGGCCGAGGTTGGTCACGCAGCCCGCCTCGCCGAAGCTCGGGTTCCCTTCCGGCGGAATGAAGTTGTTGAGGCAGCCGTAGGTCGCCCAGTTGAAGGCGTTGAAGATCTCGCCGATGAGAGCGACGGACGTGCCGCCGAAGGTGAAGCCCTTCTCCAGGCGGAAGTCGACCGTGCGGTCCGCGAAGCCCCATTTCTTCTCCGGCCGGATCGAACGCTCGAAGGGATGCGTGCGCAGCCGCGCCGCGAGGTCGAAGCCCTGAGAGAAGTCGAGAACGTTGGTGGCGCCGCCGGAGCCGAACGACAGGCTGGTGCTGAAGCGCAGCTCCCAGGGCAGGGCGACGATGGCGTTGGCCACGATGCGGTCGCGCTCCGAGCCGGGCACCTCGTGGCGCGGATAGGCGTCGGCGCTCGGATAATCGAGGCTGAAGGCGTCGTTGCCGTTCTGCTCGGCCTTGCCGTGCGTCCAGGCCACGTGCGCTCCCCAGCGGCCCTGGAACGGCCGGTCCAGCGTCAGATAGACGCCCTCATACCAGTAGCGCTTGCCCTCCGGGTCGGAGATGAGGACGTTGCCGAAGCCGGGCACCAGGGCCGAGCAGCAGAGGCCCGTCGCCGAGAGCCAGGTGAAGCCGCGGTAGCCGCGGACGCTGTTGTAGCTCACGGAGCCGAGCCAAGTACCGAGGGTCTGGCGGATCCCCAGGTTCCACTGGTTCGAGTAAGGCGGCTTGGTGTCGTTGTTGAGGAGAAAGATCTCGGGGCTGGTGCGTCCCGAGGCGATCAGCGCGTGCAAGCCTTCCGGGGTTATGTAGGCGTCGTTCCACTGGATCGTTCCCGGCCGGCCGTCCGGCGAGAACTGGATGCGGTAGACGGGGTACTGCAGACGGAAGCGCTCGTCGAGGGTGATGTTGAGGAAGTTGCGGTCGTAGAAGCGGCCGAAGCCGCCGAAGATGACCGATTTGCTGTCGCCCCGCAGGTCGTAGGAGAAGCCGAGGCGGGGCTGGAAGGCCTCCGTGAACGGCGAGCGGTCGTCGCCGTCCGAGAAGTAGCTGGAGTCCACCTTGCCGGCGAGACCTGCCACGATGTTCGCCGGCGTGACGTAGTCCTGGTCGAGCTGATCCGTCTCGTAATCCCACCGCAGGCCGAGCGTCACCGTCAGGCGCGGATTGACCAGCCAGGTATCCTGGCCGTAGATGCCGTACTCGCGGTTGTCGATCGAGAGCGTCGGATCGCCGAAGCCGAAGACGGCCTCGTGCGGCTGGTCGAAGGTGAAGCCGTTCGCCGGGTCGTTACGGAAGTTGTAGACCGGGTTGGCGTTCTGCGACTTGTTGACGAAGTAGCGGAGGAAATCGAGGTTGACTCCGGCCTGCAGGCTGTGGTCGCCGTGCCAGTTGAAGACGCCGAAGTTGTAGTCGTCGCGCAGCTCGACGCGCCGCTGGTCGAACTTCTGGGTGGTGGTGTTGCCGCCGATGCGGACGACGCCTTCATAGTTGCGCCCGACGAGGCCTGGGTTGAGCGGGGTCGGGTTCCAGGCGTAGTCCTGCCAGCTCAGCGACAACTGGTTGAGCGCCTGGTCGCTGTTCCACTGGTGGCGCAGGGTCGAGCCGTACACCCAGTTGTTGAGGTCCGTGGCCGACTCGAAGGAGGTGTTGTTGCCGAAGTCGCGGGTCTCGTGCTCCTTGCGGTAGGTGCCGCTCCAATCGACGAGCTGGTTCTGCGCCGGCTGCCAGCTCAGCTTGGCGAACCCCAGGTTCTGCTTGAACGGGCTGGGGAAGTTGCCGATGTACTGGCCGAAGCGGTTGAAGAAAGCGGCGTTGCCGATGGTGACCGCGGTGGTCGCGTCCTCGTCGTCGCGCTCGTAGGAGACGAAGTAGTGGAGCTTGTCGCGGATGATCGGCCCGCCGAGCGAGAAGCCGGGCTGATTGCGCTCGTACTCGTCGTTCGAAGTCAGCGATCCGAACTGGAAGTTCTTCGGCAGCTCCGACACCCAGTCCGCAGGCTGATAGAACCAGAAGGCCTGCCCCTTGATCTCATTGCCGCCCGACTTGGTCACCGCGGTGATGATGGCGCTCGAGGCCTTCTCGTACTGCGCGCTGTAGTTCTGCGTGATGACCCGGAACTCCTGCACCGCGTTCTGCGGGAAGGGGTTGCCGCGGCTCGCGTCCTGGCCGGCCACGCCGCCCTGCAGCACGTCGTTCTTCTGGCTGACGCCGTCGATGAAGACGTTCGTCTGCTCGGACGGCTGGGCGTCGCCGGCGATCGTCTTGCGCAAGGGGTCGGTGGACAGCCGGATGCCGGGTGCGAGCGCCGCGAAGTTGAGGAAGTTGCGGCTGTCCTGCGGCAGGTTCTCGATCTGCTGCGTGGTGACGTTGGTCGCCGCCTCCGGCGTCTTGGTGTCGACGAACACCTCGCCGACGACGGTGATCGACTCGGTGACCACGGCGGTCGGAGTCATCACGAACGTGAAGTTCAGGTTCTGCCCCACCAGGATGGTCACCGTCCTCTCGCGCGGCTCCATCCCGGAAGCCGACACGGTGATGAGGTACTCGCCGGGGGTGAGACCCGCGAGTTGGAACCCGCCATCGGAACCGGCGGTCACCGTCTTGACGAAGCCGCTGGCGGTGCCGACGGCGTTGATCTCGGCGCCGGCGAGAGGCTGTCCCTGCTCGTTTTCCACCTTGCCGCGGATGCTCGCCGTCGCCGTCGCCTGAGCGCCCGCTGGGCCCGCGAGCAGCAGCGGCGCGGCGAGCAGGAGCGCCGCGCCGACGAGCCATCGGCAGTACTTTCTCCTCTCCATCATCATGATTTCCTCCCTCGGTTTCTGGATCGGGTCACGCCTCCCGGGGAGCGGCCGTCGAAGCACGGACCGCCAGCGCCGGCGTGACCACGTCGTTTCGTCTTGCGATCTCGCGACCGCCCTGGAGCATTTCCACCAGACGCTGCAAAGCCCGGCCGCCGATCTCGGCGATCGGCACCTGGACCGTCGTCAGCGGCGGCGTCAGATAACGCGCGATGGGGATGTCGTCGAAGCCGACGAGCGACACGTCGTCGGGGACGCGCAAGCCGCGGGAGCGCAGCGCCGCCAGGCAGCCGATGGCCATGGCGTCGTTGGCAGCGAAGATGGCGGTGGGAGGCTCGGCCTCCCCCGCCAGGCTCTCGCCGGCGCGAAAGCCGGACTCCTCGCCGAAGTCTCCCGGCAGCTCGAGCCGCGGGTCGGCCGGCGCGCCGCGAGCGGCGAGCGCCTCGCGGAAGCCGCGCAGACGCTCCGCGGCATCGGTATTGCCGCACGGACCGCAGATCAGGGCGATCCGCCGGTGACCGAGGTCGAGCAGATGGTCCGCCGCCAGGCGCGCGCCGAGCCGGTTGTCGATGCGGATCGAGTCGTAGCCGCCCTCGGCCTCGGAGCTGTGGAGGAGCACGGCAGGCAGGCGGGAGGGCAGCGTGCGGCGCAGCCATTCGGCACCGATGCCGGCGGTCAGCAGGATGAGGCCGTCGATGCGGCCATGCAGGGCCTGCAAAACGGCTGAGGTCTCGGCGAGATCGCTGTGCGAGCCGGAGACCAGGACGTGATAGCCGGCGGCACGGGCGGCGAGATCGATGCCGCGCACGATCTCGGAGAAGAAAGCCCCATAGACGTCGGGGAGCAGGACGCCGATGTTCATCGTGCGCCGCGTGCTCAGGCTGCGCGCGGCGCTGTGCGGCACGTAGCCGAGAGTCTCGACGGCGTGCAGCACCCGGCGGCGCGCGTCCTCGCTCACCGGTCCCTTGGCGTTGAGCACCCGCGAGACCGTGGCCACCGACACGCCGGCCGAGCTGGCGACTTCGTAGATCGAAGGACTGTGGCTCGACGGCACGGCGGCTCCCCAGCGGCCAGGCCCAGCTTTGGTGATAGCTCTACGCTACGATCCTGCTCGGGTGAAAACGGTTACACGCAGCCGACTGTAAGCGGTTTCAGGGTGAGTGTCAAGCGGATGTCCTCCGGGTGACGCAGGTGCGAACCGGACCTTTCAGATGATCGAAGTCCACCTCGTGCATCCCTGCGGGACACTGCACTATTCCGACCTCCCTGGAGGACAAGATTGACTCCGGTGGAGGACAGCGCTACCCTCGCCGGGACACTCTGACCGGCGAAAAAACGATATGCCCGCTGAACCCGTCACCAACCACTGCCCCTACTGCCACCGGCCCATGCAGGTGACTCGCATGAGCTGTCCTTCCTGCGACATCTCGGTCGAGGCCGATTTCCCGGCGCCGCGCCTGGCGAGACTGCCTGTGGAGCATCAGCGCTTCATCGAGATGTTCGTCCTTGCCAGCGGCAACCTGAAGGCGATCGCCGAGCAGGCGGGGGTCTCCTACCCGACCGTCCGCTCGCGGCTCGACAAGATCATCGAGGCCCTGCGGCAGGTGATCGTGGAAAGCAGCGAGGGTGCGGACGAGGTCTTCGGCGAGGAGCGAACGGAAGCCGCCGCGCGCCTGATCAAGGCCATCTGAGAACGCCAGGCCCCCCTTTGGACCTTCGTAGGGGTGCATCATGCTGCGCTCCTACGCAACTCTGGTCTCACTCTTGCGTATTTCACGCCGAGCGACTTCAGCGTTCAGGCTGCGCTTCGGTCCATCGACATCTGTGGCTAATCGACGGAACTTTCGGCTTCTCCGCGGGAGCGAAAGGAGAGGAGGATCGGAAGGGGAGCGGCTCGACCGATTCCTCACCGGTCTGGCTGATCCTGACCTCATCAGCTCCCTGCGTCAGGAGGAGCAGCGCCGGCAACGGTGGCTGCTCGCCGCGGCGGCACTGATCCTCGGCCTGGGCCTCGGCGGCGGCGGCGTGTGGCTGGCCTTGCGCCCCTGGCGAACGGCGCCGGCAGAGCGGGTGGCGGACTCCTCCGCGGAAGAGACCGCCCGTATCTTGGTAGGTCAGGGCCAGAAGCTCATGCGGGTCAAGGAGCTCGAGAAAGCCTGGGCCGATCTCCGTCTGGCCACGGAGCTGGCGCCGAACCTCATCGATGCGTGGGACTCGCTGAGCTTTGCCTACTTTTATGGCGGCCAGACTGCCGATGCCGAGCGTGCCATGCGCCGGTGCCTGGAGATCGACCCCGGATACAGCCGCGCCTATCATTTCCTCGGTGACGTGAGCTTCCATTCAGGCGATTGGGCCAAGGCCAAGGAGTACTGGGCGAGGTCCGGCAAACGGGAACGGGCCTTTGCCCGGTTGGCGCTGCTCGAAAACCGCTTCGCCGACGCAGTCCCGCTGATCCGCAACCTGGTCCGGGAGCTGCCGGACGATCCCTATGTGATGGTGATGGAGCGAGCGCTGCGCGCCGGCGAGCTGACGCCCGAGCTGCGGCGCCTGCTCGAGCCCACGTATCTGCTGAGCCGGAATCCGGACACCGCCAGGGGATGGCGCCTGTTCTATGTTCAGCGCTATGGCGAAGCCTCCGCCGCTTTCGACCGGGCGCTCCGGCAGTCGCCGCGCGACGGCTCGGCGATCGTCGGCCACGGCTGGTCCCAGCTCAAGCTCGGCAGGGCACGGGAGGCGCAGTCGGACTTCGAGCAGGCACTCCTCTCCTGGCCCAGCAACTACAGCGCTCTCAACGGCATGGCCTGGAGCCTCAAGGCCCAGGGGCTGCCGGAGGGGGCCGTCAAGCACTGGCAGCGGCTGCTCGAGCTCCCCCACCGTCCCCACATCGAGATTCCCGAAAGCCTGAAAGGTTTGGGGATGGTCTACTACGAACGCGGCGACTACGCCCGGGCCAACCTCTACCTCACGCGCTCCGTGTTGCAGAATCCTTACGACGCGGACACGGTGGCTCTCCTCCAGAACAATCTGCAGAAACTCTCCCCTCCCTGACGGACGGCAGCTCAGACGAGACCGTAGCCGAGATCGCGTGCGACCTGCTTCAGGAGAGGCAGCAGGGCCGGGTCCCGCAACGGACGATGAAAGATCGGCATCGACGGCAGGGCCGGGAGACCTCGCTCGTAGAGCGCTACGGCTGGAGAGTTTCTGTGCATCGATGAGGAGAAGTAAACTCCCTGCCCTTTCGGAAAAGCTTCGTAGAAGGCTCGCGACCACCGTTGGGCGCGTGGTCGCGGCCCGGTGTTGATCGCCATGGATGTTCCGGCGCGCGTCGGCCAGGAGCCGGTGAGGTCCAGCACCTTGAGGGGAAGCTCGAGGATAAACCCGGCGAGCCAGGGATCTTTGCCAACCCGGTCGATGACTCGCGTGTCTTGAAAGACCTCGGCCAGGCAAGTGGGCCCATGCGCCGCGGCATACAAGATCCCGCGTTCCTGCACGTACGGCGGTGGAAGATGATGATCGAACCGGCTCGACGCCGGTCCGTACATGCGGAACGTGTTCCAGAAGGTCGGGTGCTGCCCTCCCCGGAAGTAGAGACGCCACAGGGCGGTTCCTCGCGGCAACGTCTTCCACTCCGGCGCGATTCCGGCCAGATCTTCAGCCGCGGGAGGCTCGGGGAATTTGGACAAGCCGATCGCTATAGGTTCGTGGCGAGCTCGATCACAGGCTGGACGGGGAACCCCAGGCGGAGCCAATCCCTGGGGCTGAGATTGCCGCTGTTCGGTTCGTCGGTCGAGAGGTCGGGATTCGGAGATGTGAACCACCGCAAGACGGCCACGGGGTGAAGCTCGGGGTGGAGCTGCGCGATGACCTCACCAACGCCTCGGATCAGCTCGTCACGGTCGAACTGGAACTCCGGGATGTACCAACCCGCTCCAATCCGGATGCCGTAGAGGGTCGGTGGATCGGAGGTGAGGCGCTGCCGGATCCTGCTCGGGTCCACTCCAAGCCTCTTCGCCGCCTCGGAGGTCGACAGACTGGATTTGAGGAGGGCCGCGTACTCGGCCACGGTCTCGGCGAGGGGGTCCGCCTTGCCGGAGCTTCTCGGCTCCAACACGAAGCCGCCCTGTTCCAAAGCCTCCGCCTCGCTCCTGGTCAGATCAGTCCGCGAGTCCCGGCGGTAGAGAGTCCGCTGGAGACGGGTGACGGCCTCCTGCACCATCGGGTCCAGGGACTCAGGAGCGACCTCGATCCCGTGGGAATGAAGAAAGGCGACCGTGGAAGCGCGGGAAGCGGTGTCAGCCATCGTCTAGCCTCCATTCCTCACGACGGCTCACGGCGTGAGGATCCGGGAGAAGGATAGCATAATCTCCAGGCTCCGGCACCTGCCGGGGGCTGGTGCTATCCTCCCCCTCCCATGACTCCGGCCGGCATTGTGGCGCTCATCGCCGCCGCCTTTGGTGCGGGCGTCATGAACGCGATGGCCGGGGGCGGCACGATCCTCACCTTTCCCACTCTGGTCTTCCTCGGGCTGCCCGCCATCACCGCCAACGCCACCTCGTGCGTGGCGCTGCTCCCCGCTGGCGCGGCCAGCCTGTATGGCTACCGGCGGGAGGTGCGGGAGCACCGGCGCTGGCTGCGGACGCTGTTTCTTCCCAGCCTGATCGGCGGCGCGATCGGCTCGGTCCTCCTTCTGAGGACGCCGGAGAGGACCTTCGCCTTGCTGGCGCCGCTGCTGATCCTTTTCGCGACCCTCCTCTTCATGGTCCAGGGCTTCCTCGCGAAGCGGGCCTCGCGGCAGAACCCGCTGGAAGAAGCGGATCCGTCGGCTCTGCCCGCGGGACGATGGGCCGCCGCGTCCCTCCTCCAGCTGGGCGTGGCGATCTACGGCGGCTACTTCGGCGCCGGCATCGGCATCCTGATGCTGGCGCTGCTGGGCTTCCTCGGCCTTTCGAACATCCACGCCGCGAACGGCATCAAGAACGTCTTCAACCTGTGCATCAACGCGGTGGCGGCCGCCTACTTTATCTTCAAGGGCGCGGTCGCCTGGCCGGCGGCGCTCGTCGTGGTGATTGGAGCCACGCTCGGGGGCTACGGCGGCGCCCGTTTCGCCCGGCGCATCGGCAAGGAGAAAGCGCGCGCCGCGGTGGTGATCATCGGTCTGCTGGTGACCGCGATCCTCATCTGGCAGCGGGTGCACCCTTGATCCCTACAGCTTTGCCGCCGCCGCCTTCCGCTGGAGCTGGAGGATGTTGGCGTCCGGGTCCACCACCACCCGCTCGGGCTCGAAGGGGCAGCGGATGTGGACCTCCTTCGCCTCGCCCGCTCCCAGGATGACCGTCGTGCGGGCTTCCCGGTAGCGGGGCGAGATCTTGCCGCGGTCGTCGAATCGCCGGTCCCGGGTGGCCGCCACCTCCATCGGCATGCGGCCGCTGCCGGCGTTCTCCACCCTGACGGCGACCTCCCACTGCCCTCCTCCGAGCGCCTGCTTGCGGGCATCCTCGAGCCGGTACTCGGGGGTGACGGTCGCGAAGAACCACTGGCGGACGAGATCGTCGAAGGCCTCGGCATCCGGCGCGTAGGGGCGCATCACGGCGACAAAGTCCTCGATCACCGGGTGGTCGGGGTTGCCGTGGTAGATCTGGAAGAAGCGTTGCACGCCGGCGAGAAACGCCTGCTTCCCCATCTGGCGATAGAGCATCCAGAGGGCCCAGGCGCCCTTGTTGTAGATGACCACGACGTCGCCCTGGCGACCTTCCAGCTCGAGCGTTTCGGCCAGCGGCTTTTCGGTGCTGGGCTGGCGGTTCTCGCCGTACTCGGCCTCCATCTGGGTGGCGTAGAAGATGCGCGCCTGCGGGCCCCGCATCTGCTCCAAGAGCATCAGGGTGGCGAAGTTGGCGGCGCCCTCGGCGAGGACGATGCCGCCCGGCCCTTCGCCCGACTGCATGATGTGGCCCCACCACTGATGGGCCGACTCGTGGGCCGCGATGGTGAAGGCTGTATCGTTCTCCGGCGTCGGCTGGTAGAGGAATCCCACCCCTTCGGAGAAGAAGATGTTGGTGGCGTTGCCGCGGCCGTACTCGGCGTAGCCCGGGAACTCGTTGAGCCGCAGCTCGCGCCAGGGGTAAGGTCCGTACCACTCGGCGTAGTACCGGCGCGCACCGTTCAGCGCCGCGAGCAGGCTGTCGACGTTGTAGGGGTGGCCCGGATAGTAGTAGACCGCCGTGCCCGGCCCCCGCTTGACCGCCAGGCCGCGGCCGGCGGCCACGTTGAAGACGCGCACAGGATAGTCGCTCACCCAGACCGCCGTCCGCCGGCCGTCCTTCACCGTCTCGCTTTCCAGGATCCCCGTGGAGCTCAACGTGTACTCGGCCGGAGCGGTGATCCGCAGGCGCTGGACGAACGCTGAGCGGTCGAGGTCGGCGTCGGTGACACCGTCATAGAAGTGCGGCGGATAGACCTTCGGCTCGGCCCGGTTCTTCTCGTCGACGCCGATCTTGGGATCGAAGCCGAGCTTCGGCACGAACTCGGGATTGCGGCCGGTGAGCAGGATGCCCGCCGGGAGGATGAATTCGCCGAGCGCCAAGTTGCCGCCGTTCCGCGAGATGCCGGGGAGCATCGTGCTCCGGTACTTGAATCCGAGGCGGACCGACTCGCCGGGCGCCAGCGGCTTCGCCAGCCGGAAGACGTAGAGGTGGGAACGGTCCTCGGGTTGCCACGGACGGCCGTCGATGGTCCAGGCGAGGCCCTGCCAGTGCGTGCCGCCGGTGATCGGGAACCAGTAGAGCGGCTTGTCTTTCTGGTTCTGGAGATCGTAGAAGCCGCTCACCCGGACGCTGCGTGCGGCAGGCGCGAAATCGAGGTCCATCTCCACCCTCGTCACATACGGCAGCGGCTGGTCGGTCCAGGTGGCCACGTTCTTCTGCCAGTAATCCTTCCGCTCCTTCCTCGCGGTGGCGCCCTGGAAGCCCTGGTTCACCTGGCCCCAGAGCGTGAAACCGAGCACCAGGGGCGGCAGGGCGAGAGCGGCGGCGGTGAGCAGGGTGCGCCGGCGTTCGGCAGGACGCAGCACCGGGTGCAGTCGGTCGCGATCGCGGCGGTTCAGGAAGCGTACGGCGATCCAGGCGAACAGGGCTGACAAAGCCAGGACGAACAGCCGGTTGAGCACCACCGCCGAGCGGTCGAGGCCGAAGGGTCCCATATCGGTCCAGGGGATCGCATAACCCAAGCTGGTCGCGCCAAGGAAGACCCAGTTCCCCACCCAGTTCATAGGTCCGCGCAGGAGCAGGAAGCCGGTCAGGATCGCCACCGCGATGCCGAGGGCATAGGTGGTGTAGCGGCTCCGCGTCAACGCGTGGACGGCGGCCACGAAGGTGATCCAGACGATCATCGTCGGCGTCAGCAGGAGCCCCCAGACGATCAGGAACGGCGATAGCGCCAAGGTGACCTTCCCCTGCCCCAGGATGACCATGATCGCGACCAGCAGCGCGCCGAGCAGCGCGACCGCCAGGACCGCGAGGTTCGCCAGCACCTTGCCGGCGACCACCGACCCCGTGGGCACGGGCGTCGAGTGGAAGACCGGCGCGACCCCCGTCGAACCCTCCCTTTCCAGCGACTCGACCGTATAGAAGAGGAAGAGCAGCCCGAGGGCCATGGTCAGGAAGGTCGCCGCGTACATGGCCGCCGTGCCCGGCGTCCAGAGGATCTGGCTGAGAAAACCCGGTGCGCGGGCATCCCGGTACAGAATGAACAGGAAAACGAGAATGAAGGGGATAAAGATAAACAGGCCCGGCTGAGAGCGCAGCTCCTGAAGCTCGAATCGCGCCACGGCGAGAGACCCCGAAAAGAAGCCCGGCGGACGCGAGCTCATAGCCAGGATGGAGAGAGGCCGGGCCTCCACCGCCGTCCCGATCTGGCCGGCCGGCTCCGCGGTCCTCCGGGAGCGGGCGGGGCGGCGCAGGCGGCCGGTGAAGTGACGCCGGGAGAGGTCCACGAACAGCAAACCCAGGAGGAAGAAGCCTGCCCGGCTCAGCAGAAAGAGCACGTCGAAGGCCACCGGCCGAGTGTTGTAGAAAGCGATGCCGCGGTCGGTAAACAGCCAGCTCTCCTTCAACCAGCGAAATCCCGAAGGGTCGATGTAGCGCAGCACGCCGGAGAGCTCCTCCGAGATGCGCGGCGGGTAGGTTCCCCAAAGGAAGCTCTGGCAGAGGAGGAACAGAGCGACCGGGAAGAGGAAGACCAGGATCGGCCGCCCCGTCCAGCGGCCGATGGCGAAAGTCACCCCCGCTGTGAAGACCACGGCTGGCACCAGAAAAACCAACAGCGGCCGCGCGTAGCTCACCAGATGAAATGGGCCGTAGATCTCGGGGTTGCCGGGATCCGGCAGCAGATGGGTGAGCAGCCCTGTGCTCACCGGCAGCACCGCGACGGCAGCAAGAACGGCGAGCAGGGCGGCGAGGAACTTCCCCCATACGTACTCGCCCGGACGCAGCGGCGAAGAGTGCAGCAGGTCGCCGACTTTGTACTCGGCGTCGCGGATCAGCGGCATGCCCGCCGCCACTGCGACGAAGAACGAAACCATGAAAAAACTGATCAAGGCGTAGACGTAGGTCGTCTGGAACTCGGAGTCCGCCCAGGCCTTGCTGCCGCCCAGGGAGGTGTCGATGGAGCGGAAGAGCCAGGCCCCGCGGGACATCATGAAGCCGTTCCACACCATCAGGGCCGCGAAGATGAGGAAGAGAGGCCGGCGGAAACTCTCCTGCAAGTCGAGGCCGGCGACCAGCCATAGCCGGCGCGGGCTGAAGCCCTCGGCGGACACGCGGGCCCGATCGCCGGTGGATGAAAGCGTTCGTTCCATGCGGTGCCCCCCCAGGCGACTACTACGGTCGGAAGGAGAGAGGGTTTCAAGCGGGTTCGGTATATCCTGTCGGTATCCGTCAGTCTCTAAACCGGAGGAATTCCATGCGCTCACGCTGGAGATCCGCGTCCCTCCTCACTCTGACGTTGCTCGCGTTCGCGGGCTGTGCATCGCACCCGCCGGCGGCCACCAGCCCGGACGATCTCTGGCAGCGGTACGCTCGGGCTGTCGAGGACGCCAAGTACCCGGCCCCGGCCCATATCTCCCGCCGGCTCGTCGCCCTCACCAACGGCACCGCAGGCCTGACCTGGAACGAGCAGGGTCAGATCCTCATGGCCACCTGGACCAAGCAGAAGTACTACGAAGGGACGGTCGGGCAGCCGTACGTCAACAGCTTCGGTCCGATCTGGGTGTCCGCCATCCCTTTCATACAGCGCTTCTGCCGGTCCCTGCAGCTTGAAGGCGACGCCCTGCGGCTCCGCATCGCCCAGCGGCTCGGCCTGCCGCCGGACAGCCAGAACGACGCCTTCGTGCAGATGTGGATCGATCCGAAGATCTTCTTCCGTCCCTGCGCGGACCCGGAGGTGACGGACGGCGAATGCGAGCTGAACCTGACGACGGTCCCGCCGGCCCACGACGGCTCCTGTCCCTGGGAAGGCTCTTATGCAGGCCAGACCTCGCAGGCGTTCACGACCGTCTCCCAGGGCCACCTGGACTGGATGTGCAGCAACTGGAAGTCGACCTACACCGGAGATCCCCGAACGAGCTACCCCTGGACCGCTCTCGGCTACACCTATGATTGGAACGATCCCCGGGACATCTACGGCGAGAGCGAGTTCGTGGTGCCCAAGGCATCGACGGTGACCATCCAGTCGGTCACGCCGACGGACGAGTACTGCGCCCCCGCAGCACCACGAAAGTGATGTCGTCCTTGGGCGGCTGGCCGCCGGACCAGGAGTCGGCGGCGGCGCCGAGCCCGGCGATGATCTCCTCCGGCGGCTTGGCGCCCAGCGATTCGAAGAGCGAACGGACCCGTGGATAGCCGAGCGGGTCGCCGTCGCCGTTCTGCAGTTCGGGGAGGCCGTCGGTCATCAGCAGGATAGTGTCGCCGGGCTCGACCTCCAGCGACCGCTCCTGATACTCGGAGGCGAGACCGCCGAGCGGCATGCCCTGGAGCGCGATCTCCTCTGCTTCCCCGCTCGCCTGGCGGCGGATGAAGACCGGCGGCATGCCGGCTGATGAGAGCGTGAGCGCGCTGCCGGCGAGGCGGGCGAGGCAGAGCCCCATGGCCATCCGCCCCAGCTCCATGCGCTTGACTGCCTGCGCCGCCTGATCGAGAAACTCGCGGGGGCGCGAGGAGCCGGCGTCGGCCGAGAAGAGGCTCTTGACCACGGTGACCATGGTTCCCGCCGCCGCTCCGTGGCCGGTGGCGTCGCCCACGGCCACGGTCAGGGCGCCCTCCTCGCCGAGGTGGAAGTCGTAGTAGTCGCCGCCCACCTCGGTCGCCGTGCGCATGGAGACCGCGATCTCGAACCCGGGATGGTCCGGCAGCGACTTGGGCAGCAAGGAGAGTTGGAACCGGCGGGCCTCCTCCAGCTCCCGGGTCTTCCGGTCGTACTCCGTCTGCAGCAGCGCCTGCTCCATCTCCCGTTCCCGGCGCAGCCGCTCCTCCTCGAGCAGCAGCTCCTGGTGCGTCTTCAGGTCCTCCGCCATGCGGTTGAAGGCGAGCGCCAGCCGGCCGAACTCGTTCCTGGAGCGCACCGGCACCCGGGCGTCGAGGTCGCCCTGGGCGATGCGGTCCGCACCCTCGGTAACCATCTTCAGGTTGCGGGTCATGCGGGTCGAGAGCGGCAGGATGCCGAGCAAGGCGAGGCCGATCATCCCCAGGCCATAGGCGAAATTGCGCGCCGCCGCCTTCCGCACGACCTGGAGGGGAGCCGGCCGGGCGATGCCGAGGACGAGACCGCTCTCCGAATCCTTCGAGGTCGCAACCGCCCAATAGCCGAACGCCCGCGCGCCGGTGCCCGTGCGCACCTGTAAAACGAAATCGGACTGCAGGCCTTCGAGCTTCCGCCGGTCTACCTCGTCGACCGTATGCAGCTTCCCCTCCGCGTCGACGGCGAAGGGGATCTCGCCCTGGTTGCGCGGGGTCCGGGTCAGGACCCGGCGCAGCAGCTCGTCGCCGCGGATCTGAGCCTTGACCGTGCCGACGACCTTCCCCTGCTCCCACACCGGCATCTCGAGGCGGCGGCCGATCATCAGCTTCTCCACCCTGGCCCTCTCTCTTGCGATTCGCTGGCGCTCCCTCTCGGCCGCGTTGGCGTCGGCGCGGGCTTTCCGGCTCTCCGCCATCTGCTTCGCGACCTCTTTCCTGATCTTCTCGACGTCCACGGGCGGGCTCGGGATCGCGGGGGCCGGCGGCGCCGGCGCCGGCAGACCGGCTTCGGGGGGCTCGGCTGGAACCGGTGGCGCCTCTTCGCCCTCGGCGAGGGCTTCCACGGCGGCGTCGATGGCGGCGAGGGCGTGGGGATCCGTCTCGGGCGCGAGCTCGGCGGCCCGTCGGGCCTGCCGCAGGATTCCCGGGACGTCGATGATCACCTTCTCGACGAGGTGCGGAGTCTCGGCGTGGTACCCTGGCGCGGGGGGAGCGGGAGGAGCCGAGGGCAGCGGGGAGGGAGGCACCGGAACGAACTCCAGCGACCGGAGCAGCGGCGCGGCTTCCCCGAAGCCGAGGACCATGCGGTCGAAGAGCGGATCCGGCCGCCCCTCCTGATGGGAGCGCGCCGCCGTCATGAGCTCGCTGGCCGGCACGTCGCCGATCCTCTCGAAGCCCCGCCCCAGCTCACCTTTGAGCGAAGTCATCCGCGCTTCCATCGTCCGCGCCTGCGCCTCGGTCTCCTGGCGGATCGCCTGCAGGGAGGAAAAATACGAGTAGAGGACGATCCCCGTCAGCGGTACGACGGCGAGCAGCAGGAAGGCGACGGCGAGCTGGGTGCGAATCTTCATTGCAGAGAGATACGGATGACGGCCCGGGAGGTTCTCTCCTGCCCGAGACATGCTACATTGTTCATTCATTTCTGTCGCTGAACACCCAAGGAGGTCACGATGAGCGCCACGCGTCGTTGCCTGCTGTCGGCTGTAGCTTTTCTCGGAATCGCCGCCTCCGCTTGGGCCCAGACGACCGGCAGCGTCGTCGGCCGGGTGACGGACGAAGCGGGCGGCGTGCTGCCAGGCGTGGCCGTCGAGGCCAGGAGTCCTTCCCTGCAGGGCTCGCGAAACGCCGTGACGGACAGCACCGGAACCTACCGGCTCGACTTCCTGCCGCCGGGCGAGTACTCGGTGACCTTCACGCTCCAGGGCTTCGCCAACGAATCCCACCAGGGAATCGCTGTCAGCCTTGGACGCGACACCACGCTCAATGCCTCGCTGCGGGCGGCGGTCGCGGAGGAGATCACCGTCACCAGCGACGCGCCGGTGATCGACAGCACGAGCACCACGCTCGGTTCCAACCTCGACACCCGGGCGATCGCGACCCTCCCCACTGCCCGCAACTACGCCGCCGTGGTGCAGATCACTCCCGGCGTCTCGACGGACGCCAACCCCGACAACAGCCGGCAGGACTCCGTCACCGTCTACGGCTCGACCGGCGCGGAGAACGTCTATTACATCGACGGCGTCAACACCACCGGCGCCGAGTATGGATTCCAGGGCAAAGAGCTCAACTTCGAGTTCATCCAGGCCGTCGACGTGAAGACCGGCGGCTATGAGGCCGAGTTCGGCCGCTCGACCGGCGGCATCATCAACGTCATCACCAAGTCCGGCGGCAACGAGCTCCACGGCGACGTTTTCGCCTATCACGACGACGACTCGCAGCAGAGCGATGCCGAGCAGCTCTTCGGCGGCTCCGCCACCTCTCTCGGCTTCACTCGCGAGGACTTCGGCGTCGATCTCGGCGGCTACCTCGTCAAGGACAAGCTCTGGTTTTTCGCCGCCTACGACCGGGTGAAGAACACCCGAAACACCGCCCTTCCGGGCATTTCCGCCGAGACGAAGGACGACCGCGACCTGGGAGCCGGCAAGCTCACCTATCAGCTCACCGGCAGCCAGTCGCTGGTCGGCAGCTTCTTCCAGGACCCTCGTGACGAAACCGGCGCGATCAACGACGCTCAGCACTCGATCAACGGCACACCGCTCACCTTCGAGGGGCTCCGCAGCTTCGGCGGCAAGGACTACTCACTCCGCTACGAAGGCATCCTCTCCGCCGCCTGGCTGCTCACCGGACAGATCGCCAGGCATCAGGAAGAGAATTCGGTGGGGCCGGCCAGCGCCGCGGGAGACGTGGAGCAGTTCCGCGACGTGGACAACAACTTCTTCCAGACCGGCGGGTTCGGTCTCATCCAGACGAAGGATTTCCGGCGCGATTTCGCCGGAGCCTCCCTCTCCCGCTACCTCACCAACCATGAGATCAAGCTCGGGGCCGAGCACGAGAAGGAGGAGGCGGAGGTCGTCCGCCGCTATTCGGGCGGCCAGCAGGTGGACGTCTTCTCGACGCCGTCGGGACCGGTCTACAGCCACTTCTACTGGACGACGCCGACGGCAACGCCGGCCAACGCGCCGGTCTCGGCCCTGGTCGCTTCACCAGAGCACAAGATCACCACGGTCTACCTGCAGGACCGCTGGACGGTGCGCCCCAACTTCACCCTGAACCTCGGCGTGCGCTGGGACCGCCAGGAGATCATCGACGCTTCCGGAGCGAAGCAGATCGATCTCAAGGAGGACTACGCACCCCGTCTCGGCTTCATCTGGGACCCGACCGCCACCGGCCGCTCCAAGGTGTACGGCTCCTACGGCCGCTACTACGAGCAGATCCCGATGGACCTGGTGATCCGCTCCTTCTCTTTCGAGCGCCAGGCGCGCATCTTCAACTTCAGCCCCACCGGCACGACGCCGGATCCGGCGGCAGAGGCGGCGCTCGGCGAGAACTCCACCATCTTCGGCGGCTTCACCGAGCCCTCGGACCCGGACCTGCACAACCAGTACATCAACGAGTACCTGCTCGGCTACGAGCGCGAGGTGCTCCCCGACGTCTCGGTGGGCCTCAAGGCCATCTACCGCGACTACGGTGAGGTAGTCGAGGACTTTCTCTGCAAGGACGATGGCACCTACTGCATCGGCAATCCGGGGCGAGGGATCATGCGGGAGGTCTTCACCCTCGACTACGCGCGCACCCTGCCGGCGCCGGCACCGCAGCGCATCTTCAAGGGTGTGCAGGTCGACGCCACCAAGCGCTTCTCGAAGAACTGGCAGGCCCTCGCCTCCTACATCTACTCGAAGCTCGAGGGGAACTTCGACGGCCTCTACGCGCCGTTCACCAACGTCGGCGCGGACCCCAACATCACGGCCGCCTACGACTACTTCGACTTCTTCACCAACGGCAGCGATCTCACACGCATCACCAACAAGGGGCCGCTGTCGAACGACCGCCGGCACCAGTTCAAGCTCTCGGGCGTGTACTTGACGCCATGGAAGCTGTCGGTGGGGCTCTCGACCTACTATCGCACGGGCACGCCGCGGACCCGCTACGGCTACTCGGACATCTACGGGCGCTATGAGTTCTTCCTGACCCGCCGCGGCGCAGAAGGGCGGACTCCCGACAACTACGAGGCGGACCTCCACCTCGGGTATCCGTGGACGGTGGGGCCGGCGACCTTGAACTTCCTGGTCGACGTCTTCAATCTGCTCGACGTCCAGCGCCCCGTGCTGCTCGACCAGCGCTGGGGCTTCCAGGAGGCGGACAACTCCTCCCCCACCCCGGTCAATCCGGACTACGGAAAAGCGGTGCTGCGAACGCCGCCACGCTCTTACCGGTTGGGGTTGCGGGTGAGTTTCTAAGCTCGCCCCAGCGAACTCATCAACTCGGGATACCGGCGCGTCCGGCCTCCCATGCCTGCTGTGTCGAGGATGTTCGGTGCCCCTGAGCCTTTTCGCCGCGATCAGGAAAGGGCAGACGCCATAACGTTCTCTTGGACATCCATCAAACTCCCCTCCCTTCTATGGAGGTGACGCCCCTCCCCGCCAGCCGCGCCACTGTGGCGATCAGCTCGGAGGGATCGACCGGTTTGGCAAGGTGGGTCTGGAATCCGGCTTCGAAAGCGCGCTGGCGGTCTTCCGTCCGCGCGTAGGCGGTCAGGGCGGCTGCGGGGACGCCGTCGCCATTGCCGCCATGGCCCGATTCCCGCGCCCGCACTTTGCGGATCAGCGAATAGCCGTCCTCTTCCGGGAAGCCGATATCGGAGACGAGGACGTCCGGCTTCTCGCGGTCATAGGCGGCGAGCGCCTCGGGCACGGAGCCGGCGGCCTCGACTTCGGCTCCGCACTGCTCCAGCGCCGTCACCACCAACTCGCGGGTGTCCGCTTCATCCTCGACGACGAGCACGCGGAGGTCGCGGAGCAGGTCCGGCTGGCCCCACACCTGCGCCGCCGCCGACCGCTCGAGCGACGGCTGCTCGGTCTGTTCCAGGTGCAACGGCAGCTTCACCGTGAAAGTGGTCCCGAGCCCTTCCCCTTGACTGTCGACCTCGACGGTGCCGCCGTGCAGCTCCGTCAGGTGGCGGACGATCGAGAGCCCCAGCCCCAACCCGCCCTGGGCGCGCGTGACCGAGCTGTCCGCTTGGCGGAAGCGGTCGAAGACGTGAGGCAGGAATTCGGGGCGGATGCCGATCCCCGTATCGCTCACCTTGATGGCCGCCTCCGCCCCCACCTCCCGCAATCGGATCTCGACCCGGCCGCCGTGGGGGGTGAACTTGATGGCGTTCGACAAGAGGTTCCAGACCACCTGCTGCAGGCGGTCGGCATCGCCGAGGACGGGGCTCGTCAACGGGCTGAGGAAGACGGCGAGCTGAATGCCTTTGGCGTCGGCCGCCGGGCCGACGCTGTCGAGCGCCGCGTCGATGATGCGGTGGAGCTCGACCGGCTTGAAGTCGATGCTCAGCTTGCCGGTGATGATGCGCGAGATGTCCAGCAGGTCGGCGATGAGCTTGGCCTGAGAACGGGCGTTGCGCTCGATGGTCTCCAACGCCCGGGCGGTGGATGTTTCGTCCAGCTTGCCGGCGCGCAGCACCTGCCCCCAGCCGAGGATGGCGTTGAGCGGCGTGCGCAACTCGTGGGAGAGGGTCGCCAGGAAGTCGTCCTTGAGGCGGTTGGCCTCCTCGGCCTGCCGGCGCGCTTTCTGCTCCAGCACCAGCAGGCGCGCCCGCTCCTGCTCGGCCCGCCGCAGCTCGAAGTCGCGCTTCTGGATCTGCACCAACATGTCGTTGAAGGCGTCCACCAGGCGGCCGAGCTCGTCGCCGCCGCGCTTCTCCGCCCGGATCGAGTAGTCCCTGCGCTCGGAGACCGCCCGCGCCGTCCGGGCGAGCTCCCGGATGGGCCGCGAGACCAGCCGTTGCAGGCCCGAAGACAGGACCAGGGCCGCGAGCCCCGAGACGATGAAGACGAGCCCCACCATCATCGCCTGCACCCGAAGACGGCCGGCGAGCTCGTCGAGGCTGCTGCGCAGGTAGACCGTGCCGATCCTCTCGTCTTGCAGCAGGACCGGGCGGTACACGACGAAGGCGTCCGATTGGAATTCAGAGCCCTCCTCCCGCGGCCGCAGCGGAAAGCGGATCCCGGGGCGCTGCTGATAACGGGCGAAGAGGCGTCCCTGGCCGTCGTAGATCGCGGCGGCGACGATATCCTTGCGGGCCTTCAGCGCCCGCAGGTTGTCGGCGGCGTCGGACTCGTCCCGGAAGTCCAGCGCGGCCGTACTGTTACGAGCCACGAAATCGGCGAGCGTCGTCAGGTCGCGCTCCATCTCCTGCTGCGTGCGCCTGGTCTCGAAGGAGATCAGGGCGGCCCCCGCCAGCAGCAGGGCACCGCCGGTGGTCAGCACGGCGATCAGCATCAGCTTCAAGCGGATGGGAAGGTTGTGAAGCATGCTCAGCCCCCCTTCCTCGCCTCGGAGACGACGCGTGTAGCCAGCCGCAGCAGCTTCGAGCTGATCTTGATCCCGGCCCGCTCCGCCGATTCCTGGTTGATCTCGAAGCGGACCTTGGACCCCTGCAGGATGAAGTTGATGATCCCTCCCACCTCCAGGAATCCTTCCATCTCGCCCACGGTCAGCACCGGCGCGTCCCGCACCGCCTCCAGGATCGCGGTCAGCCGGCCTTCCTCCGACCGGCTGACGAACAGGATCTGGCAGCCGGACGGATCGCTCAGCAAGTCGGAGCGGAGGACGGTCACCTTGCGGCCGGCCACCTCTTCCTTGGCGATCGCCTGCAGGCTCCCGCCGAAGGGATCTTCGCCGAGGACGCAGAGCCGCAGCGAGCTGCGGTCGTCGTGAAACGCGGCGGCGGGCCACTCCACGAACTTAGTGAAGTTGTAGAGGAACGCTGCCTTGAGCTCGTATTCCGTGGCGGCCGCTTCGGCCCGGCCCGTGGCCGGGGCGGCCAGCAGAGTCAATGCGGCCAGGAGCGACTTCACTGCTCGGTGCTGCAGAGCTGCCATGGCGGAACTTCCCTGCGACAAGCTCATCCCTTCCCTCAACCGCTGCCTTGAGGCGGGGATTCCAGGAGAAGACTTCGCTGATCCCGCTGTCCCCCATGGTGAGGCGTGACCGCGACGGCGGGCCCTTCTTCCCTGGCCCTTCTCTCTCAGCCTCCCACTCGCCCACACGGGGCGAGGATCGAGAACAGCATCAGAGACGGATCGTCTAACGCCCCTCGGTCGCCAGCATGCGTCGCAGCGCGTCGAGGTCCGCCGGCTTGGTGAGGTGGGCGTCGAACCCCGCGGCCATGGCGCGCTGGCGGTCCTCCTCCTGACCGTAACCGGTGAGCGCGATCATGTACGCGGATCGCAGCTCCGGATCGGCCCGCAGCTCACGAGCGACGGCGTAGCCGTCCATGCCGTCCGGCAGGCCGATGTCGCAGAGGACGACGTCGGGACGGAACGACCGGGCTTTCTCGACGCCTTCGCGGGCGTTGAAGGCCACCTCGGCCTGGTGGCCGATGAGCTCGAGCAGCAGGGCCAGGCTCTCCGCCGCGTCCTGGTGATCCTCGATGACCAGACAGCGGCGGGAACGTTCGGCCCCCTCTCCACCCACTTGCTCGGTCATCGCATCCTCCTTGGCTCCAGCCGCTAGCGGCAGACGCAGTGTGACCTGCGAGCCGCGGCCGAGCCCCGGGGCTGGCGGCTTCCACCGAGCCGCCATGCAGCTCGGCGAGAGCCTTGACCAGGAAGAGTCCCAGTCCCAGACCGCCGCGGCCACGGTCCAGGCCGCGTTCGGCCTGGCTGAAAGGCTCGAAGACCCGGGCGAGCAGCTCCGCGTCCATGCCGATGCCGGTGTCGCGCACGGTGACGGCGGCGTTTCCGCTCTCCGGCTCCTCCCCCGCTTCGACAGAGATCCGCCCACCGCGCTCGGTGAACTTGATGGCATTGTGCACCACATTACCGATCATCTGCGAGAGCCGGGTGGGATCGCCGGTCACCCAGGCGGGTGAGCCGGGCAGCTCCATCTCCAGCACCAGCCCGGCGGCCTCCATCTGCGGCCGCAGATCCTCGACGGTCGAGCGCACCGTCTCGACCAGGTCGATCCATTCCTTGCGCAGCAGGATCTTGCCTTGCGAGACGCGGGAGATGTCCAGCAGGTCGTCCACCAGACGCGTGAGATGGACGACCTGCCGCTCGATCGTCTGGGTAACCTTGACCTTCTGGTCGCCGGTGGCCTGCGGGGAGCGCAGGATGTGAAGACTGTTGCGAATGGGGGCCAGTGGGTTGCGCAGCTCATGGCCGAGCATGGCGAGGAACTCGTCCTTGCGCCGGGCTTCGGCGTGAAGAGCTTCCTCGGCTCGCTGGCGGTCGGTGATATCCCGGTCGATCCCTGAAGCCCCGACCAGGCACCCATCCGCGTCGCGGACCGGCGAAAAGGTGAGGGAGATGTCGAGCCGCTGACCGTCCCTGCGCACGCGGACGGTCTCGAAGGGCTCCACCCGCTCGCCGCCGTATCGGCGGGCATGGGCCGGAAGAGCTCCTGAAAGGCCTCGAGGCCTCCCGCGGAGGAGCCGATGGCGACGACCGGACAAGGGTGCAGGTTGACGCTGCACGCCGCGGGCTCCTGCAAGGTCCCCGGCTGCTGAACATCACCCTCATACATCAGGTTCTCCCCCGAGATTGGACTTTTTGCTACAGGCCGCTTTAGGTTGGCAAATAAAATCCAGGATCGTGCCAGTTACGAATGGGGAAGGGGGAAAGCACAGGAAGGTCTGGTGCCGGAGGCGGGATTCGAACCCGCACGTCCTTGCGGACGGAAGATTTTAAGTCTCCTGCGTCTGCCGTTCCGCCACTCCGGCGCGGGCAAATTGTACCAGCCGCGCGTGAGCCCTGTGGCAGATTTGTAGACGCGGGCTGCTGCCGTGCTACACTTCGCGGCCTCACTCTCTTCAAGGAGCGGAATCATGAAGAAGGCTGCCGTTCTACTCGGCGTGGCGCTGCTGAGCCTCGCCGTCCTCGGTCTTCCTGCCGACGCTCATGCCGCGAAAGGCAAGAAGGCCAAAGTCAAGATCGTGAACAAGTCGGACTGGGAGATCCACCACTTCTACCTCTCCTCCACCGAGGAGGACGAGTGGGGACCGGACCAGCTCGGTGACGACGTCATCGGCACCGACGAGTCCTTCACGCTGAGCGACGTCCCCTGCGATAGCTACGACGTCAAGCTGGTCGACGAGGACGAAGACGAATGCGTCGTGGAGGACGTCGACATCTGCGGCGGCTCCGAGCAGTGGACCATCACCAACAAGATCCTGCTCGGCTGCCAGGCGGCGAGCCAGTAGGGCATCCCACCGCCTTGCGCAGGACCCCAGGATCACCTGGGGTCTTTCTTTTAAACCGTATGGTAGTTTGGAGACGTAACCAAGCTAGTGCTCGCCGGGATGTCTCAACCCACCTATGCCTTCGGCGCGTTCCGCCTGCAGCCGGACGAGCAGCGCCTGCTCCGTGACGGTGAGCCTGTCCCTCTGCCGCCCCGAGTCTTCGACACGCTGGTCGCCCTCGTGGAGCGGCGCGGACGCCTGGTGGACAAAGAAGAGCTGCTACATGCGGTGTGGAACGGAGCCTTCGTCGAGGAGGCGAACCTCACGGTCAATATCTCCACGCTGCGCCGGGTGCTGGGGGAGTTGCCGGAGGGGCAGCCCCTCATCGAGACCGTTCGCGGCAGGGGTTACCGCTTCCTGGCACCGGTCACACTGCTCGAGAACGGCGGCGAAGCCACCCTGGCGCCGGTTTCTGCCGCTCCATCCCCAGCCGTGGCTACGGACGAGGCGGCCGACTCCCGGCCGAAGCTCCACTGGAATCGTCCGCTGCTCTTCGCCATGCTCCTTTTGGGAATCGCGGCGGCCGCAGTCCTGGTCGGCGGACGGTTGGAGCGCCCCGTTCCGGACCTGCCGAGGATCCGCACTCTCGCCATTCTTCCCTTCCGTTCGGTAGGCGTACGGGAGGAAACGGAGCTCTTCGGTCTCGGCATGGCGGACGCGCTGATCACGCGGTTGAGCAACGTGCGCAGCGTCGCCGTTCGCCCCACGAGCGCTGTCGTGCGTTACGCGCGCGACGAGCCGGAGGCGGCCTCGGCGGGCCGCGAGCTGGGCACCGACGCCGTGCTCCTCGGATTGGTGCAACGGACCGGTCAGCGGGTGCGCACGACTTTGCAACTGGTACGCACCGCCGACAGCGCGGTGCTGTGGGCGGACACCTTCGACGAAACGGCGTCCGACGTCTTCGCCCTGCAGGACGCCGTCTCCGCGCGCATGGCGACGGCCCTGACGCTGGAGCTGAGCCCCGCGGAGCGGCGGTCCCTGGCCAAGCGTTACACCTCGAATCCGGAAGCCTACGAGCTCTACCTGCGGGGCCGCTACCACTGGTTCCAATGGACGCCCGAGGGCTGGGGCAAGGCGCGTGAGTACTTCTCCCGCGCGGTCGAGGTGGATCCCGAATATGCGCTGGCCTATGCCGGGCTCGCCGAGGTCCATGGCGTCCTGAGCTTCGTGACGCCTCCTGTGAAGACGGCGGCCAGGAGCAAGGAGATGGCTCTCAAGGCGCTCGCCCTGGATCCGACTCTCGCCGAGGCGCACCTGGCTTTGGGGCCGCGCCTGTTTTTCTACGACTGGGACTGGGCGGGCGCCGAAGCCGAGTATCGCCGCGCGCTGGAGCTCAATCCGAACAACGCGTTGGCGCACGACGTCCATGGCATTTATCTCTATGCCATGGGACGCACCGAAGAGGCCGTCGCGGAAGCCCGGCGCGCTCTCAGCCTCGACCCCCTCTCTGCCTACATGGGCTGGGACTATGGCGAAGCCCTCTACTACACCCGCCGCTTCGAGGAGTCGGCTGCGGCTCTCCAGCGCACCCTCGCCCGCGAGCCGGCCTTCTACGCCGCCCGGTTTTCTCTGGTCTGGGTGCGCGAGCAGCAGGGCCGGAAGGACGAGGCGGTGCAGGAATATCTGCGCGCTCTGCGACTCGCGGGCACGGACGACCGGGAGCAGGCGGACCTGCGTGCGGCATACGAGCACGGAGGCGTCGAAGGATTCTGGTTCCACCGGCTGAGCCAGCTCGCCGCAGCGGCACGGCGCGGCTACATCCCCGCCTACGAGCCGGCATCGATCGCCGCGCAACTGGGGCACGCGGAGACGGCTTTCCGCTGGCTGGAGCGGGCCTACCGGGACCGTGCACCGGAGATGGTGCGCCTGGCGGTGGACCCGCGGCTCGACCCGTTGCGCCGCGATCCGCGGTTCGGCGAGCTTCTCCGGCGGATGCGCCTGCCAGGTTAGCCGGGGCCGGAATCTCCGGCCCCGGCCGTCCGGTTAGTGCACGACCTCGACCTGCATCCGCTTGCCTTTCGCGCCTCCTCCTCCGGTGAACAGCTGATTGCCTTGTGCGTCGTAGACGAACACCGTGTCGCTGCTGACGTAGTTGTTGTTGTTGGTCAGGTGGATGCGCGACAGCACCTTGAGCGTGCCGGTGAACTGGAAGGTATCGGGATCATAGGTATTCTGATGGATGGTGGCCGCGAAGTCGCCGGACCCCAACTGCTTCCAGACGCCATAGCCGGGATTGCCGAGAGCCGGATTGGGCGGCCCGGCGGACGAGAACGAGGCAACGCCGTCGGCGTTGAAGGACCAGTAGCCGATGAAGGGCTCCTCGCCGTCCGGAGCGATGGTGACGGTCCATGTGCCGACCAGCCGCGGCCCACCGGCCTTGATCTCCGGAGGTGCTGCATGAGCCGCGGTGGCCAGGGCGAGGAGGAGGGCGCAGACGCAGAGCATCGCAGAACGGCGCGCGATGCGACGGAATCGAAGGGTACTCCTGATGATCATGGTTTCGATCTCCCTGAATGGCATCGGCCGCTGATTCGGCCGAGCGTCCTCAGGTTAGGCGGCACCCCTCGCGGGCATCCTTAACGGCGGCCAAAGATTCGCCAAAGCGGGGCTTTGGAAACGAAAGAACGGGGTCCTGATCCCTGCTTCGAATCAGGACCCGTGCGTGGGATGTCTACGTGCTGCGGGCGACGCGTCCGCCGGTTCGGAGACGCCGGGCTGCGGCTGCCGCGAGCAGCAGCGCCAGGAGGATGGCGCCCCACTCAGAGAGCGTCGGAATCTCTACCTCCCCGACGGTCACTGGGTCCACGGTTGGATCCCCCGGCGGAGATGTTCTGGGGTCGTCGGACGACCTGTCGGAGAAGTTGCTGCCGCTGACAATCGCCTGGTTGGAGACCGTCGTGACGCCGGCCGGGAAGGGGCTGTCGAGCTTGACGGTGAAGCTCACCGTAGCCTGGCCCGACGTAGCCGCCAACGTGCCGAGATCGACCGTGACGCTGGTTGCTCCCGCCTGATTGCCGTTGGTCACCGTGCCTTGAGTGGTGGTCACCGAGCCGGCGACCAGGGTGGTGTGAGCTCCCGGCGTATCGGTCAAGATGACAGCGAGGGCATCGGCGTTGCCGGTATTGGTGACGAGGATCGTGTACTGGAGCGTGTCGCCCGGCGAGAGCGAGCCGCTCCCGTCGAGATCGTTGACCGGACCAAAGCTGCTCGACTTGAGCGCCGTCACCAGCGGCGCCGTCTGGTTGACCGCCAGAGTAGCCGTGCCGGTATTGCCGGTCCCGCCATTGGTCGAGGTGACGTTGCCCGTCGTGTTCACCTTGTTCCCCGCGGTCGTGGCCGTGACGTCGACGGTCACCGTGCAGGTGCCGCTCGCCGCGATCGTGCCGCCCGAGAAGCTCAGCGACGTGTTGCCCGCCGCCGGAGCGAAAGTCGGCGCACCGCAGCCGGTGGTCGTGGCGTTCGGGGTTGCCGCCACTTGCAGGCCCGCCGGGAACGAATCTGTGAAGGCGACGCCGGTGAGCGCCGTCCCAGCGTTCGGGTTCGTGATCGTAAAGGTCAGCGTGCTCACCCCACCGACGGCGATCGGATTCGGCGAAAACGCCTTGGCGAGGCTCGGCGGCGAGACCACCGTCAACGTGCTCGTGCCGGTATTGCCGCTCCCGCCGTTGGTGGAGGTGACGTTGCTCGTCGTGTTCACCTTGTCGCCGGCCGTCGTGGCGGTGACGTCGACGGTCACCGTGCAAGTACCGCTCGCGGCGATGGTGCCGCCGGAGAAGCTCACCAAGGTGTTGCCCGCGGCCGGAGCGTAGGTGGGCGAGCCGCAGCCGGTACTGGTGGCGTTCGGGGTCGCCGCCACCTGCAGCCCCGCCGGGAACGTGTCCGTGAACGCGACGCCGGTAAGGGCCGTGCCGGCGTTGGGATTCGTGATTATGAAGGTCAGCGTGCTCACCCCGCCGACGGCGATCGGGTTCGGCGAGAACGCCTTGGTGATGCTCGGCGCCGCAACCGCCGTCACCGTCAAGGCGTCGGTGCCGGTGTTGCCGGTGCCGCCGTTGGTCGACGTGACGTTGCCGGTGGTGTTCACCTTGGTGCCGGCGGTGGTGGCGGTGACATCGACGGTCACCGTGCAAGTGCCGCTCGCGGCGATGGTGCCGCCGGAGAAGCTCACCGAGGTGTTACCCGCGGCCGGAGCGAAGGTGGGCGAGCCGCAGCCGGTGCTGGTGGCGTTCGGGGTCGCCGCCACCTCCAGGCCCGCGGGGAACGAGTCGGTGAAGGCGACGCCGGTGAGGGCCGTCCCGGCGTTCGGATTCGTGATCGTAAAGGTCAGCGTGCTCACTCCGCCGAGGGAGATCGGATTCGGCGAGAACGCCTTGGCGATGCTCGGCGGCGAGACCGCCGTCAACGTCGCCGTGGCGGTGTTGCCGGTGCCGCCGTTGGTGGAGGAGACGTTGCCGGTCGTGTTCACCTTGGTGCCGGCGGTGGTGGCGGTGACATCGACGGTCACCGTGCAAGTGCCGCTCGCGGCGATGGTGCCGCCGGAGAAGCTCACCGAGGTGTTACCCGCGGCCGGGGCGAAGGTGGGCGAGCCGCAGCCGGCGCTGGTGGCGTTCGGAGTCGCCGCCACCTGCAGGCCCGCCGGGAACGTGTCCGTGAACGCGACGCCCGTGAGGGCCGTCCCGGCGTTCGGGTTGGTGATCGTGAAGGTCAGCGTGCTCACCCCGCCGACGGGGATCGAATTGGGCGAGAACGCCTTCGCGATGCTCGGCGCGAGGGTCCCGCCCGCAATCGGGACGGTCCTGGAGTCGGTGTTGGAGGTGACCCCGTCCGCCGTCGCCGAAGCCTGGTTGGTCACGAAGCCCGCGGTCACGTCGCTGGCCGTGACGGTGTAGGTCGCCGTGCAGGTGAGGCTCTCTCCAGGATCGAGGAAGTTGTCGAGGTCGCCGACGGTGTTGACTGCCGGGCAGCTCTCGTCGGCCGCCTTATCGTCGGCGACGACAACCGGCCCGGCCAGCGGTGCGAAGCCGCTGTTGATCACCAGAAAGCTGTAGTGCAGCACGTCGCCGGCCGTCGCGAAGCTTGCTTCGGCGACGCTCTTCGCGAGCGTCAGCCCGGTGGTGGCGTAGGTCGCGGTCGAGGTGTCCGTCACCGTTGTCCCGTTGGTGCCCGAGGCAGTCGCGGTATTGGGGTTGGTGCCGGACATCGCGGTGACCGGTCCTACGACGCAGGTGGCGGTCGGATCGGCGGTCGGCGAGGCGACCGGCAGCGGCGACGGCCAGGTGCAGGACGCCGTGCTCACCTGCGGATCATTGACGCCGACCGAGGAGAGCGGCACGTTGCCGATGTTCTCGACCGTGAAGCGATAGAAGACGTTGCCGCCCACCGGCACCGCCAGGAACGAGGACCACGGGCCGGAAGCGGTCGGGCCGACCTGCTTGAGGAGGGCGATCGCCGGATTCGGCGGCGTAGCGTTCAGGGTGTCGGAGGCCGTGCCGCCGTTGACCGGAACGCCGTTGACGATGTGCGACACCGGGCCGCTGGTGTTGGCGTAGCTGCCGGCGACCGGAGCCACCACGTTGACGGTCACGATGCAGGTGCCGCCCGCAGCGATGGTGCCGCCGCTGAAGCTGATCGAGCCGCTCCCCGGCGACGGTGTGAACGCGGGCGCACCGCAGCCGGTCGTCGTCGCCGCCGGTGCCGCCGCCACCACCATCGCTCCCGGCGCCACCGGGAAGGTGTCCGAGAACGCCACTCCCGATACCGGAAGGCTCACGTTGGGATTGGTCAGCGTGAAGGTCAGAGTCGTGGGCGTGCCGGCGAGCACCGGATCCGGCGCGAACTGCTTGGCGATGGTCGGCGGCAGGATGCCAGTGATCGAGGCGGTGGCGATGCCGGTGGGCCCGGTGTTGGCGCCCCCCTCGGTAGAGCTGACGAAGCCGCTCACATTGTCGTGCGGCCCCGCGGTGGTCACTGTCACCGTCGCCGTGACGTTGCACGAGGCGCCTGCGGCCAGTGTGCCGCCGGTGAACGAGAGGGTGCTCGGCGCGGTGCGGGTGAGCGTGCCGCCACACTGGGGCGAGCTGCCGGAGGTGACCGTGACGCCGGCCGGCAGCGTGTCGTTGAAGGCGACGCCGCTCAGGGGGATCCCGGCGTTGGGATTGGTGATCGTGAAGGTGAGCGTCGAGGTGCCGCCCACCGCGATCGGGCTGGGGGAGAAGCTCTTGCTGATCGTCGGCGGGTTCGGCGTCAAGCAGCCGGTAAACGTGACGCTGTCCACGAAGGCGTCGGATCCGGAGGCGGTGTTGCCGGAGTTGAAGAAATAGATGCGCACGTGGGTGGTGCCGTTCGCGAGGGCGAGCGGGCCGAACGAGCTGAAAGCGGTCGTCGAGAGCGGCAGAGCCGTGGAATTCGGACCGAAAACGGCGGTGCCCGGGTCGGCAGCCGCGCCATTGCCCTCGGTGCCGTCGGTGGTCAGGGAAGTCGTCCCCGCGTAGACGGCGAGGCCCCGTGGGCTATTGGGAGTATTTTTGCGCGCCGCATCGAAGGCGACCTGGAGACCGGTGTAGCCGGTCGTGTCGACGGCGAACTCGACGTACTCCTCGTTGGCGTAGACCAGCGTGGTGCCCGTGGTGATATCGCCGTTCGAGCCCCAGGAGTTGGCGCCTTCGGTAAAGGAGGTGGCCGTGATGCCGTCGCCCGGTTTGGCCGACGGGGTGCCGGGCACGTTATCGACGCTCGGCGCTGGCGAGGTGACCGAAAAGCCGGCCGGGAAGGTCCACTGCGCCAGAGTGCCGCAGACAGGGGGAGGCGGCAGCGGAGCGTTGTTGACGGTCAACGTATCGGTCGCAAACTTGCCCGTGTCGACGCTACCGACGAAGAGATGGTTCGAGGTGTTGGTGTAGGTGCCGGTCGCGGGCACGGTGACGTTCACCTTTACCGTGCAATTGCCGTTGGCGGCCACCGTACCGTTCGAAAACGAGATCGAGCCTGCTCCTGCCACCGGCGCGAACGTCGCGGCGCCGCATCCGTTGATGGTGGCGTCCGGGGGATTGGCGACCACCATCGCTCCCGGCGAGGTCGGAAAGACGTCCGAGAAGCTCACCCCCGAGACCGCCGCCGGATTGGGATTGGTGATCGTGAACGTGAGAGCGGAGGCGCCGTTGACGTTGGTGGGGTCGGGGTTGAAATTCTTGGCGATCGAGAGCGTTGTGGGGTCGACGACCACCGCGACGCGCGACGATGTACCGAAGTCGTCGTTGTAGTGATAGCTGCTGCCGGAGAAGTCGTAAAGCAAAGTGCTGAGCGGCTGGGGATTGACCAGCGGGGCGGCCGGCACCTGCAGAACCTTGATCTGGTAGGTGACGACAACTCCGCCGCCGACCTTGCCGACGTCCCGGCAAGAGCGGTAGTAGGGGCTGTTCGGGTCGTTGTCCCACAGGCAGGCATCGCCGTACAGCTTGTCGTTCGGATTGCTCACGAACGCCGACGTGTCGGCGGTGTAGGTCGTCGAAACCGACAGCACCTGGAAGATCGTGTTGGGAAAATTGATGAAGCTCTCGAGCTGCTCATAGCCGTTGGTGGCCGTCGAGCCGACGAGGTCGATGGTGTAGGTCTGCCCGACCACGAGCGTCATCATTCCGCCGTTGGGGACCGAGGTCCCGTTGAGCTTGACATCGGTGACATGGTTGCGCGCCTGGGAGACGAGATGCTCGACGTAGAGCTCTCGCGGGGTCGGCGTGCTCACGGTCCCGATGACGTCCGCCGTGGCGGTGATGTGGTAGCGGCGCGTGGTGTCGTACGCGGCCGGGTTCCGCGTCACCTCGACCTCGTAATAGAAGTCATGACAGGCGGCAGGCGCCAGGCTCGGCACCGGGGTGGCGTTGAAATCGGTGAGCGTTCCGGACCGCAGATTGATCAAGGGGTTGGCCGAGTCCCAGACGAACGCCGAAGTGACGTTTGTCGCGGCAGCATCGCCGGTATTGCAGATGCGCGCGCCGACGGGAAAGTGGTTCGGCCCGACATTCACGTTGTTGCTGTCCAACCCGATGATGTTCCAGGTGATCGGGGTGATGGAGAGGTTGGCGGCGGCGAAAGCCGGCGCCGGTCCCAGCAGCAGCGCTGCGCCTAGAGTCAATCTGCGGAGCACGCTTTTGCGCGGAGACACGATACGACCGAGCATAGTTTTCCCTTCCCAGGAGTAGACCGCAGCGGCAGCCCGCTTGGTGCGGCAGATCTGAGATTCAATTTGTGACGATGGTTGCGGACTATAACAAAATGCGTTGAGGGTGGGAAGCCGGGACGTGAAGGACCCGGCCGCCTGACGCGTCTTCCGTGCTGTCGGACCGGTGTTCCGCGCCTCGAAGATGACGGCTGTCGCCTCCAACCTGACGCCTGTCAGGTACAACCTGACCGTTGTCAGCTCGAACCTGACCGTGTCACCGTCTCGGACGGCGTCGGAATGCGTTAGGCTACGCGCAACAATCCCATGACGGAAATGTTCCCCACGAACGCGCTGGCCCGCGGCCTCATCCGGTTCGGATATCGCCTGCAGCGACCGCTGCTGCGCCGCCGCTTGGGTCGGGTCGTGTTGGAGCGGGTGGACGGCGTGCCGATCCTCGTCCTGCCGGAGGTGTTCAACGGCGTGCTCTTCCGCACCGGTGAAATGCTCGCCCGAACGGTGGCTGCCTCGTCGCTGGCGTCACCCCGTTCGGCCCCCGCGCGGGCGCTTGACCTCGGCACCGGCTCGGGAATCGGCGCCGTCTTTGCCGCTCGCCGTGGTTTCCAGGTGGTGGCGGCGGACCTCAATCCTGACGCGGTCCGCTGCGCGCGCTTGAACGCCCTCCTCAATCGCCTGGAGGATCGGATCGAAGTACGCCAGGGGGACCTCTTTGCGCCGGTGGCCGGCGAAACCTTCGACCTCGTGCTGTTCAATCCACCGTTTTTCCAGGGCACGCCGCGGGGTCCTCTCGATCTTGCCTGGCGGGCCACGGACCTGCTGGAGCGGACAGCAGCCGGTCTGCCCGCCGTGCTCGCGCCGGGGGGCACCGCGCTGGTCGTGCTGTCCACAGACGGGGAGGGGAAGAACCTGTTGGCTGCCTTCGGCGCGCAGGGACTCGCCAGTGAGGCGGTGGCGCAGCGCGACTACGGCAACGAGATCGTCACCGTCTACGCCGTGCGCAGGAAAGAGGTCCGGTGAGCCGCCCCCGCGTCCTCCTCGTCAATCCGCGTATGTGCCCGCCTCAGGCGGTCCGGCTGCCGCTGTCCCTCCTGTCGCTCGGCGCGGTGCTGGAGGGAAAGGCGGAGTACCGGATCATCGACGGCAATCTCGATCCGGACGCCCGCGGCACGCTGCTGCGGGCGCTCGCCGAAGAGCCGTGCGATCTGGTGGGGATCACCGTCATGCCGGGTCCCCAGGTGGCGCCCGCGATCGAGATCTCGTCGGCCGTCCGCGCCGCCTATCCGGACGTGCCGATCGCGTGGGGCGGCTATTTTCCGACGTTGTATCCGGAAGCGGCGATCAATGCGCCTTACGTCGATTACTTGGTCCGCGGACAAGGCGAGGCGACGCTGCTCGATCTGCTGGCTCGGGTGCCCGGCGATGGCGCGAGCGGGGTCGCGGGATTGACTTGGAAACGCGACGGCGAGGTGGTGCACAATCCGGACCGGCCGTTCCAATCCCCTGCCGAGCTCCCTCCCCTTCCCTACGACCGGGCGGGAGACGTGCGGCGCTATCTGCGGCCGAGCTTCATGGGCACGCGCACGGCCGTCCACCAGGCGGCGATCGGCTGCCGCTACCGCTGCACCTTCTGCGGCGTGGTCTCGATGTTCAACGGCCACACCCAGCTCGACGTCCCCGCGCGGATCGTCCAGGCCCTCACCATCCTGCGTGACCGCTGGGGCGCCAACGCCGTGCAGTTCTACGATCACAACTTCTTCGACCGCGAAGAGACCAGCGTGCCGGTGCTGGAAGCGTTGGCGCGGTTGGCGATGCCCTGGTGGTGCTACGCCCGGGCGGACACCCTGGCCGGGTTCTCCGCCGCCACCTGGGAGCTCATCCGCCGCAGCCGGTTGCGCATGGCCTACATCGGCGCCGAGACGGCAAGCGACGAGACGCTGCGCGGCATGCGCAAGGGCAGCCGCACCGAGCACACCTTCGAGGCCGCCCGCCTCTGCCGGGCCCACGGTGTGATCCCCGAATTCTCGTTCATCCTCGGTGGCCCGGAAGATCCCGAAGGAGAGATGGAGAGGACCTTCCTCTTCATCCGGCGGCTCAAGGAGCTTCACCCCGAGTGCGAGGTCATCCTCTACTTCTACAGCCCCACGCCGCAGCGCGATCCGGCCGCGGCGACGGGCTCCGGTGTCCGTCTGCCCCGCCTCGTCACCTACGGACCGGAAGGACCGCCTCTCCCCACGACTCCCGAGGAGTGGACGCAGCCGCGCTGGGTGAGCTGGGTCTGCCACCAGGACGCGCCGTGGCTGACGCCGCGAGCGCGGCAGCGGGTGAAGGATTTCGCCACCGTGCTCGGCTGCCGCTTCCCCACCGTCCAGGATTACCGTACGCCCGCATGGGGCAAGGCCGTCTTGCGGCGCCTCGCGCGGCGGCGCTACGAGTCGGCCCGCTGGGAGAACCCCTGGGAGCTCCGGCTGGCGAAGCGGCTGATCCCCCTGCGGGAGCCGGTACGGGAAAGCCTGTGAGTGCCTCGCACCATGCGATGGCTCCCTCGCACGACGCAACGGACTCCTTGCACGATGCAACGGCTCCCTTGCATAGCGCAACGGGCTCCTTGCACGGTGCAACGTCTCCCTCGCACAGCGCAAGGGGCTCCTTGCACCGTCCAACGGCTCCCTTGCACGGGGCGACGGGCTCCTCGCACTGCGCAAGGGACTCCTTGCACGGTGCAAGGGAGTCCTCGCGCTGTGCAAGGAGTCGCGTGGACGGTGCAAGGGAGCCCTCGCGCCGTGCAAGGAACCCCTCGCACGCCGTCCCGGAGCCTACTCCGCCCGCAAGGTGCTCGCCGGATCGACCCGCGCCGCGCGCCACGCGGGCACTCCGCAGGCGAGGATCGCCACTCCGGCCAACAGCGCGATCACGGCGAGATACGTGACGGGGTCGAGGCGCGACACGCCGAACAGCATCGCGGCGATCGCCCGGGTGGCCGCGGCGGCTCCGGCCGCTCCGATCGCGACGCCGACCCCGGTGAGCGTCATCCCCTGGCGGATCACCAGCGCGAGAATGCCTTGGCGCGTCGCCCCCAGCGCCGAGCGGATTCCGATCTCGCGCGTCCGCTCGGCGACGCTGCCGGTCATCACTCCGTAGATGCCGGCGGCGGCGAGCAGCAGCGCCGCCAGCGAGAAGACCTCGAAAAGGATCAGCGCGAAGCGCCGCTCCGCCTGGGAGGCGGCGAGCAGGGAGTCCATCATCGCAACACGGACGATCGGCTGGTCTTCATCAACCGACCAGACCGCCGCACGTACGGCGGGAGCGAGCGCCGCCGCGTCGCCGCGTCCGCGGATTACCAGCGACATCGCGGAATCCGCAAAGGGCCACTGGCTTGCCGGGATGTACACCGCTTCCGCCCGGCTGACCGCCAGCGACATCTGCCTCACGTCGGCCACCACGCCGACGATGGTGTACGGCGGGCCATCCATCGGGCCGATGCGCAGGCGCTGGCCGATCGGGTCGGCGCCGCGAAACCGGAGCCTGGCGAGCGATTCGCTGATGATCGCGACCAGCGGAGCCCCGGCCCGATCGGTCTCGACGAACAGGCGGCTGCGGCGGAGCGGGATACGCATCGTCTCGAGGTAGCCCGGGCTCACGGCGTAGCGAAACGCGCTGTAGCTCTCGGCGAGCCGCGCCGGGCTCGCCTCGAAGTGCGCGCCGTATTCGTCGAGGTCGCCGCTCAGCGGCAACTGGTTGGTGAACGCGGCCGCGGTCACGCCGGGCACCCGTTGGACCGCCGCGAGCGCCTGCGAGAAGAAGCGGGCCTCGGAGCCTTCAGCGTCGAACCGAGGGCCGGAGGTCTGCACCTGCATCGTCAGCAGGTTCGACGAATCGAAGCCGACGGCGACGGCGAACAGATGATCGAGGCTGCGCAGCAGGAGCCCCGCGCTGACCAGCAGGACGAGCGCGAGCGCGACCTCCGCGACGACCAGCGCGCCGCGGGCCTGCCGGTGTCCGCCGGCGGAGCGCCGTGAGCCCTCCTGGAGCTCCCGCTGCGGATCGCTGCGCGCCGCCTGCAGAGCCGGAATCAAGCCGAAGGCCAGACCGGTCAACGTGGTGATGACCAATCCGAAGGCGAGCACGGTCCGGTCGACGCCGATGGCGCCGACACGCGGCAGGCCCGGTGGGCTGAGCACCACGAGCGCGCGGACGCCGAGACTCGCCACCGCCATACCGACCACGCCGCCCATCGCGGCGAGGAGCAGACTTTCGGTCAGCAGCTGCCGGATCAGCCGGTTGCGTCCGGCGCCGAGCGCGGCACGCAGCGCGAACTCACCGCGCCGGCGTACACCGCGCGCGATGAGCAGGTTGGTCACGTTCACGCACGCGATGACGAGGACGAGAACCACGGCGCCAAGGATGGCGAGGAGCGCCGGCCCGACGCCGCGCGTCACGTCGTCGTGCAGCGCGGTGGCGACGAACTTGACCTCGCCGTACGTCTCCGGACGCTGCTCCTTGAGGACGGCGTGCGCCGCCAGGTCGACCTCTTGCGAGGCCTGGCCGACGCTGACTCCCGGCCGCAGCCGCGCCACCGTGCGCAGGTGGTGCCCCCACGCCCGGCCCTGGGTCATGTCGTACTGCAACGGCGCCCACAGCTCGGCCGCAGGAGCCAGGACGTTTTCGAAGCCCTTCGGCATCACGCCGATCACGGCGAAGCTTTCGCCGTCGAGGGTGATCGGGCGTCCGACGATGGAGCGATCCCCACCGAAACGCCGCCGCCAGAGCCGGTCGCTCAGGATGACCACGTTCGGCCCGTGGAGCCGGTCGTCGGATGCCTGAAGGCCCCGTCCCAGCCTCGGCGGCACGCCCAGGCAGCGGAAGTACTGCGCGCTGACCCGCTGTCCCTCCAGGCGTTCCGGCTGGTCCGGTCCGGTCATGGTCGGCTGCCAGGGCTTGAACACCGCGATCGCGTCGAACGAGCGTGTCCGTTCCTCCAGCCCGCGATACATGCCGAACGTGCCGCCGTTGAGGGATCCGTCGGTGCTGCTGACCTCCCAGATCGTCGCGATCCGGTCGGGTTGCGGATACGGCAGCGGCTCGAACAGGATCGGGTTCACGGCGCTGAAGATCGCCGTCGTAGCACCGATGCCGAGCGCCACCGTCAGCACGGTGACCACCGTGAAGACGGGCTCGGCGCGCAGCCGGCGGACGGCAAACCGGAGGTCGGCAAAAAGCGTCTCGATCGCGTTCTCCCAGCCGGAACCGCGCACCTGCTCGCGAACGCCCAGAACGCTGCCGAGCTCCAGCCGCGCCGCCCGGGCCGCCTCGCCGGGCGAAAGCCCGCGCGCGGCGTGAGCGGCGACGGCCTGCTCGAAGTAGTGCTGAACCTCGTCGGCGACGTCCTGGTCGGCGGTCGTCCGGTGGGCCAGCACGCGCAGACCTCGGGTGATCTGCCGCCAGAGCGACATACCTTAACCCTCGGCCTTCAGGAGGCGCGCCACGGCAGCCGCGCGGCGAGTCCAGTCCTCGGTCTCTTTCTCGAGCTGTTTCCTGCCGGCGCGAGTGAGTGTGTAGTACCGCGCGCGGCGCGAGTTTTCCGTCTGGCGCCACTCGGCGTCGAGCCATCCGGCGCGCTCCAGCCGCTGCAGCGCGGTGAGCAGGGATCCGGGGTTGACCTTGAAGACGCCGCGCGAGATCTGCTCGATGCGGCGGGAGATACCGAACCCGTGCATCGGCTCGAGGCTGAGCGTCTTGAGAATGAGCATGTCGAGAGTGCCTTGGATGACGTCGGTATTGGTCTCGTCCATGGCGGCTCACGCTAGCGCCTTTCATCTTGACTGTCAAGATGTGAACACCAAGAGGAGGAGGAACAGCAGCCGGGGATGGATCTCGCCTTACGACAACTCCGCCTGCGGCCACAACCGGTCGGCGACCAGCTTTTCAAGGGGCAGGCCGTAGGCGTCTCGCCGCAGGCGCCAACGGGCGAACGTTCTCACCGGTTTCGCCCAGGCGCTCCCGTTCGACCAGGCGATGCGCTGATAGAACTTGAAGCGCTCAACCTTGCGGTGGATCTCCGGGCTCACCCAGGGGCCGGACGAGCCGATGAAATCGAAGCGGGACCACTCGCCGAGGTTGCACGGCAGCACGTAACCGCCGCGCACCGCCTCGTCGGTCAGCGGCGAGCCGGGGTAAGGCTTGAAATAGAAGATCGGCGTCTCGAAGCCCGGCGACATGGCGCGCAGGCGCTTGGCCACGTCGAGTGACGCCTGGACGCTCTCCAGGCTCTCGCCCGGGAAACCGACGATGAACGGGAAGATCACGTTGACGCCGTGGCGCAGGCACTTCTCGGCGCTGATGAAGACCTGCTCGAGTTTGATGTCCTTCTTGATACGGTCGATCGTCTCCTGCGAGCCGGACTCGACGCCGATGAGGACGCGGCGCAGACCCGAGCGACGGCAGGTGGTCATCACCTCTTCGGGCAGACGCGCGCCCTGGTCCGCCCGCATGGTGGCCGCCCAGGTGAGCGGCAACTTGCGGCGGAGGAATTCCTCAGCAATCGCGGCCACGCGCGGTGCATAGGTGAAGTAGGTCTCGTCCTGAAAGGAAAGGTCGTCGAAGCGGTAGCGGCTCCAAAGGGCCTCGACCTCGGCGCCGACGCGCTCCGGCGCGAGCCCCACCCATCTACGCTCGTAAACGAAAGGATCGGCGCAGAAGGCGCAGCGGAAGGCGCAGCCCTGCGACGAGATGTAGTCGAGCTGCCTCTTCCCTTTGAGCTGGTAATAGCGTTCAACGTCCAGCAAGGTGTAATCGTGCGGACGCAGAGCGTTGAGGTTCTGGAGCGGCCGGGCAGAACCAGCGTGGACCTCGTCGGCAGCGCGGACGCAGCAGCCGGCGATATTGTGGATTTCCTCCCCGGCCGCCAGCCGCTCGCAGATCTCGTGAAAGGTGACCTCGCCCTGAGCCTGAACGGTGATGTCGACGCTCGGCTCCTCCAGGCACTCGCGGCCGAACATCGACGGGTGCCAGCCGCCCCACACCACCGGCAGATTCGATCGGTATGCCTTGGCGGCGCGGGAGACGAGCACCGCGTCGGCGATGGGCGCGCCGGTGAGCACCGTGACACCGAGGCAGAGCGCGCCATCGAGCTGCGCGAGGACGGCCGCCGTCGGATCGCGCTCCAGGCGGCCGTCGACGATCACCACCTCGAAGCGCTCGGGGTCGAGATGCGAGCCGACCGCGACGAGGGCGAGCGGCATGGTGTAGAAGACCGCGCGCGGGTTGTAGAGAACGACCTTGGCTCTCACGCCATCTCCCCCTCGCGCAAGGCCAGCGAGCAGACGCAGCGCCGGCAGATCTCATTGCGCGCCACGTCCAGCCCGCGCCGCCACGCGATGGCCGCCGGCGAGTTGAGGACCGCGGCGAAACCGTCGCTCTCTCGCAGGTTGCCAAGCGGCGGCTGGAAAAAGCAGGGACGGACGGTGCCGTCGGATTCAACCACGGCGGAGACCCAGGGCGCGTTGCATTCGACGGCGGGAAAATCCTCTCCTCCAGCGAGCGCCGCGAAGTAGTCGTGGAGACGCCGCCGGAGCTTCTCGCGGCTCTCGACGATGAAACCGTCCCGGAAGTCGGCCTCGGCCATGGCGTCAATCTCCGTGGCCAGCAACGGCAGATCTTCCGCGGCAAGCGCTACCGCGTCCGCCCGCTCGCGGTCCCAGCCTCCGGGCCTGTTGAACGCCTCGCTGGTGACGTCCGCCGCGAGGAAGCTGATGCGATCGAGCCCGACCTCGCGGGCCGTCGCCACGGTGGCCCGCAGAGCGAGGAAGTTCTCGCGCTGCACCACGCATCGTCCAGAGATGGCCACCCGCGGATCCGCGGAGCGTACAGCCGCCACTCCCTCGGCGAGCTTCTCGAACGCACGCGGCAGGTTGCGGATGCGATCGTGCACGTCGCGCGGGCCGTCGAGGCTCACCACGACGTCATCGCAGTACTGAACCAGTCGGCCGGCGTCGCGCGCCAGCAGCAGGCCGGTCGACAACAAGGTGATTCCAATTCCCGCCCGCCGCAGCAGCTCGCAGAAGTCCCAGAGGTGAGAGTGGAGCAACGCCTCGCCGCCCGAGAGCACGACCCGCTCGACGCCAAGCGCCCGCCACTCGGGGAGCCAGAAGGCGACGTCCTCCGCGGTCAGCTCCTCCTTCCTCCTGTCGCGCCAGATGTCGCACATCAGGCAGCGGCAGTTGCAGCGGCTGTGGGGGTAGAGGATGAGGATCGGCAAGCGCGCGATCGGATCCTCGCGCGGCAGGAAAGGTGACTCGGCGCCGGCCGGACGCGGTGCGGGAGCAAGGACGGTCATGGCGCGGTCCGCTCCAGCTCGGCGAGGTAATGGTCCGCCAGCCAGGACAGCGGTGGCAGGGTCTCGAAGCGCCGCTCCCATCGCGCCAGGGACGCGAGGAGCCGCGGATGGCGGCGCGCCCACGTTTCGAATTCCGTGGGCGGCAAGAGAGCACCGATCGCGCTCACCCGCTTCAGACGGAATTCTGGTGCGAAGGCGCTGCGCAGAGTTCGGATCGAGGGATAGCGGACCGTGATCCCGCGCCACGACGCACCGCCGCGACGGAGCCGCCGGAAGGCCTGCGACGGACGGCCGCGCAGCAGGAAGCCCAGCCATTCCCACGGTACGAGCGGACCCATGACGCAGAGCAGAACGGGAGCGCCCGGACGCAGCCGCGACGACAAGGTACGCGCCACCTCCGCAAGGTCTGCCACGCAGTTGAGCCCTCCGAAGCTGGAGAAGGCGCCGTCGAAAGTCTCCCCCACAGTTTCGAGGTCTTCGATCGACAGGAGCCGTACTTCCACGTTTGTCTCTACCCTCGCGACCGCAACCTTTTTCCGCGCCGTCTCCACCATAGTCACCGACGCATCCGTCGCCAGCAATTTGACGCCGCGCGAAGCGAGATGGACCGCGTCCTCGCCGGTGCCGCAGCCGAGCTCCAGGATGCGATCGCCGGGCGAGAAGCGGGCGTCGAGCCGGCGCCAGACGGCCTGGCGGAGGTGGGTCCCTAGCGGGGTGACGGTGAAGTGGGCGTCGTAGTCGGTTGCGAGGTCATCGAAGGCTTGGACCGGCATGCCCTCCGAAGCCTCACCCCCTGGCCCCCTCTCCCTGACGGGCGAGGGGGAAGAAGACACGTTTCTTGCTTCTGCAGTCTCCCTCCTCTCCCGGAAGGGTGGGCGTGCGGCGGGAGAGGAGGGCCGGGGAGGTGAGGGGCCTGGCGGCGCGGAAACCGCTCGATCTTTCGAGGACAGCGGGATCGGGGAAGAAGGCCTCACGCCTCCACCTCCTCCGCCATCGCCACCATCGCCTCCCGGGCCGCCCGCGCCTCGTCGTGCCTTCCGGCCACCTCGTCACGCAGCCAGCGGTCGGCTTGGCGGTAGTAATCACGGGAGTGGCGGCCGCGGATCTGGTACTGGCGGTCCGTGGCCTCCTCCCAGGGCAGCGGCGCGACGATGCGGCCGGCCACCTCGCCGTAATAGGCGGTGTCCTTGATCGGGTAGGCGACCGTGGTGAAGAAAACATCCGGATTGGCTTCCTTGACGTGCTCGACCGTCGCCGCGATGTCCTCCAGCGTCTCGCCCTCGTAGCCCCACATGAGGAACATGCCGACCTGGATGCCGTAGCGCTGCGCCGCCTTGGTGGCCCAGCGCACCTGCTCGGCCGTCACGCCGCGCTCCATGGCGTCGAGGATGCGCTGGCTGCCGCTCTCCGAACCGATCCAGACGCGATAGCAACCCATCTCGGCCAGGGTGGCGAGCACCTCCTCGCGCATCATGCGGTCGGCCCGCGAGATGGTCTCGAAGGGGAGCTTGAGGCCGCGCCGCGCGAGCTCGGCGGCGTAGTCGAAGAGCCAGCGGTGGTTGATGGTGAAGACGTCGTCGGCGTACCACACCTGGTCCGGCGCCCAGCGGTCGCGGATGTGCTCCAGCTCATCGGCCACGTCGGCGGGGCTGCGCCGGCGATGGCTGAAGCCGAAGACGGCGTGCGAGCACCAGCGGCACTTGTAAGGACAGCCGCGGGCCGTGATCAGGTTGACGCTCCCCATGCCGTGATGGTGGCGCCAGACCTCGACGTAGCGTTGCTGATCGATGCGCTCGCGGTCCGGCCAGGGGAGCGCGTCGAGATCGCCGATCTGCGCCCGTTCGGGGTTGCGGACGATGCGCCCCTCCTCGTCGCGGAACACCGTGCCGGCGATGCCGTGCAGCCGGTGGGCTCCCCGCTCGCCCAAGGCCGGCAGCAGCTCGGCCAGGGTCTCCTCCCCTTCTCCGATCACCACCACGTCGGCGCCGCGGGCCAGGTACTCTTCGGGATAGCCGGCGGACTCGGGGCCGCCGAGCACGACGGTCCAGCCGCTGGCCTTGGCGGCGGCGGCGAGGCCGAGCACCGGCCGGCGGGTCAGCAGGTTGGTATAGAGGCCGAGGACGCCGCTGCCCTGCGCGAGTCGCGCCAGGATCTCCTCGCGCCGCGCGAACGTGGTGTCGAAGACCTCGACGTCGAAGCCTCGCCGCCGCAGGAACGAGGAGAGATACAGCAGCCCCAGGGTGGGGTACGGCTTCATGATCTCCCGCTCCTTCTCGTCCTCCGCGAGGAAGTAGCCGTGAGCGAGGAGCAGGTCCGGCATGGCCTCAGTTCCAGGTCCGCGAGAGATCGGGAGCCGGCAGGCAGTCGTAAGGTTTGTGCACGGCCGTGGGCGCGGCGCTGCGGCAGGCGGCCTCCAGGCGCTCGAGCTCCTGCCAGTCCGCGTTCAGGCGCCGCAGCTCGGCGGCGTCCGCGGCTCCGGCCTTGCGGCAGACGAGCTCGCGATGCACCACCTCGCGCAGCTTGCGGTAGAAGGGAGTCTGATAGGTGCCTTGGAACATCATCGCCAGGTCGTTGCTGTCGGCCCAGTGCGTCTTGTCTCCCAGCTCGGCCGCCACCATGTCATGGAATCGCGTGCCGGGGAGCGGATAGGAGACGCTGACGCCGACGTCATCGGGGAGCGCGCCGCGCATCAGCTCGATGGTCGCCAGGATGTCGTCCCAGGTCTCCCCGGGGTAACCGAACTGCAGGAACCAGCAGGCGCGGATGCCGGCGTCCTGCAGGCGGCGGGTGGCTGCGACGATCTCCGCGACGCGGATCCCCTTGTCCATGGCGTCCAGGATCTTTTGACTGCCGCTTTCGGCCCCCAGCCAGACTTCGGCGCAGCCGGCGCGAGAGAGGCCCTCGACCGCGACGCCGGTCATGAGGTCCGCCCGCGACTGGATGGTGAACGGGATGCGCACGCCGCGCGCTTCGACCTCGCGGCCGAACTCGGCCACCCACTTCGGCTGTAGCCCGAAGATGTCGTCCGCGAACCAGACGTGGTCCGGCGCCAACGTGCGTCTTACGAGGACCATCTCCTCCGCCACGTTGCCCGGCGAGCGCATGGCGTAGCGCCGGCCCCAGATGGGCTTCGCGCACCAGTTGCAGTGGAAGGGGCAGCCGCGGGTGGTCACCAGGTTGACGCTGTAGAAGCCGTGCGCCTGCCGCCAGGCGGCGCGATAGCGCTCGGCGTCGATCAGGTCCCAGGCCGGCAGAGGGAAAGTATCGGGATGACGCTCCAGCGGCCGCGACGCGGTCCGCCTCACGCCGCCGGGGGCGAGCGGGTCCGCGACGGCGACACCGGAGATCTCCTCGGCCGGCTGGCCGGCGCGGAGAGCGTCGATCAGCTCGCGCAGGGTATGGTCCGCCTCCCCTACCAGTGCAAACTGGACGCCGCTCTCCAGGTAGGGTCGCGGGTGGTCGGTGACGTCGGCGCCGGCGGCGACGACGGTCGCCCCGGCATCGCGCGCCGCCCGGCTCATCCGGCAGGCCGCCGTCCGCGCGTGCTCCAGGCACATCTTGCTGAGGAAGTTGAAGCTGTCCTCGTAGAGCACCACGAAGCGCGGCCGGAGCCGGTCGAGCGCCGCGGCGAACTCCTCCTCCGCCGCCAGCATGGCGTCGAACAGCGCCACGGAGTGACCGGCCTGCCGCAGGTGAGACGCCGCGAAGAGGGTGGCCAGCGGCGCGTAGGGCCGCATCTTCTCGACCTGCTTGGGATCGTGTTGGAGGAAAAAGGAGTGCGCCAGCAGGACGTCAGCCACGGCGGATCAGCTCGAGGGAGACGAAGGTCCCCAACGCGCGAGAGACGGGCAGCTCCGCGACGGCCCGCTCCCAGCGATCGAGAGATGCATTCTTTCCGGCGTCGTCCACCGGCCGCAGGATACCCTGACCGGCGATCCGCGAGAGCGCGAATCCAGGCGCGAAGGCGCGGGCCAGCTCGCGGACGGACCACAGCCGGTGCGGCACGTCGATGCCGGCGATGCGGACGGAAAGGGTCTTGCGCAATCGCTTCCGCCAGCGGCCGAGGACGTGCAGGAAGAGGACTCCTCCGGGCCGGACGAGACGGGCGGCGGCGCGCGCGAAGCCGGAGAGACCGCTGGCGGCGTTGAGGCCGGCGAAGGTGGAGATCAGGCCGTCGAAGGGTCCCTCGAGACCGGCCGCCTCGAGACGGTCGACGTCGGCCACGCGGCAGCGCAGATCCGGCGCTTTGCGAACGATCTGCGCCAGCATGCCGGGAGACAAATCGCAGGCCGTCACATGGACGTCCCGCGCGAGGAGGTGCAGCGTATCCAGGCCCGTGCCCGCCGTCACGTCGAGCACGCGGGAGCCGGCGGGGAACAGGGCGTCCAGCCGCTCCCAGAGGCGCTCGCGCACCCAGGAGGACGGCGCCACCCGGTCGTCGTAGTCCGCGGCGATAGCGTCGTAGGCGGCCCTGGCGTGGACGGTCATCGCGGAGCGCCGCGGGCTCCCGACGCGGCCACGGCCTGCAGGCCCACGGGAGGGAACTGGTGGAAGAGCAGCCGCTGCGATCGGCATTCGACGACGACGCGATAGTACCCGGCTTCGGGGAGCACGACCTCGGTCTCGTAGATCCCTTCTCCGGCGTCGCGGGCCCATCGGCGTTGCTGCCACGTGCCGGGTGAGCGGTAGGTCATGACGTTCACGTCCTGGAGGCCGGCGAGCGGCCGGCCGGTGTTGGGATCGGTGACCCGGAAACGCAAGTAGACCGTCTCTCCCGCTCGCACGGGGGCGTCGGCGAGCAGCGGCTCGACGCGGGCGGGTCGCTCCCTCCGGCGCTGCTCCTCGATCTCGGGCGAGGGGGCGACCGCCAGCTCGAAGCACTGCACGAGGCGCGGCGCGTCGAGGAAGAAGGCCACCCGGTAGCGTCCGGACCGCGGCACCCGGGCTACCGTCTCGTAGGTTCCCGGCGCCTGCGGCCGCAGGCTGCGGTCCACCACCAGCACGGCCCGCGGCTCGCGGCCATAGTTGCTGAAGCTCCCCATGGGCGCCGCCATGCCTTCCTGGTAATAGAAGACCGCCTGGTCCGCCGGGTTGGCCACCAGCACCGCGAGAGCTCCGGGGGCGCGGACGATGGAGTCGGCGGGGCTCGGACGCGACACGCGGCCCAGAGGGTTGCGGCCGCCGGGGAAGTCCACCACGTGCACGCTCTTTCCCTCCTCGCCCAACCCCTCCAGCGGCAGCATGAAGACGACCTCGCTCTCGCGCCGGCGCACGTAGGCGAGGAACTCGGAGAAGGTGATCTGGTCGGGCCCGCCGTCGATCTCGGCCGTCTGCACGATGCGGTTCGACGCCGCGTCGAAGACGTAGACCCGGTTGGCCTTGGGGTTGGGCACCAGCCCGAGCCGGCCGCCGGGCGCCATGCGGACAGGACCGAGCCCGGCCTGGGCCTGCATCCGCGCCCGCACTTCGCGCCGCTCGGCGTCGACGGCGAGGATCACGCCGTCGTCCTCGCTGGCCACGAACGCGGCCTTGGCGAGCGGCGAGAACGCGAGCGAGCTGGGAGCCGCGCCGAGCGGGACGTCTCCCGCCCGGGCGAGCTTCGCGACGTCGACGACGGAGAGCGTCCGCTCGCCGCGGTTGGTGACCAGGGTGAACCGGTCGTCGTCGGTGAGGGCGAGGTCGTGGGGCCCGCGGCCGGTGGCGATGCGGGCCGCCACCGTGAAGTCCGCGGTGCGGATGGCGACCGCTCCGCTGTCCGTGGTCGCCCAGAGATAGGCGCCGTCCCGCTGCAGGGCGAGGCGCGCCGGCCGCCCGCCCGTGTCGACGCGGGCGACCACCTTCCAGGAGCCGGTCTCGACCACGGCGACGCGGCCGGAGTCGGGCATGGAGACGAAGAGCTGGCCGCCGCCGGCGGAGAGCACCCAGTCCTCGCCCGGGCTGTCGAGCCGGACCATGGCCAGCAACTGCGTGCCGCCGAAGCCGAACAGCGGATCGACCACCGAGATCGAAGAGTCGGCGTTGAGCGTCAGCACGTAGAAGACGTTCAGGTCGGCCGCCGGGCGTTCGAAGAGGCCGCCGCCGAGGAGCTCCTTCACCCTGGCGGTGCAGCCGGCGGCCGGATCCTCGCCGTCCTTCACGGCCTCGATCCAGGCCGAGGGGTAGACGCCGGTGACCGGCGTGCCGGTCGCGACGTCGGAGATCCTGAAGCGGAACCGGGCATCCTCGGCCTCGCGCACGGCGGCCCCGCCGGCTACCGGCGCGGCCTGCAGCTCCACGGCGATGCCCTGGCGGACCGCCCGGCTGGAAGCCGCGGCGGGCTCCTTGGCAAGGATCGGCCGTGTTGCCGGCGCGAAGAGCAGGGCGCAGGCCAGCAGCCCGCGCCCTGCCCGGAGAGCTACTTTACCGATCCCGGCGGCAAGCACTGCAAACCTGCTTTCTGCGCGTCGGCCGCGGAGAGCACCTGGAAGATTCCCCAGGGGCCGAGCCGGTACTGCATGGCCGGGTAGCTGCGGTAGAGATACGAGCCCGGCACGGCGTTGGCGCCTCCCGCCCGGTTGACCAGCACGTCGAAGTGGTTGCCCGGCCCGTGCCCCATGCGCGAGCCCTGCCAGTCGGTCAGCGAGTCGGGCACGTCGGCGAAGGGCGCGAAGCGAGCGTTGAAGCCGTTCTTGCCCAGCCGCGAAGGCGTGCAGCGGTGCCGGTCGTCGATGATGGACGAGGAATAGAGGTTGGTTTGCGTGGTCGGCGGGATGCAGCCCGGGCCGGTGCTGGTGTACGGCGTCTCGGCCCAGACGTGGCCGTAGAGCTCGAAGACCTCGTTGGTGTTGGCGCCGCCGGCGTGCAGCAGCCGGAAGCGGACCTGCTCGCCGGCGCAGGCCTGCAGCGTCGGCGTCCGCACCGCGCCGCAAGCCGCACAGGCGGCGCAACTGGTGGTGCCGTCGAGGGCCACCAGGAACGTGGTGCAGCAGAGCGGAGTGTCCGCCCCGCTCGCCTTGGTGCTCAGCACGCAGGCCACGTCTCCGCTGGGCGTGATCGTGGTCGACTGGCACACCGACGGGTCGCCGCACCAGCGGACCTGCACTCCCTGCGCCGAGTTGTTGAGCGGCTCGGTCCTGTAGTTCACCGCGTTGAGATTGACGGGCCCCAGGGCCGGCGGGTTCAGCGGACTCTGGAGGCCGTCCTGGATCGCCAGCACGAACTCACGGAAGGTGCCGTTGGCGCTCGTGACCACCGCCGTCGTGCCGTCGCTCTGCTTCCAGCCCGTGGCCCCCAGCGGCTCGATGACCAGGGTGCCGAAGGTGCCGTGCTGGAAGTGATTGAAGACGTCGGACGGCAGCAGGTTGGCGGCGCCGAACTCGATGGGGATGTAGCGCGGCGGCACCACCGACCCGTCGATGTTGCCGGCGTACCACTGGTAACCCTTGTATTCCTTCGGACCGACCGTCTGGACCGGATTGGTGCCGGCGTTGAAGGCGCTGCCGGCGGTGGCGTTGAAGGTCACGAGCTGCGGGTGCAACCCCAGGTTCAGCGAGGTCTTCGACGTGCAGGTCTGCTGGTTGTTGCAGTTGGCCGCCGGAATCGGGTCCGGACTGTCGGCGCCGGCGAGCGGCGTGGTGAGATCGGTCAGGTTGTAGAACGCCACCTGGATGCAGTCCCCGGCGTTGGCCCGCAGCACCAGCGGCTGGGGATTCGGCGACTTCGCCGTGCAGGGGAGGGTGGGAGGGTTGGCGCTCTTGCAGTTGAGATCCTCCAGCTTGTAGTAGAGCACGGCGTTGGGATCCTGGTAGAGCTGAGAGGTCTCGTCACCGGATTTGGTCCGGGTCACGAGCTTGCTCGCGCGGTCGTTGTAGACCAGGCTCTTGCCGCTGCCCAGGGCCTGCTGTGCGGTGAGCGCCACCACCGTGTAGTTGCGCGTCGTGAACGGCGGCTGCAGGGGCTGCGGGCAGACGCCGATGCCGGCGTTGCGCGTCGGATCCTGGTTCTGCGCCAGCACCGGCAGGTCGGACTGTTTCGTGCCGTAGGCCCGCAACAGCCCCCAGTTGCCCGACGCCTGCTCGACCGCCGCGGCGCCGCCCATCCAGAGGTAATCGGCCTTGCCGTTCCATACCCAGGTGGGCAGGCGGAAGACCTGCTCGAAGTGCTCCGAGATGCCCATGACCAGACTGTTGCGCCAGCCCGAGTCGACCATCGACGGCTCCATCAGCCACTTCACGTCGTGGATGGTGAAGTTGTGCGGGTTGATGTGGGCGCCGGTCAGCACGCGCACCTGCACGTCGTCGCCGGCGTAGGCGCGCAGCAGCGGCGTGGCCGGATCGCCGCCCAGGCCGCTGCCGCGGTCGATGCTGCTGTAGGCGAAGGCCATGTCGGCGGCGTTCGCCGTCCCGCCTCCCGAGTTGACGCGGGGGAAGAGCGGCTCGTTGCGGTAATTGACGCTGAAGTTGTTGGTGGCGTGGCTGAGGGTGATGATCTCGGGTCCGATACCGGCGGCGGTGCCGATGGGCGTCGTGCCCCAGACCAGCGGGCTCACCGGCGGATTACTGTAGAAACCGCTCTCGGTGACGCCCGGGATGCCGGGGATGAGATTGCAGGTGGCGTAGCCGCTCGCGGTTTGCCCGCACTGCTGGGGGATCTGCTCGGGGGTGGCCCAGGGAGAGGGGGTGCACTGCTGCTGCAGGTTCGTCGAGCAGAAGCCGTAGGCGATGCAGGCCACCCCCGCCTTGCAGCCGGTCACAGGCTGGTCGAAGTTCTTGTTGGTGGCCGGCGTGCACGAGGTGCTCGGAGAGTCGGCGCAGAAGCCCTTGGCGAGGAAGGACGGCGGCGTGAATGTGAATGGCGCGTAGGTGAGCGTCGTGTCCTGCATCTCCAGCAGGAACTCGCGGAAGCTCGCCTTCGGATCCGGCGGCACGATCACCGCCTGCCAGGAGGTGGGCCCGCCGTCGGGGATGGCGTTGCCGTCATAGCCCTTCGGCTTGCTCAGGATCAGGGGATTGCCGTTGGCGTCGACGCCGCCGAGTTGCTGCGGGACGCCGCTCGTGGCCGTGTTCTTAAACCAGTTCGACCCCCGCGGCTCGATCACCAGGCCGGCGTAGAGGCCCGCCTGCTGGTGGGTGGAGGGACCGTAGTGGTCGTGCGTGAAGACGGTGCGCAGGGTGCGGTCCTGGGCCCCCGGCATCGGCGGGTTGTGGGTCGCCCCGTCGAACAGCGGATCGGCGTACCAGCGCTGGATGGTGGCCTGCGCGCCCATCCACTGGCCGCCGGGACCCGGCCCGAAGAAGGGCAGGTACTTGGGCAGGGGACAGGTGAAGGTGCCGTCGCGCGCGTCCGGCTGCTTGCAGCCGTTGTTGCGGCGGATGGCGAAGATCCGCTCCACCACCTCGTTGGGCGCGAACGTGCCGTCCTCGTAGTTGAAGCCGTTGGTGGCGCCGTCGGAGGAGGTGACGTCGAACTTCACCAGATGGATGTGCTGCCCCAGGATGTCGGTGGGGGTGCGCACCTCGAAGTCGTCGAGCTCCCAGACGTTGGGCACCAGGTTGGCGTGGGTGTATTCGATGCACTCGCCGGAGTTGCTGCGGAAGAAGAGCGGCTCCGGCGCCCGGGTGCCGTCGAGCGTCGGCTTGACGTCGCCCCACAGCGAGAGGATGCGCTCCTGCGGGTAGTGCCACTTCTCCTTGTTGAAGGAGACGTCGAGCTGGAAGGCGGCCGCCCGGTAGCGGCGGGTCTTGAGGCCGGCCGGCTGGCCGCCCTGCGGGCTGTAGTTGATGCACGGATCGGCGTAGGGCGCGCCCGCCGTCGGCGGCAGGCCGTTGAGCGTGAACTTCGCCGGCGCACCCTCCGGCGTCTTGGTGTCGTGGAAGCGCTGTGCGTGAGTCCGCATGGCGACACGCTCGATCAGCGTCCCTTCCTCCGGCACCTGCTGCGCGGCGACCGTCTCGAGCGTCTTGCTGAAGTCCTGGATGTTCGTCGGCGGCGAATCCGTCGTGCCGCTGGTGATCAGGTGCCGGGGCAGGCCGCCGTCGAGCGGGTTGCACCTGGCGGACGGCGAGCCGCACGCCGAGAGATCCGCCGGCACGTCGCCGAGCGCCGGCCGGCAGGCCTGGCCGTTGTCGGAGCAGGCGTAGGCGAAGTCGAGCGGCGGATGGCTGGCGCGCTCGCCGCCGCGGCTGGCGATGAAGAACGGATAACCCGGGTTCTTCCAGCCGGCGTCGGGAACGCCCGGCTGGAGATTGGAGATGTACTCGGTGGTGCCGTTCGGCAGGGTGCGGGAGACCAGGATCTCCTTGCCCTGCTTGGCGAGCAGCACCTTGGCCGGCATGGGTGCCATGGGCCGGGTGGGCAGCGGCACCAGGGCGGGGATCGGCGTGCCGGCCTGGATCTCGCCGTCCGGCAGCGCGCGGGCGGTGGTCACGGGGCCCATGCTGGGGATCGCGCCCATCTTCGGCCGGCCGTCGGCGCCGAGCTCGGTGCCCGGCTCGAACACGTCGTGCACCCGCCACATGGACCACATGCCGCCGGCGAAGTGCGGATAGAAGTGGCAGTGGAAGATCGAGTCCCCCACCGTCTGGTTCACGTTGCCGCTGCCGTTGTAGACCATCTCCATGGTGAACGCCGAGCCGGGGCCGAGCGACTGGCTGTCCGTGTAGTCGCCGGTGGGCGTGTCGGGCGAATGCAGCCACTGATGGGCGTGCTGGTGATGGAGGTGGTGCAGGTCGACCCCGGCGTGCAGAACGCGGAACTTGATGTGGTCCGCGATGTAGCTGTGGTAGACGTTCGAGGGATCGTCCGGAAAGTAGGCGATGGTCGCCGGCGTGTGCCCCGAGCAGTCGTAGCCGCCGCCCGACGCCGTGCACCCTTCATCCGCCGCGTGATCCACCACCATCGCGGGATCGCCCACCGCCCAGGAGGTGAGGAAAAACTCCTCGTACTTGCAGCTCGCGCACTTGCCCATGGGGCCGGTGCCGAAGCGGTTCGCCAGGATCTCGGAGCCGATGCCGCCGGCGCCGTAGTTGAAGGCGAAGTTGTCGGCGCCGGTGCCGTTGCCGTTGAGGTTGCCGTAGACGGACTTCCACGCCTGCGTCGCGGAGAACACCTCGTGATAGATGATCGTCACCTCGCGGTAGGGCTGCAGCCGCTCGGGCAGCGCGTAGGCGGGATTGAACACCGGCCGCACGACGGCGTCCGTGGGGAAGTTGCCGGGCTGGCCGTTCGCGGTGCGGCCGGTGATGACCGCCGTCAGGTCGGCGTGGACGATCTCGCCGCCCTTGGGGCAGCCGTTGGGGTTCTGCCCCAGACAGTTCAGCATATTGAGGATCGGCACGCCGTCAGGATAGGTCGCCCGGTATTTGATGAGCGGGAGGTTATCGGGCGTGGTGCGCCGGCAGCTCTTGCTCGCGGGGTCGTAAAAACCGTCGCCGCTGGCATAGCAGAGATCCTGCTCGGTCACCTGGCTGCGGTACCACTCGGCGCCGGCCGGCTCCACCTCGACCGCGCCGAAGAGCCCCAGCGAGAGCTGGCCGCCGTCGCCCGTCCCCAGATTGGACCAGGGATCGGCGCCGCTGTACATCAGGAAGTCGCCCTCGTGGCGGGCGTAGAGCGTATAGGTGTGCGTGCCGTTCGGGCCGACCGTGCTGTTGGCGTTGGTCCCCACCCAGGCGCCGTCGTCGTTCGAGTCGCTCACCCACTCCACGCCCTGGACATGGATCGCTGCGGCGGGTTGGCTTGCGTCCAGCGTGGAGGCGAGCAGGTTCTTGAAGACGATCTGCAGGCACTGCCCCTGGTTGACCCGCAGCACCGGCGGGCGGGGCCGCTTGGTGCTGCGCAACTGCACGTTGCCCGCCGTGCAGTTCTTGTAGCGGCAACTGTTCGCCTCGGTTTCGTTGGCCGGCGTCGTGCCCTTGGGAAATACATCCCGCGCCAGGGCGTACATCCAGCCGTCCGCGATCTCGGCGCCCATCCGGTTCAAAGTGAGCTGCTGGTTGAGCGCGATCACGTGCGCGGTCACCAGGGACCCGCTGTTCGGGCACTGGGGTTCGCCCGGCAAGCGTTCCAGGGTCAACGGCAGCGCTGCGGCCCGCTGGGCTTCTTGGGCGCCGGCGGCGAAGGGAGCCATGAGCAGGGAGGCCGCCAGGACTCCGGCGGCGAGGGAGGAGACAGAGAGCTTGCTCGTCATTCCACATCCCTCCAAGTAGATGAGCCAGACGCACAGACACGCCCCGGCATGCCGAGAGGACGTCCGAACGGTCTGGCAGAAGAACTTGCGCGAGTATAGACGAATCTTGTGTGGTGGCGCTAGACCTTCAGGAGATTCCGGATCGCTCCGAGCGCCTGCCCGACGGTGATGCGCCGCGGGTCGTTCTCCACCTCGTCGTAGAGCGCCCAGCAGCGCCCGCCCGCGGGATGCGAGTGAACGAGCTTCTCGCGCTGGGCGAAGTACAGGCACGGTGTGCCCGCGGCTTCGGCGAGATGGATGGGAGCGCTGTCGTTGGCCACCAGGAGACGGGCCCGCTCGAGCAGGGCCGCGAAGACCGGCAGCGGATCGGCGGCGGCGAGGACGCGCGGATCCGCCGCGGCTCCGGCGATCCTGGCGAGCAGCGGCTCCTCGGCCGGGCTCCCTTCGACCAGCACACGCAACCCGAGCTCGCCGGCGAGGCGGGGGGCGAGCCGGGCGAAGCGCTGCGCCGGCCAACGCCGCGACGAGAGCCCCCCGGGCGCGATCACCGCGAAAGGCTCGCCGCCGATGCCGCGGACCGCCAGCAGCTCCCCGGCGCGGCGGCGGGCCTCGGCGGACAGGTGGAGCTCGACGTGGCGGTCCTCGTCCGTCCACGCCGTTTCTCCCAGGAGTGGATCGAGCGCGTGCAGCAGCATCCGCGGGCTCGGCATCGTGCCCCAGAGGAACCAGCCTTCGTGCGTCAGCCAGGGCGGGATCCGCCGCCAGTCGAGCGCCGGATCGAAGTATTCCAGGTTGACGCGCCAGCGGGCGTCGACGGCCTTGGCGAGCCAGCGGCTCTCCGGACGCCGGGCGAAGGCGAAGAGGGCGGCGTCGAAGCTGCGGCCGGCGAGATGGTCGAGGACGGCGCGCCTCGCCTCGCCTCGACCGGCAGGAGCGTAGGAGACGATCTCGGACAGGTGTGGATTGGTCTCCAGCAACGGCAGGGCGACCGGCGGCGCGACGACGATCGTCCGCGCGTTCGGCAAGCGCCGGCGGATCTCCCGCATCAATGGAGTCAGCCACAGAGCATCGCCGACGTGAAAGCGGGCCTGATGGAGGAGGATGCGAAGCGGTCCCGCGCGATCGATCCCGCCGAGCCCGTCGCCCTCCCGGGAGATCCAGCGGGGCGGCTCGCGCTCCTGGAGGCCAGGATCGAACGGCACCGTCACGGCCGGACGCGCGCGCCGGCGGGACGGTCCGAAGTCGCCCGCCGGCCGCGAGACCGGCGGATAACGCGGATCGGGGGTGCGCGGCATCCGCGAAGTGTAGCGCCGCTGCTCAGCACCCCTGCGCACGTCCCGCGCAAGGCCGCGCGGAGCCGGCGACGCGGTCATTGCTATGCTCGCGGGGATGCGCCGCACCGGAGAGGCCCTGCGCCACGTCTGCTGGCTCGGCGGCTCGGCCTGCGCGGGCAAGACCGCCGTCGCCCGACTCCTCAGCGAGCGTCGCGGCAGCGCGCTCTACTCCTGCGACGACCATTTCGAGGAGCACCGGAAGCGCGCGAGCCCCGAGCGCCACCCTCGCTTCTATCACCTCATGGATCTCCCCGTGGAGCGGCTCTGGTCGCAGCCGGCGGAGGAGCAGGCGCGGGATCTCCTCGGCTTCTACGCGGACGAGTTCGAGATGGTCCTGGAGGATCTCGCCGCGATGTCCGGACCGGTGCTGGCCGAGGGGGTCGGGCTGCTGCCGGATCTCCTGGCGGCGATCCCCGTCGATCCCCGCCGCGCGGTCTGGCTGCTGTCGAGCGAGGCCTTCCGGCTGCGCGCCTATCCGCAGCGCGGGAGCTACGTAGAGGAGATGCTCTCGCGCTATGACGATCCGGAGAGGACGTTTCGCGAGTGGATGCGCCGCGACTCCCTCGTCGCCGACTTCATCGCGGACGGCGCGCGGCGGATGGGCGGAACCATCCTTTCTATAGAGGGCTCCCGAAGCGTCGAGCAGATGGCGGAGGCCTTGATCGAGCGGTTCTCCCTCAAGGAATCTTGAACGGCCAGTTCTCCCGCCAGCGGGAACCGGCATCCGGCGCTGCTTTCTCGTACCAGGTGCTCCGCAGGCTCTTGAAGTCCGGCAGCCGGGGCCGCACCTCCTCCTCCCAGAAGCGCTCCACGTCGTCGAAGGTGCGGAGGGAGGACGGTCTCTCCGCATCGTACGCGGCGAGCAGTTCCCGTTGCTTGGCGCCGAGCCAGGCCACGATGTCCGCCGCCATGCGCTCCCCCGCCTCCCGGCTCGCCTCGGCCGCGTCACGCCCCAGCGCGAACGCCGGATAGGCGGGAGCCTCCGGAATGCGGGAGGGCTCGACGCACTCCGGCTCCAGCGCCCAGAGCAGCGAGGTCTCCACCTTGCCGGCGTGATCGCCATCCTTGCCGTCTCCCGGGAATCCGGGACGGTTCGCCTCGAAGTCGGGCAGGCCGTGGACACGCATGCGGAGCCGCGGCTGCAGCAGCTCGAGCAGCGTCTTCAGGTCCTCCCAGTTGGGCCCGTAATGGCCGGTCAGCAGGATCGCGGCGCGGAACCCCAGCACCTCGGCGGCGCGGAGGTGATAGCAGACGTTCCTGAAGTGGACCCACGGCGGCACCGCCGTCAGCCAGGGGCGCGCCTCGCCGATCTCCCGCTCCGCCCAGACGGCGTAGCCCCCCAGCTCGTGGACGTGCCAGTAGTCGGGAGGCGCGACGATGCCGCCGTGCTCCCTTGCCGTCCGCACCAGCAGCGCGTGGGCTTTGAGGGCGTCCAGACCGAGGGCGTTCTGCGGGCCGTGCGGCTCGCACAGTCCATAGGCGAACCACACCGCCGGGCAGGCGGCGAAAGCCTCCTCCAACTCGTGCGGGAGCATCCTTTCCCAGCGCACCTCGCGGACTCCTGCGGCCATGACGTGCCATCTTCGCGGAGCCGCCGTGTAGAATCAAGGCAAACGCGATGATGACGCCCGAGCAGGTGACCTCCTTCGAGGAGAACGGCTATCTCGTCGTGCCGGACGCGCTCTCGCCGGACGAGCTGGCCGCCGTCCGGCGGGCCGCGGCGGCGGCCGAGGCGCGATGGCGCGCCGATCCTTCCCTGCCGGGCGTCCGCCGTCCCGACCTCGAGCAGGTGCTGGGAATCATGGAGCACGGTCCCGAGTTCGCCGACCTGCTCGAGCATCCGCGGCTCTTCCCGCTGGTGCGGCGCCTCCTCGGTCCGGACGTCATGATGCTCGACCACGACTACTTCATGACGCCGCCCGGCGCGGAGATCCCGTTCGGCTGGCACTTCGATTTCGACATGCCGGCCGTGGACCACCCGCGATCGCTCCTGATGGTCAAGGTCTTCTACGTGCTGGAGGACATTCCCGAGGACGGCGGCGCGACGCTGGTGCTGCCCGGCTCGCACCGCACGCCGCGCGGCGCGGAGATGCCCAACTGCGAAGTGCCCGAGGACCTCCCCGGCGCGGTGAAGATGGCGCTGCCCGCCGGCACGGCCTATCTGATCACCGGCCGCACCTACCACTCGGCCGGCAACAACCGCTCGCACCACTACCGCCACCTGCTGATCTACACCTATGGCCACAAGTGGATGCGGATGTGGGACGAGTATCGCCCGTCGGCCGAGCTGGCGGCTTGGGCGAAGACGCCGATGCGGCGGCAGTTGCTGGGATTGACGGATCCGTACGCCCTCACCCCCGGCCCCTCTCCCGCCCCATCCCTTCCCACTCTAAGCGTTTTCTCTTGCTGTTCTCGCTCCTCTGCCGGTGAGGGGGGGAGGGAGGGGTCGGGAGAGGAGGGCCGGGGAGGTGAGGGCCCTGGCGGCGCGGCCACAGGCCCGATCCACGAGACTCTGGGGATCGGAGACTGGAGAGAGCGTTTCGCCGATCACGGCTACCTCATGATCGACGACGCCCTCTCCCCCGCCGAGCTCGCCGCCGTGCGCACTGCGGCCGATGAGGCGGAGGAACGGTGGCGGTCCGATCCGTCGCTGCCGGGGACGCGCATCCCGGAGTTTCTGGAGATCGAGGCGATCATGGAGTACCACACGGTCCTCTTCGATCTGGTGGAGCACCCGCGACTCTTTCCTCTGATCCGCGAGGTCCTGGGGCCCGACATCTCGGTCGTCGATCACGCCTACTACATCACCCCGCCGGGAGGAGCGCTCGACGGCGAGGCGTGGCACACCGACGTGCGCACCCGCGTGCCCGGAGTCAACCACGCCCGCTCGACGATGATGGTGCGGCTGATGATCGCGCTCTCGGACATCAGCGAGGACGGCGGCGCCACGCTGCTCCTCCCCGGCACTCACCGGCAGCCGGACGACACTCCCATTCCGCGGGTTGCCTCGCCGGAGGAGATGCCGGGCGCCGTGAAGCTGGCCTGCCCCGCCGGCTCGGCCTATTTCTTCCATGGCAACGTCGTCCACTCGCCCGGCACCAACCGCGGCGGCGCCACCCGGCGCGTCCTCCTCTACAACTACGGCCACAAGTGGATGCGGATCTGGAAGGGGCACGAGCCCTCGCCGCGGCTCGCCGCGCAGGCGGCGACCCCGATGCGCCGCCAGCTCCTCGGTCTCACGCCTCCCTACCGCGGACCGGAGGCGGAGCTCTCCACGGAAGGCGGTCCGCAAGCAGGCCCCTGATGCTCTCCGCACGGCAGATCCAGGACTACCGGCGCGACGGGGTTCTCTTCCCCATCCCCGTCTTGTCGGACGGAGAGGTGGCGGCATTCCGCGCCGCCGTGGAGGAGCTCCGGGCCGTGCTCGGCGAAGAGGTGCGATACCGGATCAGCCTGCCCCATCTGCACTTCCGCTCCGCCTGGGACCTGGCGATCCATCCGGCGGTGCTCGACGTCGCGGAATCCCTGCTCGGTCCCGAGCTACTGATCAAGGGCTCGGTCGTGCTCATCAAGCCGGCCGGCGATCCGGCGTTCGTGGCCTGGCACCAGGACGGCACCTATTCGCGCCTGGACGAGGACGACAACGTCTCCGCCTGGATCGCGCTCGCCGACAGCACGGAGGACAACGGCTGCCTGCGGGTGATCCCCGGCTCGCACCGGGAAGGGCTCCTGCCGCACACCGAGTCCGCCGACGAGCACCACATGCTGGCGCGGCGGCCGCAGGTGGCGGCCGCGGTGGACGAGTCGCGGGCCGTGTCCGTGGTCCTGCGGGCCGGCGAGATGTCGCTCCATCACAGCGACATCCTGCACAGCTCGCAGCCGAACCGCTCGACGACGGACCGCGTGGGATACGTCGTCCGCTTCGTCACGCCGCGGGTGAGCGGCAGCACGATCCCGGTGGTGCGCGCCCGCGGCCGGGCCGCGTGTCCCCACCTGGAGATCCTCGCGCAACCGCCGCCGGCCGACCTGCGGACGAGCCTCGCCTTGCGCGAGGAGTTCTTCCGGCATAGCAGCGCCGCGCGTTGATCGCCGGGCTAAGAAGCGGCGATGTCACTCTCCCGCGCTTGACCGTTTCTTGAAAAGCGCGTAGCTTTCCAGGCGAATTCGCGCCAGTGCTGCAACGCCCGGGCGCCTTCCATGTCGGGAGGGATCCGATGAGCTATCTCGACGTTCCCCGGCTGCACTTCGCCGGCACCTTCATGGCCAATCCGTCCACCATCAACAACACCCCAACCAATTACGATCCCAGCCGCGTCAATCCCTCTTCCCCGATCTCCCCCGGCCTCGACCTGTCGTGGAACCCCTACGGATCTCATGCCTGGACGATCAGCGCCCAGGTGACGAGCTTCGTCGACACCAGCGGACAGGTCCACACCGGCGGCGACCCGCTGATCGGCGCCACGTTCGCGAGCTACATGCCGCAGCAGGTCCCAGCCAAGCTGGTGGATCTCGACACCGAGCAGCAGGGAGTGACCCGGCTCTTCGGTCTGGATCTTCAACTCGTCCTGACAGGCGGCGAGACCCCGTCTCTCCGCGGCCGCTGGGAAAACGGCGGCACTCTGGTCAACCTGTGGCTGAATCGGGTCCCTTCCCAACAGGGCGACTCCGCGGCTGGAGGCGCGTTCCAATCGGTGCTGCAGAATCTGCGGTGGGCGGATGTCGCCGGTTCGGCGCTGCTCCAGCAGTTGCAGGACGCGGCCGGCGCGGGGTTGTCCGTCCGCTTCAGCGTTTACGGCTTTCAGGCTGACAACACCAGCCCCTCATTCCGTATCGGTTCCATCATGGGGACGATCGGACCTCAGCTCGCCGGCGAGCCGCTGCACCTGCCGCCCCGCCTGCTCCTGCCGACTCCGGCGAGCTTCACCCCCAACCCCCTGGCCTGGGCACCGGCCAAGGTGGACACCCAGCGCAATACGGTGACCATCGATCTCGGCAACTCGATTCCGGATCAGAGCCCCGGCGGACCGCCCGTCAACATCGGCACGTTGGAGGCGGCCACTCTCTCTACCGTCCTGGGCTCCATCGACTACCTGGGGACGACGTTCCAGCAGACCGCGGGAGTGGTGCAATTCCCGATCACCGCGGAGCAGGCCGGGCAACCGCTCTCCATCCTCGCCGACGGCACCATTCAGCTCCTGGAAAACGCGGGGGGCCTCTACATCGACGTGGACGGCGCCAGCGTGTACATGAACCCGGGAGACCAAGCCTCGGTCAATCTCTGGGCGACTGAATACGGGGCACCGGCCGCGGGCGTCCAGGTCCCACTCGCGCTGGTGCCCAATTCTCCGCCCTCAGACTTCGACAACAACCAGCCCGCCTCCGCCCTGAGCTTCCCGGCCAGCGTGACGACCGGCGCCAACGGGAGCGCTCCCATCCCCCTCCAGGCGAGCGATCCGTCCCCTCTGCCGGCGGGCCGCAAGAACATCGGCGGCCAGCTCTACTACCTGGGCGGCGCCTGGGCGGCGGGCAACGTCTGGAACGGCGACAGCGCCGGCTTCTTCTCCGCGCCGCTCAGCGTGAAGCTGTTCAACAGCATCGACCCCCCGATTACCCAACCCACCTGGAGCGACGTGCAGCCCATCCTGTTCAAGTACTACTATCTCTACGCGTACATGGCCAGCATCGTCGATCTCTCCAACTATGCTTCCGTGCAGTCGAACGCCCAGTCCATTCAAGCAGTGCTCAACCTGAGCTTCGACGATCCCAACTACATGCCGGTGACCCGCGAGATGTCGAACGACGAGCGGCAGCTCATTCTCACCTGGATCGCCAATGGGTGCCCGCAGGGGAACGATGACAACGTCAAGAAAGATGAACTACGCCGTGCCGCTTCTCCTGCTCCTGGCGACGCTGCTCCCCGCAGGCGCCCATGGTCAGGAGGCTGAGGAGCCGGTTGCCACCTTCTACTCCACCGCCACGGTGCGGGAAAGGCCGCTCTCCTCGGCCACCGGCGCGGTCTCGGTGCTCGACCGCGAGGCGATCGAGGCCTCCGGCGCCCGCACCACCGCCGAGCTGCTGCGCTTCGTCCCCGGGCTCGACGTCACCTCGAACGGCACCCGCGGCGGTCTTACCACGGCGCAGATCCGCGGCGGTGACCCGAACTTCACGCTCGTCCTGCTCGACGGCGTGCCGCTGAACGACGCCACCTACCAGGTGGGAGACGTCTTCGATCTGGAGGGGCTGCCGGCGCTGGCGGTCGAGCGCATCGAGATCGTCCGCGGCCCGCTCTCCTCCTTCTACGGCTCCACCGGGCTCGCCGGCGTGATCAACATCGTCACCCGCCAGGGCCGCTCCGGAGCGCCGGCCGTCGTCGAGGCGGAGATCGCGGCGGGAGACGCATCAATGCGGCAGGCCGGCGCCGCCGTCTCCGGATCGCTGGGAGCAGCGGCGTACTTCGTCGGCGGCACCTGGGAAGAGGAGAGAGAGCGGATCGCGGACGAGCGCTTCGAGCAGGGGAACGTTCACGCGAACCTCTCCGCGCCCTTCGGCAGAGCTCGGTTGCGGCTCCGCACCCGCTACGCCTCCCGGCAGGCGGACGACTACCCGGATGCCTCGGGCGGACCGCGGTTCGGCTCGGGCGAGCTGCGGCAGTCGGATCACGAGGAGGCCTCCCTCGGCTCCGAGGTGCTCTTCGGCGGCGCGGAGCCGGAACGGCACAAGCTGACTCTCGCGCTCTACCGGCACGATCTCGACCGGACGAGCCCCGCCATCGGCTTCGCGGTGCCGGAGTCAATCGAGGCTACGCGCTACACGGTGGCCCGCGCCGGCTGGTCTTCGGTGCTCGTCTCCACCGGTGGCCTGCGGCTCAGCGCCGGCGCGGATGTGCAGCGCGAGGAGGGGAAGAACCGCAGCGTGCTCTTCCTGCCGCCGGACTTCGGCGGCGAGGTCCGCGGCGACTACGAGATCACCCGGACACTGCCCGGCGCCTACGCCGAGCTGATCGCCGAGCGGGGGAATGTTGTGATCGAAGCCGGCTCGCGCTTCGACGCGCCGGAGGACCGGGGATTCCAGTGGAGCCCGCGGCTCGGCGTGAGCTGGCGGCCGGGCGGCGGACCGACCCGCTGGCACGCCTCCGCCGGCCACGCCTGGAAGCAGCCCAGCTTCTTCGCCCTGGCGAGCCCGCCGCAGCTCGGCGGCAACCCGGACCTCGAACCGGAGAAAGTGCTGGGCGGCGATCTGGGAGTGGAGCGGGACTTCGCGGCGCGCGGTTTCGAAACCGGCGTGACCCTCTTCTACAACCGCTACGACGACCTGATCGACTTCGACTTCGAAACCTTCCGCCACCTCAATCGCTCGCAGGTGGAGGCGCGGGGGGTGGAGTGGACTCTGGGTTGGAAACCGGCCGATCGGCTGTCCGTCCATGCCAACGCAACCTGGCAGCAGGTGAAGGACGTGACGACTCAGGCCAAACTCCGGCACCGGCCGAAGTGGGTGGGCGGCGCACGGCTCGACTGGCGACCGGCTACGCGGTTCGACCTGCAGCTCGACTTTCAGGCGGTCTCTCAAAGCTTCGACGAGCAGATCCCCGTACCCGACCGGGAGACGGTGAGCGGCTACGGCGTCGCCGGGCTCGCCGGCTCCTGGCGACTGAGCCGAAGCTGGCGGCTGCGCGGGAGAATCGATAATCTCGCCGACCGGCGGTACGAAACGCTCATCGGCTTTCCCGGCCCGGGGCGCTCCTTCCGGCTCGGGCTGCGCTACGGATCATGAGGCGCTACGCCCTTTTGACGCTGGCGATGATGGCCATCTTCCTGGCCCTGTTCGGCCTGGCGGAGTGGCTCCATATCCCGCTGCTGACCGATCCGGATCCCTGGCTCTCGCGGGGCGGCTGGATCGCCGCGGCGGTCGGTTTCGGCCTTCTGGTGGCGGACGTGCTGCTGCCGGTTCCGTCGAGCCTGGTGATGATCGCGCACGGCGCGCTCTTCGGGGTCGTCGGCGGCACGCTGCTGTCTCTCGCGGGCTCCCTGGGGGCGGCGCTGTTCGGCTTCTCTCTGGGTCGGCGCGGCGGACCGCTCCTCGCGCGGCTGGTGCACGTGGAGGAGCGCCGGCGCGCCGACGCCCTCCTCCAGCGCTGGGGAGATCTCGCGATCGTGGTCACCCGGCCGGTGCCGATCCTCGCCGAGACCCTCTCCATCCTGGCCGGCGCCTCGCCCATGGGGTGGGGCACGATGATCGCGGCCACCCTCGCCGGCAGCCTCCCCGCCGCTCTGATCTACGCTCTGACCGGCGCCACGGCTCGCAATCTGGATAATGTGGCGCTGGTCTTCGGTCTGGTTCTGGCTGTGACGGGCCTGTTCTGGTTCGTTGGCAAGAGACTGCGGGAATCCCAGGAGCCTTCACCACCACCACCACCACGACCCTCCTCTTCCTGATGGGGAGACAGCCCGAACCCTTGGACCTCGATGGCGAGAATCTGCTGCGCGAGCTGGCGCCGCAGGTTCTCGGCGCCGTGATCCGACGGTTCGGCGATTTCTCCGCCTCGGAGGACGCGGTCCAGGAGGCGCTACTGGCGGCGGCGGTGCAGTGGCCCGCGGAGGGTATGCCGGCCAACCCGCGCGGCTGGCTGATCCAGGTCGCGGCGCGGCGCATGACCGATCACCTGCGCGCCGACCTGGCCCGGCGGCGCCGCGAAACCCTGGTCGTCATGCAGACGCCGCCTGACGAGCAGGTGGCGCCCGGCGCCGACGACAGCGCGGCGACGACGGATCAGGACGACACGCTCATCCTGCTATTCATGTGCTGTCACCCGGCGCTTACGCGGCCATCGGCGATCGCGCTCACGCTGCGGGCCGTCGGCGGCCTCACCACCGCCGAGATCGCGCACGCGTATCTGGTGCCCGAGGCCACCATGGCGCAGCGCATCAGCCGGGCGAAGCAGCGCATCAAGACGTCCGGCGTGCCATTCCGCATGCCAACCGACCGGGACCGCGCGGAGCGGCTGAGCGCCGTCCTGCATGTGCTCTATCTGATCTTCAACGAGGGTTACGCCACCAGCGCCGGTTCTGATCTGCACCGCAGCGATCTCTCCAACGAGGCGATCCGCCTCGCCCGGGCCGTTCACAACCTCCTTCCCGGTGACGGGGAGGTCGCAGGACTGCTGGCGCTGATGCTGCTCACCGATGCCCGGCGCCGGGCCCGGACCGGGCTGGACGGCGAGTTGATCCCGCTGGACAAGCAGGACCGAGCCCTATGGGATCGGCACGCCATCGCCGAAGGCGTCGCGCTCCTCACCGAAACGCTCTCCAGAGGGTCGATCGGAGCCTACCAGCTGCAGGCCGCGATCGCGGCCGTCCACGACGAGGCACCGCGTGCCGAGGATACCGACTGGCCGCAGATCCTGGCACTGTACGGCCTGCTCAAGCACATGTCCGATAACCCGATGGTGGCGCTCAATCACGCCATCGCCGCGGCCATGGTGGACGGTCCGCGGACTGGTCTCAAGCTGTTGGAAACACTCGATAGTGATGGACGACTGGCCGGCCACTATCGGCTCGACGCCGTTCGCGCCCATCTGCTGGAGATGGCCGGAGATCATCGAGCCGCCATCGCGCACTACCGTTCCGCAGCGGGCCGGACGCGGAGCATTCCGGAACGGGACTACCTCACCACCCAGGCCGCCCGGCTCCTCGCGGAGCACAAGCAGCTCTAGAAAACGACAGCGCCTGCGTGCTGTTGCCGAGCCAGAACGGGACCCGGCGGGCGAGGCCGAACAGCCCCTCAACCGGCCAAATGAAAAACCGCCGGCGGAAGAGCAGATCCCCGCGCTCGATGTCCCACACGCGCAGCTCGTTGGTATCGGCGAGGGCGAAGGCGTAGACGCTGCCGCGGATCTGTTGCACGTCATGGAGCCAGCGCGAGCCGGCGTCGAACCGGCGCGCCATCCGGCCTTCTTCGTTCAGAAAAACAAGATGGCCGCGGGCGCTGTCGGCGAAGTAGATCTCTCCTTCTTCGTTCACCCGTGCGCCGTGACAGCCGACGAAGCCGCGAGCGATCTCCTCGTAGGCGCCCGATTCCAGATCGAAGACGCCGATGGCGCCCTGGATCAACGTCGAGACCAGAACTCGGCTTCCACCGTCAAATGGAAAGGCTTGGTTGAGATGGGTCGTCTGCTGCTCGTCGCCGATGAAGTGGCGCCGCAAGTCCATGTCCGGGGACAGATTGTAATTGCGGCCGTACAGCTCGGCCGGCATACGCAGGGTGCGCTCGATCTCGCCGCTGTTCAAATCGAGAATGAGGACGGCGTCCGGCGACGAGCAGGATAGGACGGCTCGGTTGCGAGAGATCGGTTCAACGGTGTGGAGCCCCGCGAGATGTGGGTGCTCGTAGCGGCGGATGAGGCAACGCGGGAGCCGCCAGTGTTCGACCCGGTGCTCGTAGCCGACGAGCAGGTCCGTGTCATCGAGCAACGCTACGTGTTGGATCTTCTCGCGGCCCTTGATCGTCCCATGCGATTCAAATCGGAAATTCCCTAGCTCTCCTACGACTCGAAACAGGCTTACCGCGCCGGTGTAGAGGAGCTCCGGCGGCGCCAGACTGTCAAACGGGGGGAGGCGCTCGAGCCGGCCGGGATCCCCAAACCGGCGGGTGAGGAAGTCGACGGAGCAGCGGTCGAGATTGGTGCGGCGGCTCGAATGGGTGAGCGCCAGGATGCCTGCGGACCGCATCGCTCAGGCGGCGGCCCGCTGCGCGAGCACATCGCGGAGAACCTGCATGTAGCACGCGATGACTTTCGCGCGATCACATAGACGGATCACCCTCGCGCGCAGGCGGCGGCCCCAGGCAGCGCTGACTTGAGCGATGGCGGTTCGCATCGAGTCGAGGCAGGGCACGCCGGACTCGCTGTCGACGAAGAGGATCTCGCCGGGAAACAGCTCCGGAAGCGCTCCGACCGGCGTCGCGATGACCGGCGTTCCGACGATCCCCGCCTCCACCACCACCCGCGGGAAACCTTCGTGCAAGGAGACGACGGCCAGGGCGTCGACGCTGCGCAGAAGGGTGCCCACGTCGCGCGAAGGAGGGAGGAACCGGATACGGTCTTCGAGATGCAGCTCCGCGACCCGTCCTTGCAGCTCCGCCACTCTCATCAGGGAGGTATCAAGCGCCTGGACGAGGAGGTTGCAGCCGAGCGCCTCCACGTTCTCGATCAGCCAGGGGACGTTCTTCAGGGGAACGAGGCGGCCCAAAAAGCCGAGCGTCCTGCGTCCGGGCGGAAACAGATCCAGCCGCGGACCTTGCAGAGTCTCATCCGAGCAGGTATTTGGGATGAACACGGCGCCGGGAATCCGCCGGGCGACGGCCGGCGAGACGCAGACGGTGCGATCGATGACCTGCCCCCACCGGCGGTTGCAACCGGGACCGTCCACTTCGCGATCCGTATGGACCACGCGCACGGACGCCGGCCGGCGATCCATGCGCGAGAGGACGTCCGGCACCGCGTTGACGACGCCGTACCAGAGCACCGCGTCCGCCGCGCGGAAACGCGGGCGCAGCTCCCATCGCCGGCGGATAAAGGTCACCGCGCCGAACCGCGCCGCCAGCTCGTCACACAGCGTTCTTTCGACCGTCGAGGGTATGTTGTCGAGCGCGCAGACATCGAGCTCGAACGCGGCGCGCAGGCCCTCCGCGACGTCCATCATGGCCGTCTCTCCCCCACCCAACGTAAGGTGGGGGAACACCAGGCAGATCCTCGGCCCCGACATCTGAGCTAGTCTAGCTTTCAGTGCGACTCTACATCATCCGGCACGCCGAGCCCGCTTATCCGCGGGACGCCCTGACGCCGCGCGGCCGCCTGCAAGCACGGGACCTCGCCCTCCGCTTGGCGGCCGTTGGAGTGGAGAGGATCTACAGCTCGCCGATGAAACGAGCGATCGAAACGGCCCGGCCGACCGCCGAGGCGCTGGGCCTCGCGATCGAGGTCGAGCCCTGGATGCGGGAACTCGAAGAGTGGTGGATCCCCGGCGGGCCGGAGGGAGAGTGTCCGGTCTGGCAGGTGGACGGCGGCACCGTCCGCTCGCTCTTGCCCGGACTGCACCAGGAGAACTGGCATAGCTTGCCGCCGTTCGACCGGCCCGTGCTGTGCGAAGGCTTCGCCGAGCTGCGCGATCATTCGGCCGCCTTCTTCGCCCGCCACGGGTATCTCCGCGATGGCCGCTGCTACAGGAAGGGAACAGACGAAGGCGGTCCGCTCGCGGTCTTCTGCCACGGGGGCTTCGGCCTCACCTGGCTCGCCCACCTGCTGGAGATCCCACCGCCGCTCCTCTGGACCGCCTTCTCCCTGCCGCCGGCCTCGGTGACCACGGTGGAGCTCGCGGAGCTGGCGGACGGCCGCGCCGTGCCCCGCTGCCTCGGGCTGGCCGACGTGGCTCATCTCAGTGATCAGAAGACTTTGTAGGGCACAATGCCGGCGACCATGGACCTCCTGCTCAAGGCGCACTACCGATCGCCCGGTGTGCCGGAATCCTACGCCGGCAGCTCCGAGCTGAAGCCGGCGGAAGCCCGGATCCTCTCCCGCCTCCGGCCGGAGCTCGCGAACGCCTCGCTGCTCGACATCGGCGTCGGCGCAGGGCGGACGGCGCCCGGCCTGCGCGCCGCCGGCCGCCGCTATCTCGGGCTCGACTACTCGCTGCCCATGCTGGCGCTCTGCCGCATCCGGCTGCGGGACGCACCGCTGATCCACTGTGACGCCCAGGAGCTGTGCCTGCGGTCGGCGAGCTTCGACGCCGCGTTCTGTTGGGATGCCCTGGGTGACGCCGGCCACGCCGCCAGGATGCGGATGCTGCGTGAGATCCATCGCGTCCTGCGATCCGGGGGCTGGCTGATCTTCCGCGCCAACAACCTCGACGCGCCGCGGCGGCGTCCCTTCGCCTTTCCCGCTGCCGCCGGGACCGGCCTGCGCACGCGCCTGAGCGCTCTCGGAAGATATCTGCGCGGCATCGCTCACCACCTGCGCACCCGCAGGTACGAATCCCGCGGCGGCGGCTACGAGGTCGCCGGCGACCCTTACTTCGATTACGCCCTGCTCAGTTACTACATCCAGCGCGACGCGCAGGTGCGGCAGTTGGAGGATCTCGGCTTCTCCGCTGTCGAGGTGCTCGGCATCAACGGCACGCCCCTCGCCGGCGGTGTTTGTAGCGATCCCTTCCTCTTCTACATCGCCAGCCGCAGCGACTGATGCCGTCCCGGCCGCTGCCGGCTCTGGTAGCATCTGCAGCTCCGAACCATGCGACTGTACCTCATCCGGCAAACCCGAAGAGTGAACGGTGGGCACCAGTAGCGCGGGCCCGGGGATTGCGGCCGGGGGGCTCCGGCTCTGGGGCATCCTGCCGCCGGAAAAACTGGTCGGCTTGGACGAGATCGGCCGGCTCCGTTCCCCGCAACCCGTCCTCACCTCCGGCTTCCGTAGAAACCTGGTGGAGCGCAACCCCTGGCTGCGGGCGCTCCGCAGCCTCGGCTACGAGGTCCGCCTCGACCCGCGGATGGTGCCCATCGAGGAGGGCGAGACCTCGCTCAATACCAACTCCTATCAGGTGCTCGTCGCGCTCCTACCTGCCGGCGCCGGCGATCGGCTGGGACTGCGGCCGACCGTGGTCGGCACCATGGCGGCGGGAAACCACGGCCTCGTTCACGCGCTGGAACGGTTTGCGGCGTCCTTCCCGGACCGCCCCCGCGTCCGGCAAGCCCTGATCGAGGTCTTCGGAGAAGCCGCCTTGGCGGTCGTCCCCCCCCTCTTCGACGGCAGGCCGCGGCAGCTCGCAAAGAGCTTCTTCAGGCTCCCGGCCGGCATCCGCCGCCGGCGAGCCCTTCGCCTGCCCGGCAGCCTGATCCCCGCCCCGGACGAGGACGGGCTGCGCCGGTTGTGCGGCGCGCTGCGCCTCCACCCGCGGCTCGCCGCCGAGCTGCTACAGGTCCGTGAGGCTCTGGCGGATTCTGGCCTGAGCACCGCGGCCGACTACCTGATCCTCATCCGTACGGCGCTCCTGCGACACCTGGGAGAGATGCTCGGTCTGGACGGGACCAACCATCTTCCAACCTCGCTAGAGCATGCGATCGTGCATGGCACCGGTGATGATTTCCCGGAGCGGAAGGTGCGCGAGCTGGCGGTCCGCTACCTTGCCGCCTTGATGGCGTCAGCGGACGGTCAACGACCCGGTGAGCGTGTCTACTCCGGCCGCTTCCGCGTCCTCAACTACTACGATCCGATCGAGCTGCTGACCTTCGGCCAGAAACGGGCCGGCCGGCATGCGCGCTACGGCTGGCGGGTGCTCAAGGCCTCCTACGAGACCGGCGGCCTCGCCGGCGTGCCGGGGATGGAAGCTCTCGGCGACCTCACCGTGCGGGAGGCGCTCGCTCGCGGCTATGGTCTGTCGGGGAAGCTCACCTATCTGGCGGTGCGGTCGCTCAACGGCGGCATCGTGTGCAACCAGGTGCTGCGCAGCCTGCCCGACGTCTACGCCGGCCTGGCCGAACCGCGGCACCCGGGGCTCGTGCTGCCTCTCGGCATGACCACGATCTATGGCGACTGGCAGCTCAGATCGAGCCCGCAGCTCGATGTGATCGCCGTCGTCGACTGGCTCTACCGTTGCCCTCACCCGGAGGCGATGCTGCGGCGGATCTTCGATCTCTTCCGCGAGCGGGTCAGCGATCCGCAGGGGCCGCAGACCTCGATCGTGCTGGAGAGGCCCGGCTCGCTTACTCTGCGTTGAAAGGAGAACCTCCGTGTGGGCCGTAGTCACGATCCCGGAGCGCGAGGCCCTGGCCGACGCCCTCATCGCCCGCTTGCCGCCACCGGTCCTCAAGGTGCTCGACACCGCGCGCGATCTGCAGCAGAACCACATCCGGGCCTGGCGCGAAGCCTGCGCCGCCTTCGACGGCGATTGGGTGGGTGTGATCCAGGAGGACGCCATCCTCTGCGACGATTTCGACCGCAAGGTGCGGAATCGCCTCGCCGGGGCCGACCGCTTGGGCTACCGCGCCGTCAGCCTGTTCAACGCCCGCAAGAGCTCCCCGTACCTGCGGCAGGTCCACGCCCGATGGGCACAGATCGATCTCGGGCGCATGTGGGAGATCCCGGCCGCGGACGGCTCGGGAAAGACGATCAAACCGGCCCTTCCCGGCGAGCTGTGCGTGCTGATCCGGCGCGACCTCGCAGCAGGGTATCCCGAGTTCGCCCGGCGGCATCGGGAGCTCTACGCGAGCTTCCCCGGCCTGCACGACGCCCTGCTGGGCCTGTTCCTGAACTCCCGCCTGAACGGCTGCGAGATCGGCGAGATCACGGCCAACCACATCTACGTGGCCATCCCCAATCTGGCGGATCACCGGCTGGACGTCCCCAGCTCTCTCGGCCACCTCGACGACCCGATCCGCACCAGCGGCACCTGGAGCCCGGCTGCGGAGTGACGGAGAAGCCGCAGCGCGACCTCGGAGCGACCTACTTCTCGCCGAGAAAGATGAAGGCCTGAGCCTCGTTGGTGTGGACGAACTCCTGGAAGACGAGCTCCGGGTGGCGGTCCCGGAACTCGCGGAAGGCCCGCCGCTCACCCCGTTCGGGATCGCCGTAGAAGCAGAACCAATCGTCGAAGACGAGCACGGTGCCGCGCTGGAGGAACTGGCGGGCGAACTCCAGCACCGGCACGGTGGAGCTGTAGAGATCGCAGTCCACGTAGATGACCGCCGCCCGGGTCGGCAGCAGCCGTCCCGCCAGCTCGGCCGTGAGAGTCTGCTCGTAGAAGCCCTTGATCGTGACCAGCTTCTCCCGCGGCATGCCGTGCTCCACGACCAGACGGATGAACTCCTCCTCCGAGGTGCTGAGCGAACCCTGACGCCAGATCTCCATCCGATCCACCGCGGAGATCTCGGGCAGTCCCGCGAACGAGTCGAACGAGACGTAGGTCCAGTCGAAGAGGGCATGGAAAGCGTCCCAGGCCAGGCGCATGGTCCGCGCCGTGTGGCTGCCGAACTCCATGTAGTAGCCGTCGAGCGGGCGGTTGTGATTGCAGTACACCGCGAGGCTCATGAACAGGGACTTCCGCATCCGGGCGCGGAAGGGGTGATACTCCCGGTCCATCCAGCTCTCCAGGTAGCCGGGCTCGCCCGGCAGCGGCGGCCTCTCCGTCACCGTTCGCTCCTCAACTCGCGTTCTCCTCGCGCGCTCGCAGCAGGGGGAGGATCTCTTCGCCGAAGTAGGTCAAGGCCTGCGAGTTCGGCCAGCCCGAGAAGATGAATTGGGTGACGCCGATCCGCCGGTACTCGAGAACGCCGGCGACAACCTCTTCCGGCGAGCCCACCAGACAGATCGCCGAGGCGCCCCGGCTCGCCACCGCGCCGTTCCACAGCCAGGGCGTGAGCCAATGCGACTCCCGGCTGGCGAACGCGGAAGTCATGGTCGCGGAGTCGCTCCCCTGCACGAACACTTGGCGGATGAACTCCGTGTCGCCTCCGTCGAGCAGGGCGTAGGCGGCAGCCACGGCCTCCTCCCGGGTAGGACGCGAAACGAGAGACAGACGGAGGCCGACCTCGATCCCCCGCCGCCGCATCTCCTCGACCTGGGGCCGCAGCGCTTCGGGCGCGTCGGCGAGACGGAGCCAACAGTCGCCGTGACGGGCCGCGACCGCCAGCGCCGGGGGCGAGCTGCCGCCGAGATAGATCTCCGGCGCCTGGCGATCCGGCGACGCGAATGGGATCTTGAGACGGGCGTTCTCGATGCGGTAGTGCTGCCCCGAGAAGCTGACCTCGCCCTCGCCCCGCCAGAAGGCCCGGCAGACCTCCAGGAACTCGTCCGCCCGCCGGTAGCGCTCATCGTGGTCCAGGAAGTCGCCGTAGGCCCGCTGTTCCTCGGCCGAGTGCCCCATCACCACGTTGAGGCTGATGCGGCCGCCGCTCAGCGCGGCAAGGGTGTTGACCTGCTGCACGAACAGGGTGGGAGAGAGCAGGCCGGGCCGGTAGGCCAGCAGGAAACGGACCGTCCGCGTGGCGCCGCCCAGGGCCGCCACCAGCGGGATCGGATCCGGCATGTAGAAGCCGCACGCCGTGAGCAGGGAGTCGATGCCGCAGCGCTCGGCCAGACGGCAGAAAGCGAGTTGCGCCGCGAAGTCCGGCAGGGCCGAAGGAGACGCGCCCGCGGCGGCGCTCGCCGCCTCTTCGCCTCCGAGCGGCAGTCGCCAGTGAAATCGAATGGCCATGATCAGTGCGCCGCAGTCTACCGGATCTTCTTCAGCAACTTCTAGAGAGTTCTGCTAGCATGAGGACGCCCGATCCGACGTCCGCGAACCGCGATGGCGCTGCGATTCCACTGGAGCTTCACCCAGGCCGGCGACACTTGGCGCAAGGCGAGGACCTACGACTCCCTCTCCGGAGTCCCGGACCTGCAGGCGCACGTCGAGTTCGCCCGCTGCGCCGAGCGCAACGGCATCGAGTCCCTCCTCCTCGCGTTCAGCTTCAACCGGCCGGATCCGGTCGTGCTGGCCACCGCCGTCGGCATGGCTACGGAGCGCATCATCCTCATGGTCGCCTGCCGCCCGGGCGTGCTGTCGCCGGTGGTCTTCGTTCAGCAGATCAATACCGTCTCGGCGCTGGTGGGGGGGCGGGTGTCGATCAACGTGGTAGCCGGCCACTCGCCGCACGAGCACGCCTACTACGGAGACTTTCTCGGCCACGACGAGCGCTACGACCGGGCGCGGGAGTTCCTCGACATCTGCCGGGCCTTCTGGCGGGGAGAGGCGGAAGTGACCTATGAAGGACGCCACTACCGGATCGAGCGGGGGCGGCTCAAGACGCCGTTTCTAGCCGCTGAGGGAAGCGGCCCGGAGATCTATCTGGGAGGGAACTCGCCGCCGGCCGAGGATCTGGCGGCCCGGCACGCTTCCTGCCTCCTGCGCTACCCGGACACTCCCGAGCGGATGCGGCCCGGCGCGGCGGTGCTGGCCCGGACCGGCACGCGCGCTGGCGTGCGCATCGCCCTGGTCGGCCGGCCGACCCGCGAAGAGGCGGTGGCGGCTGCCCTGGCCGTACAGTCCCGGGCGCGCGAGCTGTCGCAGGGCCAGCGCCGGCAATTCGTGGGCCGCACCGACTCCGTCGCCTTCCGCTCCACGCTGGCCCTGGCGGACGCGCCCGACGGCGAGTGGCTGAAGCCGTGGCTGTGGACCGGCGCCGTCCCTTACGTCGGCGAGGTTTGTTTGGTGGGCTCGGCCGCGGACATCGCCGCGGCGCTCCTGGAGTACGGCGAAGCCGGGGTTACCGACTTTCTCTTCTCCGGCTGGCCCGATGAGACCGAGATGGATTTCTTCGGCGGCGAGATCCTGCCACTCGTCCGTCGCGCCGAGCAGGCCGCTCAGCCAGCCGCCGCCTCTCGCACCGCGCGGTAGCCGATCACCTGGATCCCTGTGCGCCGCAGGTGGTCGCGCAGCTCGCCGCTACGGAACGTCTGCCAATCGGCCACGCGGCAGCGCCAGTCCGGAGCGATCGCCCGCAGCTCGGGCGTGTCCAGCGCCGGGTGGATCGAAACCTGAGTGAGCCCGGGAGGAAGCGCATCGAACAGCCGCTTCGCCTGTGCCAGCCGGTCCTCGGGCCGCCGCAGCCGCAAGGTCACCCAATGATCGCAGACCGCCGGCCATGCTCCCCGCCGGCCGAGAAGCCCTGCCACCTCCTCCGCCGCGGATCCGGCCGACAGCGGAGCAACCTCCCGGGCCGGACTGAGCATGGGGACGGGCAGAGCCCAGCCTTCCGCCGCCTCCCGGAAGACGGCGAGAAGCCGCGGTGCCAGGAGCGTCAACATGTGAGTGTCCGCATGGGTCACGTCGATTCCGGCGCGGCGGGCGAGGTCCATCTGCGCCTCGATCTCGCTCCGCACCGCCGCCGGGTCGGCACCGTCGGCCACGGCCGGGGTCCGGGCGTGAAGGTAGCCTTCCGCGTCGACAAGGCCGGTCGCCGGGTCGCGCGTCGACACCGGCCGCCAGCGATATCCCTGCCATTCGCTGGTGAGAGTCAGGTGCACGCCCACGTCGGCCGCGGGGTTCCCGCGGCAGAAGACGGCCACCGCGGAGAACCACGGCGAGGGCACCATGACCGAGCCGGTGGAGACGAGGCCCGCCTCGAGCAGCTCCGCGAAGGCGGGGATCGTCGCCTGGCACATACCGAGGTCGTCCGCGTGGAGGAGAACGACCCGGTCGCCGGCGCTGAACCCCAGCCGCCGCAGCAGCGGATTGAGGCTCTCCATCAGCGCTGGTAGAAATGGTCGCGCTGGAAGTAGGGAGACCGGCCGCTGCCGTCCTGGAAAACGCTGTACGCATCCACGACGAGCAGCCGCTTATTGAGATAGCAGGCCAGCATCACCCGCAGCGCGCCGAAATCGTAGACCGCCCGAAAGGCGACCGCCGCGTGCAGGGCCACGCCGTCGGTGAAGGCTTCTCCCACCGTCTCTCCCCAATCGCAGGGCTCCGGCGAACCGGTCCCCCAGGCGCGCACGATCAGCTCGCCGTCGCGATCCGCGATCTCCACCCGGGCGATGCCGCGCGACGCCACGTCGAAATTGACCCAGGTCCCCACGAGCGGCGCCAGGTCGGTCGCCGTCGCCGCCGGCCGGGGCGCAGGAGTCAGAAAATCGCGAGCCCGCGAGATGCGCTGTGCTTGCACGGTGCGTCCGCTACCGGTGGAAGAACTCGCGGGTGAAGTAGTCCGCCCGACCGCTGCCGTCCTTGAAGGTATTGAAGGTGTCGAGGACGAGGATGCCGCTCTTGGTATAGGCCGCCAGGAAGGTCTCGACGAAGCCGAAGTCGTAGACGGCGCTGAAGGCCATGCCTTCGCGGGAGCCGACGTTGGCGGCGTGCGCCGTGGCCGCGGTCTCGCCCCAGTCGAAGAGCTCGGGCGAGCCGGCCCCCCAGGCCTGCACGACGAAGCGACCGCCGCTCTCGCGCAGCTCCATGCGCACCACGCCGCCGGTGTTCTTGTCGGTGTTGAACCAGGCGCCGAACATCGGCGAGGGATCGACCTTGCCGGCCGGAGTCTCGCCGGCGGGCCGGTCCTCGATCCGCATGCACCTCAGAGTCTCCATTCGCTCCTCCTTCGGATCACGGCTTGTAGAAGGACACGTCGAACGGCTGCCCGAGCACGGCCTTGCCGATCATCGCCAGGACCTGGTCGTCGTTGTCGTGGCGGATGTAGAAGGACAGGTCGCGCAGGATCCTCTCGAGCGGGCTGGGACGGATGAGCGCGCGGGCGCCGCAGGCACGGATCGCATGCTGCAGGGTCTCCTCCGCCAGGTGCTCGACAAGATGGCGGGCGCGGCTGCCGGCGAGCTGCGCCTCCTCGCGCCGCCCCTCGTCCCAGAGGCGCGCCACGTGGCGCAGCCAGAGGTGGGCGGTCTCCAGGTGGATCGACATGCGGGCGACGCGCTGCTGCACGTAGGGATCGCCGCCTTTACCCTGGGCCTGCAGGTGCTCCAGCGCGTAGTCGTAGGCGGCTTCGGCGGCACCGAGGAAGCTCGCGGCGTAGTGCGGCGCGAACGCCGCCTGCCAGCCGCCGGAGAGGTACTGGCCTGGAGAGCCGACCTGGTGCTCTGCAGGGATGAACGTCTCGCGAAAGCGCACGAGATGGGAGACCGTGCCGCGCATGCCGATCGGGTCCCACCAGGAGCCGTCGGTCTCTACGCTGGGGTCCGACAGCTCGCAGGCGAGCATTAGCAGCGTATCCGGCGAAGCGGTGTGGCGGGCGCCGCCGGGCCCCGCGGTGTTGACCAGCAGGATCGCCCATTGCGCGCCGCCGGCGCTGGTGGCGAACACCTTGGTGCCGTCCACCACCCAACCGCCGTCGGCGCGGGTGAGCGTCGTGCCGAAAGTGGATTTCTCGCCGGGCGCCCGCGCCTGCGGCTCGCCGCTCCACACCACCCACTTCTCGCCGCGCTCGACGACGCGCGAGAACCAGCGCGCCTGCTGCTCCGGGCTCGCCAGGGCATCCAGGAGCAGCAGCGAGTTGGCGTGCCCCTCCCAGCAACGGGCGAGGGACAGGTCGGCCTTCGCGATCTCCTTGGTCATCATCCACAGCGTGAACGCGTCGCCGCGGAAGGGGCCGAGGCCGAGGCCGCCGTGCTCCCGGGGGACCGTCGGCGCGTGCAATCCGGCCGCGAAGAGATCGTCGAAGTCCGCCGCCGGGAAGGCCGCCGTCCGGTCGTAGCAGGCGGCGCGCGGCGCGAATCTCTCCCGCGCCAGGTCGGCGACGCGGTCGACCAGCGTCTGCTTCTCGGCTGCGAGATCGGGTGTCATACGAAAGGGTGAGGCCGGTGCGAACGTGGGATTCTATCAGCCGGTGAGGGCAGCCCGGGCCTGATCGGCCGCCATCTCCTGTCCGGTCATCATGCGGTACTGCCGCTGAGCTTCGACAAGCAGCACGTCCCTGCCGTCGATCGCGGTGCAGCCGCGCGCGACAGCCGCGGCCATCAGCGGCGTCGGGGCCTGGCCATAGACCAGCTCGACGACGACCGTTTCTCTTGCAAGGCCGGAGACGGGGAACGGCGGCTCCTCCACCAGCGGCGTCGCGTGGACGAGAAGCGAGAAGGGGCGCGGATCGAAAGCGGCGAGCGGCACGCAGCCGAGCCCCAGGAGCTGCGAGGCGAACCGGGCCCGTTCCGTTCCTCGGTTGACCAGGGTCACCTGAGCGCCGGCCCGCTGGAGCCCAAGCGCCGCGGCGCGACCGGCCCCGCCGCAGCCCACCACCGCCACCTGCCGGCCCGCTACGCCGACGCCTCGGGATTCGAGCACCGAGAGCACGCCGTCCGCGTCGGCGGTGTCGGCGCGCCAGGAGCCGTTCTTCCGCAGCAGCGTGTTCGCCGCGCCGGCCTGCCGCGCTACCACCGAGGCTTCCGCGGCTACGGCGAGGGCCGGCTCCTTGAACGGCGCCGTGACGGTGAGCCCCCGCAGCGGCCAGCCGAGATCCGCCAGGGCACCGTTCCCCAGCTCGCTCCAAAACGAGCCGAAGTGGGCGGCCGGAAAAGGCACGTAAAGCGCCGGTAGGGAAGATGTCCGGTACGCCGCGTTGTGCAGCCGTGGCGAGAGCGAGCGGATGGCCTTGGGACCGACGATGCCGTACAGCTCCTCGACCGGCGACATGGCAGGCAGGCCGTAGTCGGCCATCAGCCGGGCGACGGAGGGCTCGCCCTCCTCTTCGGCGACCGCCGCGAAGACGACCGGGGCACCGAGCCGAGGGGCCATCAGGCGACTCCACCAGCCCGCCGGTCCGGAGGCGAAGGCCGTCAGATCCGAGCGGCCGGCCTCAAACAGCAGCCGCAGGGGCGTCAGGGCGTCCGCTGGCTCCACTGCCGCTGGAATCAGGCGGGCCAAGCGCGCCGGCACGTTCGCGAGCTGCTGCCAGCGAGCCCGCAGCTCCGCGAGGCTTACCGCAGGACCGCACCAGGAGAGGACTCGCCGCGCCGCAGGCACCCGCGCCAGGATCTCCGCGTCGAGATCCTCCGCTCCGAGGTCGATCAGATCCCAGCGTTCCGCCGCCGCGAGCAGCCGCGCCCGCCGTTCCGCGCCTCCGCTGGCGCCGCGCAGGCTGTAGAGCAGCTCGCCAGCGAAATGGCCGCGCAGCCAGTCGGGATCCACATCGCCCACCCGATTGGCACGCACCTCCAGCCAGCGGACCGCGGGCGGCAGGGAGGCGATCTCCTCTCCGCCGGGAGAGGGCGGCGAGCTGAGCGTCGCGACGAGAGCGGCTTCGCGCATACTAGAATCGCCTCCGGCTATGACCGCCGGTGACTTTCTGTCGCTCATCACGGCGCGGCACTGCAAACGCGCCTTTCTCGACCGTGCTGTGCCGCGGGAGGTGCTGGAGGAGGTCTTGCGCGCAGCGGCCCACGCGCCGTCGACGCGCAACGGCGAGCCATGGGCGGTGGCGGTATTGACAGGAGAAGCCAAGGAAGCCCTTGGCCGCCGCCTTTGCGGTCTCTTCGACCGCGACGTGCCGATGAAGATGGACTACGAGAGCCGGCCGGCCGAGCTGCCGTTGTCCCATCTGGCGCGAGCCGAGGCGGCCGCCATAGGCGTGCACGCCGCCAAGGGCATCTCGCGCGACGACCCGGCCGGCCGGCGCCGCCACCTGCGCGACAACCTCCGCTTCTACGGCGCGCCGGTGGCGATGATCTTCCACCTGCCGGCCAACGCCACGCGGGGTACGTTCCTGGAGATGGGCTTCTTCGTCCAGAACGTCATGCTCGGTCTGGTGGCCCGCGGCCTGGGAAGCTGCCCGCAGGCGAGCGTCGCCGGCTACAGCGACGCCATCCGCGAGCACCTGGGGTTCGGCCCCGACCGCCTCATCGTCTGCGGCATGTCCCTCGGCTGGGTGGACGAGGCCGCGCCGGTCAACGGCTTCATCCCCGAGCGCGCCCCTCTCGCCGAGTACACCCAGTGGTTCGAGTGACACGCTACGCCTCCGCGAGCCTTTCTGCGAGCCGGCGGCGCACCAGCGTCTGCAGCCGCGACGCGCAGCTCTCGTAGACCGCGAGCGCGGAGCCGATCGGGTCCGGAATCTCTCCTTCGGGATCCACGCACACCGTCTTTGCCGCCGCTTCGGGAAGCATGCGCAGGACCGCTTCCCGCTGGCTGACGGTCATGCAGTAGACCGCTTCGGCGCACCGGACCAGCTCGGGCGTGAGCGGCCGCGCGCGATGCCGGCCGGGCTCCACTCCGAGCGCGCGCAACGCCACCGCGGCTTCGGAGGTCATCGGTGCTCCGTCGCGGACCGACAGGCCGGCGCTCAGCACCTGGAGCGGCGGGCGCTGGCCGAATCGCGCCGTCAGCTCGGCCCGCGCGATCGCCTCGGCCATCGGCGAGCGGCAGGTGTTGCCGCTGCAGACGAACAGGAACAGCCGCGCGCCGGGCTCCATCCCCACGCTCTCCGGCGCCGGTGATGGCAGGCTCAAGACCACCAGCGCGACCACCACCAAGCCGCCCGCCGCGAGCTGCGGCAGGCTCGGCGGCGGCAGACCGGCCAGGAAGGTCAACGCGTACGAGGCCGCGACTCCCGCCAGCAGGCTGGCGCAGCGGTTGAGCGGTACGCAGTGGGTGTACTCCCGGCGGTCGACGTAGATCAGCGAGCCGAACGCCGAGAGGCCGGCGTACAGCAGGCCGATGAAAAACGCCGGCAGGGCCGCCGGCGTCGCCGCAAAGGAGACGAAGCCCCGCCGCAGCTCGTGCGCGGCGTCGACCGGCAGGAGAGCCGCCGCGGCCAGGAGGACGACCAGCCACGGCGACGAGGCCATCTGCTCCTCGACGAAGTAGCGCCGGTTGACCTCCGGGTCGCCCGACTTCGCCTGCCGCTCCATGATGCTGAAGCGGCCCACGTAGCCGCCGAGATACGCAGTAAGGCTGAGCGCCGCCGCCAGCGAAAGGTCGTAGTGATCGACGTCAGCCAGGGCGACCGCCACCGCCGCGAGGCTCAGAGCCAGAGCGATCCATGAGGTCCGCCGCACCTCTCTGCCCCGCGCCTTGTCCACCACCGGCGACAGGATCAGCACGCCGCCCCGCATGAGGAGCAGCACAAAGAGGATCGAGACCCCGGCGAACGTGTAGTTGAGGGTGGTAGTGCCGATGATGATGGCATGCCAGAAGGCGGCGGCGAAGGTCTCGCGGCCCACCCACGGCAGCTCCACGCCGAGCACCCGGCGCCGCCGGGCCTGGCGCCACCAGCCGGAGAGCCCCAGGAACAGGCCGACGCCGACGACCGTCCCCAGAGCGGTAATGGGAAGGATCTCGAGCCCCGGAACCGGGCCGCGCACGCCGGGGAGGCGCCCCTGGGAGAGCACCTTCGCCAGAGCGCTATAGGGCGCATAGAAGAGGAAGTAGCCGAGCGCCAGGCCGCCCATCCCGGCCGTTCCCCATCTCCAGGAAGTCCGGACCATCGAGCCCCTCCCACGATGACAAAGCACCGGAACCACCCACCGGCCGCGCTGTTCGAGCCAGCCGAGACGGCTTAAACGCTGTGAGCTGGGAAGTTTACAGCTTTCGCCAGCGCTTTTCCAGATCTAGCGGGAGATTTGAAAGACGGGGGAGGCAGAAGGAAGCTTTGGAGGCGACGACCGGATTCGAACCGGTGTATAAGGGTTTTGCAGACCCTCGCCTTACCACTTGGCTACGTCGCCTAAAAGAGCGCAGGGCCGCTGGCGCGGCCCCGATCCTAGCAGAACGCGGAAGGAATCCGCGAATCTCTGAAGGTCAAATTCTGGAGCGGGAAACGGGACTTGAACCCGCGACCCCAACCTTGGCAAGGTTGTGCTCTACCACTGAGCTATTCCCGCCTGACAGGCTGGCAAAGGATAGACGGCCGACCCGGGGCTGTCAAGGCGCCAGGGCGGCCGCTCTACGAGACGGGAAACGCTGCCGAGGACTGGGGCATTCCCAATATCTAGACGCCCGACGGTGGGAGGCAGATGGACCGGTTCGCGAGTCCGGGCGCCCCTACCACCGCCGCCGCGGCGGGCCGGGGTTGTAGGGGAAGGCGTTGCGGATCAAGGTGTAGCGCCAGCCCTGGTCCTCGCGGTCCAAGCCGAGGACGTCGAAGCGGCAGGCCTTGCCGTGCCAGCCTCGGGCGGTCAGGTAGAGGGCGGCGGCGCGGGAAAGGCGACGCTGCTTGGCGAAGCCGACGGCCTCGACGGCGGGGCCGTACTGATCGCCCTGCCGCGCCTTGATCTCGATGAAGCAGAGGGCGGCCCCCTCTTTGGCCACCACGTCGATCTCGCCGCCGTGATTGACGACGTTGCGGGCCAGGATCTCGTAGCCCTGCGCCGTGAGCCAGCGGACGGCGTCGTCCTCCCCCACCTTGCCCCGCGCCCGCGCGTGCGGCTGCTCGCTGAAGCTGTCCATCCTACTTCCTCTTCCACCTCGTCCCCTGCGGGGTATCCTCGAGGACGATACCGCGCGCAGCGAGCTCGTTGCGGATGCTGTCCGAGGTGGCGAAGTCGCGGCGGCCGCGGGCGGCGTTGCGCTCCTCGACGAGACGGTCGATCTCGGCCGCATCGTTCTCCCGGGCCTGCCCTTCCGGCCACTCGGCGGGATCGAGCACTCCCAGGACGCGGTCCAGGTCCGCCAGGGCGTCGAGGACGCGCCGGCGGTCTCCCGTCCCGATCCGCCCCTCCTCGATCGCCACGTTGACCTCCTTGACAAAGGTGAAGAGGGCGGCCAGGCCGACGGCGAGGTTGAGGTCATCGGCGAGGCCGGCCGCGAAATCCTGACTCAACCGGCCGGCGGCGTCGGCGAGGCCTGCGTCCGGCTCGCCGCGTTCCTCGGCGTGCTCCAGGCGGAAGCGCATCTCGTCGACCCGGCGCAGGGCTCCGGCGGCCGCCTCCAGCGACTCGAAGGTGAAGTTGAGCTTCTGCCGGTAGTGCACGGAGAGCAGGAGGTAGCGGAGGGCCCGCAGCGAGCAGCCGCGCGCCTGCAGGTCGGCCAGCGTGTACTGGTTGCCCAACGACTTCGACATCTTCTGCCCGTCGACGAGCAGGTGCTCGGAGTGCAGCCAGGTGCGGACGAAGGGCTTGCCGGTCGCCGACTCGCTCTGGGCGATCTCATTCTCGTGATGCGGAAAGATGAGGTCCACGCCGCCGCAGTGGAGGTCGAAGGTCTCGCCCAGGTACTTCATGCTCATGGCGGAGCACTCGACGTGCCAGCCGGGCCTGCCGGGGCCCCAAGGCGAGTCCCAGGAAGGCTCGCCCGGCTTCGCCCCCTTCCACAACACGAAGTCGCGCACGTCCTCCTTGCCGTACTCGTCGCTCGCCACCCGCTCGCCCCGGCGCCCCTGGTCGAGATCGAAGCCGGAGAGCCGCCCGTAGTCCTCGTCCTTGCCGATGCTGAAGAAGACGGAGCCGTCGCTTTGATAGGCGTAGCCCTTGGCGACCAGCTTCGCGATCAGGTCGATCATCTCCGGGATGTGCTCGGTCGCGCGGGGGAAACGCTCGACGCGCTCGATGTGTAAGGCGCCGAGGTCGCGCAGGAAGGAGGCGATGAACGGCGCCGTGTAGTCGGCCAGCGAGACGCCGACCTGATGCGCCCCGTTGATCGTCTTGTCGTCCACGTCGGTGAGGTTCATCACCTGGGTGACGCGAAAGCCGAGGTAGCGCAGGCTCCGCCGCAGCACGTCCTGGAACAGGAAGGTGCGAAGGTTGCCGATGTGGATGTCGTTGTAAACCGTCGGGCCGCAGGTGTAGATGCGGACCTCGCCGGGAGCGAGCGGCTGCAAGGGCTCGAGCCGACGGCCGAGGGTGTTGAAAAGGACGGGTTCCTGGAGCATGGCCGCGGGATTCTACCGCGTCACCGTCACGGACCCCGCCAGCCACGCCACGCCGGCGATGGCATCGCCATCGGAGTCGAGGGCCGAGTTGCGGGAGAAGGCGAAGCTCCCCGTCCCGGCTGCCACCGCGCTGAACTCCAGGGTGAGGATGACGCCGGAACCGGTAGCGCCGGGGACGTTGCCGAGGTGCGTCCCCCCCACGATCAGCGTGCCCGCCGGCGAGGGAACCGCCTGGGCGTTGCCGCCGCTGCCGAGCAGCGGACCGGGGGTGACGCGGGTGAACTGGAGCTGGGCGCTCGGGTAGGTAAGGTCGAAGGCCACACCGTAGAGGTCGGTGACCTGGGTCGCCCGCACCTCCAGAACGAGAGTGGAGGCGGTGGTCGCAGCACCGCTCGCCAGCGAGATGGCGTTGTTGCCCGCGCTGCCCTGGGGGGTGAAGACGATTCCGGGCGGCGGCGGTGTCGGCTCGGTCGGACCTCCGCCTCCTCCCCCGCCTCCGCCGCAGGCCGCCAGGATCAGGAGGCCGCCGGCAAGGACCGGGAAGAGGCACCGTGAGGCGCCGCTCAAACCATCACCTCCTGCTCTTCGGCCAGCCGCTTGAGCTGGCGCCGGGCACGCTCCCGCCGCAGCCCGCGCAGGTGATCCGTGAAGAGGATGCCGTCCAGGTGATCGACCTCGTGGCAGATGGCGCGAGCCAGGTACCCTTCGGCCGGGAGCTCGAACGGCTTGCCCGCGAGGTCCTGGGCGCGCACGGTGATGTTGAGCGGGCGTTCCACCTTGTCGTTGATTCCCGGCAAGGAGAGGCAGCCTTCGATGTCGGCTTCCTGGCCCTCGCGCCGCACGATCTCGGGATTGACCAGGATCTTGAGCTGCGAGGGATCCTCCCCCACCGAGGTGTCCACCACGGCGAGGCGCAGCTCGACGCCCACCTGCGGCGCCGCGAGCCCCACGCCCGGGGCGGCGTGCATGGTCTCCACCATGTCGGCCGCCAGCTTGCGCAGCCCGTCGTCAAACTGCTCGACGGGGCGGCACTTCACCCGCAAGACCGGATCGGGATAGATGCGGATCGGAAGGATCGCCATCAGGTTCCAGCGCGCAGACGCCGCACGGTGGACAGAACGTCGCGGTCGTTGTGCTGCTCGCGCAGCGTCTCGAGGAATCCGCGGGGGTCCGGATTGCCCAGCAGGCATTGCTCCAGCCCTTCGCGCGTGAGCTTCAGGGCCGTCACCGGCTCCGCGGTGCCGTAGTCGGCGGGCCAGGCGCCGCGCTCCAGCAGGACCCCTTCGCCCACGATGTCTCCCGAGGTGAAGCTGCGCACCGTCATGATGCGGCCACCGACTTCGGCGGCGACGTCGACCACACCGATGACGATCAACAAGAGAAAGGCCTCCTGACTTCCCTCGCGGACGATCGTGGTCTGCGGCTCGAAGCGGACGAGCGTCATGGCCGAGAACAGCCGCTTGAGCTGCTCGCCCTGGCCGGCGAGACGCTGCACCACGATGCTGGAAGCGAGGTTGTGCCAGAGGCGTTTGAGCTCCACCGCCGAGGTGCCGGCCTGGAGACCGCCGGCCTGCCGCAATCCTTCAAGGGCCAGCGAGCGCACGTGCTCCATGCCCTTCTCGCGCTGCAGCTTCTCCACCTTGAAGCGCAGCGACTGATCGAGCGGCGCGAGCTTCATCGCCTTGGAGAGCAGGGCGATTCCCTTGTCGTGAAAACCGTCCTGGGCGTACTCCTCGGCGACGAAGACGAACGCATCCACCGCCTTCTCGAACTGCCGGAGCTGGGTGCAGACCTCCGCCAGCTTCAGATGCGAGTGCAGGTCGGCGGGGTTCTCCTTCAGCCGGGCGCGCAGCCGTGCCTCCGCTTCCTCATAGCGCTCAAGCACGATCAGGTCATCGATCGTGTAATCCTGCGGCTGCTGCTCTTTCTTGCCGCGGAACCAGTTGATGGCCAACTCGACCTCCCCGCGAGGATCGGCGACGTGCAGCCCGGACTCCGGCCCTGGCGCCCTTCGCTCCAAGGGGACGCCGCTGACGCCTGGCGTGGACACAGCCGCCTGCCGAGCGGCTTCATTATAGCGGTCCAAGCGTTGAAAAAAAGGGAGCTTGCGGGCGCCTCCGAGGAAATAAAGGAGCTGGTCCGGAAGTTGCTGATTTCAGAGGACGGAGATATCGTCCGACTCAAGGAGACCCAAAAAATGAACGCGTCGAAGAAGATGCTCGTGCCCATCCTCGCGCTCGCCACCGGGCTGCTCGCCCTGGCGATGCCGGCCGCCGCCGAGACCGGCAGCTACGGCTACTTCCGCGTGGTGGAAGGCTCGGCCACGCTGATGCAGGCCGGGACCGACGAGCGCTCGAGCGCCGAGATCAACCAGCCCGTGCTGGGCGGCGACCGCATCTGGGTTCCCGACCGCTCGCGGATCGAGTTGGTGCTCGCCGACCGCAACATCCTGCGGCTGGACGGCGGCAGCGAGCTGGTCCTGGAGCGGCTGGCCGCCTCGCCGGACCGCAACGATCGCGCCACTGTCCTGCGCCTGCTCGAGGGCAACCTGCAGCTCGTCGTCACCCAGGACTCCCTCGGCGATGAGCTGCCGCGCATCGAGACGCCCAACGCCACGATCTACCCGCAGAATTTCGGCGTCTACCGCGTCACCGCCGACCGCGAAGGCTGGAGCGAGGTGGTCGTCCGCCGCGGCACCGCCGAGGTGGTGACCGACCGCGGCACGTCGCGCGTGCGGGCCGACGAGGAGGCGATCATCGACGGCGACCGCTACGCCGGCGTCGAGGTGCGGGAGGCCGGCGGCTTCGACACCCTGGAGCGCTGGGCCCGCCAGTTGGACGACGACTACGCCGCCGCAGACCTGCGCTACGTCGACGACAACCTGCGTTATGCGGCGGCGCCGCTCGCCCGCTACGGCTCGTGGGTCACCGTCGACGGCTCCCCCTACTGGCGTCCCCGCGTGGCCGCCGGCTGGAGCCCCTATTGGCAGGGCCGCTGGGCCTATACGCCGATCGGTCTCACCTGGATCTCCTCTGAGCCCTGGGGCTGGGTGCCCTATCACTACGGGAGCTGGGATTATCTGCCCGCCTACGGCTGGGTCTGGCAGCCCGGCTACGTCTTCGCTCCGGCGTGGGTCTACTGGTATTGGGGCCCGAGCTACGTCGGCTGGTGTCCGACCGGGTACTACACCCGCTATTACGGCCCGCGCTTCGGCGGCGGTTTCGGCTTCCGCTTCGGCGTCTACGGCTGGGCCGGCGGCGACTGGGGGCACTTCCACCACTGGAACTTCGTGCACTCCGGGTACTTCGACTACCGCGCCGGCTATCGCCAGGGCTATCGCGACGGATACTGGGACGGCCGCCGCGACGTGCGCCGGTATGCGGTGCAGATCGACCACGACACCGTCCGCGGCGCGTTGGAGCGGGGCATCATCACCACCGACACCAAGCCGCTGCGGCCCAGCACCTGGACGAAGCCTGACGACGCCTGGCGTGCGCTACGCGTCGCCCACAACGGCCCCGGCGCCGCCGAGCTGCCCGACGTGAGCTCGTTCGTCGCCCGCAAGCCGGACCTGCCCGCCAACGTGGCACGCGTGGTCAGGGCCGAGGGCAATACCAACGCGCTCGACGGTACGCCGCTCAAGCCGAGCACCCTGGGGCGCGGCAACGCCCGGCGCGCTGAGGCCGGCGCCGTCAAGCCCGGGGGTGACAGCGGCTGGTCCAACCGCGTCGGCAGCCAGCCGAGCATCAGTCTCGGCGACGACGGGCCGCGCGGCGCGAGCCGGCAGCCGACTTCGCAGACGAAGCCGATGGCCCGTTCCGGAAGCTCATCGACGCAGGCCGAGGAGGGCTCCGAGGGTTCCAACGGCCGGCGGCGGATCGTCATCGAGAAGCCTGGCCGGCCGGCCCCCGAGTCCGACGGCGGAGCTCCCCGGCCGCGGCGAGTCGAGATCGACAGCAATCCGGGCACCTCGTCCGCCGAGGCTCCGGCAGCGCGGGGCCGTTCCGCGAGGCCCGCTCCCGACGCCGACGGCGGCGCGCCGCGCCCTGACCGGACCTTCCAGAAGCCTCTGGAGACCCGGCCCCCAGCGGACCGGGATGACCGGTACGACCTCCCGCGCGAGGACGTCGAGGTGCGGTCCCGCAACTCCGACCGCTACTCGCTTCCCGACCGCTCCGAGGGTGCGAAGCCGTACTCCCGATCGGAGGACCGGTACAAGCAGCCCGAGCCGCGGGTGCTCGAGCCCAGCTATCGCGGTCCGGAGCCCTCGCGGCGTCCCGACCCTCCGCGCTACGAGAGCGGCAGCGACTCCCGCCCGTCGCCACGCGTAGAGTCGAAGCCGCGCTCGAACGAGTCCGGCGAGCGTCGGGCGCAGCCGCAGCGGTCGCGTGGTGACCGGAGCTCGAGCTCGCAGGGCCGCGAGCGTCAGGCCCGGCCGCGGGACGACGGAGAGAAGGACCGCCACTAGGCCCCCACTCCCCCAACCCCTCTCTCCCGCCCCCTCCCTCCCCACCACACCGGGAGAGAGGGGGCTTTAAGAACGGATTCTTTCCTTGCTGTTCACCCTCTTTTGCTGTTCTCCCTCCTCTCCCGGTGTGGTGGGTGAGGGTTCCGGCCGCCACGGCGCAACCTGCACGCTCTTGAAGCGGTCGAGGAGGACCTTGCCGGGCGCGAATCCCCGCGGCTTGCTCACGTCCTCGCAGCGGCAGACGTGGACGGCCACCCTTCCGCCCTTCTTTGCCTTGCTGAAGCCTGCCGCGAGCGACGCGGCGAACTGCTCCGTCTCCTTCGGCATGCGCTCGAGCCCCTCGGGATTGCGCACCACGACATGCGAGCCGGAGCCGGCGGCGACGTGCAGCCAGAAGTCGCGGGGGCTGGCGAGCTTCAAGGTCAGCACGTCGTTGTCCTCCGCCGTGCGACCCACGAGCACGGTCATGCCGTCCGGTGAGACGAGTCGCCGAGCGACGGACCGTCCCTGCCAGGAGCCGTTCTCGGGATCGGGGGGAGGCGGGGCCTTGCGCATGGCGGTGCGCGATTATAGAGAGAAGAGGAGAGGCAGGCCCCGTCCCCGGGCTCAGAACCGCCAGCCGAATCCCAACGAGTAGTCGACGATGCCGTCGTCGGCCCTCAGCTCGTCGGCGAGCCAGCGGCCGCGCACCTCCGGACGCAGATAGCCGCGCTGGCCGATGCCGATCTCCGCGCCGATCCCGAAGTGAACCGTCGTCTCGTCGTCGGTATCCGAGAAACGAACCAGCCCCGCCCCGGTGACCGCATAGATTTCGAACGGCTGGGAGTGGATGAAGTAGGCCTTGGCGGAAGCGTCGCCGAACCAGATATCCGCGTCGCTCAGACGCGACAGCGACCCTTCAAGGGCCCAGACGTTGGTGAAGCGGTAACCGCCGCGCGCCCCGTACGCCTCGGTATCGAAGTCCGCGTCGGAGTCGGTCGGGCGGACGTATGCGCCGAAGAGATCGAAGGAAGCCCCCGTCTCTCCGCTCTGCGCCGAGGCGGCGGAAGAAGCGGCGATCAGTGTCAGCAGCGAGAATGAAAGGGTGCGAGAAAACCACTGCAGCCGTCGGACCATCAGCACCTCCCATGAAGAAAGCCAGGGGTTCTCCCAGGCTTCGGGAGACGCCAAAGGGGCAAGCGCGGTGCCATGCTTTGCGAAGGCGCCGGCCGGCACCATCCAAATCCAAGAAAAGAAAGCAACCTGAAGGCCTTCGCCGGCGCGCGCGGCGCCGCGCGAAGGCCAGCGCGAGGTGTTCGCCGATCTCTACAGCCGTCGCGAGAATCCGACAGAATCGGAGATCCGGTGGCCTACTCTCTCACCACCTCCAGCAGCTCGACGTCGAACACCAGCATGCCTTCGGGCTTGTCCGGCGCGCCGCGGTAGGCGAGCTTCTTGGGGATCCAGAAGCGGCGGGCTTCGCCTTCGGTCATGAGCTGCAGGCCCTCCGTCCAGCCGGGGATCACCTTGGTCAGCTCGAAGGTTGCAGGAGTCCCCTTGGCGAGGGAAGAGTCGAACATCTTGCCGTCCGTCGTCCAGCCCGTGTAGTGGACGCGCACGGCGCCTTTCGCCGAGGGCCGGCGCGTGCCGCTGCCGGGCTTCAGGACCTTCCAGGCGAGGCCGGACTCGGACCGCTGGGCGTCCGCGGGCGGAGCCGCGACGTCGGGCGGTACCGGCGGCACCCGCGGGATCTCGAGCAGCTCGACGTCGAAGACCAGCATCCCCTGCGGCCGGTCGGGCCGGCCTTCGTAGGCCAGCTTGGCGGGAATCCAGAGGCGCCGCTTTTCCCCCACCACCATGAGCTGCACGCCCTCCGTCCAGCCCGCGATCACCTTGTTGAGGGGGAAGACCGCCGGCCGGCCGCGCGCCACCGAGGAGTCGAACATCTTGCCGTCGGCCGTCCAGCCCGTGTAGTGCACCTTGACCAGGTCGGAGGCGCGCGGGTGGTCGGTGCCGGTCCCGGGCGAGAGCACCTTCGAGGCGAGGCCGCTCGCCGTGACCCGCGCGTCGGCGGGAGGGGCCGCCACGTCAGGCGGCGGGGGAATCGGTTCGGGAGACGCGGGCTCGGGCGGAGCCGCGGCGAGCATGCCGGTCAGGGAAAAGAGAAGGAGCGGAATCCACAGGTGTATTCGTCTGTTCATGGAGGGTACGATATCGTGGGGAGAGGCAACCTGGGCCAAACCTTCAGCGACTTCAGGACGTAAACAAGAGCCAATGAAAGTGGGGCTCTGCCTTCATCCCCAGACGCGAAGGAGATCCGGATGCTGAAATCCAAGATCGCGTGGCTCGCCGGAGCGGCGCTCCTGGCGCTGAGCGCTCCGGCGATGGCGGCCGAAGCCCTCAAAGTGACGCCGCCGCAGCTCGAGGTCCAGTCGCACAAGCTGGCCAACGGGCTCGAGATCCTGATGTACGAGGACCACTCCGTGCCGGTGGCCACCGTCGAGGTGTGGTACCACGTCGGCTCGAAGGACGAGCGCAAGGGGCGCAGCGGCTTCGCCCATCTCTTCGAGCACATCATGTTCAAGGGCTCGGAGAACCTCGGCCCGGAGGAGCACAAGAATTACATCTCCTCCATCGGCGGCCGTTACAACGCCACCACGGATTTCGACCGCACCCTCTACTACCAGACCTTCCCCAGCAATTACTTGGAACGGGTGCTGTGGATGGAAGCCGACCGCATGCGCTCGCTCGACGTCTCGGAAGAGAACTTCAAGTCCGAGCGCGACGTGGTCAAGGAGGAGCGCCGGCTGCGCATCGAAAACCCGCCGTTCGGCCGGCTCTTCGAGGTGGTGCTGGACAAGACCTACACCACCCATCCGTACAAGATCCTGCCCATCGGCAGCATGGCGGACCTCGACGCCGCCACTCTCCAGGACGTGCGCGACTTTCACAGCACCTACTACGTGCCGAACAACGCCACCCTGGTGGTCTCCGGCGACTTCGACCCCGGCCAGGTGAAGACGTGGGTCGAGAAGTACTTCGGCACCATTCCCAAGGGGAGCAAGCCGATTCCGCGCGAGATCCCGAAGGAGCCCGCCCAGACCGCGGAGCGCCGCACCGTCGACTACCATCCCAACACCCCGCTGCCGGCCGTGGTGCTCACCTATCACGTGCCCGAAGGCGGCACCCCGGACGTCTACGCGCTGGAGGTGGCGAGCAATATCCTTTCCTCCGGCGAGAGCTCCCGGCTCTACCGGCGGATGGTTTATGAGAAGCAGATGGCCGTCGCCGCCGGCGGCCAGACGATCGTCCTCGAAGATCCGGGCGTGTTCTTCTTCTTCACCATCCTGCAGGCGGGCCAGAAGCCCGAGGACGGCGAGAAGGAGCTGCTCGCCGAGGTCGGCCGCCTGCAAAGCGAGCCGGTCTCGGGCCAGGAGCTCGCCAAATCCAAGAACCAGCTGATCTCCGGCCTCGTCTTCGGCCGCCAGACCGTGCAAGACAGGGCGGATGCCATCGGCAACGCCGCAGTGATCCTCGGCGACGTGTCGCTGGTCAACCGTGAGCTCGCCGAATATCAGAAAGTGACGGCAGCCGACGTGCAGCGGGTGGCCAAGGAGTACTTCAACCCCGGAAACCGCACCGTGGTCTACATGCTCCCCGAGGCGATGCGCCCGGCGGCGGCGGACAAGAGCGAGGTGAAGAAGCCATGAGAATCGTGCGATCCTACTCAATCTGCGATTTCTTTGGCTTGGCCGCCTCCGCCCGGCGATCAATCGCCGGGCTAAGAACCACGCCTCCTGAAGGAGGCTTCAAGCCGGGTTCACCCGGCGCTGTTCGTAGCCCGGGCATTCATGTCCGGGCGAGCTTGACGGCGATTTTCGCCTCGGCCCTGTTCCTCGCCGCCACGGCAACCTCCGCCCAGACGGCCGCTCCGGCCTCCAAGCCGAAGGCCGCCGGCCCGCCGCCGGCTCCGGCGAAGGAAGTCCGCTTCCCCTCCTTCGAGGAGAAGACGCTGCCGAACGGCCTGCGGGTGGTCGTCATCGAGCAACACGAGCAACCGCTGGTCTCTCTGCGCCTGCTGCTGCCGGCGGGCAAGTCCTTCGAGCCGGCCGACAAAGCCGGCCTGTCGGATGCCACGGCCTCCCTGCTCACCAAAGGCACCGCCAGCCGCTCGGCGCAGCAGATCGCCGAGACCGTCGACTTCGTGGGCGGCGACCTCTCGGCCAGCGCCGGGATCGAGGCCGGTTACGCCAACGCCGGCGTCACCTCGGACCAGCTCGACCTCGGCTTCGAGCTGCTCTCCGACATCATTCTCCACCCCAGCTTTCCGCAGGATGAGCTCGACCGCTGGCGCCGCCAGGCCCTCAGCCAGCTCCAGATCCAACAGCAGAGCGCGGGCTACCTCGCCGATCACACTCTGGCGCGCGCCGTCTTCGGCGAGCACCCCTACGGACGCCCCGGCGACGGCACCCCTGAGTCGTTGCAGAGCCTGACGCGGCAGGACATCGTCTCGTTCCACCAGAAGTACTACGCGCCCAACAAGGCGATCCTCGCCGTGGTGGGCGACGTCAAGCCCGCCGATGCCATGGCCCGCGCGGAGCGTGCCTTCGGCGGCTGGCCGAAGGGTCGGACGGCCGAGCTCCCGCCGGTCGAGGCGCCGCGCCGGCAGGGTCACCAGATCATCGTCATCGACAAGCCGGACGCCGTGCAGACCGAAATCCGTCTCGGCCAGGTGGCGATCGCCTACCGCGACCCGGACCTCTACGCCGCCGAGGTCTACAACTCCGTGGTCGGCGGCAGCGCCAGTGCCCGTCTCTATCTGGAAATCCGTCAGAAGCGGGGGCTCGCCTACGGGGCCCGCAGCTACTTCGTCGAGCCGACCCAGCCGGGCTGGTTCGAGGCCTCCACCTCCACCAAGACCGAGACGACGGTGGAGGCGCTCGACCTGGCGATCGAGGTGCTCCGCGGCATGCAGAAAGACCCGGTGCCGGAATCGGAGCTCGCCGCCGCCAAGACCTACATCACCGGCGCCTTCCCGCTGGAGATCGAGACCGCCGACGGCATCGCCGCCAAGGTCGTCGAGGCCCTGAGGTACGGCTACGGGCGGGAGTTCCTGGAGAACTACAACGAGCGGATCTCGAAGGTCAGCGCCGCCGATCTCCAGCGCTTCGCCAAGGAACGCATCCATCCGGATTCCCTGATCATCGTACTCTCGGGCAACGCCTCCGTCTTCTCCGCGGCGCTCAAGGAGAAGTACGGCGCTTTCGAGACCATCCCGGCCGCCGAGCTCGACTTCCTGCGCGCCGACCTGAGGAAGCCCAAGGCCGCAACGGACACAGCCAAGCCGGGGAGCTGACACCAAGCTACTGGGGCCTAGCGTTCCGCAGGCTCGCCGCGGACGACACGGTATCCCGGGGCGAGCCTCGCACGGTCGAGATCGATTTCGCCGTCGCCGAGCGGCAGGCGAACTTGAGGCTTTTTGCTGTCGAAGCTCAGTTGGATCTCGAGCGGCGGGGCGAGCGTCTCGCCGACGATGGGCCGCAGGCGCTTGACGACCGAGCCGTCGCGAGGATCGACGAGGCCCCAGTCGGGGTTGTAGTGCGGCACCCGCTCGGAGCTCGAGATCAGATAGGAGCGCGCCGTGCCGTCCTCGGACACGACGGCGAGCCAGCCGAGATCGCTCTCCTTGGCGGCAGGTCCGGCCATCGTGTAGGTCGAACGATAGGCGACCCAGCGCGCCCGGCGAAAGACCTTCGGGTCGAGCTCCACGAGAGAGTCGCTCGCCGCGAATAGGAACCGGCCGGTGGCGAGATCGTAGTAACGGTCGAGGTACTCGCCCGGCCCTCGCGGCTCGAGGCGCGTGACGTAGAAGGTTCCACCCCAGAAGCGGCCCTCGTCGGCACGATCGACGATCCTCCACGCCTGCCGAGACAAGGGGCGGTCGCCGCCCATCCAGGCCGTCGATTCGAGCCGCACGTCGGCGGAGTCGAGATCCGTCCGCTCGTGACGGGTGAGCGTCTGCTGGACGACGATCTCCGCCGGCACGAGCTTGCCGTTCTCCTTTCCCTCGAGCCTGCCGACGTCGAAGCGCTGGTTGACCAGCGTATAGCGCCGGATCCCGTCAGGGCCGGCCTGCACGGCGATCTCGGCCCGTGCCGTGCGTTCCACGGAAGGCTTGGCCTTGGAGTCGTCGGCGGTGGCGCCTGTGACCAGTGCTGCGAACAACAGGAGCGGCGGAGCGGTGATGGGGAGCAGCCAAGATCGCATAGGAGATTCCTCGTGGGGATCGTATGACAGGCCGATAGAGATTCACCTCCTTTTGGCCGACGCCGGAGAGACTTTTGCCCTCCATTGCCTTAAGATCTGCCTAACTCCAGAGCCAGTGCCACTGATGGGAGGCAGGGGGAAGGATGGACCTCTACGAGGAGCTGTTCCAGATCTCGAAGCTGCTGCTCGCCGAGGACGACGGCGAGCGGACGCCGGAGGTCCTGCTGCGCCGCATTGTCGAGCGGTGCGGAGCCGAGACGGGCTTCGTCGTGGTGCGGGAGGAGGGCTCGTTCCAGCAGAAGTTCGACGTCGGCTACGACCGCAGCCGGCTCTCCCCGGTCGAGCGCCGGTTCAGCCGCGCGCTGGTGCGCGAGGCGATCGAGACGGGGAAGGTCATCTACCTGCCCAACCTGATCGAGGACGCCCGCTTCGGCTCCGGCGAGTCGGCCCTCGCCATCGGCCGCTGCTGCGCCCTGGTGGCACCGCTGCGCCACGGCGGCGAGGTGTATGGCGTCGTCTATCTGGAGAACCGGGAGAGCGTCGACAGCTTCGACGAGAACTGCCGCGCCTTCCTCACCGAGTTTGCCGAGGTCGCCGGCCTCTTCCTGCTGCGCGCCAGCGAGCGCGAGGCTCTGAGGCGGCGCAACCGCAGCCTGGAGCGCGATCTCTTCTCGCAGCACGATTTCGCCGGCATCGTCACCCGCGATCCGCAGATGATCGAGATCCTGCAGATCATCGCCCAGGTGGCGGGGGCGGACGCGCCGATCCTCATCTACGGCGAGACGGGAACCGGCAAGGAGCTCATCGCCCGCGCACTCCATGTCAACAGCGCGCGGCGAGGCAAACCGTTCGTCACCGTCCACTGCTCCGCCCTGCCGGGAACGCTCCTCGAGTCGGAGCTCTTCGGTCACGTCGCCGGCGCGTTCACCGACGCGAAGCGGGACCGCCCGGGCCGCTTCGCGACGGCCCATGGCGGCACGCTCTTCCTCGACGAGGTCGGCGAGATCCCGCCGGAGGCACAGGCGAAGCTGCTCCGCTTCCTGCAGTTCGGCGAGATCCAGCGGCTCGGCTCGGACCGCACCGAGAGGGTGGACGTTCGAATCGTCGCCGCCACCCACCGCGACCTGCGAGGCCTGGTGCGCGAAGGACGCTTCCGCGAGGACCTCTACTTCCGTCTCAAGGTCCTGGATCTGACCCTGCCGCCCTTGCGTGAGCGCCAGGGCGACGTGCCGCTGCTCACCGACCACTTCCTCCGCCGGCACTGGCGGCGTCCGGGAGAGCGGCCGCGCTGGACAACGCGGGCCGAGCACGCGTTGCATGGGTATGACTATCCCGGCAACGTTCGCGAGCTGGCGCACGCGGTTGAGAGGGCTTGCCTGCTGGCCAGGGGTCCGGAGCTGGATCTCGATCTTCTGCCGGCGGAGCTCGCCGGCGCGGCCGCCGGCGGCTCCTCCCCTGCTCCCATCACCTTTCGCGAGCTCACCGGCGAGGCTTTGAACGAGGCGCGGGAGGCGAGCGTCGCGGAAGTGGAGCGGCGCTTCGTGGAGGAGCTGATGCAGCGTTGCGAAGGCAACGTCTCCCGGGCGGCCCGCGAGTCGGGGATTCACCGCAGCTATCTGCAGAAGCTCCTCGCCCGCCACCGGCCATCCCGGTCCGCGCCGCCGAGTTTCGCTTCGGAGAGGGCGTGATGCAGGCGGTCCTCTGCCCGGTCTGCGGCCGCAGCAACTCCGAGTTCGATGCGAACTGCGCGGCCTGCGGCTCGGTGCTGCCGTTGCCCTCCATCGCTGACGTGACGCTGGAGGAGGGGCCGCCCGGGGAGCTCCAGCCGCGCCGACGGGAAGCCGATCCGCTGGTAGGCCAGCAGATCTCGCACTTCCGCATCCTGCGTCTGCTAGGCCGCGGCGGCATGGGTATCGTCTATCAGGCCGTCGACCTCGAGCTGGGCCGCGAGGTGGCTCTCAAGTTCCTCTCTCAGGCCGCCCGCTCGCCGCGTGACGAGGCCCGTTTCCGGCGCGAGGCGCGGGCCACGGCGGCACTCGACCATCCCAACATCGGCACCATCTACGAGATCGGCGAGTTCGAAGGGCGGCGCTTCATCGCCATGGCCTACTACGACGGGGAGACGTTGGCCGCCCGGCTTACCCGCGAGGCGGAGGGTCGGCTGCCGATCGCCGATGCCGCCGCGATCGCTGGCCAGCTCGCCTCCGCGCTGGCCGCGGCTCATGACACGGGAGTGGTCCATCGCGATCTCAAGCCGGACAACGTCATGCTCACTCGCGGCCGGGTCAAGCTCCTCGATTTCGGACTGGCCAAGTGGGCCGAGGCCCCGAGCGTCACCGAACGGGGCGTGGTGGTGGGCACGGCGGCCTACATGGCGCCGGAGCAGCTCCGGGGCGGCGAGAGCGGCTCGGCCGGAGACCTCTGGGCGCTCGGCGTGGTGCTCTACCAGATGCTCACCGGCCAGCGCCCGTTCGGCGGCGAGCGGCGGGGCATGATGCACGCCATCCTCTTCGAGGATCCGCCGCCTTTGCGCGAGCTGCGTCCAGACGTGCCGGAAGCCCTGGAGCGGATCGCCCTGCGCTGCCTCGCCAAAGACCCCGCGGAGCGCTACCCGGACGCTCACGCGATCCTGGCGGAGCTCGCGGCCACGGGCCTTTGGGAAACGGGTAGCACCAGCACGACGGCGGCGGCTGCGCCGCGGCGGCAGGCTTGGCGGAAGTGGGCCTGGGCCGCTTCTGCGGTCCTCCTACTCGCCGCCGGGACTGCGGCTTTCCTCTTTCTGAGACGGCCGAAGCCGCCGGTTTACGTCGCCGTCCTCAAGCCGGAGGTCTCCGGATCGCTGCTCGCCGACGACAGCACCCAGGTGAGAGTGAATCTCCAGGCCGCAATGCTGCGCACGATGGCGGCCCTGGACGGTCTGGCGGCGCTCGACAGCGCTCAGGTCAACGCCGTGAAGGGGGCTCCGGCTGAGGTGGCGCGCGCGGTAGCGGCCGGCGAGGTCATCGCCTCGCATGCGGATTGTGCGGGAGACCTCTGTCAGGTCAGCCTGCGCCGGCTGGATGGCGCCGATGGGCACGTGCTCTGGACAGGAGCCCTCCGCTTGCCATCTTCCGATCCGCGGCTCTTCGCCAACGCCGTCGCCGCCTCGTTGCGGCAGGCCTATGCCGAACGGAAGTTGCGCGTTCCCCGTCTCGAGTTGGAGATCGCCGGGCCGGACTACAAGACTTTTCTCGAGCTCCGACTGCGGCTCGCCGACCCAGCGGCGATCCAGGATGTTCTCTCCCGGCTCGGCGAGCTCCGGCAGCGGGCGCCGTCCTTTCTCGACGTCTACGTGCTCGAAGCCAAAGTGGCCAGAAAGCTTTACGTCGACACGGGGGAGGATCGTTATCTCCAGCGTGGCCTCGCCGTTGCGCAGCAGGCCCTCACCCTGGCGCCGGACGATCCCCAGCCGCTCGACACGCTCTTCTCGCTGAACCTGGAGTCCGGTCGTTTCGACGAAGCCGAAGCCGTCCTGGAGCGCATGGAGGAGATCGATCCCGCCGGCAGTCTGCTCCGTCGCGGTCAGCTCGCCGAGCGCCGTGGGCAGCCCGAAGAAGCCCTGAAGCTCATGGCCGAGGCCGTGCGCTTACAACCTTCCTGGCAAAGCCTGCTCACCGTCGCCATCGCCGAGTACCGCCAGAGCCGGTTCGACGACGCCCGACGGCATCTTGAACAGCTTCTCCAGCGCTCTCCGGGCAATCTCGAAGGCCTGCAGACCTTGGCACAGATCGAGCTGTTGCGGGACCCGGACCGGGCGGTGGCGCTCCTGCGTGAGGCGGCCCGGCATGATCCCGGCCCCAAGTCGCTCACCAACCTCGGCGTTGCCCTCCTTCTGCTGCGCCGGTATAACGAAGCCGAACGGAGCCTTCGCCTCGCCTTGGCCCAACAACCGGACGATCCTTCCGCCAGCCTCAACCTTGCCGACTGTCTCACTCTCGCCGGCCGGGGAGAGGAAGCCCGCCGGCTTTATACGAGCATCGCAGCGTCGGCCGAGCGTTTGGCGACCCCCGGCAACTGGCAACTGCTCAGTGTCAAGGCCCAGGCTCTCGCCCACCTCGGCAAGACCGTGGAGGCCGTTGAGGCCATCCAGCAGGCTCTCCGGCTCACCCCCGACAACGCCCAGCTCGCCTATGAAGCAGCCGTCGTCTACATCCTCCTTGGGGACCGCGGCTCCGCGCTCTTCCATGTCCGGCAAGCGGCGAGCCGCGGCGTCGATGCCAATTGGTTCGCTCTGCCGTTCTTTGATCCGTTGCGCGGTGAGCCGGCCTTCCAGGCGCTCTCGCTCAGCCGCCGATCGGGTCCGTAGTCACCGCGATGGTGGGATCGTGGATCGTCACGTTTCGTATGACATTGTCCTCGAGCAGGTGCCAATCGACGGCAATGTCGTAGTTGAAAGCGTTCGCAGACTGCACCTCGTTCCGCAACTGCGCGGTCCATGTCTCGGCTGTGCCGGAGGGTGCCTTGAGAACCCTTACCAGCGGCGGAAGACTACCCAGGATGATCCCGGGATCCGCAAACTCCGCGATGAGGCCAGAGGTGCTCACGTCCAGAACCCACACAAAGGTCCAGTTGCCATGGGGAATCGCCGCAGGAGCCGTCTCAATGACGATGTCCTCGGCTCCTTCCGGCAGAAACACGACGACCTTCAACGTGACGGTCATGTTTTCCGCGTCGAACGTAACCGTGGGCTCCGGGTGCGTCTCTTCCAAGCGCGTCTTCTTGAGCGTCGATAACATTGCGGGTTCCTCCCTGAAAAGCTGATTCGGTTGAACGGCAGAGGACGGATTGAGCAAGGATCATACCGACCGCCCGGCGAACCAAATCTCGGAGGAAACGGACGAGCCTCGCAGCCGAGCCTGCCTTTCGGCGAGGACAGCTTCAGGGGGAATTCAATGTCTTCGGCAAGAGGCAGTGCACTCCTGGGGAGGCATCTTTGCGCGGAGACCGCCGCCCGGAGGGCAAGGCGGCGGCCTTCTTGACGCTGGTGAGTTGGTGGAGAGCGGCTCGGCTTCGCCTAGTGCTGGATCGTGAAGTTGACCGTCAGCACGAAGAACACCTTGACCGGCTCATCTTTCAGGGTGGCCGGCTTGAACCGCCACTGCTGGATCGCCTCGATGGCCGCCCGGTCGAGCCCCATCGGCAAGCCGCGCAGCACGCGGGCGTTGGTGACGTAGCCCTTCTGGTCGATGACCGCCTCGACGATCACCGTGCCCTGGATCCCCGCCCGCCGGGCGAGCTCGGTGTAGCGGGGCTGCACCTGGTGGACGACCACGGGCTTGGTCATGCCGACCGTGATGACCCTCGGCTGATCGGCATCGCCGTCGCCGCTCGGGCCTGTTCCAGGTCCGACCGGACCAGGACCGAAGCCAGGGCCGGGTTGACAACCCTCACATTCGGGACCCTCGGAGAAGCCAGGTCCCGTGTCTCCGCTGACCGGTCCCGAGATGACATTTTCCACCACAGGGATCGTCGGCGCGGTCGGGATCGTCTCCGGCACGCTCTCAGCGGTCGGCTGCACGGGCTGCTGCGGCGGCGTTGGCGCCTGCGGCTCACGGTTCACCGGCGGCGTTGCAGGCGGCCTCTGGCCGCCACCACCGGCCGGCAGCTCCGGCAGGGGCGCCAGGCTCAGGAAGACGACGTTGGTGCGGGGCTCCGCCACCTTATCGACGTTCCAGTAGCTGGCGAAGGCGAACGCCGTGAAGCCTGCCACATGCAGGCCGACGGCGACCGGCAGAGAGATCCAGCGGCGAGGCCGCCGCGGCTTGCTGTCCAGATCGATCAAGGAGTGCTCGAACATCGCTTTACCCTCCACGTTACCTGCGTCTTTCGTCCCCACCTCGACGCCCGCGAGGCCCGGGGTCCATCAGGAGCGCTCCTGTACCCATTAGAAGGGGGAGGGGAAAATTTGGTTCCAGGCGGCGTCCCCGTTGACGCCTGTCGGCCGCCTGATATCTTTGGCGCGCAACGGTCGTTCGGCCTCTGCCGACGCGGATTGCCGCAATCTTCTCTTCTGGAGGCTGCAAATGCCGGATTCCAACCCGAGCCCGACGCATGTACGGTCGGCGCTCTACGTCGATTTCGACAACATCTACCTGGGGTTGCAGCGCGAGGACCCGGTGGCCGCCGAGCAGTTCGCGACCGATCCGACGCGCTGGCTCATGTGGTTGCAGGACAAGCTGCCACAGCAGGACGGCGAAGGCCGCAGGCGCAAGATCCTCCTCCGCCGCTGCTATCTCAACCCGTCCCAGTTCGGCCGCTTTCGCCCCTACTTCACCCGTTCCGCCTTCGAGGTGGTGGACTGCCCTCCCCTGACCAGCGGCGGCAAGACCAGCGCCGACATCCACATGGTGATGGACATCCTGGACACGCTGAGCCACGCCACGCGGTTCGACGAGTTCATCCTGCTCTCGGGCGACGCCGACTTCACACCCGTGCTGCTGCGCCTTTCGAAGCACGACCGCCGCAGCGCCATCCTGGCCATCGGCCCCGCATCGGTGGCCTACAAGGCGGCGTGCGACCTGCTGATCGACCAGGACACGTTCCTGGAGGACGCGATCGGCGCGACGCCGAGCCAGGCGACGCGGGCGGCTTCCGGGCCGAGCAACACGGCGATGAGCGGCCTGCTGCACGACATCGCCGACAAGGTCTACGAGCGCGCGAGCGCCAGCGGCGAGCTGGTCGCCACCGAGCTTCCCCCGATCTTCCGCGAGTTCCCCGAGTTCACCGCCAGCACCAACTGGCTGGGCTTCAACAGCCTGCGCAACATGTCGATGGCGGTGGTCTCCACCCGCCGGGACCTGGCGATGCTGGACGGCGATCCCTGGCGGGTGCGAATCGTGGCGGAAGGCGAGGTCATCGAGCCGGGGCCGGAGCACAGCCGGCCGCTGGCGTTCCCCCGCATCCTCTCCGCCGCCGACCGCAGCAGCCTGATCGAGGAGATCCTCGGCTACGTCCGCTCGGTCGTGGAGGCCTCTGACTCGGCGGTGCCGATGGCGCGGGCCGCGCAGATGGTGATCAGCCGCTTCGGCGATCAGGTCCTCGCCACGCGCTGGGCGGGCGCGGGCACCTTCCGCGACCTGCTGGAGGGCCGCGAAAACCCGGGCTTCGCCATCTCGGCTCTCAAGCCCGGTTACATCTATGACCCCGCCCGCCACCAGCTCCCCGTCGACGGCCGGCCCGAGGAGCTGGTGGGCGACCCCGAGCTGAACGCGCTCGCCTACCGGGTCCACCAGCTCACCGACACTCCCTATCTCACTCGCGGCGAATACGCCCGCATCTTCCGCCTCACCGCCGAGGAGGTGAACGAGCACGGCTACTTCCTCACCCGCACTTCGAAGGCGGTGCGCGACCGGTGCATCGAGGAGGGCTCGCCGATCGCCCGCGCCAGCGTCAACTTCATCCTGCGCGGCATCACCTTCGGCGGCCACCGCTTCGGCCAGAACGGCTCCGAGGAGCCGCTGGCGCTGGGCAACTGCTTCTTCCGCAACGTGGTGAGCCTGTGCGACAGCGCGGGCATCTCGCTGGACGAGAAGGAAGCCGAGGTGCTCGCCGACTGGATCCTCGGCGAGCTCAAGCGGGAGCTGCCGGCGGCGGCGCCAGTCGAAGAGACTGAGGAGCCGGGTGAGCCGGTCGCGGTCGGGGTCTCCCAAGAGGAGCTCGAGGAGGAGCGCGGCTGAGCTGGGAAATCGACGAGGAAGAGGTGCGGCAGATCCTAGCCCTCCCTGCAGAGGCTCGCTCCGTTACCTTTTTTCAACTCGTGGCCGACTGGGAGGAGGCCTGGGGCCTCAAGGACTCCGCGGGCTGGATCGTCTCCAGCGAGACCGACGCCCTGCCGCTCTGGCCCCACTCCGCGTTCGCCGAGGCCTGCGCCCGCGGCGCCTGGGCGGACGCGGTCCCCGAAGCGATCACGCTCGATGAGCTGCTCGAGGACGTGATCGGCCTGCTCGAGGAGGACCGCCTGCGGGTGGCGGTGTTCCCGACGCCGGAGGACGCCGGGATCGTGATGCCGTCCGGCGAGTTTCGAGGGCGGCTGGAGAGGGAGTTGGATCTGGGAAAGAACGGCTGACCTTCGAATGCTGGCCCGCCGGGCATGCTATCTTCGCCCGCCATGGTAAAGCGGCTTGCGATCCGCTCCCCCGGCCAGGGGTTGCACGACGTCACGGACGAGGTCCGCAGCGTCGTCCGGGAGAGCGGTGTCCGCGACGGTCTCTGCACGATCTTCATTCAGCATACTTCGGCCAGCCTGACGATTCAGGAGAACGCCGATCCTTCGGCGCGCCGCGACCTGGAGAGCTGGCTCAACCGGCTGGTGCCGGAGCGCGACTCCCTCTACACCCATACGACCGAGGGCCCGGACGACATGCCCTCGCACATCAAGGCGGCGCTCACCGCCACGTCGCTGTCGATCCCCATTCTCGACGGCGAGCTGGGGCTCGGCACCTGGCAAGGCATCTACCTCTGGGAACACCGGCGGAATTCGAGCACGCGCAAGCTGGCGGTGCACGTGGGGGAATGAAGAATGGCGAATGCAGGGAATCCTCACTTCATCATTCTGACTTCTTCATTCTGGATTCAGGGGTAATATCCGCTGATCGTCCGCGCTTCCAGGCCTGATCCCGCCACTTGGACCTTCACGGCGCGGAAGGCGTCGTTGGGGCGGGTGTTGGAGGACTGGTAGGCGATGCGGTAGCGCGTGCGCAGGTCGCGCTCGATCTCCTGGTAGGCCCTGCTCAGGTCGCCGGTCCCCTTGAGGAAGAAGCTGCGGCCTCCCGTCTCCGCGGCGAGCCGGGCGAGCCGCTGGGCTGCATCGCCGCGCGGCAGATTGATGCCGATCGCGTAAACCGCGATGCCGGCCCGTCGGGCGCTCTCGAGGGCGTCGTCGAAATGGAAGCCGCTGGTGCGGTCGAGACCGTCGGAAAGCAGCAGGACGGCCCGCTGCCCCGTCGTCCCTCCCAGGTAGTACAGAGAGAAGATGAGACTGTCCCAGAGCGAGGTCTCCTCCTCCGCCACCAGCCCGGAAAAGCCTTCTTCCAAGGCTCCGACGTCGCTCGTGAGGCCGACCACCACCCGCGGCACCCGATTGAAGGTGATGACGGATGCCTCGTCACGCGGCCGGAGCGTCCGCCGCAGGAACTCGAGGCCCGCCTCCCGGCAAGCCTCCAGCCGCGGCTGCATGGAGGCCGAGTTGTCGATCAGCGTCACCAGGCGTAACGGAGCATCCCGCACTCGCTCGATCTGGCGGATCGACTGGCGCACGCCGTCCTCGAAGACCTGGAATTCTCTGGCGCCGAGCCCCTCGACGGCTTTTCCCGCCGGGTCGACCACGTTCGTGTACAGCTCGACGAGGCGGATGTCCATCTTGTCCGCCGCCGCCGAGGCGTTGAGCAGCACGAGATCTTCCGCCGAGCTGCCGTCGGAGAGATAGGCCACGGCGCGGACGAAGCCGGTCGCCGCTCGATCCGGCAGCACCAGGGGCTGCACGTAGGGCGGCTGATAGAGGGTGGCGACCCGCGAGTCGCCGAGGTAGAGCTCGACGCGTTCCACCCCGCGGTCCGTCGGCGCCTCGACCTTGACCTGAGCCCGCAAGCTCCGCTGGTAGATGACGCCCGGCCGGGGCTCGACGAGCTTCACCGCGAAGCGCTGCGCACCGGCGTTGAGGACGAGCTCATCCGAAGCCAGAAGGTCCCCTCGGCGGTTCAGCCCCTCAGCGGTCAGGCGGTGGGGACGGGGCGAATGACCGAGATCGAGCTGCGCCAGAAAGGGCGGCCGGTTTCGCGTCAAGACCGGCCGTCCGTCGAGAGAGAAGGAGACGCGCTCGATCTGCCCGTCCTCCGGAACACCGGCGGCGTGGTCGACGCGCGCTTCGAACCGCTGCACGCCGGCGAGCAGCGAGGCGCCGGGAGGTACGATGTGCAGCCCAGGGCGGGGCGCGTCCAGCGAGGCATCGACCTCCGCGAAAAGGCGCTGCACCTCGGGGGAGATCTGGGGAGCCGGCGCGATTGCCACGGCCGGTGCCGCGGGTTTCGCTGTGCTCTCCCCCGGGGGGACGAGATTGGACGTGTTCGCTACCGGCACGACGGAGGGAGAGGAATCGCTCTGCAGAGCCGCCTCGATCGAAGCAGCGGAATCGGGAACCGCCAACTCGCACTCGCCCACGAAGAGGCCGCCCGTTTCCGCGGCGTCGAGCTCCACCTGCAGCTTGTAGCGGCCCGGCCGCAGGTGGCGCTCGAAGGCGAGCGGCCAGGCACCAACGCCGCCCGCGGTAGGCAGCGCGTTGAAACGGTAGCGGAATGAATCAACGGTCTCGTCCCCTTGCAGGATGCGTCCCGTGACGATCATGTCCCCCGGCCCGCTGGGAGCCGGCGTGGTGGCCACGCCGGGAGCTACGAAGACGCGGACCAGACCGTCTCCGTAGCGTCCGGGGAAGGCAACGTCCAGCCGGGCCGGGAGCATGGAGCGGTCTGGCCGCGCGGCCGCTGCGGCCGGCCGGAAGCTGGAGACCCACTCCTTTGGCCTGGGCGGGCTGAGGGCCCGTTTCACCACGGTGTCGTAGCTGTTGCGTCCGATCAGGCGGACCCACAGCGCCGCATGGGTGAATTGCGAGTCGGCGGCGCACTGCCCGGCAGCGGCGGCCGCGAGATCCGGCGTCTCTCCGGAGTGCCAGAGGCGCGCCGGGCCGGTGTCGCCGCCCGTGAAGACGAGCATCGTGAGGTACTTGCTCTGGAACCGCGGCTCGTAGGTCCAGACCTCCACCGGGGCTCCGGCGCAGCGGGTCTGAAACGACGAGCTCGGCTCGCCGTTGACGAGAAACACCCGCGCCCGGTCGTCTCCCGGATCGCGCCATCGCCGGCGAGCCTCCTGGAGGCGCTGCTCCCAGCGCTCCCGCGCTTCGTTGCGGACCGTTTCGGGATAGGGATCGCGCGCCTGCCAGAAGCGCTGGATGAAAGCCTGGCGATCCGCATCATCGGTGAGCCCGAGGTAGACTTCCCGCTCGCGTGGCGTGATGAGCGAGTCTACTTCGTCCAACCAAGCTTGAGGCCCGGTTAGCGCGCGGGCTGGCAATGCGAAGAGGAAAAGGATGCAGAGGACGAAGGAGAGGATCTGAGAAACCCACCGTGTCATCGCCCGTACCCTCCTTGACGGGTGTCGACGGACGACAGCTCCGGTTTCTCTTCACCCGCCTCAGACCGAACCGCTTAGCAAGAGGCGTGCCGCGAAGGTTCAGGCGTCGGCAACCGGCCCGACGTGACGGTCGTGGTCGCCTCGTCGGGCCGGATCATGGTGGACTCCCGCTCCGCGGTCATCGGCCGGGGCAGGAGTCCGCCGGTCTGCTTCTTGACGACCTGATCTTTCCATGCGCGCAGCTTGTCGACATCGATCGACAGGTTGTCGAACGACACGCCGTACGCGGTCGCGTGCTTCGTTTCGTCGAGCACTCTGGCCGCGTGCAGCAGCGCCTTCGACGGAATGCAGCCGCGAAACGTGCAGACGCCACCTGGATTCGGATCGGCATCGATGAGCGTGACCTGCATCCCAAGGTCCGCGGCATGAAACGCGGCGACGTAGCCGCCGGGGCCCGCGCCTATTACTGCGAGACGTGTCTTCATAGCTGGTCGCTAGCCTGCGACAGGCTTCACTTGAATCGAAGACACGGCTTGCCCGTCCCTTGCCGCCGGCTTGATCTTGAACCAGATGGCGTACAACGCCGGCAAGAACACCAGGGTGAGGACCGTTCCGCCGAAGGTTCCTCCGATCAACGTGTACGCCAGCGTTCCCCAGAACACGGAATGGGTGAGCGGAATGAACGCCAACATGGCGGCGAGCGCGGTCAGAACGACCGGCCGGGAGCGCTGCACGGTGGCCTCGACGACGGCATCGAATGGCGCCAATCCCTCCTTCTCGTTATGGCGGATCTGCCCGATCAGGATGAGCGTGTTGCGCATCAGGATTCCGGACAGCGCGATCAGCCCGACCAGCGCGTTGATGCCGAACGGTTGCTTGAACAGGAGCAGGGTCGGGATGACCCCGATGAGGCCGAGCGGTGCGGTTGCGAACACCATCGTCATCATGGAGATCGATCGGACCTGGAAGATGATCGTGATCAGCGTGAGCGCGAT
>DASYTJ010000054.1:0-7639 GCA_036002325.1 Thermoanaerobaculia bacterium | reverse complement strand
GGAGCGGCCGGTTCACCGCAACGGCTACCGTGCTCTCAGCCGCGGCCCTCACTCTGGATGGGCAACCCATCCCGGGCGCGCGGGTGATGTCCAACACAAGCGTTCCCTATCCGGAGACTCCGGAATGTCCCGGCGACGTCGAAGAGTTGCTCGATAAATCGATTCAAACACCCTTGGCGCCGGACCTGTTCATCGAGCCTTCGCCGGCGGCGACGGAGAGCGCCAGGGAAAGTTTGCGGACCGAGAACCGCGGAGTCTTGCGCTCTCGCTGGGTTCGCTTGAATCTCGCGGCGGTGGAAAGCGCGGCGGCGCCTCCCGGGGCGTCCCGTATCGAGGAGGTGGCCCTGAACCTGTTCGCCGGTCTCACCCTTCGCGCAGTCCTGGACTACGCCGAGCCTCGACCCGGTGGGCTCCTCTGGATCGGCCATCTCCGCGGCAAGCCGTTCAGCCAGGTGAGTCTGCTGATCAATCAAGGAAGGATGACCGGTACGATCTCCTCGCCACCCGCGGCCTTCAGCGTCCGGCCCATCGCCGGCGGGCTGCACCGGATCGAGGAGATCGATCTCGGAGCGTTCCCGGTCGGCGATTCATCACGGGTGCCGCCTCCCACCAAAGCCGGAAGCGTCCAGGCCGCCGTGCCGGTGGGAGACGACGGCTCGACGGTGCACGTGATGGTGGTCTACACGCCCGCCGCGCGAGCCGGCGCCGGCGGCGCTCCCGCGATCAACGATCTCATCTCCCTCGGAGTCGGCGAGACCAACCAGGCCTACGCGAACAGCAACGTGATCCAGCGCTTGCGGCTCGTCCACACCGCGGAGGTGAGCTACGCGGAATCCGGCGACCTGGATATCGATCTGCAGCGCTTGACCGATCCTTCCGACGGCTTCATGGATGAGGTCCACGCGCTGAGGGACCTGTATGGAGCGGACGTCGTACAGCTCGTGATGGACAGCCAGCTCTCCAGCGGAGCTTGCGGCATCGGCTGGGTGATGACAGGAAACGATCCAGGCTTCGGCCCGTACGCTTTCAGCGTCACCGAACGTGCCTGTGCCCTGGTGCCCGTCTACAGCTTCGCTCACGAGCTGGGCCACAACATGGGCCTGAACCACGCGCGGAGCGATCCGAACGCGCCGGAAGGAGGCGCCTTTCCATACGCCTTTGGTTACAAGAGCCCACGCGGCCGCTTTCGCGACATCATGGCCTATGATTGTCCCGCCGGTTGCCCGCGGATTCTCCATTATTCAAATCCCGATATTACGTGGTGCGGCGAGCCCACCGGGGTGATCTACACCGCTCCCGATTCGGCGGATAACGCACGGGCTTTGAACAACACCCGGCTCACGGTGGCCAACTGGCGGGCCAGTCACGGAGACCCGCCGGGAGCCGTTACCTTGCTCACGCCGTCGGGAACGATCACGACCGCGACTCCGATCTACGAGTGGAACGAGGAGCCGACCGCCACCGAGTACTTCTTGTGGGTGAGCGACTCGTCGGGCCGGGGCGTAGCTCAGGGCTGGCACTCCGGCGTGGCGGTCTGCAGCGGCGGCCGGTGCGCGGCCAGACCATCCATCAGCTTGGCCACCGGCGTTTATCAGTGGCAAGTTCTGCCGCGGAATGCGTATGGCATTGGGCTGTGGAGCGCGGCGATGACCTTCACGGTTCCCGTCTCGGTCCAAGGGCTTCCTTTTTCCGACGGTTTCGAGTCCGGCGATTTTCGCTACTGGAGCGCGGTCGTCTCGGGCCCGGCAGGCCCGACGCTTATCTTTCGCGACGGCTTCGAGTCCGGCGACTTCAGGGCCTGGAGTGCGGTTTTGGGCCTACCGTGAGAGCGCCGCCAACGGATCAACGGGTACAGGAGCGACACGGATCATCTCGCCATCGTTCAAGCCACATAAGCCGGTCTCCGTGAGGGGATGGAGGCCTGCCCACCGTTATAGCATCGGTCAACGAGTTGAGGAGGCAGACCCTGCGCGTCTTTGCCGAGAAAGCGAGAAGATCCCAGCCGGTCGCGTCCGCGAGGTCGACGGTCCCCGCTCGGAGTTGGTTGCGGCAAGACCGGCAGGTGAGATCCATTCTCCACCCGACCATCTCCAACAGGACGGAGCCGGTCGTGGCGCGTCTGGATACCAAGGGCGCCGAGCTGCAGGAGGAGCGGTCGGCGGCCCTCCAGCACGGCCGTAACCCGGATGTGCCTGAAAAGAAGCCGCCCGGTCCCTTCGACGAGGCGTTGCGCGAGGCCGCCAGCAGGACGCCACTGCCGCGAGCTCCGGAGCCGACCGTGCCGGGCGACTTGCACCAGCAGCTCGAAGTCTTCAGAGTCCGTCTGCGCGAGCTCTGGCTTCTGCCGCGCATTCAGGACCGGATGAAGCAGATCGCCGCGGAAACGGAGGCGCGCGAGAGAGACAACGTGAAGAGGTTCGGAGGCGTGGTCAAACGCACCGAAGCGGTACTGATGGAACACTGGGAACAGAGTTTCGTCGACTCGGTCAACTACATCCTGAAAGTCCGACCTTTCCCCGGGGAAACCAAGCGAGATCCGTACCGCCCGAAGCGAGACCACCTGCTCGCGAAGCTTCAGGCCGAGGAAACGAAGCTGGTGAAGTCTGCTCCCGCCGATCTCGTCGCGCAGGTCGAGGCCCTGCGCCGCAGCTTCAAGGAGAAGTGGCAGCAAGAGGTCGACCTAGCCATGGATCGATTCATCACGCTGGCGAGTAACGAGGCGCAGTTCGCTACGGTTCGGCAAGCGGCGCAGCCGGTCGAGATCTACGGTCTTCCCGAGTATCTCGAAGGCACCGTTCCCGCTTCGGCGCACCCGGACACGGTGGCGGGTGAGCCGGTCGCGCCGTCCGTGGTCGTGTTCATGAAGGCGGTGCAGAGGGAGTCGGGACTGAAGGCGCTGGCGAGCAATTACCCCGGACACGAGAGATCCAACCCGTGGGTCGGGAACATCGAAGGGATCGGCAAGTACTCGTTCGACGTGCACCTCGACTGGCTCATCAAGAAAAACGCCGAGGGATTCTACGAGCGCGAACCGATCATCAAGTTTTTTCTGGCGGTGGACCGGGCCTCGAAAGCGACCAAGATCGCCTGGGCCGCGATCTACAACGACTTCGAGGTCGCCAAGAAGGTCAACGAGACCCTCGGCAGTCGGCGCATCTACTTTTCCGGCGGACGCGACGGGCCGGGAGGTCCAGGCAGCATTCATCATGGGCCCGAGCCGTACTTGCTGCACATTCATTTCAACGTCATGCCGAACGATCTCTCGGCGCAGTATTTTGCCGGTAAGAATGTCGACATGCCCCATCTCGACATGGGCGGGCCAAGGTGAGGTATGACCGAAGCGGAACTATCGGAAGCTCGAGCGCCTGTATACGGTGGCGCCGGTTTCTAACTGGTTTGGCACCACCATCGCCATCGCCGACGGCCAGGCCGAGGTGCTTCGCGCGGCCGGTGACGAGCAGGGAGCTGTGGTCGGTCGGGAGGATTCTCCGCGGCAGCGGCGTGTTCACCCGGAGTTCGATCGCGCTGGACTCGAGCGACCGCGCCGCGGATCAGTCGCGGGTCACCAGGATGCGGGCGTGTTGGATAACTCCCAGCGGTAACGCCTCCATACCAGGAAATCCGCTGCTCTTTCCCGCTTGGACATAGTTCTCGAACGCCTGACTCGCCGCTTTGGCGACTGTACCAAGCCTCGCGAGGCCGCCGGCCGGCCTTTCCAGCTCCTTGTGGTTACCGCGGGCTCCATGGCAGAATCCCTCGTTATTCCATACAGAAACCGAAACGAAGCTTTCGGGGGAGAGCAGCCGCCGGAGATCTTTCTTCGGAATGGCGGAGGACGCAGCAATGGCTCAGCGGTTCGTCGAGACCCTCCACGATGCTGCCTTCGGCAGCCCCACGCCCCTACCCGGGCGGCACTCTCACGTCTCTCGAAGGGTGGTGTCGATCGAGTAGGCGCATTCGGCTGCACCACCGCGCCCGTTCAGCGGCGCCGCCTGTGGCACGCTTCCGCAGGCGGGGCCGCACGAGTGGTAGCCGGCTAGGTTCAGACGCACTCCCACAGGCCGTCCGTGCACCAGCAATGGCCTGGAAAAGGCTCCCAGCCGTCGGTCCAGGTGCAGTCGATCTGGCTCCCGTTCGGTGAGCAAGGTGCGCCCCATAGATTTTCGCAGGAAGGCCGTGCATAGGCTGGCCGAAGGCTCAACGCCCACGACACCAGGAGGGTGGCTCCCGTCAGGGTGATCAGACGCAGAGTTCTCTTCATCGCGATCTCCTTTCGTATTTCAGTATAGAGCTTCAAGCGCCGCTCCTCAATGTGGGCGGCTCCGCCGTTTCCCTCCTTGACTCCTCGCCACGCGGGCGGGTATGTTCCTTTCAAGGTCTGTTACCTACGCGTCACGAAAGGGGGTCGGGATGTCACGGCGATGGATCGTGGGTCTGTTGAGCCTCATCCTTCTGCTCGTCTGGGTTCCTGTTGTCTTCGCCCAGTCCCAGGCGACGACCGGCGTCATCGAAGGGACGGTGGCGGATGAGACCGGGGCCGTGCTGCCCGGAGCCACGGTCACCCTCAGAAACACGGCGACTAACTACGAACAGGTGGTGACTACCGGCGGTGACGGCCGCTTCCGGGCTTTGCTGCTGCCGCTCGGCCCCTACCGGATCACCGTCGAGCTGGAGGGCTTCGCGCGCTTGATACGCGAGGGGATCGACCTGGCGGTCGGCCAGACGATCAACCTCAAGCTGACGCTGCAGATCTCCGCCGTCGAGGAGGAGATCACGGTCACCGCCGAGGCCCCGGTGGTGGAGACGACGCGGGCCGAGGGCGCCACCCGCATCGACTCGAAGTCGGTGGAGAACCTGCCCAACAACGGCCGCAACTTCCTCGACTACACCAAGCTGACGCCGGGCGTCACCATCGTGCAGGGGCCGGACGGCGACGAGCTGTCGATCAACGGCCAGAAGGGCATCCACAACAACGTGTCGGTGGACGGCGCGGACTTCAACAACCCGTTCTTCGGCGAGCAGCGGGGAGGCCAGCGGCCGGCGTTCACCTTCAACCTCGACGCGGTGAAGGAGGTCGTGGTGGTGGCCGACGGCGCCAATGCCGAGTTCGGCCGGTCGTCGTCGGGCTTCGTCAACGTGGTCACCAAGTCGGGCACCAACGAGCTCCACGGCAGCGGCCACCTCTTCTGGAAGAACGACAGCCTCTCTTCGGCGGCCGAGAACCCGGACGGCTCGAAGGCCGACAAGTTCGACCAGGAGCAGGGCCAGGCGGGGTTCACCCTCGGCGGTCCGATCCGGCGGGACAAGCTCTTCTACTTCCTCTCCGGCGACTACCAGCGCGGGCGCTCGACCAAGCAGACCGATCCGTCGCGCATCGAGCAGCGGGTGGTGGACTACTTCGCGAGCATCGGCTCGCCGGCGGAGAACGGTCCCATCGATCGCACCAACGACGCCCGGGTATTCCTCGCCAAGGCGGATTGGCAGGCTTCCGAGAAGCACCTCGCCACGCTGCGCTACACCTACACCTGGGCCGAGCAGGAGAACGGCACGTTCGATGTCGACTCGTGGGGCCGCAGCGCCAACGCGGTCGAGAAGGACGACTCCTACGCCGGCACCGGCACCGTCATCTCAACCCTCTCGAGCAGCCTGCTCAACGAGCTCCGCTTCCAGTACGCGCGGGAGAACCGGCCGCGGCCATATGACGGTCCCATCATCCCCAGCACCGGCCGGCCGTTGCCGGACACGGCGTTCGATTTCGGTCGCGGCTATCGTTTCGGCGAGCCGTTCTTCATCCCCGTCAAGTACTACGACACGCGCGCGCAGGTGAACGACAACCTTTCGGTCCTGCGCGGCAACCACTCGATCAAGGGGGGAGTCGAGTACAACGAGGTGAAGTCTGTACAGACGTTCATCGGCTTCGCCAACGGCCGCTTCATCTTCAGTTCGACGGACGGCTTCCTCAACTATGCCCACAACCCGAACTACGTGGAATGCTCGGACGGCAGCTCCTCGCAGGTGGGCGTCTGCCCTTCAGGCACTTCGGTGACCGGACCGGTCCTGCTGTACCTGCAGCAGGCAGGCGTCGGTGGCCGCACCGTTGAGCAGGCGGGAACACAAAGCATCCCGCAGAAGGAGCCGGCCGTCTTCCTGCAGGACAACTGGCAGGTGAATCCCAAGCTGACCGTCCAGTACGGCCTGCGCTGGGAGGCCGAGATCGAGCCCGACGTGCAGACCCCGCCCGATCAGGTCTTCTTCGCCCCCTTCATCGGCCGCACGGTGGTCACCTCGGCCGGCCCGCAGACCTTCCCGTCCGATGGCGAGATCCCGTCGGACTACAACATGTGGCAGCCGCGGCTGGGGATCACCTGGGATCCCAACGCGGACGGCAAGAGCGTGGTCCGCGGCAGCGCCGGCATCTTCTACGCGCGCATCCCGGGGCTCTCTCTGGCCTCCACCCGTTCGACGAACGGCAGCATCGGCCAAACGATCTTCCGCAACAGCGCTCTGGCCGGCATCCTGGGGCCGGTGCCCGCCTATCCGTTCCTCATCCCGCAGTCGCAGATCGGCGATCCGTTCCTGCCCGACGTGTTCGTCTTCGACAAGGATTTCGAGAACCCGCGGACCACGGCGGCGAGCCTCTCCTACGAGCGCGAGGTGAAGACCGGGCTCGCCCTGCTCGTCAAGTACAACTATGCCCGCGGCGACCACATCACCCGCTTCGTCAACCGCAACGATCCGCTCCTCGGCTCGCCCTGGAGCACCGGCCTGCCGCCGGGCGGCGCCAACGGCATCAATACCCTCACGGTCGTCGAATCCACGGCCAAGAGCCGTTACTGGGGCGTGACGGTCGGCGCCAATCAGCGGTTCACGGGCAAGATGCAGTACCAGATCTACTACACCTACTCCAAGGACAAGTCGGACGACGACAACGAGCGCGATCCGTTCTCGTTCCGCTACGCCCGCATCACCGACCTGGACAAGGAGTACAGCTATTCCGACCGCGACCAGCGCCACCGGGTGAACGCCTGGCTGCTCTGGCAGGCGCCGCTGGGGCTGGACGTCAACTTCCGCTACGCCTACCGCTCGGCGCAGCCGAAGTCGATCACCTCCACCGGCGCCGACGCCGCCACGCCGCAGGACCGCATCAACCCCGACGGCACGGTGACGCGGCGCAACCTCGGCCGCAAGGACAACGAGTTCAACTCGCTCGACTTCCGCGTGTCACGCGGGTTCCCGGCCGGAAAGTTCACGATCGAGCCGGCCGTCGACGTGTTCAACGTCTTCAACAGCCGGAACCTGCGGCGCCCGGAGGTCACCAACCTGATCTTCAACTTCGACGGCACCGTGCAGAGCGGCGTCGGCGATCCGCGGCAGGTGCAGTTGGGGCTGCGGGTGCTCTGGTAGGAGGAGGGCGGGTCGAGCCCCGCCCCACCGTCCAGACCCGCCCCTACCCTAGGATTGGGTTTTTTCGGACGCCCGGCGCGAGCCGGGCGTTGTTGTTGTATGCCCGGCATGGGCACCAGCTTGGAGGTGCAAGTCCTCCCGAAAGCAGGCCATCGCAATCGAAGCGAAGCGCAACCGCGGAAGGGCGACCGACCGTGGGGAGGAAGCGCGGAGCGCAACCGCTGGCCGACGTACA
>DASYTJ010000053.1:0-59961 GCA_036002325.1 Thermoanaerobaculia bacterium | reverse complement strand
CCTCCTCCTCCGCCTCCGCCACCACCGCCACCGCCGCCTCCGCCTCCGCCTCCGCCACCGGCGAAGGATCCGCTGGTGATCCCGGACGACGTGGCGGCAACGATGCGGGACGTCATGAGCTGGAAGACGCTCGGTCCCGGCCGGCACGCCCGGATCAAGCGCTGGATCGACTGGCTGCTGGCGGAGGTCGAGAAGAGAAAGTGAGGATCAGGGGTAGACGCCGCAACGGGCTTAGGGTAGGGGCGGGTCTGGACGAACGGGAGGGGGCGCAACCCGCCCTGCTTACCCGTTGTGCCGACTCATCGCCGCCTCGACGCCTTCGCGGAGCCAGGTCTCGCAGGTATCGGCGGCGCGGCACACCATCGCGGCGGCGGCTTCCAGCTCCTCCGGTGCAAAGGGAGAGAGGACGAAACCGACGAGATCCTCTCCCATGGGTCGGCCCTCGGTCGGCGCAACGCCGAGGCGGAGCCGCGGCACCTCGATGGTCTGCAGGTTCTCGATCACCGACTCGAGGCCGCGGTGGCCGGCCGGGCTCCCCGAACGGCGTAGCCGGATCTTGCCCAGAGGCAGGTTGATCTCGTCATACACCACCAGCAGGGCGGACGATTCGAGACCATAGCGCTCGGCGAAACAGCGGGCGGCGTAACCGCTCCGGTTCATGTAGGTTTGCGGTCTGGCCAGCAGGACGTCGCCCTCGCCGAGCGGGAACCGGCCAGCGAGAGCGTTGCACTCCAGCCGCTCGACAGGCACCTTGAAACGCCGGGCGAGCTCCTCGATCACCCGGAAGCCCACGTTGTGACGGGTGTCGCGGTACTCCTCGCCCGGGTTGCCCAACCCGAGGATGAGGTGCATGCGGGACGGCGGCGGGGAGCCTACTCCTCCGCCTTCGTCCGCTTGATGACCTCGGGTTCGGCCGGCTCGGCCGCGCCCGCCTCCCCGGCCGGCGCCGCCTCGAGACGGCTATGGCTGAGCGAGACGATGACCTTGTCCGGCTCATCGAGCAGCGCCACGCCCTGAGGCAGCTTCAGGTCTTTCGCTTCCACGTGCTGACCGACGTGCACGTGGGTGACGTCGCAGTCGACGTGCTTCGGGATCTCGCCCGGCAGGCACTCGACGTGCACCTCGCGGGTGACGAAGTCGAGCATGCCGCCCTCGGTTTTGACGCCGTAGGCGGTGCCGACCAGCTCGATCGGCACCGTCACGCGCACCTTCTGGTCCATCTGTACCCGCTGGAAGTCGATGTGCACGACCTGGCGGCTGACTGGATCGAGCTGCAGGTTGCGGATCATCGCGTGCCGCTCTTTGTCACCGAGCTTGAGCAGGAAGATCGGGTTCTCGCCGCTGTGACCCTTCATGGTGTCGACCAGGGTCTTGCGGTCCACCTCGATCGCCACGCTCTCCTTGCCGCCGCCGTAGACCACGGCCGGGATCTTGCCGGCAGCCCGCGACCGCCGGTTGGCATTCTTCCCGGTCTCCTGCCGGGGTTGGACTTCGATGGTCATCGTCTCACTCATGGGATTTCCTCGCTTCTAAACGAACAGGGAGCTCACGGAGCTGTTCTCGTGGATCCGGCGGATCGCCTCGCCGAGCAATGGTGCGACCGACAGCGGCCGCAGCTTCGGCAGGCGGGAGAGCTTTTCCTCCACCGGCGTCGTGTTGGTGATCAGTACGGTCTCCAGGGGCGATTCGGCGATGCGGTGCAAGGCCGGCCCGGAGAGGATGCCGTGGACGCCGGCGGCGAGGACCCGCTGGGCCCCCTTTTTCAGCAGGGCGTCCACCGATTTGGTCAGCGTGCCGGCCGTGTCGATGATGTCGTCGACGACGATGGCGTTGCAGCCGGCGACGTCGCCGATGATGTGCATGACCTCGGCCTCGTTCGGCGCCGTGCGGCGCTTGTCGATGATGGCGAGGCCCGCCCCCAGCCGCTTGGCAATGGCCCGCGCGCGCTCGACGCCGCCGGCGTCGGGCGACACGACGATGAGGTCGGGGACGCGAAGCTCGCGCAGCGCGTCCAGCAGCACCGGCGCCGCGAACAGGTGGTCCACCGGCACGTCGAAGAAGCCCTGGATCTGGTCGGCGTGAAGGTCCATCGTCAGCACCCGGTCCGCGCCGGCGCGCGAGATGAGGTCCGCCACCAGCTTGGCGGTGATCGGCACCCGCGGCCGGTCCTTCTTGTCCTGCCGCGCATAGCCATAGTACGGGAGGACCGCCGTCACGCGCGAGGCCGAGGAGCGCTTGAAGCTGTCCAGCATGATCAGCAGCTCCATCAGGTTCTCGTTCACCGGACCGCACGTCGGCTGGATGACGAAGATGTCGGAGCCGCGGACGTTCTCCTCGATCTGGCAGAACGTCTCGCCGTCCGAAAAGTTGAACGCCGAGACCTTGCCGGCCTCGAGGTTCAGGTAGTCACAGATCTCCTGTACCAGCGCCGGATGGGCGCGGCCGCCGAAAATTTTCAGTTCACCGGCCATACTCCCCCTTTGACCAGGACGACACCGGAGATCCCGCCGCGAGAGCGGGTCTCACGCGCATTGGCGGCGGAAATGGATTCGCTGCTTTCCTGCTCGAATCTGGTTGGGGCGGGAGGATTCGAACCTCCGGATGCCAGATCCAAAGTCTGGTGCCTTACCACTTGGCGACGCCCCAGTATGGGTGCTTCCCCTTTCGACGACTCCGGCACCCGGGCCGCCGCCTGGCGCACCCGCGCTCGTTCGCCCGCGCCGGGAGCTCACCGGCGCGCGACGAAGCTTATACGCTCCAGAAGGAGTCGCGGAGATGGATCTCCTCGACCTCTTCCAGGCTCTTCTCCCGCGACGCGGCGAGGCCATGCTCCTCCGGCTCGCCGACGGCCGCCTGAGGCCGCAGGCCCCGTTCTCCCCGATCCGCCGGCGGCTCGCCCCGGTCTTCGAGCACGCGATCGTACTCGGCCAGCACCTTGTCCTCGATCATCCGCCGCGTCTCGTTGTTGAGCGGGTGAGCCACGTCCTTGAACTCGCCGTTCTTCTTCTTCCGGCTCGGCATGCTGATGAACAATCCGTCCCGCCCCTGGATGATCTTGATGTCGTTGATCATGAAACAATGATCAAACACGATCGAGACGAATGCCTTCAACTTCTCTTCCTGAATCGGAAAGACCTTGACCTCTGTGATCTCCATTTTCCGCGTCCTCTCCGGGTCATCCCTGGTCGTTTCCTCGGCGTGTACAACGGCGCGACCGGTGGGTCTTCCCGTGGAGTCCAGCGCCCGGGAGCCGCCCCGCTCGTCCTGCGGCACTCCTGAGTCGGAAAACGGCGGCCGAAGGGCGCTCCGCTTTCCGGGAGAAGAGCCGCACACTATTCACGCGTCGGCATCAATCCACGCATTATATACTGGCGGGACCTCCAGAGAGTAGCCGGGGCATTTTGGGCCCCGGCCCCAAGCGGGCGCCCAATCCTAGAGGCGGCGGCCGAGACTGTCAAACAGCGTCCTGGGTCTTGGGACCCGGGTCCTCGAAAAATCCAAGACCTCAGGACCCAGGACTTTCTCCTCCGTCCGGCGCCGCCTCCGGCACTTCCTGCTCGCCGCAGGGGATCTCGCGGTAGCCGGCGGGAGGCTCCAGCCGCTGGGGCTCGCGCTCCAGGTTCTCGCGCAGCACCTCCCGCCAACGCACCTGGACGCTCCGTTCGCGGTCCGAGAGGATTGCCCAATCGTCGCGGCGCACCCACCAAACCTTGGGTGTGCTCCCCTCCGACAGGACCCAGCTCAGCACCAAACCGTCCTGTCCGAGAGCGCCGGCCCAGCTCCGGTGGGAGACGTCGCGGAACTCGAACTGCTGCCCACGCCGGGTCGGCGCCGAGCCGGCCGCCGGCTCGGCCGGCACCCTGCCGAGCAGGAGGGACGGCAGCGAGACGAGGGGAAACGGACCGAGGGGCACTCCCGCCACCTCGAAGCGTCCCTCAAACAGGCAGAAGGTGCGGCTGCGGTGGTTCAGCCATACCCCGGCATCGTTCGACACGTCGAGACCCCACAGCGAACGGCCGACCGGATCCACGGCCTGGAGCTGGTAGCGCGCGGGCGAGGCGAGGCGAAGAGTGACCCGGAAAGATCCCTCCCCTTCCGGGCCCGAGTAGCTCACCCGATAGAGCCGTTGCGAGCCGTAAGCGCCCTGGGGAATCTGCCAAGGGGCGAGCGTCGCGACCGGCAGCGGGCGGGGAGCCGGTCCGCCCGCGCAGCCGAGGGAGAGGAGGAGCGCCGCGCCGCTAACGGCGGCGCGTTTTTTCGAGGTCGCCCAGCTTGCGCCGCACCTGCTCGACGTTCTCGCCTTCGAGCTCGAGCGCCCGCTGATATGCCTGCCGTGCCCTCTCCGTCTGCCCCAACGCAACATAGACATCCCCCAGGTGCTCTTGAAGCGTCGCGTCCTCGGGCTCCAGGCGGGCGGCCCTTTCGAGATAGTTGCGGGCCTGCTCGGGACGGCCAAGCCGGAAATAAGCCCAGCCCAGAGAGTCGACGTAGGCGCCGTTGTCGGGGTCAAGGGCCACCGCCCGGCTCGCTAGCGTCAGGGCCTCGTCCAGATTGATTCCCGCCTCGGCGAAGGTGTAGCCGAGGTAGTTCAGCGCGGCGTGGAAATCCGGCTCGAGCTGCAGCACCCGGCGAAAGGAAGCCACTCCCTTTTCCCGCTGCCCGCTCCGCTCGTAGGCCACGCCCAGCAGAAAGGTGGTGACGGTCTGGTCGGGATGGGCGGCAGTGAGCTTCTCCAGGATCGGCACCGACTCCTGGTAGCGCTCGAGCCGTTGATAGGCCTGCGCCGCGGCAAGCGCCGAGGCGTCATCGCCGCCGGCCAACTGGGCGAGCAGGCGTCCGCCTTCCTCGTCCTTGCCGGCGCGGGTCAGCAGCTCGGCTCGCTTGCTCAGGATGGCCGGCGCCTCCTTCTCCCGTCCCAGGAGGTCGAGCGCTTCGTCGAAGCGCTTGGTCTGGACGAAGGCGTCCGCCTGGAGCTGCAGAGCCTGACCGCGCACGGCGTCATCCTGCGCCGCGAGCAGCGGCCGCAACACCTCCCCCAGCTTCTCCCACTGCTTGGCGTCGGAGTACACCTGCGCCGCTTCGAGCCGGACCTCCTGGGACTCCCGCGCCTTGCCGTCGCGCTCCAGGGTCTCGGCGAGACCGATCAGGATCGCCGCCGCCTCGTCACGCCGGCCGGTGCGGCGCATCACCCGCGAGAGGGTGATGGCGACCGCCGGATCCTTGGGCTGGGCGTCGCGCACCTTGCCGAGAAGGTCGACGGCTTCCTCGTTCCGTCCCTGGGCCGCCAGGATGAGGCCTCTGAGCAGAGAGAGAGATTGACTGTCCGGATCCTTGCCGGCGAGCAGCTCCAACGCGGCGAGCGCTTCGTCCAGGTTCCCGGTTTGATAGAGGGCCCAGGCGAGCTGCCGCCCGAGCCGCGGATCGTCCTTCACCTCGTCCGGCGCTGCGCGCAGCGTCTCGAGGACCGCCCGATGGTCGCCCCGCCGGCTCTGCAGGTCGGCGAGCGTCAGGCGCGCTTCGAGCGAGCTGGGATCGAAGGTCAGGATCTCCTGCAACGCCTTCTCGGCGTCGGCCTGGCGGTTGGCGCGCACCAGCGACTCGACCAGCAGGGCATAGGCCATGCGCTGCTGCGGGACGTTGTCGATCAGCTCGCGGAAGACCTCGGCGGCTTTCTCGGGCTGGTTCTGATCGAGGTAGATCCGGCCCAGAGTCATGAACGACTGCGCGTCGGTCGGATCGCGCCGCCGCACCACCTCCAAGACCTCCTGTGCCGTCGTCAAGGCGCTGGCGTCGGTGGCGGCGAGGTCGAGGTACACCTCACCCGCGGCCCGCAGCACGTCGACGTTCTCGGGGGCCAGCCGGCGCGCCTCAGAGATCTTCTCCCCCGCCTTGCGCAGGGAGTCGTCGCGGGCAGCCGGATTGCGCGCATATTGGGCGGCGCGAGAGAGGAGCTGAGCGTGCTCGAGCAGCACATAGGCCGTCTCCGGCCGTTGCGGCGCGAGCTTCTCGGCCTCCTCGAAGGCGGCGAGAGCCTCGGAGATCGATCCTTCGACGGCGAGGAGCTTTCCCAGGGCAAACTGATAGGTGGCCGCGGGCGACGGCTCGGGCGTGGCAGGCGCCGGAGCAGCCCGGAGCGCGGCGGGCAGAAGGGCGAAACATGCGGCCGAAACCGCGGCGACATAAAGCTTCACAGCTCGCAGGATAACAGCGCTCGCCGCCGCTTTACAAGGCTGTACAGCCGACTCTATAATGGCGCCCTTACGCTTAAGTACCGGAAAGTGAATAAGTTAGAGCCCCTTACCTCCCCGACCCCTCTCTCCCCGAGGGAAAGAAGGGAAAAAGCAGCGTAGGATCGTGCGGGCGGCAAATCCCAGAATGGCAAAGCTCGGACAGGTGCTCGTAGCGCGCGGCTGGATCACGGTCCAGCAACTGACGCGGGCGTTGAAGACCCAAAACGTGGCCGGCGGCCGTCTCGGCACCTGTCTGCTGGAGATGGACGCGCTGCAGGAGGACCTGCTGCTCAAGGGGCTCGCCGAGCATCTCGGCCTCCCCGCCGTGAGCGTCGAAGACCTGCGCGGCATTCCCGAGGAGGTGTTGGGCCTCATCCCCGAACGGCTCGCCCGACGCCTGCGCGCCGTGCCCTTCCGGGTGGAATCGGGCAGGCTCGACGTGGCGCTGCTGGACCCCCGCAACCTTTCCGCCCAGGATGAGATCGCCTTCGCATCCGGCAAGCGCGTCAAGGTTTACGTTGCCAACGAGATCCGCATCCTCGAAGCGCTGGAGAGGTACTACAGCGAGGAGTTCCCTTCCCGCTTCGGCATGATCCTCGACCGGCTGAACCGCGCCCGCTTCCTCTGGGAGAGGCCCGACGAGCAGACAAAGCCGGAGGTGGAGGAGGCGCCGTTCGGCCTGTTCGCGACGCCACCCAGGATCAAGCTTCCGCCGCCGCTCCCGGACCTGCCGCCGCCGCGGCCAGTGGCTCCCGCGGTATCGGCACCGCGCAGCACGGTCCCATCGCCGGCAACGCTAGCGGCGGCCGCGGCGCCGGCGGCCGAGCCCCCCGCGGCCCTGAAGGCGGTCCCCGGCGCGGCTCCCCGACCGATGACCGTGGCCCTCACCCCGACAGAACGGGCTGAGCTGGGAGCGGTATCGTGGGTGGAGTCCGCCGCGGATCGCTCTCTGCCTGTCGCCACCAGCCTCGACGAAGCCGAAGCGGCGCTGGCCGGGGCCAGGGATCTCGACGAGGTGGGAGAGATCCTCCTCGGCTTCCTCGCCCGCGATCACCGGCGGGCGGCTCTGTTTCAGGTGTCCCGCGACCGGGTCAACGGCTGGAAGGTGCGCGGCACGGGGATCGATCACGATGCCTTCGCCGCCTTCTCGATCGGCTTCGACCAGCCGTCGCTCTTCCTCAACCTTCGCCAGGGAAGCGGCCTCTATCTGGGGCCCCTGCCGCCCATGCCTGCCCACCGGCAGCTCGCCCGCACCTGGGGAGGCGACCTGCCCCGCGACTGCGTGATGCTGCCGGTGCGCATCAAGGATCGGCTGGTGATGGTCATCTACGCCGACGGCGCCGCCGGCGGTCCGATCGAGCTGCCGCAGATCCAGCGCCTCCTGAATCTGGCGACCGAAGCCGTCGAACGCTGCATCCTGCAGAGGAAGCGCGGCGCGGCTAAGTTACAGTAGGATTTCCACTTGTTGACACCTCTTGAGACCCGTTGCTAGACTGCCCCCCGTTTCGGAGCCGGAATGATCAAGTCGGATATCGTCGACCGAGTCGCGGAGATCACGGACGTGCCCAGAGTGAAAGCGGCACAGGCCGTCGACACCATCATCGAAGCGATGAAAGACGCGCTCTGCGACGGCAAGCGCATCGAGCTCCGCGGCTTTGGAGTCTTCCAAGTGCGCGACCGCAAGAAGGGCGTCGGCCGCAACCCCAAGACGGGCGTCGAGGTGGCGATCTCGCCCGGCAAGACGGTGCGCTTCAAGCCGGGTAAAGACCTCAAGAACCTCTGAGCGGCAAGCTCTCTCTTCCCGCTGACCTAGCGATGAGCGACGGCACCCGCGACTGGCGGCAGCGGCCGCCGTTCCCTCCTCCGCTTATCGAGCTGCTACCGGCGCCCGGCGACGTCTTCGCCGCCGCGCCACCTCGCCTCCAGCGTCCGCGTTACGGTCTGGCCCTGCTGCTCTTCGGGCTGACGTTCTTCTGCACCACCACCTTGGGACCGATCATGGTCCAATCCAGCCGCACGGACATGCTGGCGATCTTCGGCCCCTTCCTGACGCCGGGAGTGGTCGCCCAGGTCTGGCTCAACCCTGAGCTCCTGCGCCTGGGGCTCGCCTTCTCGGTTCCAGCGCTGATCATTCTGCTCGCGCACGAGCTCGGCCATTACATCGCCTGCCTGCGCTATGGCCTGCCCTGCACCCTCCCCTATTTCTTGCCGGTGCCTTTCAACTTCGGGACTTTCGGCGCCTTCATCAAGATCAAGGCTCCCATCCGTGGCAAGCGGCAGCTCTTCGACGTGGGGATCGCCGGCCCGATCGCCGGGTTCGTGGCGCTGGTGCCGTTCCTGCTGTATGGAGTCGCGAACTCCCATCCCGCGGCCCTTTCACCGGCTGCGAATCTGCGCGAGGCGACCGGCGTCATCCTCCTTCCGGGCCGTTGCCTCGCAATCGACCTGGCGACCTGGCTGTTCCACGGCCGCCTGGGAGAGGGGATGGTGCTGGATCTCCACCCGATGGCGCTGGCGGCGTGGCTGGGGCTGCTCGCCACCGCCATCAACCTGCTTCCCTTGGGGCAGCTCGACGGCGGGCACATCCTCTATGCCGCCACCGGCCGCTTGCAGCGCCGTCTGGCCCTCCCCTTGTGGCTGGCTCTGGCTGTGCTGGGGTATTTCTGGGCCGGCTGGCTCCTCTGGTGCTTCATCGTGATGTTGATCGGCCTCTATCATCCGCCGGTCTACGATGAAAGCGAGCCGCTCGGCCCGCGGCGGCGCGCCTTGGCCTGGCTGGGCCTGATTCTGTTCGCCCTCTCCTTCATGCCGGTGCCGATTCAAGACATCCCGGTACGCTAACCCTCAGGCTAAAACTCCGCGAGCAGCGTCACCGGCCCGTCGTTGACCAGGGCCACTTCCATGTGAGCGCGGAAGCGGCCGGTCTCCACCTTGAAGCCGCGGCCCCGCAGATCTTCGACCAGCGACTCGACCAGCGGGCGCGCCTCCTCAGGCGGCGCGGCGCGGTCGAACGACGGGCGGCGGCCCCGGTCGATCGAACCCGCCAGGGTGAATTGCGAGACGACCAGGAAGGCTCCTCCCACCGCCGCGAGATCGAGGTTCATCTTGCCGGCGGCGTCCTCGAAGACCCGCAGACCGGCCAGCTTTTCCGCCGCCGCTCGCACCTTCTCGGGGCCGTCTCCGCGCTCGACTCCGACGAAGACGAGGAGCCCCCGGCCGATCTCTCCCACCACCTCGCCGGCCACCTTGACCGACGCCGAATGAACTCGTTGCAAGACGAAACGCATTTTTTCCGTCTTCAGTAGGAGGAGAGATGGTCTCCCGCCGTTGCCGGCGCGCCGCCGTGGCCGCCTGGGCGGTGTGATACCGTAACCGATTCAAGACCAGAGGAGAAAGGACGCATGGTCAACAAAGTGATCCTGATCGGCAATCTAGGCCGTGACCCGGAGGTGCGGTCGACCCCATCGGGGCAGCCGGTCGCGAGCTTCACCCTGGCGACCAACCGCCGCTGGAAGGACAAGAACGGCCAGCGCCAGGAGCAGACCGAATGGCACAACATCGTCGTCTGGGGCAAACAGGCGGAGGTCGCGGGCCAGTATCTGACCAAGGGCAAGCAGATCTACCTGGAAGGTCGTCTCCAGACGCGCTCGTGGGACGACCGACAGACGGGTGAAAAGAAGTACCGCACCGAGATCGTCTGCGAGAACTTCCAGATGCTCGGGCAGCGCGGCGGCGGCGGCGACTTCGAGCACCCGGCCGCCAGCGCTCCTGCCTCCGGCCCGGCCTACGACGAAGGCGGCTTCGGCGAACCCGAAGACGACGACATCCCCTTCTGAGGCCCCGCGGGACCGCGGCCCCCGCCGCCGCGGTCCCCTGTTTTCCTCGCTTCCGTCGGTCCGCCTCCCCTCCTGCCGTGCTAAAGTCGGCTTACTGATTTCGAACTATGTTCATGGGCGACCGCGAAGCCATCGAGGCGCCGTCGGTCTGGCGTCGAGTCTGGACCGCGCCGGAGCCTGAGCTCTCCACCGCCGGCTATGGCGGCGAGCTGCTGGTGGCGGGCGTCCGGCTGCTGGTGCTCGCCGCCCTCCTGCTGTTTCCCCTGCGCGAGCTGCTCCGCCGCCCGGGCGGCTACGATCCTCTGGCTCTGCTGACCACGGCGACGATCGGCCTGGCGTTCGCCCTCGCGGTCTACTCCGCCACCCATCGCCAGTGGGGACGCTCCTGGATCGGCTTCGCCAGCAGCCTGCTCGACGTCAGCCTGGTGAGCGCCATGCTGGCGGTCTTCCTCGTCCTCGGCCGGCCCCACGAGGCCACCAACAACCTGGTGATCTTCCCCGCCTACTTTCTCGCCATCGCCGCTACCAGCCTGCGCTACGACGCCCGGATCTGCGTGGTCACCGGCGCCCTGGCCCTCCTGCAGTACGCGGCCATCGTGCTCTATGCCGATTGGCGCTGGGATCTGCATTCCGCCGCCTTCGCCGCCGACACCTTCGGCGGCTTTCGCTGGGGCTCCCAGGTCTGGCGCATGGTCCAGCTCGCCGGCGCCACCGTCATCGCCGGCACCCTCGTCGTGCGCAGCCGCGAGCTGAGGACGCTCTCCACCCGCGACCGTTTCACCGGTCTGCTCAACCGCGCGGTCTTCAACGAGCAGCTCGAGCGGGAGGTGGCGGTCGCCCGCCGGGAGAACGGCCACTTCGCCGTGGCCATGATCGACATCGACCACTTCAAACGCTTCAACGACACGCACGGCCACGCCGGCGGCGACGAGGCCCTGCGTCTGGTGGCTCACACCCTGCGGGGCTCCTGCCGCGGCACCGATGTGGTGGCCCGCTACGGCGGCGAGGAGTTCGCCCTCATCCTGCCCGGCGTGATGAGCGCCCGCGCCACTGACCTGTTGGAGCGGATCCGCCGGGTGGTGGCGGTGATGCCGATCCATCTCACCGGCCGGCACAAGCCGGTGAGCGTGACCATCAGCATCGGCGTCGCCATCTGGCCGGACGACGGCCAGACCCCGGCCGAGACCCTCCGCTGCGCCGACCAGCGCCTCTATGAGGCCAAGGCGCAAGGCCGCGACCGGGTCGTCGGGCTCATGCCCGTCCGCCCGCGATTGACGCCGGACCCGGACGCCGAGCCCTCCGATCTCTCCACCTCTGCCGCCCCCGCCCGAACCCTCACCCCCTGACCCCCTGTCCCGCCCCTCCCTTCCCACCACACCGGGAGAGGGGGAGGGCCTACGCGCTCTCCTGCAGCTGCTCCAGGGCCTGGCGGATGCGGTCCAGGCGCTCGCCGCGGCTGTTCTCGCGCATGAACTTGACGTACTCCTGCGCGGTGCGCAGCGTCATCAACCGCTGGCGGTAGGTGTCGAGCCGGCGGTTGGCCTCCGCCAGCCGCTCCTGCAGCCCGGGATGCTCCAGCCGGGCGACGATGTCCGGCAAGGCTGCCAGCGTGTGGCAGACGGCCAGCACGTCGCACCCCGCCGCGAAGCAGCGTTCGCAACGCTCGGGGAGGTCTCCCCATTCGTCGAGCGCCCTCATCTCCATGTCGTCGCTGAAGACGAGGCCCTCGAAGCCCAGCCGGCCGCGCAGCACGCCGCCGATGACCGGCGGGGACAAAGTGGCGGGCCGCATCGACGAGTCGTAGGCAGGATAGAGCGCGTGGCTCACCATCACCGCGCCGGCCAGACGGCCCAGGGCGCGGAACGGCTCGAGATCGACCTGCAGCTCCTCGGCCGGCAGATAGACGGCGGACATCTGAAAGTGGGTGTCCTCGCCGGCGGCGCCGAGGCCGGGAAAGTGCTTGAGGCAGCCGCCGGCTCCCCCGCTGTAGAGCCCGCGCAGGAACGCCTGGGCGCGAGGGATCACCTCTTCGGGAGTCGACCCCAAGTAGCGGTTATCGAGGGCGTTGTCGGTGGCGCCGCGATCGAGATCGACGACCGGCGCGAAATCGACGTCGATGTCGAACAGCCGCAGCGACTGGGCCACCCAATGGCCCGTCTGGAGCGCGTAGCTCGGCCCGTGGCGGGCCACCAGCGGCGCGCCCGGAGCCGGCCCCACCACCTCCTTCAGCCGGTCCACCCTGCCGCCCTCGGCGTCGATGGCGAAGACCGCATCCGGCAGCAGCCGGCGCAGCGCCGTCACCAGCTCGTTGAGCTGCTGCTCGTCCTGGATGTTGCGTTTGAACAACACGACGCCGCCGGGCTGATAGGCCGACAGCAGGGCGGCGCTTTCGGAGTCCAGCTCCGGCCCCGGGATGCCCACGAAGACCTGCTCGGCGGGGCGCATGGTGGGGGATCTTATACTGACGCCCCCACCCGAACCCCCACCCCCCGGCCCCCTCTCCCGCCCCCTCCCCTCCCACCACACCGGGAAGAGGGGAGAACAGCGTGGAAGAAACTGTAGCCCTCGGGAATTACTCCTTGCTCCGCGCTGGGCGTCCTACCCCAACCGCGACTTCAAACTATGCAGCAGATTCAGCGCCGCCATCGGCGTCAACTGGTTCACGTCGACGTCCCGCAGCAGCGCCGCCACCATCTGCTCGGGCGGGGCGAAGAGAGTGAGCTGGGAGGGAGCGCCGGTCTCGGGAGCGTTGCCGCGGGCGAGGCGGGGCTTGCCGGTGGGGTCGTACTCCTGGGCTTCGAGGTTGGAGAGGATCTCCGCCGCGCGGTCGATCACCTCGGCAGGGAGGCCCGCCAGGCGCGCCACGTGGAGGCCGTAGGACTTGTCGGCGCTGCCGGGCACCACGCGGCGGAGAAAGACGATCCGCTCCTCCCATTCCCTGACCGCCATGGTGCGGTTCACCACCCGCGGCAGCAGCGAGGCCAGCTCCGTCAGCTCATGGTAATGGGTGGCGAAGAGCGTCTTCGGCCGGCGGTGCTCGTGCAGATGCTCGACGATCGCCCAGGCGAGCGACAGGCCGTCGAAGGTGGCCGTGCCTCGCCCCACCTCGTCGAGGATCACCAGGCTGTTCTCGGTCGCGTGACGGAGGATGTTCGCCGTCTCGATCATTTCCACCATGAAGGTGGACTCCCCGCGGGCGAGATCGTCCGAGGCGCCGACGCGGGTGAAGACGCGGTCGACGACGCCGATCGACGCCTCCTCGGCCGGCACGAAGCTGCCGGCCTGCGCCATGAGGACGATCAGCGCCACTTGCCGCAGGTAGGTCGACTTGCCGCCCATGTTGGGTCCGGTCAGCAGTACGATCTGCGAGCGCTCGGCGTCGAGCTCGGCGTCGTTGGGCACGAAGGCATCGCGGCTCGCCTGCTCGACCACCGGGTGCCGCCCCTCGCGGATGACGATCGGCGCGCCCGGCGGTCCCACCAGCGGACGCACGTACCGGTGCCGGGCCGCCACCTCGGCGAAGGAGGCCAGGGAGTCGAGAGTGCCGACGGCGGCGGCGAGGGCCGTCAACCCCGCGGCCTCGGCGGCGATCGTGCCGGTGAGCTGGCGGAAGAACCGCTGCTCCAGCTCGATCTGCCGCTCCTCGGCAGAGAGGATCTGCTCCTCAAGCTCCTTGATCTCCGGCGTCACGTAGCGCTCGGCGTTGACCAGGGTCTGCTTGCGGATGTAGTCCGCCGGCACCCGCTCCTGGTTGGCCCGCGTCACCTCGAGGTAGTAGCCGAAGACCTTGTTGTAACGGATCTTGAGTGAGGAGATGCCGGTCCGCTCGCGCTCCCGCGCCTCCAGGGCCAGGATGTGCCGCTTGCTGTCCCGCGTCAGGGATCGGTAGCGGTCGAGCTCCTCGTCCACCCCCGCGGCGATGACGCCGCCCTCCTGCAGGTTGGCGGCGGGCGCGGCCTCCAGCATGCGGGCGAGCTCGGCGTGCAGCTCCGGCAGCGGATCGGTCTCGGAGAGCTGAGCGAGCAGCGGCGCCTCGAGGGGATCGGCCGCCGCCAGCTCGGCCAGCAGGGCCGGCACTTCGGCCAGCGTGTCGCGCAGGGCCGCAGCCTCCCGCGGACCGAGGGTGCCGAGCACCGCCCGGGCCACCAGACGCTCGGGGTCTGCCACCCGGGCCAGCCGGTCGCGGATGCGCTCGCGGCGGGGATTGCCGGCCGCCAGCGCCCCCACGGCCCGGTGCCGCTCGGCGATCTCCGTCGGATCGACCAGCGGCCGACGGAGCCACTCCCGCAGGGTCCGTCCGCCCGGTGCCGTGACGGTGCGGTCGAGAACGGCGAGCAGCGTGCTCCGCCGCCGGCCGGGGCCGCTCACCGCCGCCCGCTGGCTGGCGAACACCTCCAGATTGGCGAGCGTCGACACGTCGAGGATCAGCCGGTCCCGCGCCTCGCGCACGGCCAGGCCGCGCACGTGCGACAGGCCGCTCTTCTGGGTCTCCTGGGCATAGGCCAGGGCCGCCGCCGCCGCCCGCACCGCCGGCTCGCCCTCCTCCAGACCGAAGCCGCGCAAGGTGCCGGCCCCGAACTGCCGCAGCAGCAGCTCACCCGCCCGCTGCGGATCGAACAGACGGTCCCCCGCGAGCGGCGTGCGGCAGGGGCAGTCGCGCTCGGCCCAGTCGAGAACCGCGGAGGGGAAGCCCTCCTCGCCGTGGAACAGCACCTCGCGGGGCCGGAGCAGCGCGAGATCCTCCACCGCCTCCTCGGCTGACCGCCAGCGGCGGACGAAGAAGCTCCCGGTCGACAGGTCGAGGAAAGCCCCCGCCCCCTGCTCGCGTTCCCAGACCAGGCCAGCGAGAAAGTTGTCTTCCTTGCCATCGAGAAGCCCCGGATCGCTGACCGTGCCCGGAGTCACGATGCGGGTCACCTCGCGCTTGACCAATCCTTTGGCCTGGGCGGGATCCTCCACCTGATCGCAGATGGCCACCTTGAGCCCGGCCGACAGGAGCTTGCCGAGGTAGGCCTCCAGCGCGTGGTACGGGACCCCGCACATCGGCGCCTCGCTCTCCGTCCCCTTGTGGCGGGCCGTGAGCTGCACCTCCAGGATGGGCGCCGCCCGCCGCGCGTCCTCGAAAAACATCTCGTAGAAATCGCCCATGCGGTACATCAGGATGGCGTCCGACACCTGGGCTTTGACCTCCAGGTACTGGCGCATCATGGGCGTCAGGGACGTGACCGGCAGGGGGGCGGACATGCGGGGGAAGTATAGCGGCCCCCCGCCCGAACCCTCACCCCCTGGCCCCCTCTCCCGACTCCCTCCCTCCCGCCCCCACCGGGAGAGGGGGAAAGAAAAAGCAAGAATTAGACGCATGGGTGTCGAGGATTAGGACGGAACTCTCATCGTTTGAGGCGGATCCAGGGGGGCGGGATTTTCCAGGCCGCAATGGCGATGTCACGGAGCACGGAGTCGGGATCTTCGAGGACTCGCTGATTGGGAAACCGAAGAACGATGTAGTTGTTTCCTTGGAGGAAGCGGTCCCGCTCCGCATCACGGGCGGTCTCTTGGGCCGAGTCGTGCACCTCTCCGTCGAGCTCGACGATCAATCTGCGCTCTCGGCAGCAGAAATCGGTGATGAAGGGTCCGACAGGATCCTGGCGATGGAACTTCAGCCCTTGCAAATGACGGCCCCGGAGCCTCTCCCACAGGATCTTCTCCGCCTCGGTCGCATTTCTCCTGAGATGTCGCGCCAGCTCCCGCATCCCGCTTTCTCCTGAAGAAATCCCGCACATTCTTCCACAACCCAATCTCTTCAAGTTCTTGTTTTTTATATTCTTTCCTCCTCTCCCGGTGGGGGCGGGAGGGAGGGGGTCGGGAGAGGGGGCCAGGGGGTGAGGGTTCGGGCGGGGGAGCCTCGCTATACTCCTCTCCATGTCCGCCCCCTCCCCCCTCCTCCTCCTCGACACCGGCTCGCCTCTCGTCAGCGTGGCCGTTGCCCGGGAAGGGAAGGTGCTGGCACAGCGCTCGGTCGAGCAGCACCGCTCCTCCGCGCTGCTGCTGGAGCTGGTCCAGGAGGCGCTGGCGGAGGCGGGGATCGGCGTTCAGGATCTCGGCGGTATCGCAGCTCTGCGCGGACCGGGGAGCTTCACCGGTCTGCGGATCGGCCTCGCCACCGCCCTCGGCCTGCACCAGGCGCTGGGCGTTCCGGCAACGGCCCTCCCTACCCTCCAGGTCCTCGCCGCCGCCGCGGACGTGAAGGGTACCGTGATCGCCGCGGTCGACGCCTTGCGCGGCGAGTGGAGCGCTCAGGCATTCCTGGCCGGCCGCGCCTTGAGCAAGATGGAGCTGGTGCCCGGTCCGGAGCTGCCTCGCCTGGCCGGCGGCCGGCCCGCAGCCATCGTGGGATTCGGCGTGTCGCGGCTCTCCGAGCTGGCGGACCGGCCCGGCGGGCCGCGGCTCGTGGAGCCGGGACCGCTGGCTCCTCTCGCCGCGCGCCTGGCCGCCTCGCCCGAGACGGAATGGAGCCCGGCGCTCCTCGTCTCGCCCATCTACTCCCGCCCCCCGGCCATTTCCCTTCCCCGGCCCCGCGCCGCGGTGCCGGCACCCCGGGAGGCCTGACGTGCGCGAGCCGGTCGTCGATCTCGCCGTGCGGCTCGCCACTTTCCAGGACCTCGAGGCCATCTCCCGCCTGGAGGAAGTCGCGTTCAAGGACCCCTGGCCGGCAGACATGCTGGCCTGCGAGCTCGCCCATCCGCAGGCCCTGCTGCTGCTCGCCTCTCGCGGCGAGGGGGACCCGCCGGCCGGCTATGCCGCCTTTCGCCACGCCGCCGGGGAGGCCGAGCTGCTGCGTCTCGCCGTGCTCCCCGGAGAGCGCCGCCGCGGCATCGCCCGGGTCCTGGTGGCCGAGGGTCTCGAGCGCCTCGTTCGCGAAGGGATCCAGGTCTGCTTCCTGGAGGTCCGCGTCGACAACGAGCCCGCCGTCGCCCTTTACGAGCATCTCGGCTTCGCCCGCATCGGCCGCCGGCGCGGCTATTACCGGGACGGCACGGACGCGCTGATTTTCGCGTTGGAGCTGTGAGCTCCTCGCCTGGGTTCTCCCTCTCCAGCTCCGCTGGAGAGGGGGTCAGGGGGTGAGGTTTCGGAGGGGATACCCTTGACTTAGCAACTCCCCCTTGATAGCGTAACTCCGTCGTAATCGCAGCCGCCGGCCGGGGCCGTCCCGGTCGAAAATGAAAACGGCCCGAACGTGAGGTACGAGCTCACCCTCGGGCCTGACCACGCACAGGAGGATTGGTCCTATGCGCAGCTATCCCCATTCTAGCCGCAACGCGTTTTCCGCCTCGTTCCTGAAGGGCTTCGAGCAGCAGGACGAGCCGCCGACCGGGCCCGAGGCCGACGCGGCCGGTCCGTGGTTCGTCGAGCCGATCCCGGGGCTCGGCTTCGGCCTGTTCCGGGCCGGCGAGAGCCTGACGCGGGGGTTCCGGCCGGCCGCCGTGTTCCCTGACCGCTGGCTCGCCCTCCTGGCAGCCGCCGTCCTCCCCGCCACCGGCCGCGATCCCCTGCTGCGGCTGAATAAAGACGCCGACGCTGAAGGATACGGCGTGACGCTGGACGACGGCGCCCTCGTCGGCCACTTCGAGCTGTTCGACGAGACGCTCCTCGAAGGAATGAACGTCGCCATCGGCCTGATTCGCTCTCCCTGGGCCCTCGCTTTTCTTCTCGAGGCGGCCGGTCCTTTGGCGCTCCGGCGATGCGGAGCCATCCTCGACCGCTGGGTGACCCGGCTCCGGTGAGATGGGCCCAGATTCCGGTGAGTTTGGCGTAAATTCCGGTGAGTTTGGCGTCTCCCCCGGGGAGATTGGCGTCAGGTTGGGTGAGATTGGCGTCAGACTGGGTGAGATTGGCGGATCACTCGGGGAGCTTGGCGTAAAACCGGGAGAACTTGGCGCAAAACCTGGTGAGTTTGGCGTCTCCCCCGGAGAACTTGGCGTAAAACTCGGGGAGTTTGGCCGGTCCTTGCCGGAGCCGCGAGCGGCGCCGGCGGATCCGGATCGCCTTGCTCCCCCTCCGGGGCCGGTGCTATCCTCGCGGCACAAGGCATGCGGACACTTTTTCCCATCACGGCCGTCCGCTCCCAGAAGGGAGCGGGGCGTGCATGTGTCCAGGAGCTGGTCGCACGGTGAGCCCGCTCACCGCACGCCGCCCTGTCCTTCTCCACCCCCCAGCTACCGGTCCATACGGGCCGATCTCCGTCCCAATTATGGAGTCCTGTCGAACAGGCAAAGGAGGCACACCCATGTCTCAGTATGACGATTTGAAAGCGGAGCTGATCAAGACGGATGACGATTTCCGCCGCCTCTACGAAGAGCACCAGGAATTCGAGAGGCGGCTCCAGGAGCTGAACCAGAAGACCCTCCTCTCGCAGGAAGACGAGATGGAGGAGAAGAAGATCAAGCTGCACAAGCTGATGTTGAAAGACCGGATGGAGCAGATTCTGCGGGTGCAGCGCGAAGCGCGGGTCACGGCCTGAAGCCCTGACCGGGGGCTCCGCAGAGATCCCGCGAGCGCCCACCATCGACCGGAGCCCCGAAGATGAAGTTCGCCAACGAAGGCTGGCCGTTCGTCCTCCCGTTCCTGTTCCTGGCCGGGTTGCTCTTCGTCCTCGGGCGGCCCGGCTGGGGCACCGCCGCTCTGGTCGCCGGGCTGCTCGTCCTGCTGTTCTTCCGCGATCCCAAGCGCTCCTACGAAGGAGAGGTCGGCTTCGTCCTGGCGCCGGCCGACGGCCTCATCACCCGCGTTGACACGATCGAGGATGCCGAGATCGGTCCCGGCCGCTTCCACCGGGTCGTCACCTTCCTCTCGGTTTTCGATGTGCATGTGCAGCGGGTACCCACGGCCGGCGAGGTCATCGCTTCCCGCTACCGTCGCGGCCGCAAGGTGGCCGCCTTCCGGGAAGACGCGGGAGAGGTCAACGAAAAGCATCTGACGGTGATCCGCCGCCCCACCGGCGACCTCGTCGCGGTGCGGCAGATCGCCGGGCTGCTGGCGCGGCGGGTGGTCTGTTATTTGAAAGAGGGGGACCATGTCCACCGGGGACAGTCGATGGGGCTGATCAAGTTCGGGTCCCGGGTGGACTTGCTGGTGCCGGAGAGCTATGAGGTGCTGGTGAAGAAGGGAGACCGCCTGAAGAACGGCGCCACGCCGGTGGCCAGGCCGCGGCCGGAGGCCTCTTGATCCGCGAGCGCGCCTCCATGCGCACCCGGATGCAGGGAGGCATGCGGCGCGGCGCCTATCTGCTGCCGAGCCTGTTCACCATCGGCAACATGGTGCTCGGCTTTTATGCCATCGTCTGCGGGCTCGACGGCCAGTTCCTGAAGGCGGCGCTGCTGATCTTCGTGGCCGGGGTCCTCGACCTCCTCGATGGACGCATCGCCCGCATGACCGGCACCGAGAGCGAGTTCGGCAAGGAGTACGACTCGCTGGCCGACGTCATCACCTTCGGCGCCGCGCCGGGCATGCTGGCCTACCTCTGGGGCCTGCGCGAGTTCGCCCGCGACGCCTGGCTGCTGAGCGTCTTCTACATGGTCTGCGCGGCGACGCGGCTGGCCCGCTTCAACGTGCAGACCCGGGTGGTGGACAGCCGCTTCTTCGTCGGCCTGCCAATGCCGGCCGCGGCGGGCGCCATCTGCTCGCTGCTCGTCTTCGCCCCCGAGTACACCGGCGAGCTCCGCGTCGTCATGCAGGTGGTGATGGGCATGGCCCTGCTGTTGATCGGCGTGCTGATGGTCTCCACCTTCCGTTACAAGAGCTTCAAGAAGATCGACCTGCGGAAGCGCTGGAGCTACCGGGCGTTCGTGCCGCTGGCGGCGGTGCTGCTGGTCTTCGTGTTCATCCCGCGGGCGACCTTCCTGGCGATCGCCATCCTCTACACCTTGTCGGCGCCGCTCGCCTCCGGCATCTCGCGGCTGCGGCACCCGCGCGGGCACCGCGCCGAGGAGCCACCGCCGCCGCCGCCTCCAGAGGAACCGTGAGCGCCGTCGCCATCCTCCACCCTTCGGGCCTGTTGGGCAAGGAGCTGCGCGAGACGCTCGAAGCGCGCCATCCCGAGTGGTCGGACCTCCGCCTGCTGAGCAGCCGCGAGGACGAGGTCGGCACCCTGACCGAGGTCGCCGGGGCCGCCGCCCTGGTGGCACCCTACGAACCGGAGAGCCTGCAGGGGGTCTCCGTGGCCTTCTTCTGCGGCGCCATGGCCGACAACCGGCCGCTGCTCGGCGACCTGCCGCCGGAGACCACGGCCATCGTGCTCTCCCACGACGCCACGGTGGAGGACGGCCTGCCGGTCGTGGCGGGGATCAATACCGCGGAGGCTCAGGGCCGGCAGATGCTGGTCTCGCCTCATCCCGCCGCCGTGCTGCTCGCTCATCTCCTCCATCCGCTGCGGGACCTGACTCTCACGGAGGCGGTGGCCACGATGATCCAGCCGGTCTCGGTGCGGGACGACGCCGGCCTCGAGGAGCTCTTCGAGCAGACGCGGCAGATCATCGCCATGACCCGCCGCACGCCCACGCCGGTCTTCGGCTCCCAACTGTCGTTCAACCTTCTGCCGGCGCAGCTTCCGGCCGCGCCCATCGCGGCGCAGCTCCAGTCGCTGCTGGCCGGCGCGCCGGCAGTGGCCCTGCAGGTCCTGCAGGGCGCCGTCTTCCACTCCGTCTCCGCGAGCCTCTACGTCCGTCTCGAGAGCTCGCCCAGCCTGCAGGCGTTGCGTAAGGCTCTCGCCGCCAACCCCGTCCTCGAGCCCGCCGAAAAGCCCCGCCAGCTCGGGCCGATCGACGCCGCCGCCAACGACAAGGTCCTGTACGGCGCCGTGCGCAAGGACGAGGCGGGCGGCGGGTTCTGGCTATGGGCTGTGATGGACAACCTCACCCGCGGCGGAGCCCTCAACGCCATCGAGATCGCGGAAGCAGTGATGTAGGAATCTCGTCTGAGGAAGCGCCCCCTTGACAGCAGGCGCAACAAAGGCGTAAATTCTCTGACAGGCACCACCGGCCGGTTTCCAGGCCAGGAAAAACAACGGCCCGGGACGAGCCGTCACCTCGCTCCGGGCCCCAACCGCGCACAGGAGAGCCCCCATGCGTGATCCTGACGATCCTAGCACCCACCCTCCCCGCAACGCCTTCGCCGAGGAGTTCCTGCGGCTTTTCGAGCAGGAGGATGAGCCCGCAGCCGGCGTCGAGGCGGACGTCGCCGGCCCGTGGGAGATCCAACCGTCACCCACGTCGGACGGCCGCGACGCCTTCGGCCTGTGGCGGCTGGGCGAGCGGCCCGAGTGGGGCGATGCGCCGACCGGGCTCTTCCGCGAGCGCTCCACGGCCCTGCTGGCGGCGGCGGTCCGGCCGTTCCTGGGGCGCGACCCGTTTTACGAGCTGGGGCGGGAGCGCTGGAACGGCGGCTTTCCTCTCCTCCGTCAGGGAGAAGCGGTCGGCTGGATCGATCTCTTCGACGAGGACTGGGCGTTCGGGGTCAATGTCCTGGAGCGGTTCACTCGCAGCCCCGAGGCGCTGGCGGCGTTGATGGAGGCCGCCGGCCCTCTGGCGCTGGAGAGGGCCGGGCGGATTCTGCGGCTGCGGGTGACCGAAGGCCGGGCCGCGGAGGAGTAGGCCTCCGCGGCGGGCCTAGGGCAGGCTGGTCACGAAGGCCGCCGGCGGCGCCTGCTTCACGCACGCGGCGTCGAGGCCCTGGACCGAGCCGCGGTCGATGAAGTCGCGGGTCAGGTGATCCGTGCAGTCGCCGGCGCCCCCGTGCGTGCCGTGCGGGACGACGACGTGGAGGCTGTTCGGGAGGTTCTTCGCCACCCGTTCGGCGAACTCCGGGGGCGTCACCGGATCGCGCTCGCCCGAGATCAGCAGCACCGGCACGTCCGAGCGGACCAGCTCGTGGACGTCCGCCGGCGGCTTGCCGTGGGGCCAGATCTCGCAGACCGCCTTCTGCTGCCGGATGCGGTAATCGCCGAGGAACGTGTCGCGGGTCTCCCGCGCCGCCGTGACATCGTCGATGAACGGCAGGTCCTCGGCGCAGGTGACCGAGAACAGCAGGCCCATGGCGAGAACCTCGTCGATCTGCAGGCGGCGCTCGATGGCGTTCTGGACGAGGGGCGCGAGATCGCCCTGCGCGGCGAGATGGATCTGCAGCGGCAGGTTCCTCCCTCCCTCGCCGTACATCAGGAACCGCATGCCCTCGGCGACCAGCCCGAGGCTCGGCTCCACCTCCACTTTGGCTTTGGTCCGGGGATCGGTGACGGTCACCTTCACCCCTTTGGCGATCCGTTCCATCACCGCCCGCAGCTCCTCCTGCGTGGAGGGGAAGGCGGCGTGGCAGGCCGCGTCGGCGGCGCACTCGGCCGCCAGCAGATCGAGCGCCCGCTGGCCGGCGTAGGCGTGGTGGAGCGGCAGGAACTCGTCGAGGGGAGCGATGGCGATGAGCACCACGCTGCGCACCGCTCCCGGGTGGCGGTGCAGATAGGCCTGCGCCGCCCGCGTGCCGTAGGAGCCGCCGGCGAGGTTGATCTTGCCGTACCCCAGCCATTGGCGGACCTCGTCGACGTCGTCCATGCCGAGCGCCGTCGTGTAGAGGCGCAGGTCCGCGATCCTCTCCAGCTTGTCCCGGCAGGCGCGCACCTGATCGAGCGGGTAGAGATCGCCGGCCACCCTGCGGAGGTCGACCGGATCGCCGTAAAACACGCAGTCCAGCGGGTTCGAGCGGCCGGTGCCGCGCTGGTCCACGAGGACGATCTCGCGTTTCTGGCGCACGTCCCTGGCCTCGGCCAGGCCCGGGGCAGCGCCGGCGATCCCTTCGCCCGGACCGCCGCCGAAGAAGAAGATCGGGTCGGGCTCCGGATGAGACCCCAAGGCCGGCAGGATGACGACGTTCAGACCGATCTTGCGGCCCCGTCTGGCCTCCCGGTCCTCCCAGGCCGCGTAGCTCGCGCACTTGACCTCCTCGTCGAGGCCGGGGACGCGGCACGGATGCGGACGGACGGTTTCCGCCGGCACGGGACCGGTGCCGGCGAGCGGCGCCTGGGCGGCGGCGATGGATGGGAGGACGGCGGCGATCAGCAGCGTCGCGAGGGTGGCGGGCCAGAGCTGTCGGATTCTCCTTCGCAAGGTATACACCTCCTTGTTGGTTTCCTACGGCGCCTGGAGCGCGGAGTTGCAGAGCGGGAGAAGGCCCGCGCCAGCCGGGCGGCGGACGCGGGAGCCTTCAACGGAGCGGGAACGCGCCGGCTATTGCGGCGGCGGCGGGTAGCAGATGAAGCAGGCCGACGAGCACGAGTAGAAGGAGGTCTTGACGCCCCAGGCGACGACGTTGTTGCAGCAGTCTTTACCGAACTGGCCGACGACGGTCGTGTGGCCGGCATCGCTGTAGTAGGTGCAGTTGCCCGCCGGGGCAGCCTCGCTCGCCGGAACGAACGTGGCGGCGAAGATGGCGACCGCCAGCACCAGCGTCGCGAGGAGGGCTTTTCTGTGGGGCGTGGGAATCCTCTGCATCGATGAGCTCCTTTCAGACGTGGTCCATGCGCTGCGGCGGCTCCCCATGGAGCACGCCGCCTCGCACTTAGCACGGTGTCCCACGACCGGCAGAGCGAGACGATCTACTTCCCCTTCGATGGCAAATGTTCGCGCCGGATTCTACCGCCGCGACCTCATTGCAGGAAAAAGCTCCCGGCCAGAAAAGCAGTCGCGCTCAGAGATTGAAAAGCATGAGCAGAAATGTTTGACAAAGGATAGGAGCCGCCGCTAGACTCGCTTCCTCATCCAGGTCAGTTCAGCGCAGAGGCGGCTCGCAGGACAACTTTTTCACCAGGAGTCCGGAGATGGCCCGGGAACCTTACCCGTACAGGCCCCCGTCCAGCTCGTGGTCGCCGCCTCGGCCCCTCGCCGGCTCCCTACCGGCCGCCTCCCTCACCTCCATCTTTAGGGCTTCCCGAGTCAACGGATTCCCAGCCTTGCTGTCCTACCTAGGAGGAGATGCCATGCGGATGCGTTCTCGCTTCACGCCCACGAACCGGATGCTGCTCGCCATCGCTCTCTGGCTGGCGGTCGTCCCTCTGGTCGCAGCCGCGGCCCACGCCCAGGCGCCGGTGGTGGTGAAACCCGTCGCCTTCGGCGAGTCGGACGAGCTGAGGGACCTCTCTCCCGCCGAGGACAAGCCGACCGAGGAGCCCGAAGAAGAGAAAGACATTCCGATGAGGGTCTTTCGCACCGAGCTCCCTGACGCGGCGCCGACGGAGGATCCCGTGCTCCAGGAGTCGGTGCCCGAAGCGCTGACACCGACGCCTTCGCTCTTCTTCGGCGGCCTGACCAGCGACGACAACGCGGCGGCGTTCGGCGGCCGTGTCATGCCCCCTGACACGGTGGGCGACGTCGGCCCCAATCACTACGTCCAGATGGTGAACAACCTGTTCCGGGTCTTCGACAAGGCCGGCAACCCGCTGACCGCCAAGCTGACGATCGGCAGCCTCTTCGTCGGCGCCGGCATCAGCGCCGCCTGCGCCAACACCAACGACGGCGATCCGATCGTGCTCTACGATCCTCTCGCCGACCGCTGGCTGATGAGCCAGTTCTGCACGGTGGCGAACCCGAACAATCACCAGCTCATCGCCATCTCGAAGACCTCGGATCCGGCCGGGGCCTACTACCTGTATGACTTCATGATGCCGAACAACAAGTTCAACGACTATCCCAAGTTCGGCGTCTGGACCGACGCGTATTACATGACGGACAACCAGTTCAATCAGGCCGGCACCGCCTTCCTGGGCGCCGGCGCCTTCGCCTTCGACCGCGCCAAGATGCTGGCCGGCGATCCCACGGCGAGCTACATCTACTTCGACGTCGAGAACGGCAACCCGGACATCGGCGGCATGCTGCCTACCGACCTTGACGGCCTGACACCCCCTCCGGCCGGCACGCCGAACTACTTCGTCTACTTCACGGCTGACGAGTTCGGGGATCCGTCCGACGCGCTGCGCGTCTTCGAGTTCCATCCGAACTTCGCCACTCCCGCGGCATCCACCTTCACCGAACGGGCCGACAGCCCGATCCTGGTGGCGGCCTTCGATCCCCGCTCGCCCTCCGGGCGCGACGACATCGAGCAGCCGCCGCCGGCCACCAGCGGCGCCTTCCTCGACGGCATCATGGACCGCCTGATGTTCCGCCTGGCCTACCGCAGCTTCGGCACCTACGAGGCGCTGGTGGTCACCCACACGGTGAACGTCAGCGGCGTCTCGCCGACCACGCCGGCCAATCTGCGGGCCGGCATCCGCTACTACGAGCTGCGCCGCAATCTGCCCGGCGGAACGTTCACCGTCAACGAGCAGGCGACCTTCGCACCCGCCGACGGCCTCGAGCGGTGGATGGGCAGCGCCGCCATGGACGGCAGCGGCAACCTGGCCGTGGGCTACAGCGCCTCCAGCCTGACTTCGTTTCCCTCCATGCGCTACGCGGGCCGCCTCGCCACCGACCCGCCGGGCGGCCTGACGCAGGGCGAGACGGTGATGGTCGCCGGCACCGGCGCCCAGACCGCCACCCAGTCGCGCTGGGGCGACTACTCCGCCCTGTCGGTCGATCCCGACGACGACTGCACCTTCTGGTTCACCAGCGAGTACTACACGGCCGCCAGCGCCGCCACCAGCAGCTTCGGCTGGGTGACCGGCATCGGCCGCTTCACCTTCTCCGAGTGCACGCCGGCGGCCACGGGCACCATCACGGGAACCGTGGTCAACTCCGCCACCAGCGCTCCCATCCCGGGGGCGACGGTGATGACGAGCAACGGCTTCTCCCGCATCACGGACGCCGCGGGGACCTACTCCATGAAGGTGCCCGCCGGCACCTATGACATGGCGGCTTCGGCTCCCGGCTACACCTCGGCCGCGGCCACCGGAGTGACGGTGTCCACCGGCGGCACGACGGTGCAGAGCTTCGCCCTTGGCCCCATGCCCATCTTGAAGAGCGGCACCGGCGCCAGCATCGTCGCCGAGAGCTGCGGCACCGGCAACGGCGCCATCGATCCCGGCGAGACGGTGACGGTCTCGCTGCCGGTGACCAACACGGGCACGGCGGCCACCGTAAATCTCGTCGGCACCCTGCTGGCGGGCGGCGGCGTCACCTCGCCTGGACCGCCCCAGACCTACGGGGCGATCCCGGTCGCCGGCACCGTGTCGCGGAGCTTCACCTTCGTCGCCGCCGGCACCTGCGGCGGCACGGTCACGGCCAGCCTGCAACTCCAGGACGGCGCCACCAACCTCGGCACCGTCACCTACACCTTCACTCTGGGCCAGATCAACCCGTACCCGCTGCCGGCGGTGAGCTACAGCAGCGGCAATCTGAGCGTGCCGCTCCCCGACGTGTCCACCGTCGAGGTGCCTCTCGCCGTGACCGATACGGGCGTGGTTTCCGACGTCAACGTCCGCATCCGCCTCAACCACACCTTCGACGGCGATCTCAATATCAGCCTGATCGGCCCCGACGGCACGACCATTGATCTGTCGTCCGGCAACGGCAGTAGCGGGGACAACTACGGCTCCGGCGCCAACGACTGCTCGGGCCAGCCGACCGTCTTCGACGATTCGGCGACGGCCTCCATCACCGCCGGTACCGCCCCGTTCGCAGGCACCTTCAAGCCGGAGCAGGCGCTCTCCGCGTTCAACGGCAAGCCCACCGCGGGCACCTGGAAGCTGCGCATCGCCGATACCGCGAACGTCGATGTCGGCACCCTGTTCTGCTTCCAGCTCGAGATCGTGCGCCGCGCCCACGCCTGCTGTGGCGGCAGCGGCACGCCGGTGCCGCAAGGCTTCGGCTCCGCCGTCACCGCCGAGAGCTGCTCGCCCCACAACGGCGCCATCGATCCCGACGAGCTGGTGACCGTGGACTTCGCCCTGGTCAACGCCGGCAGCGGCGACACCACCAATCTGGTGGCCACCCTGCTGCCGACGGGCGGCGTCCAGCAGCCGGGCGGCCCGCAGAGCTACGGCGTCATCCAGGCCGGCGGCCCGGCCGTCTCCCGCTCGTTCAGCTTCGTGCCGGCCGGCACCTGCGGCGGCAACGTCACGGCGACGCTGCACCTGCAGGACGGCACGCTCGACCTCGGCAACATCACCTTCACCCTGCGCCTGGGCTCGACGGCGTCGGCCAGCTACGGGCCGTTCGCCAACGCCGCTTCGATCACCATCCCGGCGGGCGCGCCGACCACCACCTCGGGTGCGGCGGCGCCGTATCCGTCCAACGTCTCGGTCTCGGGTATCACCGGCACCGTCAGCAAGGTGACGGTGACGCTCACCAACGTGAACCACACCTTCCCCGACGACGTCGACATGCTGCTCGTCGGACCGGCCGGCCAGAAGGTGATCCTGATGTCCGACGCCGGCGGCTCCAATGACCTCGTCAACGTCAATCTGACCTTCGACGACGCCGGTCCGGCCCTGCCCGACTCGGCGCTGATCGCCTCCGGCACCTTCCGGCCCACCAACTTCGGCACCGGCGACACGTTCCCGGCTCCCGCTCCCGCGGCCCCTTACGGCGCGGCCCTGGCCGACTTCGCGGGGACCAACCCCAACGGCACCTGGAGCCTCTACGTGACCGACGACGCCGGCGCCGACATCGGCTCGATCGCCGGCGGCTGGAGCCTCAATTTCCTGACGGCGGACCCGGTCTGCTGCGACCAGGCCTGCTCGCTCGCCTGCCCGGCGCCGATCACCGTGCCGACCGAGCCGAACGTCTGCCAAGCCGCCGTCACCTTCCCCTTCCCGGGGGTGACCGGATCGTGCGGCACTCTCGCCTGCGTCCCACCGTCCGGCTCGGTGTTCCCGCTGGGGACGACGACCGACGTCTGCACGGCGACCCGGCAGAGCGGCGCCACCACCACGTGCAGCTTCCCCATCACCGTCCAGGACCTCCAGGGGCCGGTCATCTCCGGCGTTTCGGCCTCCCCGAGCGTGTTGTGGCCGCCGGACCACATGTACCAGAACATCACCGTCAACTACACCGCGGCCGACAACTGCTCGGGCTCGCCGGCCATCTCCTGCAGCCTGTCGGTCACCAGCAACGAGCCGCTCAACGGTCTCGGCGACGGTGACACGGCCCCCGACTGGCAGGTGGTGAGCTCCCACCTGGTCAAGCTGCGCCGCGAGCGGGGTGGCCTCGGCACCGGCCGCATCTACACCATCACCATCACGTGCACCGATCAGGCAGGCCGCACCAGCAGCCAAACGGTGAACGTGACCGTGCCTCTCAGCCAGTAGCTCGATTCCCCGCCGGCTCCCGGGAGCGATCCCGGGGGCCGGCCCCGTTTCTGCAAGGCTCCCACCGCCGGAGGTGAAAGCATGACGCGGAACGCTCTCGCGTACGGGCTGGTGCTGGCGGTCGGGATCGGCTGCGCCTCGGCCTCTCCCGCCAAGGAGGACGCGCTGACGGGGAACTGGGGCGGACCTCATATCAGCCTCGAGGTCACGGCTGAAGGAGGCCGTGTCGAATACGACTGCGCGCACGGCACGATCGAGGGTCCGATCCTTCCCGATCGCGACGGACGCTTCGAGGCGGCGGGCAACCACTTCGCGGAGCACGGCGGGCCCGTGCGCGAAGGCGAGGAGGAGGCGGGTCAGCCGGTCCGCTATCGCGGCAGGATCGCGGGCAAGGCGCTGACGTTGACGGTGATCCTGGCCCGCTCGGGCGACGAGGTGGGGACGTTCACCCTCACCCGCGACGCCACGCCCCGGCTGATGAAATGCCTGTAGGGTAGGCCTAGCTCTCCGTGGCCGGCGCGGCGGGGCTCTCCAGGCCACCGGCGCCCTGGCGCACCAGGTATTCCTCGACGAAGAGCAGGCGGTCCGGGCCGGCGCGGCGGATCACGGCGAGGAGATCGGTCATCGTGGTGACCTCCTCGAGCTGCTCTTCGACGAACCAATCGAGGAAGCGGACGCCGACGTAGTTCTTGTCGCCGCGGGCGATCTCGACCAGGTCGTAGATCTGCCGGGTCACCTCCTCCTCCCAAGAGAGGGCCTTTGCGACGGCATCCTCGGCGGAGGCGAAGTCGCCTCGCGGGGCCGGCAGGTCGGGAATCTTGACCTTGCCGCCGACGTCGTTGATGAACTTGACGAACCGCATGGCGTGCCCGCGCTCCTCCTCCGACTGGCGGTAGAAGAAGCGGGCGAGCTGCGGCAAGGTCTCGGAATCGAAGTAGCTGGCGATGGCGATGTACTGCATGGAGGCGCCCATCTCGTTGCCGATCTGCTGATTGAACGCCTCGATGAGCTTGTCGCTGGCAAGCATGCGAAACTCTCCCTTGGAAAGGCAACTGGAAACGGGTCCAAGACTATCCCCGCGGGTAGCCTAGCACGGCCTGATCCATCCTATGATAGGGCCATGGCATCCATCCGACCGTTCCGGGCGCTGCGTCCGGTGCCCGACGTGGCTCCCCGCGTCTCGTCCGTTCCTTACGACGTCGTCAGCACCGAGGAGGCGCGGGCCCAGGCGGACGGTAATCCGCTCAGCTTCCTCCACGTGACCCGGCCCGAGATCGACCTCCCCCCCGGCACCGACCCCCATAGCGACCCGGTCTACGCGCAAGCCGTGCGGAATTTCGAGGAGCTCAAGCAGGCGGCCCCGCTGGTTCTGGAGCCCGAGCCGAGCTTCTACTTCTACCGGCTCGGCACCGGCTCGCACCAGCAGACCGGCCTCGCGGCCTGCTACTCGCTCGACGAGTACGACCAGGGGCTGATCAAGAAGCACGAGCACACCCGGCGCGACAAGGAGGACGACCGGACGCGGCACATGATCGATCTGCGGGCGCAGACCGGAGTCGTGTTCCTGACCTATCGCGCTTCGGCCGAGGTCGACGCGATCGCCGGGCGGGCCTGCATGACGCCGCCGCTGTACGAGTTCACGGCCGCGGATGGGGTCACGCACACCCTCTGGAGGGTCGACGCCGAGGACGGCTCCGCCCTCGCGGCCGCCTTCGGACACCTTCCGGCCCTCTACATCGCCGACGGCCACCACCGGGCGGCGAGCGCGGCGCGAGCACGGTCCGTCCTCAGAGAGAAAGGGAATGGCACGGGGGAGCTCGACACCATGCTCGCCGTCGCCTTCCCCGACGACCAGGTGCAGATCCTGCCCTACAACCGCATCGTGAAGGACCTGGCGGGACAGTCGCCGGAGGCCTTTCTCAGCGCGGTCGAGGCGAAGCTGCCGGTGCGCCCGGGCGGACCGTCGCCGGCTCGCCAGGGCGAGACTTCGATGTATCTGGGCGGCCGCTGGTACACACTCGATCTCGGTGCCGTCCGGCCGCCGGGCGCCGACCGCATCGGCGGGCTCGACGTGTCGCTCCTGCAACGGGCGGTGCTCGCGGAGATCCTGATGATCGGCGACGTGCGCTCCGACCCGCGCATCGATTTCGTAGGCGGCGCCCGCGGCACGGCGGCGCTCGAACAGGCCGTCAATGGAGGCCGCGCCGCGGTGGCGTTCTCGATGTTTCCGGTGACGGTAGACGATCTGATGGCGATCGCCGACGCCGGAGGCATCATGCCGCCGAAGTCGACATGGTTCGAGCCCAAGCTCCGCGACGGCCTGTTGGTTCATTTGATCTAGGGCGGGAGGCTGCCGATGAAAGTGCTGGTCGCCGACAAGTTCGAAAAGAGCGGGATCGAAGGGCTGAAGGCCGCCGGCTGTGAGGTGGTCCACCAGCCCGATCTCAAGGACGACGCCCTGACGCAGGCGATCGCCGAGACCGGAGCCGACGTCCTGGTGGTGCGCAGCACCAAGGTCACCGAGGCGATGCTCGAGGCCGGTGCGCTCTCCCTCGTCGTGCGCGCCGGCGCCGGCTACAACACGATCGACGTGGCGGCGGCCTCGCGCCGCGGCATCTACGTCTCGAACTGCCCGGGCAAGAACTCGATCGCCGTGGCCGAGCTGACCATGGCGCTGATCCTGGCGCTCGACCGCCGGGTGGCTGACAACGTGACCGAGCTGCGCGCCGGCAAGTGGAACAAGAAGGAGTACTCGAAGGCTCACGGGCTCTACGGCCAGACGCTCGGCCTGCTCGGGATCGGCAGCATCGCCCGGGAGGTGATCCGCCGCGGCGCCGCTTTCGGCCTTCGCGTGGTGCTGTGGAGCCGGCGCTTCGACGGCCAGGACCGGGCGCTCACCCAGGAGGAGGCCCAGGAGCTCGGGCTCGAATCCGCCGGGGCCATCGCCCTCGCGCCATCGCCCGCCGAGGTGGCCGCGCGCTGCGACATCCTCAGCGTGCACCTGGCGCTCAAGCCCGAAACCCGCGGCCTCGTCGACGCCGCGCTGCTCGCCAGGCTGAAGCCGGGAGCCATGGTGATCAACACCTCCCGCGGCGAGGTCGTCGACCACGAGGCGCTCGCCGCCGCGGTCAAAGAAAGAGGGCTGCGCGTGGGGCTCGACGTCTACGCCGCCGAGCCTGCCACGGCGACCGGCGAGATGAACGATCCCATCCTCGGCCTGCCAGGTGTCTATGGAACGCATCACATCGGGGCCTCGACCGATCAGGCCCAGGAGGCGATCGCCGCCGAGACGGTCCGCATCGTCCGCACCTACCTGCAGACGGGCGAGGTGCCCAACGTCGTCAATCTGTGCCGGAAGACGCCCGCCTCGCACATGCTGGTCGTACGGCATCGCGACCGTCCGGGGGTCCTGGCCCACGTCTTCGAGCACCTGCGCGAAGGAAACCTGAACGTCCAGGAGACCGAGAACGTGGTCTTCGAGGGAGCCGAGGCCGCCGTGGCCCGTATCAACCTCGACGACGCGCCGGCGCCGGAGCTCCTCGACAAGATTCGCGCCGGCAACGCCGACGTGCTTGACTTGCACCTGATCGCCCTCTGAGGGATCCATTCGGGGCGGTCGAGAAGGAGATCCATCATGCCTACCATGACTACCGTCGATCGTATCTACAACTTCTCGGCGGGGCCGGCGGTGCTGCCTCTGCCGGTCCTCGAGGAGGCCCAGCGCGATCTCGTCGCCCTGCCGGGCGTCGGCATGTCGGTGCTCGAGATCAGCCATCGCTCGAAGCCCTTCGACGAGATCATCCAGGGCGCCGAGGCCGACTTCCGTGCCCTGGCACGGATTCCCGTGGGCTACCAGGTGTTGTTCCTCCAGGGCGGCGCCAGCACCCAGTTCTCGATGGTGCCGATGAACCTGCTCGCCGCCGGTACCACCGCCGACTACATCGTCACCGGCTCGTGGTCGAAGAAGGCCGTCAAGGAGGCCAAGAAGGTCGGCACGGTCAATATCGCCGCGACCACCGAGGCGGAGAACTTCGCCCGCATCCCACGCCAGGACGAGTTGAAGCTCACGCCGGGCGCGGCCTACGTCCACTTCACCTCGAACAACACGATCTTCGGCACCGAGTGGCCGGCGGAGCCCGAGGTGGGGGGCGCGCCCCTCGTCTGTGACGCCTCCTCCGACATCTTCTCGCGGCCGATCGACGTCAGCCGCTACGGCCTCATCTACGCCGGCGCGCAGAAGAACCTCGGGCCGTCCGGCCTGACGGTTGTCATCATCCGCGACGATCTCGCGAAGCTCGGGGCCGAGTCGCTGCCGACGATGCTGCGCTACGCGACCCACGTCGAGAACAAGTCGCTCTACAACACGCCGCCGGTCTTCGGCATCTACATCCTGCGCCTGGTGCTCCGGTGGCTCGTCGCCAACGGCGGCCTGGAGGCCATGGCGGCGGCGAACCAGCGCAAGGCCGCCAAGCTCTACGCGGAGATCGATCGCACCGGCTTCTACCGCGGCCACGCCGCCCGGGACAGCCGCTCGTTGATGAACGTCACCTTCCGCCTGCCTTCCGAGGACCTGGAGAAGAAATTCGTGCAGGAGGCCACGGCGGCCGGTTTCGACGGCTTGAAGGGCCACCGCTCGGTGGGCGGCCTGCGCGCCTCGATCTACAACGCCTTCCCCGAAAAGGGTATCGACGCGCTGGTGGCGTTCATGCGGGATTTCGAGAAGCGGCAGGGTTGAAGCGCAACAGGCACGGGTCTCGTGGCACGACCTCGCGCCCCGGTGCCGGGTTGCTGGCCGATCTGGCGGCGCGGCCGTCCTTCCTCACCCCCGGCGACGTTTTACACCGTCGGCTCCGTAGAAATGGTGACGGTGGAGCAGTTCAACGCCATCCTCTATCTCGAGGACTCGCCCAAGATGCATCCGCTCGCCTGGCCGTCCTGCCAGTAGCGGGGGGCACGCCGCGAAGCTGCTATCCTCCGGCATCCCCAGAGCGCTTTTCGATGGCTGATGCGAGCGAGCCCGTCCAGGAGATCATCGAGCGGCTGCAGTCCGGCCCGGCCCGCGAAGAGGATTTCCGGCGCCTCTTCGACCTCTACTACAGCCGGCTCGTCCACTTCTTCTCCCGCCGCGGCTTCTCACCCCAGGACTGTCTCGATCTAACCCAGGAGACCTTTCTCGGGATCTACAAGGGCATCGCCACGTTCCGCCGCGACGCGCGGTTCGAGACGTGGCTGTTCAAGATCGCCACCAATGCCTACCGCAAGCGGCTGCGGTGGGGAGCGGCCGAGAAGCGGGATGCCCTGGAGGTACCGCTGGAGGCTGGCGAAGAAACGCAGCGCGGGCCGCGGAGCGATCCTCCCGCGTCTGGGGCCTCAGCCGGCGAGGGCATGCTTCTCGAAGAGCGCTCACGGCTGCTCCGCCAGGCGGTCGAGAGGCTGCCGGAACAGATGCGGAAGTGCCTGCTGCTTCGCGTTTATAGAGAGATGAAGTACCGGGAGATCGCGAGCTTGTTGCGCCTGTCTCCCGAGACCGTCAAGGTCCATCTGTTCCAGGCCAGGAGGCGTTTGCGCGAGGAGCTCGGACCCTACTTCGACGACGCGATCCCGGAGGAGCCCACCGAGGGGGTGGCATGAGCCGGAACCAGGAACTGAAAGACGCCCTCGGAGAGCTGTTGGGGGCGCGCCGGGATCTCGGATCTCATCCCGATCCCGAAGAGCTCGCCGCCTACCACGACGGAGAGCTGTCCGCCGAGCGCCAGCGCCAGATCCAGGATCACCTGGTGGCCTGCCACGAGTGCGCCCGGCTGCTGCTCGACCTGAATGGGCTGACGGATCCGGATTTCGGCGCGGGCGTCGGCCTAGAAGGCAAGGAGGCTGTCTGGCAGCGTCTGCGGGAAGAGACTCCCGCGGGCTCCTTGGTCGTCCCGATCCGGCAGCCCGCACCCTCCGCGCCGCGCTGGCTGCAGGCCCTCGCCGCCTCGCTGCTGGTCGCCACGCTCGGGCTCTCCCTCTGGGTCGCCTCGCTGCGGCGAACGGTCCGGGAGCTCGCGGAACCCGAACCCAACGCCGTCGTACGCGACCTCAACTCCGGCACGGCGCGAGGCGCGGGAAGCCCTCGGTCCGTGACTACCGTGCCGTCCGAAGCCCGCTCGTTCATCCTCATCCTGACGCCCCGCCAGCAACGTAGGGATGAATACCGGGTCGTCATCGAACGCTCGACCGGGGGTGCCGTGTGGAGCGGCCGGCTCGAGCCGAACGAGGTCGGCTCGCTCACCCTGAGGCTGTCGCGGCGCGCGCTCCCGCCCGGCGATTATCAGGTCCGCCTGCTCGGCGAAGGAAGCGAGCCGATCGAGAAGTATGCGCTGCGCATCGAAAGCCCTTAGGGGTACCGCCCTCGCGCTCGGCCTCCTGGTGCCCGCGTGCGGAGGATCGGAACGTCCTCCGGAGAAGACCGTAGCCACCGTCCCTCCCGTGCCGAGCCTCCCCCATCCCGGCGACGGGCAGGCGTTGCGCGATTCGCTGGCCAAGTTCCGTGCTGCCGGGGACCGCGCCGGGGAGGCTGACGCGCTCAACCGACTCGGCCTCGTCCAGGTCGTCCTGGGAGAGACTGAAGCCGCGTTGAAAAGTTATGGCGAAGCGTTGAAGATCGATCGGTCACTAGGGGATCCGAAGACGGAAGCGGACGTCCTCGCCAACATGGCTCGGGCTTATTCGGTGATGGGGAAGATGGAGGACGCCCTCGAGCTCTTCGAGCAGGAGCTCGCTCTGCGGCAGAAACTCGGTCAGGACGGCGATGAAGGATATTGCCTCGTCAATATCGGACGGATCTACGCCTCGCTGGGCGACTCGCAGAACGCGATCGACTTTTTCACCCGCGGCCTGCCTCTCCTCGAGGCGGGAGGATTGCAGCTCCAAGCTGCGGGTGCCCTGCTCGATCTCGGCCGGGCGCTCGACCGGACCGGCAGGACCGAGGAGGGACTCTCGACGATCGAGCAGTCGCTCCGGCAGCAACGGAGGTTGCGGAATCCCACCGGCGAGGCAGTGGCCCTGGGGGACCTGGGTTCCATCCACTACAGGCTGGGGCACAAGGCGGAAGCCCGCAGGGACTACGTCCTCGAGGTCCGTATCCTGCGGCAGGCCGGAGACCGCATCCGTGAATCGATGGCCCTGCCCAAGCTCGGACGCTTGCAGGAGGAGACCGGCGACCTGCGCGGCGCGGTCCTCTCCTACTCAAGGGTCCTGCAACTGTCCGAGGAGTCGGGAAACCGTGAATACCAAGGCTTGGCCTGGATGGGGCTCGCCCGGGTCCGCCGCCGTCTAGGTGACCTCACAGGCGCCCGCCAGGCAGCGGAGAACGCCCTGGATCGTTTCGACGCGTTGCGCCGCGAGCCCAGCAGCCGCGAGCTGCGCGCCTCGTTTCTGGCGATCAAGCAGAGCTACTACGAGTTCCACATCGACCTGCTGATGGAGCTCGGTCAGCAGGCCCAAGCCTTCGAGGTCAGCGAGCAGGCACGGGCGCGCAGTCTGCTGGACGCTCTGGCGCAGACGAGAGCGGATCTCCGCAGCGACGTCGACCCTGCTTTGCTGCAGAGCGAAGCGAAGCTCGAAGATCGTCTGAACGCCACCGACCGGCTGCGCCTCTCGCTGGCTGAAGGCGGCGCTGCGCCTGAGCGAATCGAGGCCGTCGAACGGGACCTGCGCGAGCTGCTCCTCCAGTCCGAAAGACTGCGGGACCGCCTGCGCCGGACCGCTCCCCGCTATGCCGCCCTCGGCGAGGCCCAACCCGCCCGCTTGGAGGCGATCCAGCGGCTCCTCGATCCCGATACGCTGCTGCTCGAGTATGCCTTGGGCAAGGAGCGCAGCTTCCTCTGGGCGGTGACTTCCTCTTCCCTTGCCAGCTTCGAGCTGCCGCCGCGAGCCGTCATCGAGGAGACCGCCCGCCGGGCGCTCTTCCTCCTCGCCTCCGACCAAAGGACGCTCGCCCGCGCCAGCACCGACATGGCGCTCGCGGAGCTCTCCCGCCTGCTTCTCGGTCCCGTGGCCGGCCAGCTCTCCAAGCGCCTCGTGATCGTCGGTGACGGTTCGCTTCACACCCTGCCTTTTGGGGTGCTGCCCCTCCCCGGACTCTCCGATGCTCCCTTGATCGGCGAGCACGAGGTCCTGAGCCTCCCCTCCGCCTCGGCGCTGGCGGCGCTGCGTCGCGAACCGGCCGGGCCCGGCTCGCCAGTCACCGTGGCGGTGCTCGCCGACCCGGTGTTCGCCGCCGGCGATCCGCGGCTTCATCATGGTGCCGCGGCGATTCCAGCCAGCCTGCGCAGCGGACGGCCTAGCCCTTTTGCGAGGCTCCCGTTCGCACACGAGGAGGCCGAGGCGATCCGTGAGCTGGTCCCCGCGCAACGGTTTTTCACCGCCCAGGGATTCGCTGCTAACCGGCAGATCGTGCTGAGCGGCCGTCTGAAGCCCTACAGCATCGTCCATTTCGCGACCCATGCCTCGCTCGACTCGAAAGTCCCTGAGCTCTCCGCGATCGCGCTCTCCATGGTCGACGAGCAGGCCCGTCCCCTCGATGGCTTGTTGCGGGTGCATGACATCTACCGCCTCAGTCTCCCGGCCGGCCTCGTGGTGCTCTCCGCGTGCGATACCGGGCTCGGCCAGGAGGTCCGAGGCGAAGGCCTGATCGGGCTTACCCGTGCGTTCTTCTTCGCCGGAGCCCGCCGGGTGCTGGTCAGCTTGTGGCCGGTGGAAGACCGCGCCACCGCCGAGCTGATGCGCCGCTTCTACCGCGAGATGCTGCAGAACGGCCAGCCGCCCGCAGCGGCCCTGCGGAGCGCCCAGAGCGCCCTGCGGCGAGAGCCGGGATGGCAGGAGCCCTACTACTGGGCCGGCTTCATCCTGCAGGGCGATTGGCGCTGAACGGTAGCGCTCCCAACATAAACCTTTCGCCGGCGTTCGGATCTACCCTGCAAACCCACGTCGACAAACCGGGCTTCCGAGGAGGAGCTCATGAAAGACAAGCCGAAGGACCCCGTCAAAAAGGAGAAGCCGATGAAGAAGCACCACCCCCCAAACGGCGCCGCGAGCTCTACCACCGATCCCAACCCGTGGCCGTCCGATCCACCGCCCCCCAAGGGTTGAGCGACGCCAAAGAGGCAGTGTTCCTACCGGCTCCGTCCCACTTCATGCAGGGACGGAGCCGGTTCCGTTTATTGTGCCGTCCCGCTAACCCATCCGGCGAGAGGCCGGATCTATCCCGTTGCCACCGAAGAGGAGCACGGGATGAGTGCCGACACCCAGGTTGAGCCGCGCGACGAGATCCTGCTCGCTGCCGCCGCGCGCGGGGACTTCGACGCTTTCCATGCCTTCTACGAGCGCTGGTCCGGCCGCGTCTTCGCCTTTGCCCGCCGGCTCAGCCGCGACGCGTCCCTTGCCGAGGATCTCACCCAGGAGGTCTTCGCCGCCGTCTGGACCAAGGCCGGCACCTTTCAGCCCGACCGCGGCGGCGCGGCTGCCTGGCTCTTTACACTCACCCGCAACAAGCTCGTCGATCACTGGCGCCGGTCGGGAGGCAACGCCGGATCGCGGACGCTGGACGACCCCGCGTCCCCCCGCGAGGACCATGACCTGCGACTCCTCCTACGTCAGGTCCTGGCGTGCGTGGCGCCGGAGCAACGGCAGGCGATCGAGATGGCCTTCTTCGGCGGCCTGACCTACGAGGAGGCCGCCGGCCGTCTCGCGGTGCCGGTCGGCACCCTCAAATCGCGCATCCGCCTCGGCCTGCGCACGATGCGTGCGGCGCTGGCGTAGACACCGATCCCCGGAATGCCCTCTCCCGCTCCCCTGTTTTACATCTAAGACTGCGCCTTCGCCGGCTCCGGTCCCTATTGGAGGCCGCTGTTATACTCGCCCGACATCGCCTCGCGATCGCGAGGTGATTCCTTTTAGAGGAATCGACCAGGGAGGGGATCAACCCCGATGTCCAGTCCCGATCAGGTGCACCCCGACGCCGACAACTATCACCGGGTCATCATCCTCGGCTCAGGCCCGGCCGGATTGACGGCCGCGCTCTACGCCGCCCGGGCGGACCTGGCACCGCTGGTCCTCGAAGGCAACCAGCCCGGCGGCCAGCTCACCATTACCACCGACGTCGAGAACTTCCCCGGCTTCCCGGAGGGGATCCTGGGTCCCGAGCTGATGGACCGCATGCGGGAGCAGGCCCGGCGTTTCGGCTCGAAAGTGAAATTCGAGCAGGCCGTCGAAGTCGACCTCGAAAGGCGTCCCTTCGCCATCCGCACCGACGAGAGCACCTATCGGTGCGACGCGCTGATCGTCTCGACCGGCGCCACCGCCAAGCTCGGCGGCATCCCCGGCGAGCAGGATCTGATGGGCTACGGCGTCTCCGCCTGCGCCACCTGCGACGGCTTCTTCTTCCGCGACAAGGAGATCGTCGTCATCGGCGGCGGCGACTCGGCGATGGAAGAGGCGACCTACCTCACCAAGTTCGCCAGCAAAGTCACCATCATCCACCGCCGCCGCGAGCTGCGGGCTTCGAAGATCATGCAGGACCGCGCCTTCGCCAACCCCAAGATCGCCTGGATCTGGGATTCCGTCGTCACCGCGATCGTTGGCTCCCGCGAGGGCGGCGTGACGGCTGTGAAGCTGCACAACAAGATGACGGAGCTCCATAGCGTCTATCCTACTCAGGGAGTGTTCTTTGCCATTGGCCATCAGCCCAACACGGCGATCTTCCGCGGCAAGCTGGAGATGAACGACGTCGGCTACATCAAGGTGCAGGAGCCCAGCACCAAAACCAGCGTTCCCGGAGTCTTCGCCGCGGGCGACGCCATGGACCCGGTCTACCGCCAAGCGGTCACCTCCGCCGGCACCGGCTGCCGCGCGGCCATCGACGCCGAGCGGTGGCTTCAGGAGCTTCACGACTGATGATGCTTTCCAGGCCTACGTCTCAGATCAAGACCCTCGGCGCTCTCCGCGAAGCCGGCTACCGACCCCGCTCCGTCAAGCAGGAGATCCGCGACAACCTGCGGGCGAGCCTCAGGAACGGCGGCCCGCTCTTCCCCGGTATCCTCGGCTACGATCGCACGGTGATCCCGTCCGTGATCAACGCCCTGCTGGCCGGCCACGACTTCATCCTCCTCGGTTTGCGCGGCCAGGCGAAGACCCGCATCCTCCGCTCGCTGATCACCCTGCTCGACCCGGAAGTGCCGGTGCTCGCCGGCACCGAGCTGAACGACGATCCGCTCGCTCCCATTTCTACCCACGGCCAGCGCCTGGCGGCGGAGGCCGGTGACGATGCACCCGTTGAGTGGCTGGCCCGCGAGCAGCGCTACAACGAGAAGCTGGCGACCCCGGACGTCTCGATCGCCGACCTGCTGGGCGACATCGATCCGATCAAGGCGGCCACCCGCAAGCTCACCTTCGCCGACCCGGAGGTCATCCACTTCGGCATCATTCCGCGCACCAACCGCGGCATCTTCGCCATCAACGAGCTGCCCGATCTCGCTCCCCGCATCCAGGTGGGCCTGTTCAACATCCTGGAGGAGCGCGACCTCCAGATCCGCGGCTTTCCCGTGCGCATCCCTCTCGACATCCTGATGGTCTTCTCGGCCAACCCCGAGGACTACACGAACCGCGGCAGCATCATCACGCCGCTCAAGGACCGGATCTCGTCGCAGATCCTCACGCACTACCCGCCCGACGTCAGCGTCGCCGCGGACATCACCCGCCAGGAAGCCTGGATCGAGCGTGACGTGCCCAATGTCGTGATTCCCGACGACGTGCGAGTGATGATCGAGGAGATCAGCTTCGCCGCCCGCGACAGCGATCTCATCGACCAGTCCTCCGGCGTCTCGGCGCGCGTCGCGATCTCCGCCATCGAGCTGCTCGCCTCCAACCTGGAGCGCCGGGCTCTGGCGACGAAAGACCATCCTGTCTACCCTCGCCTCTGCGATCTCCACATGCTGCTGCCGGCCATCACCGGCAAGGTGGAGATGGTCTACGAGGGCGAGCAGCAAGGGGCCGAAGTGGTGGCGCGGCGGCTCATCGGCCAGGCGATCAAAAAGGTTTTCGACGCCCGCTTCCCCGAGGTGGCCAAGGAGACCGGCAGCGGCGGCGAGGACGACCGCGGCCCCTACACCCGCATGATCCGCTGGTTCGCGGACGGCAACACGGTGACGCTCTCCGACGAGCAGTCATTCCCCGACTACGAAGCGGAGATCTTCCGCGTTCCCGGCCTGCAGGAGCTCGCGGCCCGTTACGGCAAGAGCCGCGAGGAACGGGCGCTCGCCGCCGAGATGGTGCTCGAAGGGCTCCACCAGCACCTGAAGCTCGCCCGGCAGGACCTCGACAGCCAGGTCAGCTACAAGGAGATGGTCAAGTTCCAGCTCCTCAAGCCCCGCAGGGCGCCCGGGGGTGGAGGGAGAGATCGGGGGGATGTGAACTGAGGCACCAGTACCTCTATCTCGACCCTGCCCTCATCCAGGCCATCCTCGCCGGACTCGACCTGCTGCGCCTGTTCAACCAGCTCGTCCTGGCGAGCGGCGGCGACGTCGAGGAGGCGATGGAGTGGATGCGTTATCTCCAGGCCCAGGGCCATCTGCCTGCGGAGCTCGACCTGGAGGCGTTCTTTGCCACCCTGGAGGATCAGAACCTCATCGGCCGCGACAGCGAGGGCGGCATGCAGCTCACCTCCGGGGGCGAGCGCCGCATTCGCCGCAGCGCCTTCGAGGAGATCTTCTCCACTCTTGATCGCGCCGGCCCCGGCTACCACGCCATCCGCGGCGCCGGCGAAGGGATCGAGCGCCTGCCCGAGACCCGCCCCTACAACTTCGGCGACGACGTCCACCTCCTCGACTCGGCGCGCTCGCTGCAGAACGCCTTCCGCCGGGAGATGGGCGACGACTTCAGCCTCCAGGAAGAGGACCTCGAGGTCTACGAGACCGAGCACCTCACCTCCTGTGCCACAGTGGTGGCCATCGACATCAGCCACTCGATGATCCTCTACGGCGAGGACCGCATCACGCCGGCGAAGACGGTGGCGCTCGCCCTGACCGAGCTGATCACCACCAAGTACCCGAAGGACGATCTCTCGGTGGTCCTCTTCGGCGACCGCGCCGAGCAGGTCTTCCTCTCCGAGATCCCGTACATCCAGGCCGGTCCGTATCACACCAACACCCGCGACGCGCTGCAGCTCTCGCGCAGCGTCCTCGCCCGGCAGAAGCAGCCGAATAAGCAGATCTTTCTGATCACCGACGGCAAACCCTCGGCGATCACCGAGGGCGGCAGGATCTACAAGAACCCTTTCGGGCTCGACATGCGGATCGTCAACCTCACCCTGGAGGAAGCGGACCTTTGCCGCCGCCAGAAAGTGGTCATCACCACCTTCATGCTGGCCACCGACACGATGCTCACCCAGTTCGTAGAAAAGTTGACGCAGATCAACCGCGGCCGGGCCTACTTCGCCTCGCCGTACAATCTGGGAGAGTTCATCCTGGCGGACTACATCAGGAACCGGCGACGGAGGGTGCGATGAGAAGGAAAGGCCTTGCGATCCCGCTGCTCTTTCTGGCCCTCAGCGGCTGCGCCCAGAATGCGGCTCCGGCCAACTCATCCGAGGACGCTTCGAGCTCAGCCTCCCGCACCGCCGCCGAGGCGGACATCGCCGAGGCGGTCTTCCGCTATCAGTTCGACCACAACGCTTCAGCCATCCAGAAGGGCGCCGAGAAGTACTGTCTGTCCCTGCCCGGCGAGAAAATGCCGACCGCCGAGTTCCTCAAGCGGTTCGAAGGCGATCGGCCGCCCGTGTTGGCGGCCGACCAGTGTGAGCGCAGGTCGGGAAAGAGCCTCTTCTTTCGCATCCAGAGGCTCGACTGGCGCAAGGACCATGAGGTCTGGGTGCGTGGCGGCTATTGGGAAGGGAACCTCAGCTCCTCGATCGAGATGTTCCGCGTCCTCAACGAGAACGGCAAATGGGTCGTGAAGGGCGCGCGGATGGAAGCGATCTCCTAGCTGTATCAGACGTTCAATCCTCCGGCCTCGCTGGAGAATTTTTTTGCAAGCTCCTCCGCTCCGTACGGCTTCCCCGACGAAGAATCCCGTCACCGGCACGATCAGGCCTGGCCGCTAGTGCTCGCGCAGCTCGAGGAGCGGATCACGGCGCGCCGCTGACGGGCACGGAGCCAGCCTGCCGGTTTGGAGACGTTTTTGCAAGTAAATCCGGTAGGGAGGGCTGCCGTCCGGAGGCGCACCGGAACCGGAAGAATCACTCATACATCGTCGCACGGCAGTCCTTCCTCCGCCAGTCGAGACTTCCGCCGGTGCGGTCTTCCGGGAAAGGAGTACTATGGCCGATAAGAATAGACCTCAGGGACAGACCGGGACTGCAACCCTCGAGCCGGAGACTCATCAGACTCAGGCCACTACAGGATCTCCACAGGCGGGTACGACAACGCCGTCGACGGAACGCAGTGGCGCTGCAGGAACCGGGTCGACGGGCATTTCACGGCGCGAATCTTGGCTGCCTTCGCTGGGGATCGCAAATCCCTTCTCGATGATGCGGACTGTCGCTGACGAGATGGACCGCCTCTTCGACGACTTCTTCGGCATGGGCAGCCGCTGGCGCCAGCCGAGCTTGGTGCCGAGCTTCCGAACCCTCGGCCGAGCTGGCCAAGGCGTCTGGTATCCCGAGATCGAAGTGCGCGAAAAGGACGGCAATCTCGTCGTCCATGCCGACCTGCCCGGCCTCCGGAAGGAGGATGTGCACGTCGAGGTTCAGGATAACGCCCTGATCCTCCAAGGCGAGCGGCGGCAGGAGAGCGAGAAGAGCGAGGAAGGGTTCTACCGCAGCGAGCGTAGCTACGGCCGATTTTACCGCGCCATTCCACTACCGGAGGGCGTCAACCCCGATCAGGCGCAGGCCAACTTCAAGGACGGCGTCCTCGAGGTCACCATCCCGGTGCCGGAACGCCCGTCGCGGGGCCGCAAAATCGATATCCGGTAGGCCGAAGCCGGGTCGCCCCACCGACCTGCCCGCGAAGACTCACCTCCTACTCCCTACCAGCGGAGCTGGAGGGGGTAGGACAAACACCTTCAGCTTCTGGCGATAGAATCCTCCCCATCCAGGGAGGATTCCCCCTTGACCCGATCGATTCGCCGCTCGATGCCGTCGCTGCTCCTGCTGGCCGCGCTCGCCGCTTGCGGCCCATCCTCCGACTCCGGTTCGCAGGCAGCCCAGGCCCCGAAGGTGGACGCCTGCACGCTCTTCACCTATGAGGATGCCAAGGCCATCGCCGGCGAGTCGCTCGCCTCCATGGCGAGCACCCTCGACGAGGCGGTGGGCCGCGATCCCTCCGAGTGCATCTACAACAGCGGCACGCTGGATCAGCCGCGCATCCTGAGCCTCCTCATCCGCTACCATCGCAGCCCCGAGGCGGCGAAACGGATCCAGGAGAGCAGCCGCTCCTCCTTTAACTCCCTTTCCGGCGGCCGAGTGCAGGACGTTCCCGGCCTCGGGGACGGCGCCCTCTGGGTGGGAGGCCGCATCCAGCAGCTCCACGTGCTCGAGGGGGAGCGGGAGCTCATCATCACCGTCCAGAGCCCGGACGGCACGGACCAGCTTCCGCAAGCGCGGCAGATCGCGGAGAAGATACAGGAGCGGATGAAGGCCGGCGCGAAACCGGCGGCCTAAGATCCACCAGCATCGCCGTCCCTCTCCAGCAGGTAATCGATCGCCACTGCGATCCCTTTCCGATAAGGAAGGGAAAACCCGATGACCGCCGCGGCCACGAGGCCGACGAGGGCCTGGCCGATCCAGAGCACCCGTGGGTGGAAGCGTTCGCCGCTGGTTAGGCGCAGCCTGCAAGGTCCGCCGGTGACGGTCCGCTATAGACTTCAGCGCCATGTGGTCCGACCGCTTATCGGTCAAGCGGCGCCAGCGCCTCGTCGAACGGCTGCGGTCGGTCGTGCCCGCGCCGCGCCCCGGCTCGCGGGGCTCGAAGACGCCGCTTCGCCTGCCCGGACCCAAAGGCGAGGCGCCCACTCCCGAGCAGGTGGCCGAGGAGCTTCGCGGGCGCCCGGGCTTCGCCTGGCTGGACGGCGCCGAGACGGGACACCGGCTCTACAGCCGGCCCGTGGCGGTGCTCGCCGTGCGCGACGGCCGCGCCTCGGTCACCGGGCCTGGAGGGCACGCACGGTTCGTGGCCGGCGGCTTCAATCTGCTGGACGCCGCCTTCTCCGCCTGGAGCGGCGCGGGCTCGGGGGCGGCGCTGGTGGGCTATCTCGGCTACGAGCTGAGCTGCGAGTTGGAGGACCTCCCCCCTCCTCCACCCGATGACCTCGGCTTGCCGGACCTCTCGCTGCGGCTTTACGACTCCGCGCTCCGCTGGGACGGCCGCAGTTGGACCGTGGAGGCGACCGATGCTTGGGGCAGCCCCAATCCGGCGATCGAGGCCGAGCGAGTCCTCGCCGCAGCCCGCCGGCGGCCGGCAGCCGAAACGCCGGCCGGCGGGCTGGCCCGCGGCAGTGTGATCAGCCGGCCGAGCCGCGGTGGCTTCGAAGCGGCGGTGGAGCGCATCGTCGAGCGCATCGCCACCGGAGAGATCTTTCAGATGAACCTCTGCCGCCGGCTGGAGGCGCGGCTCCCACAGCGGCACCTCTGGCACCTTTATCTGCGATTGCGCTCCGCGAGCCCGGCCGAACGCGGCGCGTTCCTGGACCTCGGACGCGGGCGGGCCGTGCTCTCGATCTCGCCGGAAGTCTTCCTCACCGTGCGGGGACGCGAGGCCGAGACCCGGCCCATCAAAGGAACGCGGCCGCGCGGTGGCAACCCACGCGAGGATCGGGCCCTCGCCCGCGAGCTGCTGGAGAGCGAAAAGGACCGAGCTGAGCTGACGATGATCGTGGACGTGGCAAGAAACGACCTCGGGCGGATTTGCGAGACCGGCAGCGTGCGGCTGGCGAGCCATGCCGAGCTGATGACCCTGCCGACCGTGCACCACACGGCTTCGACAATCCATGGGCGCCTGCAGCCGGAAATGAGCCCGGCCGATCTTCTACGCGCCACATTCCCCCCGGCTTCGATCACGGGAGCGCCGAAGATCCAAGCCATGGCGGTCATCGCTGCCGAGGAAGAGTGCCGGCGGGGTCCGGCCATGGGCGCTCTCGGCTGGATCTCGTTGGCCGGCGACCTCGACCTGGCGGTGGCGATCCGTACCGCCGCCGTCGCTCACGGGCGCGTGGCCTATCACGCCGGCTGTGGCATCGTGGCCGATTCCAATCCGGAGCTCGAATTCGCGGAAAGCGCGGCCAAGGCGCGGGCCTTCCTCACCGCTCTCGGCGCGGTGGAGATGGTATGAGCCTCTCCTACTGGAACGGCCGGATCGTCCCGAACGGCGAGGTCTCGATCGCGCCGGACGACGCCGGCTTCCTCTTCGGCGACGGCCTCTTCGAAACCCTGCGAGTGGACGAAGGCCGGCCGCGCGACGCCGAGGCTCATCTCGACCGCCTGCGCTCCGGGCTGCGGCGGATCCGCATCGAGCTGCCCGAGGACCGGCGCGCGCTCCAGCGAGCCATCGCGCAAGTCGCCGAAGCAGCCCCCCGTCCAGTCGCCAGGATGCGGATCACGGTCACGCGCGGCAGTTGCGGACTCCCGACCCGGTTGATCGTCGCGGCGCCTTACGATCCTCCGGAAACGAATCTCTATCGGGACGGCGCCGCCGTGCAACTGCTTCTCCAGTACAGGATCGACTCCGGCGCTCCGCTCGCAGGCCTGAAGAGCCTCTCCCATCAAGTGAACCGTCTGGCGCTCCAGCAAGCCGAATCCGAAGGCGCCTACGAAGCGCTGCTCCTCAACGAGCGCGGCCGGCTCGTCGAAGGCGCGCGAAGCAACATCGCCCTGGTCTTCCAGGACGGCGTCGTCACACCGCCTACCACCGAAGGCTGCCTCCCAGGAACCGTCCGCCGCCGTCTGCTCGAAAAGGGCCTGCTCACCGAGGAGCCCCTCTCCCCGGAAGATCTCGCCATGGGCGGCGAGGTCCTGCTCATGAACAGCCTGATCGGCGTGCTGCCGGTCTCGCGAGTCAACAGCCAGGAGATTCCGGTGGGACCGACGGCGGCGCGCCTGCGGGAGGCTCTAGAGAGCCTCTAAGCGCCGCGGGCCCTGTTCGTGCCCTTCTCGCACGGCTACCACTCGGCCGGCCGCTGCTGGAGGATGCGGGCGGGAGCCCGCCGGTGCTGGCTCAGTACGAGCTACCGCCCGTCAATGCCGCGGAGAGACCGGATTCCACCAGTTGAGTCCGGGGAACCGGGTGAATCCTTCGTCCCGGCTGACGAGCCGACACTGCGATTCGGCAGCGCTGGCTGCCAAGTAGGCATCCTTGACATCATTTCCCTTCAGCCCAAGGTCCTGACACCAGCGCTTCCACTGCGTGCGCATCCGCTGATTCCATGGTGCCTCGCGAAAAAGACCGCTCTCCTGAATCGTCTGTAGAAAACCGGAGGCTTCAGCGAGAGAAGAGGGGATGCGGAAAATGTTGGGGTGTGTGACGATTCGCAGGAAAGCCACTTCCACTAACGGAGGAAAGGTTACGGTGGACCCACGACTGAGCGTTTCCTCCAGCCACCCCTTCAGTGCGGCATGATCAGGATCATCCCGCCGGAAGGATCCGATAAGGATGTTCGCATCCAGCAGGTCCATTCTCAGCGTGCCCGGCGAAGGTCATCACTGAGGTCAGCAGCGGCGGTCAGTGAGCCGCTGTCAAGATTCGCTCGACGCGATAGAATCCGCGCCCATGTCCGAGCAGCAGACGAGTTTCCGATTCCTGCGCGCCATCCTCTTCGGGCCGCTTCTGGCCGCCTCCACCGCTGGGCCCGTGCTCGCTGACGTTCAAGCCGTCGCGGCCGGGCGGATCACGGACCTGCAAGGCCACCCCGTCGCCGATGCGCTGGTGAGGGCCGAGGGCTGGGAATCCGAGCCTCTCGGCATGGCGCAGAGCGATGCGCAGGGACAATTCAAGATTTCGCTGTCTCATCCGGAGAAAGAACTGGCGCTGAGCGTCGAGCGCCCGGGATTTCAGCGCTGGACCATGGCCGGCATGACGCCTCGCAAGGATGGCTATCGAATCCGTCTCACCCGTAACATCGACCGCGAGTACCTCACCCGGCTGTCGGCGGAAACCGACCCGTCGCGTTTTCAGGTGCTTGCCAGGGATCTCCTCACGCCGTCCAAGGGCACGACCGGCGAGGCGCTGCCGATGGAGCAGATCCTGCCGTTCCTCAAAGGATTGCGACCCCAACTGCGAGCCCTGCTGCCCGTTGAGCCGGCGCAAATCAGCGCGATGGAGTTGACGAGGGCGCAGCAGACGGCCTTGTCGCTGCTGGCTTCTCTCGCCGATCCCCGAGATCAGGCGCTCGTCGAAGCCTGGACGGCCAGAACCAAATCGATCTCGCTTCAGTAGAGCGGCCTGAACAGGTTCGAGACGAGCTCGGCCAGGCGCTGCTCGACGCCGCGCCGCTTCCAGCGCTGGTAGGTGATCTCGCGGCATTGCTGCTCGTCGTCGGCGAAGGTCGCCTCCATCCGCGCGCCGAAGTCGCGATCATAGAAGGCCAGGCTCTCCTCGGCGTTCTCCCACAGCGAGCGGGCGTCGAAGTTGATCGAGCCGACGATGCTGAAGGTGCCGTCGAAGACGGCGTCCTTGTTGTGCATCATGGTGCGGTTGTACTCGAGGATGCGCACGCCCGCGGTGAGAAGCTCGCCGTAGTGACGGCGCGAGGCCATGCGCACGAGCGGCCAGTCGATGTGCCGGCCGGGAACCATGATCTGCACGTCGACGCCGCGCCGCGCCGCCTGAATGAGGGCCTGGCGGATCTGCCGCGTGGGCACGAAGTAGGCGTTCTGGATGTGGATCGACTTCCGCGCCGACTGGATCGCCACGTAGTAGAGCATGGCCACCAGCGAAGAGGAGTCGCCGCGCGAGATCTTGATCGCCTGCGCCTTGACGGTTCCCGCCGGCTCGATGCGGGGATAGAACTTCTCGCCCGCCAGGATCTCCCCGGTGGTGTACGTCCAATGCTCGCTGAAGACCGACTGCATCTGCGCCGAGACGGGGCCGGTGGCGCGCACCATCATGTCCCGCCACTCCTTCGGATTGCGGGCGTCCCCGAGCCATTGATCGGCGATGCAGAACCCGCCCGTGAAGCTGACGGTGCCGTCGACGACGAGGATCTTGCGGTGCGTCCGCCGGGGAAGCTTGTAGATGCTCCACAGCCGGATGGGGTGATACTTGGTCGCCTTCACTCCCGCCTGCCTCATGCGGGCGAGGAGGGGGCCGGCGAACTTGCTCCCGGTGCCGTCCACCAGCACTCGCACTTCGACGCCGCGGCGCGCCGCGTCGATCAACGCCTGGGCAATGATCTTGCCCGCCCGATCGTCCTTGAAGATGTACGACTCGAGGTTGACCGTCCGCTTCGCCTCGCGGATCGCGGCGGTCATCGCGGGGAAGATCGCGTCGCCGTTGTTGAGGATCTCGGCCCGGTTGCCGTCCACCATGGCGAAGCCGAAGGCGCTCAGCGAGCGGAGGAAGGCTTCGTCCTCCACGGCGAAAGGATCCTTATACTGATAGACGCTGCGCTTGTCGAAGCGGATCGAGGTGCAGGCCGACGTCTGGACGAGGAGCGCCGCGGCCAGGCAGCCGGCGAGAAGGCGGCGCGATGCTCGCTGCGCGGTCAGGGCTCCGGTCATCGGCATGCGGGTGCAATCCTATGCGTTTTCGCCCGCAGGAAATCGCCGCCCGGAGGGTTTCACCCGCCAGCGGCACCCCCGGATTCGGTGCAGCGGGAACGGAGGCGCACCATGAGATGGCGAGGCGGAGCGGTTCTCGTAGGCTTGCTCGGATTGGCGATCGCGGTGCTGGCACCGGCGGCCGTGACGGCGAAGGCCACGGTGGCGGCGCCGGTCTTCAAACCCTCTCCGGGAAAGTACACGGCGCCGGTCAGCGTCACCATGACCGCCACGACGGCCGGCGCGACGATCTATTACACGACCGACGGCTCCGGCCCCTCGCGCAAGACCAGCCCGATCTACAAGGGTCCGATCCAGCTCACGGCGACGACGACACTCAAGGCCTTCGCCCACAAGAAGGGCGTCGGGGCGAGCGCCATCACCACCGGCATCTACACCGTCACCGCGCCACCGCCGCCACCTTCCGAAGAGGGCGGTACCCTCTTCCTCGCCACGCTCACCCCCCAGAGCGGCGCCACCAGCAGCGGCGCCGGTTCCGCGACGTTGACCCTGACCAAGGACCAGAGCGCGGCGGTGCTGCGCTTCTCCTTCTCGAGCCTCACCGGCCCGATCACCAGCCAGCACATCCACGCCTCCGACGGCTCGATCCTCTTCGACGTCGACACGGCGCCGCCGCAGACGGACGGCTCCCGGGTGTGGCGCATCCAGGCGGTCGGCACCTTTGACAAGGCGGAGATCCTCGCCGCGCTACGCGGCGGCGAGTGTTACCTGAACCTCCACACCGCCGCCTATCCCGCGGGAGAGATCAAGGGCTTCTTCCGCCAGACCAACGGCAGCCAGACTTTCACGCCGCCGCCCGCGCCGCCTCCTCTGCCGAGTGGACCGCCGACCGCCGAAGACGTCGCTCGCTTCCTCTCGCAGGCCACTTACGGCCCGCGCCCGGGCGAGATCGAGGCTCTCCAGCAGAAAGGCTTCGCGCGTTGGCTCGACGAGCAGCTCGCGATGCCGGCGGCGTCCCACCTGGCCGCGTACGACCAATTGGTAGGGGGAGGCGAGGAGCCGGCGACGGGACTGGTGCGGGAATCCTTCTTCAATCAGGCTGTCAACGGGCCGGACCAGCTCCGCCAGCGCGTTGCCTTCGCACTCTCGGAACTCGTCGTCGTCTCCGACCGTGACGCCGACGTGCGCAACAACCCGGAGAGTCTGGCGTCGTATCTCGATCTGCTGACGCAGCGCGCGTTCGGTAACTTCCGCGAGCTGTTGGAGGCGGTGACGCTCAGTCCCACCATGGGCGTCTACCTCGACATGGCGGGGAGCAGCCGGGCGATCACCGAGTTCGGCCTCAGTCCCAATGAGAACTACGCCCGCGAGATCCTGCAGCTCTTCTCCATCGGCCTCTACGAGCTCCATCCCGATGGCACGCTGCGGTTGGATACCGACAACCAGCCGATCCCCACCTACGATCAGGAGGTGGTGAAGGCCTTCTCGCGCGCTTTGACCGGCTGGACGCTCGGCGGCCAGAACCAGAGCAATCCGCAGCGCTTCTTCCGCCCGCTGCGCAACTTCCGCATCCCCATGGAGGCTTGGGAGACCTTCCACGATACCGGCGAGAAGGTGCTGCTCGACGGCGCCGTCCTGCCGGCGGGACAGAACGCTCAGGTGGACCTCGAGCAGGCGCTCGACGTCATCTTCCATCATCCCAACGTCGGCCCCTTCTTCTGCCGCTTCCTGATCCAGCGGCTGGTGACCAGCAATCCCAGCCCGGCGTACGTCTACCGCTGCGGCCAGGCGTTCGCCAACAACGGCGCGGGAGAGCGGGGTGACCTCAAAGCGGTGTTGCGCGCCGTGCTCACCGACTACGAGGCGCGGGCGGTGCAGGTCGCGGCACGGCCGGACGCGGGACACCTGCGCGAGCCGATCGTACGCCTCGTGGGTCTCTTGCGCGCCGTTGATGCCGAGCCGCGCAACGGCCGGTGGCGAGCGCTCGGGCCGCTCGATCGGCCGAGCCGGAACAGCGGCCAGACTCCGCTGCGTGCGCCGACGGTGTTCAACTTTTTCGAGCCGAGCTACGCGTTGCCGGGGGAGATCGCTCAGGCGGGCCTCGTCTCGCCCGAATTCCAGATCGCCACGGAGACGACCGTCATCGGCGCCGCCAACTTCGCTCTCACGGTGCTCGGCGGGACCGGGCAGAACCGGCCGTTCCGCTTCGATCTCGCGCCGTTCCAACCGCCGCAAGTAGCGAACGACGAGGCCCTGCTCGACCGCATCGACCTGCTGCTCTTCGCCGGCGCGATGTCCGACTCGACGCGAAGTCTGCTGCGCAGCGCCCTTGCCGATCCCGACTTCCCGCGCCAGGCGGACCAGCGCGTGCTCAACCTGCTGTGGCTGGCCAGCATTGCTCCCGAGTCCGCGGTGCAGAAATAGGAGGCACGAAGATGACCGACATCCGCCGCACCACCCGCCGTCAGTTCCTCCGCCGGTCCGCCTGCGCCGCGGTCGGCATGACCGCAGCGGCCCATACGCTGTTCGATCTGCACCGCATCGCCGCGGCGGCGCCGCTCACCGATTACAAGACCCTCGTTTGCGTCTTCCTCTACGGCGGCAACGACGGCAACAACGTCATCGTGCCGACCCTCGCCGCCGATTACGCCCAGTACGCTGCGGCGCGCAATGCCCTGGCGCTGCCGCAGAGCTCTCTGCTGCCGCTCCATCCGCTCGCCACGCCGCCGGGCGATTCCCGCGAGTGGGGCCTCCACCCGAGCCTCCCCAAAGTCCAGGGCCTGTTCAACGCCGGCCGCGCCGCGCTGGTCACCAACGTCGGGCCGCTGGTGGCGCCGCTCACCCGCGACGAGTACCTGAACCGCACGGTGGCGGTGCCGCCGCAGCTCTTCTCGCACAGCGATCAGACGGTGCACTGGCAGACCTCGCTGCCCGATCAGCCGGCGCTCACCGGCTGGGGCGGACGGGTGGCGGATCTGCTGCAGGCGCTCAACGAGAACGCCCGCATCTCAATGTCCATCTCGGTCGCCGGCACCAACACCTTCCAGGTCGGCAAGGTGATCACGCAGTACCAGGTGTCGCCGGAGGGACCGGTGGGCCTGACCTCCTATGTCCCCGCGGACCAGGGAGCCGACGCCGCCTCGAACGCCCTTCGTGGGCTGCTCTCCCGCAGCTATGGCAACCTCTTCGAGCGCGGCTACAGCGGGATTTTCAAGCGTGCCCTCGACAACCAGGAGCTGCTCTCGGGCGCTCTGGCCGGGGCACCGGCGCTCACCACCCAGTTCCCGGAGACCGACTTGGGACTGCAGCTCCAGATGATCGCCAAGCTCATCTCGGTGCGCGAGACGCTGGGCCTGCGCCGCCAGATCTTCTTCTGCGCCGGCCAGGGCTTCGACACGCATGGCGGCCAGATCGGGACGAGCGCGCTCGATGGCACGCACGCCGACCTGCTCGCCGAGCTCGACGGCGCCTTATCCGCCTTCGACGCGGCAATGACCGAGCTGGCAATCGGCGACACGGTGACGGCCTTCACCGCCTCGGACTTCGGCCGCACCTTCATCTCCAACGGCGACGGTTCGGACCACGGCTGGGGCAGCCATCACTTCGTGCTCGGCGGCGCGGTAAGCGGCGGCCGCCTCTACGGCCAGCTCCCCACCCTCGCCGTCGGCGGCCCCAACGACGCCGGCGAAGGGCGCTGGATCCCGACCACCTCGGTGGACGAGTACTCGGCGACGCTCGCCCGCTGGTTCGGCGTGGCGCAGAGCGACCTGCCGCTCGTGCTGCCCAATCTGGGACGGTTCGCGACGCCGGATATGGGGTTTATGGGTTGACCTGCGCCTAATGCCGTTCAGACCCCGACAGTTTGTTCTGCACGGATAGGATATTCCCGTCCGGGTCCTTGAACCAGGCGACCTTGAAGTCATCCGCGCGGTGGATGTCACCTTCCCTTGTAAGGCCGGGCAGGTCGTAATGTTCGAAGGCTACTCCTTTGGCCTTCAGCTCCTTGACCGTCTCCTCCGTATCCTTCACTTCCCATAGCACAGCCGTCCCCTTATTGGTGCCCGCGAACTCAGAGCGGTAGACGTTCAGCGTCGTCCTGCCGCTCTGATAGGTCACGGCAGTGCCGGGCTCTCCACCGACTTTCTTGAGCCCCAGTTTCTCCTCATAGAACTTCTCTGCCACCCCCAGATCCTTGACCGGGAGCATCGGCTGGACGTTGACATCACCTAACATCGGTCTCTCCTTTCTCTATCGTCCCCGCTCCGTCGGCAACTGGCCGCCCACGACGCGCTTGACCTCGGTCCCCGCCGGAAAACGGGTATTCGGGTCCGCCTGGTTGATGATGGCGATCGTCTGCGTGTCCACCGTCGACGGGTAGCGCCGCGTGAACTCCTCCAGGGTCATGGCGGAAGGCAACGACACCACGTCCACCCGCTTCGGCTCGACGTTCAGCGCCTGGCGGTCCGTCACCCGGCCGAAGCTGCCAATGGAGCTGGACAGCACGTCGTCATAGCGGCGGAAGTTCTGTGCCGTGGTGTAGCCCAGGATGCGATAGACCTTGCCGGCGTTCTCCACGAAGGCGGCGATCCCCTGGATCTCTCCCGACTGGGTTTGCGCGCCGAAAACCCGCGCCACCGCCGGCAGACCGCCAAGGTCCGTGCGCAGCGACTGGCCTTGCTGGATGCCCTGCTGGCCGAAGAACTGCTGCGCCGCCGCCTGCGGCGAGCGCTGGTCGGAGAGGGTCACCACCACGATGGCGTCCTGGCTGGGGCTGATGGCGCCCACGGACGCCTTCTCATTGCTGGTCCGCCAGCCCTCGGGGAAACGGATCTGGATGCCGAGGTCGGGCTGGATGAAGGTGTTCCCCGCGAAGTAGCCCTCGCGCGGATTGGGCCCGAAGACGACGTTGTCGAGCTGCTTGACGTACTGCTCGCGATTGACGATGCGGTTGCCGGAGACGTCGAGCTTGGCGACCTCGCTGCTGATCGTGCGGATGCGCGCCTCCTCGGTGGGGTGGGTGGCGAGCCAGCCGGGAAGCCTCCCACTCCCTTGCTGCGCGCTGACCCGGCGCAGGGTCTCAAAGACCTGCGGCATCTCGCGGGGATCGTAGTTCCGCTGGTAGATGTAGCGCAGTCCGAGATCGTCGGCCTGGCGCTCGTCGTCGCGGCTGAACTTCAGGAACATGAGCTGCAGGCCCGTGTTCACAAGGTCCCCGTAGTTGGCCAGCTCGGGCTTGACGATCATCCCCGCGATCAGCCCGATCTGGGCGAGCTGCGCCTTGCTCATCTGCTCGACGCTGTGGCGGGCGGTGACGTGGCCGATCTCGTGGCCGAGAACCGAGGCCAGCTCGGCTTCGGAAGTGAGGTGGGTCAAGAGCCCGCGCGTCACGTAGATGTGGCCGCCGGGCAGGGCGAAGGCGTTGACCACCGGATCGTCCACCACCCGGAACGTCCATTGCAGGTTGGGGCGCTCCGAAGCCGCGGCGAGCTTCTGGCCGATCCGGTTGACGTAGCTCTGGAGCTCGGCGTCGTTATAGAGGCCGAGCTGCTGCTGGACCTGCTGATCGGCTTCGCGCCCCATCGCGATCTCCTGCTCTTCGGAGATGAGCGCGAGCTGGCGCTTGCCGGTCGCCGGGTTCGTCGAGCAGCTTAGGAGAACAAGCAGGACCGCCAGCCAACCCACGACGGCGGCGCGCGCCGAGATCGTATTCAGACGGTTCATGGGAAACCTCCTTCGGGATGAGAACCGCGCCGGAGTCTCACGCCGGCTCCGACCGTCTCCACCCCTCCCTGCAAGATGAATGCCCCTCAGGGCGCAACGTTTGCATGCAGCACGGTCCGATGAACGTCACCGTTCTGGCAGGGCTCGAACGCGAAGACCCCAAGTCCTACGACATCGTCGTCGATCAGGTGGTCACAGCGTTGCGCCGGAACAAGCACCGGGCTTCGATCCTGGCGGTCCGCGACGACGTGCGGAAGCTGGTCGCCGGCCTCGCGCGGCGCAAGACGGACCTGGTGTTCAATCTCCTCGAAAGCTTCGGCAGCAATACCGGGGGCGACGTCGCGGTAGCCGGGGTCCTCGATCTCCTGCGGCTGCGGTATACGGGCGGCGGGCCCGGCGAGCTGTATCTGCGGCAGGACAAAGGGCTCGCCAAGAAGGTCTTCGCCTTCGAGAACATCCTCTATCCTCACTTCGCCGTCTTCTCGCAGGACGCCGACTTCGAGACGGCGGGCAATCTCCGCCTGCCGCTCTTCGTCAAACCGCTGACGGCCGACGCCTCGATCGGCATCGACGGCGATTCCCTGGTGCGGGACACGACCTCGCTGATGGAGCGCGTCCTCGCCATTCACAAGAAGATCGGCGACAGCGCCCTCGTCGAGGAGTACATCGAAGGCCGGGAGTTCTACGTCGGCGTCCTCGGCAACCGCGAGCCGGTCGCTTTTCCGCCGATCGAGATGGACTTCTCGGGATTGCCTGAAGGCATGCCGCACATCCTCGGCTCCCGGGCCAAATGGAAGAAGAGCAGCGTCGAGTATCAGGGGACGAAATCGGTGCTGGCCGAGGTCCCGGACGAGCTGCGGGCCAAGCTCCAGAAGACCGCCGTCGACGCCTATCGCGCCCTCCGCGTGCGCGACTACGGCCGGGTGGATCTGCGGCTGACCGAGACGGGAGAGATCTACGTCATCGAGGTCAACGCGAGCTGCTATCTGGAGGAGAACAGCGAGTTCGCGACGGCGGCCAGCGCGGCGGGAATCGAGTTCTCCGAGCTGGTGCAGCGAATCGTGGACCTGACGGTGGAGCGCTACGCCTGAACGCCGCCTGCCCATGTTAATCGCCGCCGGGTTCCTGCTCCTCCTCGGTTCCCTGATCGACGGTCTCTAAGCCGCTACGGCATGTAGCTCCCCCGGTGGACGTAGTTCATCGCCAGCGCGGTCACCATCGTCGTCAGCGCGGTGACGGCAGGCGCTTCGCGGTCCTCGGGGTAGACCTGGCCGAGGGCGTCGGCCCGCTCGGCGAGATGCTGTAGGAGGAGGCGGGTGCGCTCGGGGAAATGGCCGGTCCAGCGGTACACCTCCGCCGGCAGGTCGCGAGCGAGGCGCTGGATGAGGCCGGAGGCGGGACGGCGTGGAACACCCCGGATGGGGCCTTCGGGCCGGCCCCAATCCTCGAAGATGGAGCGGAGCGCGCCGTCCAGTCCCGGCGGAAGCTCGCTGCCAACCGTCCCCCAGGAGCCATAGTACTGGTCCAGCGTGTAGGGGATCTCGGCCACGTCTTCGTCGAGATCGGCCGCCGTCACCAGCGGATCGGCGTCGCGCAGCTCCCCCATCAGCTCGTGGCAGATCTCCAGCTTGGCCAGCGCTTCGGGCCAGTCGGCGTACTCGGCGCGCCAGTCGAGGCCCGGGGTCATCCATACGGCGAAGGTCTCGGCCCAGTCCTCGTCCGGATGCTTCTGCGCGTACCAGCCCGGCAGGTGATGGACGAAGCGGCGGCTGAACGGCTTGGGCCGGTACTCCTCGCGGTACGGCCGGGTGATCGGACCGAAGTGCTCTACCCATCTCTCCCGCTCGTAGAGCCGGTAGGCGTAGTTGACGACGTGGCCCATCTCGTGGCGGAGATAGCGCAGCAGGTCGTGGCGGCCGGCACCCTCGACGTGGCCGGTCCGTTCGGCGTGGAGCTCCGTCAGCTCCGGCCGGGCGAGGTAGAAGGGAATGGCGATCGCCACGGTTCCGAAGGGCACTCCCCATTCCGTCGAGAGATAGAAGCGCGGGCGCACCCGCCGGATGCCGGCCCCCGAGAGCTCGCCCTCGAGCTCGGCGATCACGGCCTCCAGATCGGTGCCCTTGATGGCCAGGCCAAGGTCGCGGATCGGACGGTCCCCCAGGTGGGCTTCCTCAAAGTCGAGCGTCTGCGGCTCCATGCCGGAGACCTCTGGCAAAATCGGTGCCGCCGAGCTGGAACCCTGGCTCGGTTCTCCTCGTATTGACGCCCAAGGAGGAGAAATCCATGAGCAAGAGGGCCGCTCTGACACTTTTCGCCACCGCGCTGCTGATGGCCACATCAGCCGGTGCGGCGGAGATCGTCCGGTCGTTCCGGCAGCAGGTCCCGGTGGGCAACGTCGACGAGATCTCGCTCGAATTCCCGGTCGGCGAAGTCAGGATCGAGGCGTGGGAAAGCTCGCAGATCGATCTGGATGTGAAGCTCGCCTGCAATCATCAGGCGACGAGCCGATGCCGGGAGGCGGCCAAGGGCGTGCGGCTGATCTACAACACCTCGGGCGACCGCTTCCGCGTCGAGATCAAGAACTGGCCCAAGTTCAGCACCAAGGGCCTGCACGTCCAGGCCCGGATCAATGTGCCGCGCGAGCTGCCGCTGCGGGCCGAGTTGGGGGTCGGCGAGCTGACCGTCACGGGAACCGCCAACAACCTCACCGTGGATCTGGGCGTCGGCGAAATCAACATCACCCTGCCCAAAGAGGCGATCGGCTCGGTCGACCTCGACACCGGCGTCGGGGAGGCCAACCTGGTCGCCGCCGGACGGCGTTACCAGAGCGCCGGTCTGATCGCGCGCGAGCTGCGCTGGAACAAGGGAACCGGGCAGGCGAGGGTGACGGCGGACTGCGGGGTTGGCGAGATCGACGTGGCCTTGAAGTAGAGCCCGGCGGCCCACCGGCCGTCTCACCGATCGCCGGTAGAGGGGGGCCGCCAGAAGAGCCAGCGGACCAACAGCGCGGCGCCGAACAGGAAGTTGCCGGCGCCGAGGAAGCCCATCAGGACGCGGGCGTCGCTCCAGTCATCGCGGTTGACGACGATTCGCAGCAGGGCCAGCAGCGACAGCGCCACCAGGCTGACCGCCCAGATGGCGATCGGCCACTTCCTCCGGAAGCCGCCGGCCTGCTGCGCCTCGAGCAGGATCACGATCAAGCTGACGAGGCAGATGAACGAGATGAAGACTTCGATCATCACCATGCCTGTATTGTAGACCGGCAGCAGGGGCGGGCCGTTCCCGGCCCCCTCTCGGTCCAGAGGCGCTCGAGCCGAGGAGACGGCGTCCCCTCCGAGACCTCACCCCCTGGCCCCCCCTCCAGCGAAGCTGGAGAGGGGGAATTCAGGAAGGGATTTGGAGAGGGGGTCAGGGGGTGAGGTTTCGAAGGGCAGACGGTCCCGAGGTGAACCTGGTATGGAAACAGAAGCCGACGCCCGTTCCCTCCACGTCGTCCTCGTCGAGCCGGAGATCCACTGGAACACCGGCAACGCTGGCCGCACCTGCCTCGCCGCCGGGGCGCGGCTCCATCTGGTGCGGCCGCTGGGATTCTTCCTGACACAGCGACAGGTGCGCCGCGCCGGGCTGGACTACTGGCCGCGCGTCGATCCGCGGATCTGGCCTTCCTGGACCGAGCTCGAGGCGGCGCTCCCGGACCTCGGCGAGCCGTACCTCTTCAGCGCCGAGGGCGAACGAGACTTCTGGAGCGTCGACTACCCCCCGCGGACGGTCCTGATCTTCGGCAAGGAGAGCGTGGGGCTGCCACGAGACGTGCGGGAGCGATACCCCGACCGTCTGCTGCGGATTCCCATGGCCGACCAGGAGATCCGCTCCCTCAATGTCTCCACCGCCGTCGCGCTGGCGGTCTACGAGGTCGTGAGGCAACGAAGGCGACCGAAACGCCCCACAGACATCGATGATTGAACCGGAGACGCCCCCGCCGTTGGGGTTCCCTCACCGATATCGATGATCGACTGGGGCGTCTCCGATGCTTCAGTTGTCAAAGAGTCCGGCCATGCAACTATCGGCCTCCCAATCACTTCCACCAAAAACCGATGCCGGACGCATGGCATTCGATCTTCGACCGCAGCTCAGGCCAGAAGCATGCCACCAATCTGACTGAAGACTATTGACATGCACTTGCATAGTATGGCACTCTATGCTCCTCACAGTCAAGGCCAGCCCCAAAGGAAGGGCAGAGCCAAGAGGAGACGGACCATGTCACGGGAGACGACGCTCGTAACGAAGCTGAACGATCTGGGCCGGCTGATCGCTGCCCTGGCGGTCAACGCGGCCGAGCTGCCGCATCTGGAGGGAGTCCGTCTCCACCTGCAGCAGCTCCTCACCGCCACGCTGCTGGCGGTCCAGGAGCACACCGGCCTGACCGCTTTAATCGCGAGCCGGCAGGACGTGCGTCAGCGGCTGCTGCGCCTGGCCGGGGACACGCAGCGTGTGGCCACCGCCGTGCGCAAGCTGCTCCAGGCGCACTACGGCGTCGACTCGGAGAAGCTCGCCGAGTTCGGCATCGAGCCGCTCCGCAGCCGCCGCGCCGGCCCGGAACGCTCCGCACCCACCATCGAACCGCCGGCCGATCCGCCGGACACCGCCAGCTCCGACGTCTGAGATTCGACCGGGGGCACGCCGTGCGTGTGCCCTTTTTTTGTTCTTTGAAGGTCCCATACGTAAGACGCGGAGAGACACCGAAGCTACGGTGAGGCGCCGAAGCTACGGTGAGTCTCCCAAGCTGCGATGTCTCTCCGCAGGATCGGAGGCGCTCCGCAGCTTCGGTGAGGCTCCGTTCCTTCGGATCGGCTCCGCAGCTTCGGCGGCCCTCCGCAGCTTCGGAGAGACACCGCAGCTTCGATGGCGCTCCGCAGCTTCGGAGCGGCTCCGCACCTTCGGTGAGCCTCCGCAGCTTCGGTGGCGCTTCGCAGCTTCGGAGCGCCTCCGATCCTGCGGAGCGGCTCCGTGTCGCTAGCCACGAGGATGGGACCAGGGGTTAGCCACCAGCATGGGACCACCCGGGTTGATGTTCTCACAGCTGCTCGATAGTTCGCTGACCTCCTGCTTGGCGTAGACGACGGTGGGTTTCACCGGCTAGGGGTGTCG
>DASYTJ010000052.1:0-2544 GCA_036002325.1 Thermoanaerobaculia bacterium | reverse complement strand
GAGCGGAAGCCGGTGTTCCAGCCGCCGCGGGCGTCGAACTCCCGGATCAGGTCGAGGAGGCGGGCGGTGGCGGCCTCGAGGTGCGCCGAGAGCTCGGCGATCTCGTCACCCAGCCGATCCAGCTCCGCGGCGGGCTCCAGGCCAGTGGGAATGTCGGGCGTGCGGAGGTTCATGAGCGAGTCCCCCTTCTGCTGGTGCGACTCTACACCCGGGTTTTCGAGCCGCCGTGGAGCCCGGAGGACGGACGATCGCGGCGTCATCCATGATTTTTCAATGCAGATTCGGCCTTGCCGGCCTGCCGGGCCAGCGCGGGCCGCTGAGCCGGCATACTGCGAGGAACTGCCGGAACGCGGTCATCCCCCATGCTGAAGGCTGTCAAGCGGAATCCTCGCAGGAGCCGGTGACGGTGGACGTGGAACGGCAAGAGGTCCGCTTCGGCGACCGCGTCATCAAGGCGACGATCTCCGACGGGCCGCGCAACCAGCTCGTGGGCGGCACGTGGGACTCGACCGGGGTACTGCTGGAGGCGGGCGCGGCGATCGAGGCGACGGCGGTGAAGCTGCCGTACATCAGGGGGTACTGATCCGGCCGAACCCAGGCATCCCGGATACGGATTGCCGGTTACGCGCTGTTGAGCTCTCAGAACCGTCCCGGGCTCACGACCTCGAAGCCGAGCGCCTTCGCGCCGGCGGCCTCGGCGGTGTCGCTGGTCATGAGGCGCCGCAGTCCCAGTTCCTCCATGGCCGCGAGGTGAAGCCGATCAAGCGTTCGGCAGTGGGTCCTGCGCGCCCCGCGATTCTGGCGCAGCGCCGTCTGGAACAGCGAGCCGGCCAGCGCTCGAAAGCGGAACGGGTCGGTTTCGCGGAAGACGTTCAAGCGGCCGACGTAGGCGCGGTACCGCCGTTCGCGGTACTCCCCCGCGAGCCAGCCCGCCCTGAGCTGCACGGCCGTCTCCAGCTCCGTGAGCGCCGAGACGATGACCTCGGACTCGCGGGCCACCGCCATCCGCACCGCCTCGCTCTCCGGCTCCTCCAGCAGGAGCTTCAGCAGACAGCTCGTGTCGAGGTAGATCACCTCCGCCGCGCCTCAGCGCCGATCCTCGCGGGCCTCCCGTACGGCGCGATCGACCCAGCGCGAAACCTTGCCACCCGCGATTCTGCGTTGCCACCTCGCGTGGGCGGCGGGATCGAACCGCTTTCGCGCCTTCGGCCGCTCGTCGATCCGCACGAGCTTGGCGACCGGCTTGGCGTCGCGGGTGATCACGATCTCCTTCTCGATCCGCAGGCGCGCCTCGGCTTCGGGCCATCGCTGACGCAGGTCGCGGACGCTGATCGTTTTCACCGTCGCAGCATATCATGTTTCACGCGGTACGCTGACGCGCGAATCCAGGCCGGTCTTCCTCTTCGAGCTTCCTGGGCAGGTAGGTCTTGGAGAGGCCGATGAACTTGGCCTTGGGAATGGCCATCCTACCCCGCCAGGGGATGCTGCAGAGCCCCGACCGCTGGCGCCAGCCGCCCCCGCAGGACCACCATGCCGTCCTCGTCCTGATACACGTGCAGCGCCCGGCTCGCGTGCCGCCGAGCGGTCTCGCGGGCCTCGGCCTTCCGGTCCACCCGCCGCCCGCCGCGAGCGACCCGCTCGACGTGGGCGGCGGTGCCGGCCCTGCCCAGCGCCAGCAGCCGCTCTTCGGTCTCGGGAGTGGCCACGCGGGTCAGCGCCCGCACCTTGGCGTACGAGAGCTCCCCGCGGGCGAGAGCCGGGGCCAGCAGCGGCAGCGTGCCCGGGTCAGTCAGTCCCACGGCGGCCAGCCGCGCGGGAACTCCCCGTAGACCTGGCGGTACGCAGCGACCGTTGCTGGCGGCGGCCGGTCCTTTGCGAGTTCGAGCGCCTCGCGGTGCCCTGCCTCGAGTATTTCGTGGAGTTCGGCTCGCTGCCGGTCCTGCTCCCTCCGGTCGGCGAGGTCGCCGATCTCGTCGCCGTCATGCCCGAAGTCGATGGCATGGATGCGCGGGAAGGCGTACTCCCAGTCGTACCCGTGGGTGGCGAGGCGGCGGAAGATCATCGCGTAGACGGGCGAGAGATCGGCCCGGTCGTTGATCCAGATCGTGCCCATGTAGAAGTCCATGAAGTCATAGTGCCGGCTGCCGACCTCGTCATTGAGCAGGTCAGCGATGAAGTCTCCTGTGCCGCGGAACGAACCGAGATGGACCTCGCGTCCGTCGGGGGCGATGACGTCGTGATTGTCCGAGAAGACGTCCCAGAGACAACGGCCGACCAGCTCCCGCACCTCCCGCTCGCGGTCGACCGGTTCATCGTGACACTGCTCCCGGAGTTCCTCGAGCGTCGGCTCTGGCGGGGCCGGTCCAGTGGGCCGAGACCCGGCCAGGCGTTCGAGGCTTCGATGAAGGCGGACGGATTCCCGATAGACCTGCTCGACGGAGGGATGGTACACGGCGAGCAGGGGCGACCGTTCCCAGCCCTCGGGCGCGACCTCGGCGATGACGTCCTCGCCGGCGAGACCGCGCGGGAACAGCCGCGCGAGGA
>DASYTJ010000051.1:0-99301 GCA_036002325.1 Thermoanaerobaculia bacterium | reverse complement strand
CCCCTGGCCCCCTCTCCAGCGGAGCTGGAGAGGGGGCCAGGGGGTGAGGTCTCAAAGGGCGGAATTGCTTGAAGCCCAGGAAAGGATTGGACCAGGCTCTTCCCCTACTCCGTCACCCACGTATCCAGCTTGTACCCCTTCCGCACCTTCTCCGCCACCTGGTCTGCATCCTTGCGCGAGCCGAAAGGACCGATGCGGACACGGAACATGGTGTGGCCGCCCACCTCGACGGGCGACAGGTAGGCCTGGTAACCGCCGCCGACCAGCCGCTCGCGGATGCGGTCCGCCTGGCTCCGGTCGGCGGAGGAGAAGACCTGAATCACCACCGAGCCTTTGGGTATGGCGGGCTCGGGAGTGGCAGCCGGGGCGGCTCGATCCGCGTTGCGGTTGCGCCGGTTACGCCGCTCGTTGCGATCCGGCTCGGCGGCAGCGTCTTCATCAGCCTCCGGCGCGGTGCCGGCCTGCCGCGCTGCAGGTCCCCTCTCGCCAGCGGGTTTTTCCGCTGGCGCCGCGGCATCCTCGCCGGCCGTAGCCCCGGTTCCCGCGAGGTCTTCCTGCAACGTGGTGTCGGCCGAAGCCGGCGTCTGCTCCTGGGCGTCCTCCTCCGGCAGCGTCACGGGCTTGCCATCCCCTGCCTTGCCGCGCGAATCGAAGAACTCCAGCTCCTCCAGGTTCTTTCCTTCGTCGGAAGCCGGAGGCGGCGTGTTGCGGACCACCTGCTCCTGGGCCGTGCGGGCGGTGCCCTCGCGGCCGATCCACACACCGGAAAAGAACGCGGAAAGCAGACAGATCAGCAGGATGACGAAGGCGACGACCACCTGACGGTTGGTCAGCGCGATCTCGTAATAGCTCGGCTCGTGCGATTCAGCCACGTCGATTCGGACTCCTCGTTAGGTGGCGTCAAACTTGGCGAACGCCTTGATGAGGTCGATGGGGAAGGGGAAGATGATCGTCGAGTTCTTCTCCGCCGAGATCTCGGTCAGCGTCTGCAGATAGCGGAGCTGCAGGGTCACCGGATTCCCGGAAACGATGTTCGCCGCCTCGGCCAGCTTTACCGAAGCCTGCAGCTCACCGTCGGCGTGGATGATCTTGGCCCGCTTCTCGCGCTCGGCCTCGGCCTGCCGCGCCATCGCCCGCTGCATGTCCGGCGGCAGGTCGACGTTCTTGACCTCCACCATCGACACCTTGATGCCCCAGGGGCCGGTATGCTGGTCGATGATCTCCTGGAGCTGGGCGTTCAGCTTGTCCCGCTGGGAGAGCAGGTCGTCCAGCTCGGCCTCGCCGAGCACCGACCGCAGCGTGGTCTGGGCGAGCTGGCTGGTGGCGTAGAGGTAGTTTTGCACCTCGACGATCGCCTTCTGCGGATCGACGACGCGGAAGTAGACGATCGCGTTCACCTTCACCGACACGTTGTCCCGGGTGATCACGTCCTGTGGCGGCACGTCGAGCACCACGGTCTGCAACGACACTTTGATCATCACCTCGAACGGCCAGAAGATGAAGACCAGGCCCGGTCCCTTCGGACGAGAGGACAACCGGCCGAGCCAGAAGGTCACCGCACGCTCGTATTCCCTGAGGATGTTGACCCACTTGAAAAACAAAAAGATCGCAATGAATATGATGACGATCAGTCCGTAACTCATCGCACGAGCCCCTTTATACGATCAAATCCTGGCGGCGGCGTACCCCCAGGGTCATGTTGCGAACGGCCATGATCTCAACCGGCTCTCCCGCTGCCACCGGCTCGTCGGACACCGCGTCCCAGATCTCGCCATGGACGAAGATCTTGCCGCGCGGGCTCAGCGGCGTCCGGGCGATGCCGACCTCGTGAACCAATCCCTCGATGCCCGTGCGGACCGGCGCGCGCTGGGCCCGCAGCGCCATGAAGGCGAGAAAGCCGACTACCAGAAGGGAAAATGTCGCGAGCATCGCGATCAATTCCACGCTGACCCGCAGGGCCGGCTCCGGAGTCTTGAACAGCATGAGCGATCCGAGCACGAGGCTGATCACACCGGCCACCGTCAGCATGCCGTAGCTCGTGACCTTGATCTCCAGGATGAAGAAGATGACAGCGAGGAAGATCAGCGCCAGCCCCGCGTAGTTGACCGGCAGCACGGAGAGCCCATAGAAGCCGAGGATGAGACAGATCGCGCCCACCACTCCGGGCAGCACGGCGCCCGGGTGCATCAGCTCGAAGAGCAGCCCGAGCCAGCCGAGGCCGAAGAGGAGATAGGCGACGTTCGGATCGGCGAGCACGCCGAGGAGCTCGCGCAGCGGCGAGACCTTGAACCGCCGTACTTCGGCCCCCGCCGTGCGCACCGTTGCGACCGCTTCGCCCCGCTTCACCGTCCGGCCGTCGAGGGCGCGAACGAGGCTGCCGAGGTTCGGGGCCACGACATCGATCAGCTTCCCCTCCAGGGCCTCGTGGGCCGTGAAGGAGCGGCTCTTCACCACCGCTTCCTCGGCAAGCGCCGCGTTTCGGCCGTTGCGGGCGGCCAGCGAGCGGATGTTTGCCGCTGCATCCTGCTCCACCTTCTGCCCCAGAACCCCCGGGATGTCGTCGCCCTGCCCGCCGACCGGATGCGCCGCGCCGGCGTTGGTGCCGGGAGCCATGGCGGCCACGTCGGCGGACATCAGGATGAAGAATCCGGCCGAGGCGGCCTGGGCGCCGCTGGGTGCCACATAGACCGCCACCGGCGTCCGCGCGCCCAGGATGGCCGTCGTGATGTCGCGGGTCGAGGTCATCAATCCGCCGGCCGTGTCCAGCTCGATGATCAGGGCCGCCGCCCCCGTCCGGTCCGCCTCGGCCACGGCATCGGTGATCAGCTCGGCGGAGACGGGTTGGATGGCGGATTTGACGCGGACGACGAGCACCTCCCCCGAGCCGGCGGCAGGAGCCGCGGCCACGAGGGGCGTCAGGAGTCCAAGCAGGCCCAGGGCGAGGCACGCCAGGGCCGCGGTTCGGGAGGCGCGGGTGGGAGTCGAATGGTGGAGCATGTCGGGGGATCAGTATAGCAAGGGGGGCTCCCCCGCCCGCCGTTAAGCCAATTTCCGCGTCACCGGCGGCAGGCACCGCGCATCGTCACAAGGCTGATACGTGAGCGCCGGCCGCTCCGTCCCGAGGACCTCGCCGGTGATCTCCACTCGCCCGGTGTAGACCGCGATCGGCTGCTGGGAGAAGCGGGAGGGGAACCGCTCGCCCTCGGGGTAGCGCACGTTCCGCAGCTCGCATCCCTGTCTGGCCTGCAGCTCGGTGGCGACGAGGTACGGCTCCGTGGCCGGGTTCGCCTGCAGGTGCCAGCCGGGAGCGATCTCCAGGATCAAGCGGAAGGGGCGCCATCCCCTGGTCCCTTCGCCGTCCCAGGTCAGGTGAGGCGCGACGACCTTCTCCGCCTCGTGCTCCAGCTTGCCCACCCCGGCCGCCTCGGCGCTGCGCTCGTGGGCCGCCCGCGTCTCGTCGTACTGCGCTTCGGCCTCTTCGGGGCCACCTCCCGTCTCATGGTAGCGATGGACGGCGATCACCAGCATGCGGACGGCGTCGGGGTGGCTCTCGATCACCGAGCCGAAGGCGCACAACGCCATCCGCGCCTCGGCCCGCCAGCCGAGATCTCCCGTCCTATGGGCGAGGTCGATCAGGTTGAGCACCGCAACGGCGTTGCCCGCGGGAGTCGCGCCGTCGAACACTTCCTTGCTGCGGAAGAGGACGTCCGGGCTCACTCCCGCCACGAAAAAGCCGCCGTGGGGATCGCGCAGCCGTCTCACCTGCTCGCCGGTCAACTCGCCGGCGGCACGGAGCCAGCGCTCCTCCCCCGTGGCCTCGTGCAGGGCGAGAAGGCCGCGGACGAGGAAAACGTAGTCGCTCAGATAGGCCGGGATCCGACCCTGGCCCTTGCGCCAGGCGTGGAGCAGCGGGCCGCCGGCAGGGCGCATCGTGGCGAGGACGAAATCCGCCGCCCGCGCCGCCCGTTCCACGAACGAAGGCTCGTTCAGCAGCTTCCCCGCCACCGCCAGGCCAGCGATCACCATGCCGTTCCAGTCGGCCAGGATCTTGTCGTCCGTCAGCGGCCGCTCGCGCCGGGCGCGGGCAGCGAACAGCTTCTCTCTGCCGGCGTCGAAGTCCCGCATCAGCTCGTCCAGAGGCGTCCGCCGGCGCCGGGCCGCCTCGTCGAACCGCTCGGGAAGATGGAGCACGTAACGGCTCTCCTCGAAGAAAGGAGGCCCGCCGAAGCCCAGGAGGGGAGCGAGGAAGGTGAAGTCTTCCTCGCCGAGCCCATCGAGGAGCTCCTCCCGCGTCCAGACGTAGAAGGCTCCCTCGTGGCCGTGGGTCTCGGCGTCGATCGCGCTCCAGAAGGCGCCCTCGGGAGAGGTCATCTCCCGCTCCAGCCACGCGGCGGTCTCGCGGACGACGCGCGCTGCCTGCGGATCACCCGTGCGGGCGTGCTCGCGGGCGTACAGCTCCAGGAGGAAGCCGTTGTCGTAGAGCATCTTCTCGAAATGGGGAATCTTCCACTCGCGGTCGGTGGCGTAGCGGTGGAAGCCGCCGCCGAGCTGGTCGTAGATGCCGCCGCGGGCCATCTGGTCCAGCGTCGCGGCTAGCATCTCCGCCGCCTCCGGGCGCTCGCTGGCCAGCTCCAGCAGAAGGTAGAGGTTCGAGGGCGTGGGGAACTTGGGGGCGCCACCGAAACCGCCCCATTCACGGTCGAAGCGCCGGGCGAGAGATTCAAGGGCCCGCAAGGCCACGGCGCCGCTCGGCGGCTCAGGGGAGGGCCGGGCCCGCTCCTCCAGGTAGCGTCGCATCGCCCGCGCCATCTCCTCCGCCTGCTCCGCGACCTCCGGCCGGCGGTCGCGCCAGGCAGTGGCGAGGTCCTCCAGGACGCGCCGGAAGCCGGGGCGGCCGTAGCGGTCGTCCGGCGGGAAATACGTGCCGGCGTAGAAGGGCTTCAGATCCGGCGTCAGGAACACCGAGTTCGGCCATCCGCCCTGTCCCGAGAGGATCTGCGTCGCCGTCATGTAGATCTCGTCGAGGTCCGGCCGCTCCTCCCGGTCCAGCTTGACGCTGACGAACTCGCGGTTCATCAGCTCCGCGGTCTCGGGAGAGGAGAACGACTCCCTCTCCATGACGTGGCACCAGTAGCAGGTCGAGTAGCCCACGGAAAGGAAGATCGGCTTGTCCTCCCGCCGGGCCCGCTCCAGCGCCTCCTCTCCCCAGGGGTACCAGTCGACGGGATTGTGCTGGTGCAGCAGGAGGTATGGACTGCTCTCGCCGGCGAGGCGGTTGGTGCGGCTTGTATCGTGTGTACTCATGGAAGGCTCCCCACCCTGGATGGCGATCCTGGAGGGATGCGGATCGCGTGCCTGACTAGGCGATTGTATCCGCCGCCCCTTGTATTACCATCTGCAAGTCGTGGAGAGACCTCGAAAGGAGATCCCCATGCCTCGACGAATCGCCGTCCTTGCTGCCTTTGCCGTCCTTGCTGTCCTTTCCCACCTCGCCTCTGCGCAGGAGAACCGGTCCGCCCAGGCCGTCGCCGACCGGGTCATGAAGGCCCTCGGCGGCAAGGAGGCGTGGGACAAGACTCGCTACATCCACTTCACGTTCGCCGGCCGACGCACCCACTGGTGGGACAAGTGGACCGGCCGCTACCGCGTCGAGGGCCAGAACAAGGAGGGCAAGAAGTACGTCGTCCTGGAGAACATCAACACCAAGGAAGGCACAGCGTACCTGGACGGCCAGAAGGCCGAGGGGGATCAGGCCAAGCAACTGCTGGAGGCGGCCTACGGCGCCTGGGTGAACGACACCTACTGGCTGCTGATGCCTTACAAGATCCAGGACCCCGGGGTGAACCTCTCCTACGCCGGCGAGGAGACGATCGACGGCAAGACCTACGACAAGCTGGCGCTCTCCTTCCAGAACGTCGGTCTGACCCCGGGCGATCGCTACTGGGCCTACATCAACCGCGACACCGGCCTGATGGACCGCTGGGCGTTCATCCTGCAGGACATGCCGAAGGAGGGCCCGCCGATGGTATGGCTCTGGGACGGCTGGCAGAAGTACGGCGACATCATGCTCGCCCCGCACCGCTCCCACGTCGGGGACGACCGCAAGCTGGAGCTCACGGACATCGCCGTCTCCGATCACCTCCCGGACTCGGTGTTCACATCGCCGGCGCCGGTGCAGTAAGGCGACAATCTCTTACGGGTCTGAGACTTACACCCTCGACTCCGGGCTCGCCGCCCACCGTGATGAGTTTTCCTCCGCGCGGGGGAGACTTTCCCCCAGACGGGGGAGATATTCCCCCCAGCGGGAAAAGCATTCCCGCTGATGGGGGCGATTCTCCCCCCTGCAGGGGCAACAGTCCCCCCACGCGGGGGAGATTTCCCCCCGCCGGGGGGAGAAACTCCCCCTCGTGGGGAGAAAACTCCCCCGTCCGGGGGAAGACCTCCCCCGCGGGTGCGAGGCCTCGCCCAGCATGAGGGAGAACCCGCTCCGTATGGGGAGGAACCCGACCAGGGCTCATGTTCTCTTTAGTGTTGACGAAACGAAAGCGCTGTCATACTCTGGAGGTCAGATATCCGAAACTGAGGAGGTGTGAAAATGAACAAGCGTTTCGCCGTCCTTTTCACGATTTGTCTGGCTGTGGCATTCATCGGCCTCTCTCCTAGCGCTGCATCAGCCCAGTGCCTTTGCAGTGGACGATGTTATCTCGATATCTACGGCAACGCATACTGCGGATTCGGTATATTCAGCAACCATGAGTGCCTCGAGTTCATTGACTACTGTGCGGAATTCGCTTGCTCGGAGCCTGGCTGCCTCAAGACCCAAGAGCCCGAGTCCGCTGCGGCGAGGGACTTATTCCCGACCTTCCAAACCCAGCAGTGCAGGATCATTCGATCCGCGTTCCTTCCCGACGGAGGGAAAGAGGTTCTGGTGGTTCACCTCAAGGCTCGCACCTGATGCCCCGGCTCAAAAGACTGCAACGAGCAGGGTTCATCCTCGGCGCAGCCCTGCTCTGCACTGCGTCCGTGCACGCAGGGATCGTCTCTTCACCGCCTACTGTTCAAGTAGTCGACGATCGCGGAAACAGAATCGATGAGGTGCTCGACCTGTGTTTTCAGGTCGAGTTACGGAACGACTGCCAGCGGCTCAAACCGAGGGGGAGAGTACATCCGCCCGGCAGCTTTTTCGGTTTACGGATTGAAGGCGAGAACCATGGGCCCGTCTACGTCCGCCGTGAGGCCCTTCAGAAGCAATCCGACGGCTCGTTCCGAATCGAGGTTCCACGCAAGGCATGGCTACGAATCGCAGGAGAAGATCTGCAACTCCTCACGATCTCCCTCTATTTGCCGGAGAATCCCACCTTTCGTGAGCCGGCCTTTCGCGTCCAAATGAAGTCCGAAAAAGGGGAAATCAAAGTGCCGGCGGGAGAGTTCATCGCCTCTCTTTCGCTGGCACTCAACGCACCAGACTTGCACCGTCTGAGGGCAGCGCCAGCTTCCCGTGTCGAGCTTACGTATCATCGGCGGAAAGGATGGTCTCTCGTCGCACGCATCCGGAGCGCCACGAGCTTTCGCCCCGTCAGCCGAACGCAAGTAGAGATTATGGACACCGTCGGATACGGTGAGCAGGACCGTCCGGTTGCGACCGCCGTCTCGGGAGCGGATGGCCTTGTCCTCCTGTCAGGCCTGTTGCCTGTCATGGCCAGCTTAACAGCGCGCCATCCGGAGTTCATCTCGTCCGAGTTGCGTGGGCTCACCGCGACCCCGGGCACCTTCGCCTTCCGGACGATGGACTTGGGAACTGGAGGACGCATCGCCGCTCGCATAACCATCCATGGCCGCCCTCTCGCGAGGGCCACCTGCTATGTCTATTCCCCTCTGGCAGACGCGCGCGATCGAGAACCCCTGAGGCAGCTATGGGAAGGGTTTACGGACTCCCAGGGTCTCTGCCGCTCGGCTCGCCTGGCTCAGGGATTCTATAAATTGCGCGTCCGTATTCTGGAGAGTACCGCACAGGTTAACCGCTGGGTGAGCGTGCTCGAGGCACAGGACACGCAAGAGGATGTAGCTCTCGCTCCGACTCGGATTTACGGCGTGGTGCGGCGGGGTGCCAAAGCGGCCCGAGGGTATTCGGTGGAAGCCATCCTTCTGGACTCTGGCCGTCCCCCCAGAATGGCCCGCGCCGACACGAGTGCCGAATCCGTAAGCGACGACGAGGGGCGGTACGAGTTTACTGTCTGGACGCCCGGGAGGTACGGCCTGATGGTGCGCTCCCCGTCCAAAACCCCTGCAGCAAGTCAGCGGGACTTGACAACGGATGGAGACGACGAGCGGCAGGTGGATTTCGACCTCAACGGCACTGCCTTCGAAGGCAGGGTAGTAGACGAGGACGGCCAACCGGTCGAGGCGGCGCACGTCGGACTGCGTTGGGAAGGCGTTCGAGTGGCGCACACCGACGCCGAAGGCAGGTTCGAGTTCCCCGTCGAGGGTGAGGGAACTGCGATGCTGCACGCGATGAAATCCGGTTATCGAGAATCCGAGTCGGTGGACGTGCAGGTCAAGCGGGAGGAGCCGATCCCTTTCGTCACCTTGGTCCTCAGGCGTAAAGCAACGATTGAAGGGAAGGTGCTTTCGGCCGCCGGCAACCCGGTCCCGAATGCGTGGGTGGGAAGCATTGAAGCCTCCCTCGAACGGGGGCCATTTCTCTATTCAGCGACTCGTTCGACGACGGACGGCGGATTCGAGGTCGAGATCCCACTCGGACCGCCGCGCGTCTTCGTCTCCGGTCCGGGCTGCCCCCTTTCCTGGTTCGATCTGCCCACGACTGCCCAGCCAGACAGCAGCGGCGACTCAGGAGCACCGGTCGTCGTCCGCTGTCCAGCGCTTCCCTCGGCCCTGGAGTTGAATCTGGTAGATAGCACGGGCAAACCGCTCCCGCATGCCGGGGTCATCATCCGACGGAATGGCACCATCGTGCCAGGGAGCGTTCTCGCCACCCATCTACAATTACTCGGACTGCCTGCCGAGACGGACGGAACCGGCCACCTCGTCCTTGCAGGCCTGGCACCCGGCGAGTATGAGTTGTACCTCAATACCCGGTCTTCCGAAAGCGCCATCGCGATCGGCCACCGCCAGGGCTACCTCTCGGAAGTCTCCCTGCCTGCGCTCCAGACGACGGAGCTGCAGTTGACGCTTCCACCAGAGTAGAGATCTCGGCTCAGTGGAGCGGCGCCGGCGCCGCCGCTCCTCCCTTCCGGCGTCTGAAGAGAAGCAGCAGCGGGATGCAGCAGAGGAAGAAGATGCCCACCACCCGGAAGGCATCCATATAGGTGAGCAGGAAGGTCTGCTTGACGACCGTGCCCTCGATCGCGCCGTAGGCCTGCTGCTGCGCCTGATAGAGGGTCGAGCCCCGCGCCATCAGCCCCTGCGTGATCGCCGCCAGCCGCTGGCGCACCGCCTCGTCGTAGATCGAGACGTGCGAGAGCAGATTCACCCGGTGCGTCCAGGCGCGGTGCTGGATGAAGGTGGCGACCAGGGCGACGCCGAACGAGCCGCCGAGCTGCCGCATCATGTTGGTCAGGCCGGCGCCCTGCGGGATGTCTTTCCCCCGCAGGTTGGAGAGGGCCAACGTGGTCAGCGGCACGAACAGCAACCCCAGGCCCAGGCCGCGCAGGATGAGCGGCCAGAAGAAGTCGCCTCGCCCCGACGCCAGGGTCGAGTGGGACATCATCAGGGTGAAGAAGAAGAAGCAGACGAAGCCCAGAGCGTTCATGAGCTGCGGCGGCACGCCGCGTTGCAGCAGACGGCCGACGAGCGGCATCATCACCGCCGTGGCCAGCGATCCCGGCAACAGGATGAGCCCCGTCTGCATGGCCGTGAAGCCCAGCAGGTTCTGGGCGAAGACGGGAAGGATGAACACCGAGGCGTAGAGGCCGAAGCCGAGGATGAAGGTGAAGACCGTCCCCAGCGCCAGAGAACGGTCTCTGAGGACGTGCAGGTCCACCACCGGGTTGGACGTCGAGAGCTCGCGCCAGATGAACGCCGCGATGCCGAGGACGGCGACGAACGTCAGCACCGTGATGTAGGTGGCCGCAAACCAGTCTTCGCTCTCGCCCCGCTCGAGGACGATCTGCAGCGAGCCGATGCCCACGACCAGCAGGCCGATCCCCAGCCAGTCCACGGTGGCGTTCCTGCGCCTCTCGTGAGGATCGGGAATGAAGGCCATGGCCATCAAGGCGGCGATGATGCCGATCGGCAGGTTGACGTAGAAGATCCAGCGCCAGGAGTAACTGTCGGTGATCCAGCCGCCGAGCGTAGGGCCGACCGTCGGGCCCACCACCACGCCGAGGCCGAAGAGGCCGTTGGCCATGCCCAGCTCCTCGGGCGGAAAGGTCTCCACCAGGATCGCCTGCGAGGTCGAGAGCATGGCGCCGCCGGCCGCTCCCTGCAGGAAGCGGAAGATCACCAGCTCCCAAAGACTGGTGGCGTGGCCGCAGAAGAACGAGGTGACGGTGAAGAGGATCAGCGAGAAAGTGAAGTAGTTGCGCCGCCCGAAGACCGAGGCGAGCCAGCCCGTCATCGGAATGACGATCACGTTGGCCACCACATAGCCGGTCACCACCCAGGCGATCTGATCGAGCGTCGCGCCCAGGTTGCCCATCATCTGCGGCAGAGCGACGTTGACGATCGAGGTGTCGATCAGCTCGATCATCGAGGCGAGGATCACCGTGACCGTGATGATCCACTTGTTGGCGCCGGTCTCGGACATGCGCTCTCTCCTCGCTCCCGCGCGCCTCAGCCGACGTCCACGACCACGGAGACGTTCATGCCCACCCGTAGCGGCCGGCTCGTGTCCGGCTCGTCGGTGAAGACGATCTTCACCGGCACCCGCTGCACGACTTTCGTGAAGTTGCCGGTGGCGTTGTCGGGCGGCAGCAGCGAGAACCTGGCGCCGGTGGCGGCGGCCAGTGACTCGACGCGGCCGTGGAAGGTGCGGCCGGGATAGGCGTCGACCTCGATCTCCACCGGCTGGCCGGGGTGCATCTTGGCGAGCTGCGTCTCCTTGAAGTTGGCGGTCACCCAGGTGTCGTGCCCCTGAACGACGGCGAGCAGCGGCTGGCCGGCCTGGACGAACTGCCCCACCTCGACGGCCTTCTTCGAGACGATGCCTGAGACCGGCGCTGTCACCACCGCATAGGAGAGCTGGAGCCGCGCCGCTTCCAGCGTGGCCCGATGCTGGGCCACCTGCGCCTCGGCCGCCTCCACCTGCCGCTGCGCGGCGGCGAGCTGGGCCGACATGGCCTCGATGTTGGCGCGCGAGGACTGGGCCGTCGCTCCGGCGGCCTCGACCGCGGCACGGGCGGCATCGGCGGCGGCTGAGGCCGCGTCGTACTGCTGCTGCGAGACCTCCTCCTTGGCGTACAGAGCCTTGTAACGGGCGAGATCGGCGGCAGTCTGCTGCTGGCGGGTGCGGGCCGCGGCCAGATCGGCCTGAGAGCTGGAGGCTTTGGCCCGGGCGCTCGCCACGTTCGCCTGCGTGCCCGCCACGGCGGCGCGGGCCACGGCGACGGCGGCCTCGGCGTTGAGCAGCGCCGCCTGCTCCTGGTCCAGCTTGGCTTGCAGGTCGCGCGGGTCGATCCGCACCAGCACGTCGCCGGCGCGGACCGGTTGGTTATCCTTCACCAGAACCTCGGCCACGTAGCCGGAGACGCGGGGCAGCACGGGATCGATGTGGCTGTCGATCTGCGCGTCGTCGGTGGTGGCGTGGTGCTCGTAGAAGACGATGGTGCGGTAGCCCAGGATGCCGCCGACGACCACCAGCAGCGCCAGGATCGTGAGCACGACGACCTTGCGCGGCACCCGCCGCTTCGCCTTCACCGCCGGCGCGGGCTCCGCCGGCTCCTGCTTCTCGATTCTCAATGGACTGCTCATCTCGCTTCCTCCCCCTGGCGGGCGTTGCGGGTTGCGTTGGGTTCGGGAATCAAGGCGCGGATCTGGCCGGTGGCCCGCGCCAGGTCGAAACGCGCCTGGGCCTCGTCGGCCAGCGCGTCCACCCGCAGGTCGCGGGCGGCGGCCAGCGACGTCTGCGCGTTGTCGACCTCGATCGACGGCGCGACGCCGGCCTTGAAACGGTCGCTCGCCTGCTCGAGCTCGTCCTCCGCCAGCCGCACGTTCTGGTTGGCCAGGTCGACGCGGCTGTGGGCGTTCTCCACGGCGAGAACGGCCTGGCGCACCTCCTGCTCGATCTGCCGCTCGGCGTCCTGCCGCTCGATCAGGAGCTGCGCCTGCTGCGAACGGGCCGCGGCCACCCGCGCTTCGGTGCGGCGGCCGGTGAAAAGCGGCACGGTGACCATGGCGCCGATCGTGCGGCTCCATTCCAGGTCGCTGGCCCGGTTGCCGCTCTCGATGCCCTGCGCCTGGGTGCCCAGCGTGGGGAATTTCTCGGCGCGGGCCGCCGCCAGGGTGAGATCCGCCGCGCGCAGGCGCTGCTCGATCACCGCCAGCTCGGGCCGCCCCTGCCGCGCCGCGGTCAGCGCCTCGGCGAGCGGCGGCACAGCAACCATCTCGCGGCTCCAGTCGTCGGCCAGCACCACCTCGCTGCCGAGATCGGCGCCGATAGCCCGCAGCAGGGCGAGGCGCGCGACGTCGCGCTGGTTGGTGGCCACCAGCAAGGCCTGGCGCTGGCGGGCGAGCTGGACCTCCGCCCGCGTGGTGTCGAGACGGGTGCCCACGCCGGCCTGCTTCTGGTCGACCGCGAGCTGGCGCAGCCGCTCGAAGAGGTCGACGTTGGCGCGGATCTCGTCGATGCGGGCCGAGCTGCGCCCCACCGCCACGTACAGCGAAGCCACCGCCGCCGCCACATCGTTGGCGATGCGGCGCCTCTCCTCCTCGCTCACCTGCACGCCGGCTTGCGCCGCCCGATAGCGGCGGCGGGCGGCGAGATCGATGACGTTCATCGCCACCGTGACGTGGAAGTCCACGACGTTGAACGGCTCGGTGACGTTGGGCTCGCCGGGAGGCGGGGTGAAGCCGAAAGTGGCCAGGTTGATGCTCTCGTTGGCCAGCAGGCTGCCGGCGCTCAACTGCGGCTGCAGGGCCGAGCGGGCCTCCTGCGCCGCCGCCTGCGCCTCGGCGATGCGCGCCGTGGCCAGCCGCGCCGCCGTGCCCTCGTCGAGGGCCTGCGCGATGGCGTCGGCGAGCGACAGCCGCAACGGCGCCGCCGCCGGCTGCTCTCCCCATGCCGCGCCCGCCCCGGCCAAAGCCAGCGGCAGCAGCGCGGCCAGAATGCGAAGCTTCATGATGTCTTCCTCTCCCGGTCTTCTTCTCCCTCGCAGCGCAGCCACGAGAGGACGTAGGCGGGGCAGTTGGCCAACTCCACTCCCGCTCCCCGGCCGCACGCCAGGTAGCGGACGAACTCGCGGTCCACGAGGACGACGCCGGCCAGATCGAGGACCGCCTTCCGGCCGCCGGCCCGGGCCGCAGACACCAGCTCCTTCAGCTCGGAGAGGTGCTCCAGCGTGACCTGTCCGGCGAGGGCATAGGTGACGGCTTCAGGGGTCTCGGATCGGGTCTCGATGCGCAACATCGTCTATGCTCCCGCCGAGGGAACGAGTACATGTCCCATGCCAGCGAGGCGACGCTGAAGAATCAAGAGCTTACGGGGACTTACGGAGCGGGATCGTAACGAGATCCCGTCAATTCACGAGATCTCGTGAGGCCCTGGCCGGAACTGGCGCTTGTCGATGCGGAGACGCCTGATCCGCGACTCCAGGGTGGTGGCGGGAACGCCCAGGATCGCGGCGGCGCCGGCGGCGCCGGAAACCCGGCCCCCGGCCCGGGCCAGCGCCTCCTCGATCTGGCGCCGCTCCTCGTCGCGCAGCCGGTCCGGGAGCGGCAGGCCCGGCGCGGAGGAGACGGTGCCGGCCGACGTGGCGAGGAGAGGCTCATCGACCCGCAGCACGTCACCCTCGGAGAGGATGGCGGCCCGCTCGATGACGTTCTGCAGCTCCCGCACGTTGCCCGGCCAGGAATAGTCGACGATTCGTTCCATCGAGCTCTTCTCGATGCTGGCGAAACGCTTGCCGAGGCGGGCGGCGTAACGGGCGACGAAGTACTCGACGAGGATCGGGATGTCCTCGCGGCGCTGGCGCAGGGGCGGCATCTCGAGGGGAAAGACGTTCAGGCGATAGAAGAGGTCGCTGCGGAAGGAGCCCGCCGCCGCGGCCGCCGCCAGATCGCGGTTGGAGGCGGCGATCACCCGCGCGTCGGTGGCAATGGTCTGGCCGCCGCCGACGCGTTCGAAGGTGCCTTCCTGCAGGACCCGCAGCAGCGACGCCTGGACCTCGGGAGGCAGCTCCCCCACCTCGTCGAGGAAGATCGAGCCGCCGGCGGCCAGCTCGAAGCGGCCGATGCGGCGCTGGAGAGCGCCGGTGAATGCCCCCTTCTCGTGCCCGAACAGCTCGGAGGCGATGAGCGAGGCTGGCAGGGCCGCGCAGTTGACCGCCACCAGGGCCCGATGCGCCCGCTTGGACCGGCGGTGGATGGCGCGGGCCACCAGCTCCTTGCCGGTGCCGGTCTCGCCGGTGATCAGCACCGTGGCGTCCGTGGACGCCACTTTGTCGACGCGGGCCAGGGCCTCGCGCAGCGGTTGCGAGACGCCGACGATCTCCTCGAACATGCTGCGCTCGTCGATCTCCTGGCGCAGGGCGAGGTTCTCGGCCTGGAGCTGGTGGGAGAGGCGGGAGATCTCCTCGAAGGCCAGCGCGTTGGCCACGGCGGCGGCGATGGGCCGGGCCACGGCCTCGAAGATGTCGACCTCGTGGCGAGGAAAGGGGCCGGGCGCGATGCGCGAGAACGTCATCGAGCCGACCAGCCGTCCCCGGATCTCGAGGGGGACCCGCACGTAGGAGAGCACGCCTGCGGCGAGCAGGCGGGCGTCTTCGGGGAACCGGCTGCCGCGGGTCAGGTCCTCGCAGACGTAGGCCCGCCCCGTCCGCCCGACGTGCTCCGTGCCCGAGCCCGCCAGCGGCGCCCGATGAATAATTCTGTGGGTGACCTCCTCGCTGGGGACGTGGAGCCACCGCGCCATGACGTCGGCGAAGGAATCCCCCACATGGCGTTCGACCCCTCGGATGTACAGGGCATGGGGGACCAGGTGCTCGCCGTCGATGGTGACGACGCCGACCCCGTCGACCTCGATCGACGGCGAGAGGGCGCTGGTCACCGCCTCCAGCACGGCGGCGATCTCCAGCCGCGAGTTGGCCGCCTCGGAGACCTCCAGGAGGAGCCGGTACTTGTCTTCGGCCGTGAGGGCGGTCTCGATCATGGAGGCACCGATCCTACAGCGGGATCCCGGGCCACCCGGCGAGGGGCTCGGCCGAGCTCACGACATGCATGCCGGCGACGGCGAAGCGATCCAGCGCCGCCTCGGCCTGCGGAGTGAAGTCGAAAAGGAATCTGCCGGGGCGTTGCGGGTCAGGTACAGCCACCGACGACATGCAGTCGCTCAGGACGTAGATTTTCTTCGCCAGCTCCTCCTCGCGGGTGACGATCTCCCCCAGGAGATCGTCGATCGTGCTCTTGACGCAATGGCTCGCCGCCTGCCCGGCGATGACCACCACGTCCGAGCTGAGGAGGGTCTGAATGAAGTCGAAGTTGCGTTGCGCCAGGGGCCGGCCGTCGAAGCGCATCAGCACCTCAGGCGCGAGGACCGAGTAGTTCTCGGTCAGCGGGTGGTCCCCCTTGCTCTCGATCCATCCTTTGGCGCCGCGTGTCCAGGCGTGGAACATCCGGGCCTCATGGATCACTCCGACGAGCGGGTGGCCGTCGCTGCCCAGAATGCAGTGCGGCGGCCACAGGTAGAGCTTGTACTTGCCCGCCCTCTCCAGCTCCCGGCAATAGAACTCCACCTGGCGCCGCAGCCATTCGTAGTCGCCGTTGCTGATCCACCAGGCGACGTCCGGATTCGGCCGCACCCGGCCGGCGCGGATCATCTCGACGGTGATCTCCTGGTGCGGCGCCGGGGCCTGGCCGTCCTCGCCCAGCCAGAACGAAGGCGAGAAGATCTGGAACGGGAAGTGCGTGTCGAGCGTGCAGGTGACGTCGGTGATCAGCTCCAGGTTGCGGTAGAGGAAGCGGGCGATGCGGTCGCTGTCGTCTATCGCTCCGGTGCCGCTCCGTCCGCCCACGTAGAGCGTTCCCCGCGGGAAGCAGAAATCCTTCTGCAGGTCGATGAGCAGGAGCTGGATTCTCTTGGTGTCCTTCGCCGACGGGCGGACGGCGTGCTCTCGCCGCCACTCCTGAGCGGCGAGGAAGAGCGCCTGCTGGTCCGGGGCATAGCCCCATTCGCGCGCGCGGGCAGGATGGTAGAAATCCGGCACGGGCAGCTCCCTGACCTTGGGAGAAGCGCTGAGCGTGGTCACGACGGACTCCTTTCCCTGGCTTCGAGAATCAGCCGCACCTTGAGATCGAACAGTTTCAGCTCGAGGCCGACCGGGTACTGGTGAGGATTGGCAAACCGCTTGATCCCCGTGTGCAGCCGGCTGAGCTGCTCGATGCCCCGCCGCCGCACCTCCGCGAGCGGCGGCGGATCGTAAATCCGCTTGCCGCCACGGAAGACAGGCACCAGCAAGTCCTCCCAGGGCGTCCCCTGCGGAATCGCTCTGCGCCGCGTCAGGTCCGCGGGGTCGACGATGGTCGGCGCCGGCGGGGCGCCCAGCTCCTCGTCAAAGATCATGTCGGCCATGAACAGCCCGTCGGAGCTGAAGCGCCGCACTTGCTGAATGCCCGGCGTGGTGATCTTGACCGCCTGCTCCGAGAGCTTGACCTTGTACTCCCACGGGCCTTCGGGCTCGCGTACGGCGGTCAGCTTGTAGACGCCGCCCAGGGCCGGGTCGTCGTGCGCCGTCACCAGCCGCGTACCGACGCCCCAGACGGTGATCTTCGCGCCCTGCAGCTTGAGGCTCTCGATCAGGTGCTCGTCGAGCTCGCTGCTGGCCATGATCTGCGCGTCGGGAAAGCCGGCCGCGTCGAGGATCTTCCGCGCTTCGACGCTCAGATAGGCGAGGTCGCCCGAATCGAGGCGGACGCCCGCCATCTCGTGCCCTCGCCCGCGCAGGCGCCGGCCGACCTCGGCGGCGTGGCGGACCCCGTCCAGGCTGTTGTAGGTGTCCACCAGGAAGACGGAGTTGTTCGGCATTGCCGCGGCCCAGGCGTCGAAGGCGTGCAGCTCGTTGTCGAAGGAAAGTACCCAGCTATGGGCGTGCGTCCCCTTGACCGGAATCCCATAGAGCTTACCGGCGAGGACGTTGGAAGTGCCGGCGCAGCCGCCGGCGTAGGCGGCCCGGCTGGCGGCCAGCCCGCCGTCGATCCCCTGCGCCCGGCGAAGGCCGAAATCGATCACCGGCTCTCCCTGCGCCGCCAGGCAGACCCGGGCCGCCTTGGTGGCGATCAGCGTCTGGAAGTTGACCAGGTTGAGCAGCGCGGTCTCCAGGAGCTGCGCCTGGAGGATCGGGCCGCGGACGCGCACCAGCGGCTCGTGCGGGAAGACCACGGTTCCCTCGGGAATGGCGTCGATATCGCAGGAAAGCTCCAGATGCCGGAGGACGTCGAGGAACTCCCGTTCAAAGAGGGGACTTCCGTCGCTCCCGGTGAGCCCGCTGAGGTAGTCGAGATCCTCCTCGGAGAACCGGAAGCTTTCGACGAATTCGATCGCCGGCGCCAGACCGCACGCCACGGAAAAACCGCTGCCGAACGGCGGCTTGCGGAAGTGGAGGTGAAAAACCGCTTCCTTCGTCCATGTTCCGGTCTTCCAATAGCCATACGCCATCGTGAGCTCGTAGAGGTCGATCAGCAGCCCCAACGGCAACCGGTAGATGTCGGTCAGGACGCCCATGCCGCGGTCAGCCTATATCAGGCACTATGATCGCTCCATGTCCGGCCAGCTTCGCGCGATTTACATCAAACGTTCCAAGGGAGGCCCCATGGACCGGCGGGAGACGGCCGCCCTGGTCGCCGGACGGGGCCTCATCGGGAACGCCAATCAGGGAGGCCGGCGCCAGGTGATCCTGCTGGAGGAGGAAGCCTGGTCCGACGCCGCAGCCGAGCTGGGCGTCGACCTCGATCCTTCCACTCGCCGCGCCAACCTCCTCCTTTCAGGAATCCGTCTGGAAAACACTCGTGGCCGCGTCCTCCGCGTCGGCCCCGCTCGCCTCCGGATCTGGTTCGAGTGCGCCCCCTGCTATCAGATGGACCAGGCCTACCCAGGTCTGCAGGAGGCCCTGCGCCCCTGCTGGCGCGGCGGCGCCTGCGCCGAGGTGATGGAAGGCGGGGAGATCCGGGTGGGAGACGAGGCGGTGTGGGAGGAGGAGGCGAGCTCGGAGCCTATCCAGTTGCCTCTCAGCCCACCCCTGTCAGTCTCCTGACAAGCGTCGGTCCTCGAGGACCGACGCGGGTGAACCTTGAGGACGTCGCGAGCCTGGTGAAACCACGTGATGACGATGATTTCGTCGCCAACGACCAGGCCATGGAGTCCTTCAGAGATCGAGACCCGCACGGCCTTCAAAGCGAAGACCGGGCTCGTGTCGAGCTTTGCGAAGGTAGCTCAGCACCTCTTGGATGAACTTCGCCGTGACTTCCTCCCGCTCGGCCGACTGGCGAAAAAGAGTCAACGCCTTTAGAACCTCGGGGTGGACATCTCGCGCCCGCAAGATCGGGACCATGTGGCGGGCAAGAGTCTTGACGTCCTGAACCTGTCCTTGCTCGGCATAGAGGGCGGCGAGCTCCAGCGAGACCAGCGCCGTGTCGTAACTCATATGGCGGGCCGCGAACTCTCCACGGACTCTGCGGAGCGCCGCGACGGCCTCATTCGTCTTGCCGAGACCCGCCGCGACTCGCCCTTCGATCCACAGGAGACGGAGGAAATCCTTTTCTCCACCGCACTTTCGAGACAGGTCGATGGCGGCCGGCAGCAGCGCTTCAGCCTCGGGGAAGCGGTCGAGCTTGCTGAGGCCGTCGACGAGGTTGTGCTGCAGGCAGAGAAAGAGCCGCCCATCATCCTCAGGAATGGCGGTGGCACTCGCTTCCTGGAGGATCTCTACAGCCCGCTCGAGATCTCCCGTCTCCTTGCAGAGCTTCGCCATGCTGATCCGGACCTGGACGCGGAACGTCACACTGCTCGCTGCGGCAAAAGCCCGAGCGAGGAGCTTCTCGGCTTCCTCGAATCGGCGCTGCCGCCAGCGCAGCAAGGCGTTGAAGGCGAGGAGGAGCCCCTCTTCCAGCAGACCATTTTGAGCTTCCTTGCCAGCTTCCCAGAACTGGCCGGCCGAAAGGAAGGCTCGTTCCGCAGCCTGCAGGTCTCCTTGAACCCGCAGGGCGTTTCCGACGTGCGCCCACGCAAAACCGCGCAGCTTGGCGCGCCAGGCCTCTTCCCCGACCACTCGGTCCACGACCTTGAGCGCCAGCTCGGCAACCGTCGCTGCCTGGACGGGATCTTCAGCGCAAAGCCGCTGGCTCTCGACGCACAACGCCTCGCAGAGAGCCCAGTGGTTGTCGGCGGGAGCTTGTCGAAGCTCCCTATACTGATAGGTGGGCGGCAGCGTCCGGATCCGAGCGCAGAGCGCTCGCGCTGCCGTTCGGTCCTCGGGAGAAGGCGTTCTCTCCGCTGTAGCCAAAAGGTTCATAGGCCCCTCCTCTCCGTCGCGGGTGTCAGCACTGAATCGTGGAGCCGAGCGGCTGCCGCGGTTGCGAGAAGGGATCAGGACATAGCGTCCGGAGGTCTTGGCCGGTAGATATCCTCGCCTGTCAGCTCGGTGCCTTCAGCATGTGCCAGTTCGCATAGTACCACCACAGCCGTAAGCAACGGCGGATCGTCACGCCTTTCGATTTCTCTTGCTGCTACAGGTCGAACGCATCCCCTTCGTCGAGCACCCGGAATCCCCGCGTTTCGATCGCCTTCCGCGCAGCCCCGTTCTCGTCCAGCGCCGGGTTCGAATGATTCAAGTGGGTGAAGTAGACCCGCAGCTTGCCAGATCTCACCAGCGGCTCGAGCAGCTCCATCGACTGCGTGACCAGAGGATGCTTGATCTTGGTGACGTCCCGGTCCGGCAACTCGTCAGGAGAGTAAAAGGTGGCGTCCAGTAGGGCGATGTCCACCTTCTCCTCTTCGAGCACCTCGGTCAGCGGGCGGGACCAGGCCTTCCAGGAGTCGGTGTCCGGAACATAGAGAAGAACCTTCTGAGGACCCCGAACGACGAAGGCCATGGTGTCGCTGTACTCGTCCCGGTGCGGTACCTGGATCGGCTTGACCGTGATCCCCTCCTCCAGCGGAAAGGCCTGGCCCGGTTGAAACTCACGCAGGGCGATGTTCCCGATCCTGACGAGCTGGCTCCAGGGGCCGTTCGTCCGCAGGTACTCCGCCATGCGCGGCGAGGTCCAGACGGGGATGTCCTTGGTATTCAGACTCTCGAAGCCGAAGTGGGCAAGGCCGAGATAGTGGCCGAGGTGCGCGTGGGTGAGGAGCACGCCGTCCACAGGCGCGCGGTCTACCTTGCCCTCGGGATGAGGGCGGAAGCCATGGATCTCCTCGATCTGCTCCGGCAGGTCGGGGGTGGCGTCGACCAGGTAGACATGCCCCGTCTTCGGCACGTAGATCGCCAGGCTTGCGACGTGGCGTGCGAATCTCGGGTCCTTTCTGGCCCGCGAGCAGTTCGCGCAGTCGCAGCCGATCTGCGGCATGCCGCCATCCTGAGCGGTGCCGAGGACGACGATGCGGGGAGTGGAAAGTGCGGAGGAATGGGTTCCGAGCGCTCCTACCGCGAGCAGCAGGAATGGAATCAGAGTCTTCATCGCCCCTACGATACACTTCGCGCCCATGTCCCGCGCCAAGAAGGCCCGCCGGTCGCAGAAGGCTGAGCCGACTCCGGCTGCAGCGGCACGAAAGGAACGCATCCCCCCGCTCGCCAAGCTCCTCCTCGCCTGCGCGGCCGTCATCGCCCTCTTCGCGTGGATCCGGATCTCGGCTCCCCAGCCCTGGTCGTACGACGAGTATTACCACCTCGGCCTCGCGCGGGAGATGCGGTCCGGCATCCGCATCGAGTCGTTCCGCTGGACGCCGTTCTCGATCCTCTACGACCATTTCGTGGACGGCGCGCCCCTCTTTCATCTCCTGCTCCTGCCGATCGCAACGCTGCCCCTGGAGACGGCGGGGATTCTCGCCGTGCTTCTCGGCCAACTGTTCCTGGTCGGCTCTTTCGCCTGGGCGCTCTGGTCGCTCCGGGTGCCGCGGCCGTGGTGGTTCGTGCTCGCCCTGCCGGCGCTGGGGACTCTCTTCATTCAACGGCTGGAGATGGTCCGGCCCCAGGTCTGGCTGATCGGCTTCTCGGCTCTCGTGGTGGCGCTGCTCGTGGAGCGGCGATGGAAGGCGCTGTTCGTCGTCTGTGCACTCTTCGGGTTGACCCATACGGGCGGATGGATCGCGGTCCCTCTGGCCGTCCTCTGGTCCCTCGCCGGACTCGCGGTCCGAGGAGAGCCGGATTCGCGGAAGGTGCCGTGGCAACCGGTCGTGATGGCGGCCGGGGGATGGTTGCTCGGGCAGCTTCTTCATCCCGAGGTCCCCGCCAACTTCCGACTGTTCGCCATCTCGAACTTCGTCATCCCGTTCCAGGCCACCACCGCCTCCGACGCGGCGCTGGCGTCGCAGCTCGGCACCGAGCTTTCGCCGCCCGGTCTCGCTATCCTCGTGGAGCAGTGGCCGGCATTCATCGCGCCGGTCCTCGTGCTCGCCTCGTTGCTGTTCCAACCGCGGCTGCGCAGCCGGGCGACGCTCACGGTGGGGCTTACCTCTCTCGCCTTCCTCGTCGCCGGCGCGCTGGCGATCCGCCGGTTCTTCGAGCTTGGCGCTCCCCTGGCGCTGCTCGCCCTGGCGTTGGTTTTGCGCGAGCGGCGCGATCGGGGCCTGCCCCCGCTGCTGCCGAACTGGGGACGGATGCTCGCCGGAATCGGCATTGTCGTGGGGACGCTCTGGACCGTGGCCGCGCTCCGCACCTACGGCTATGGCCATGCCTCGGCCCCCCGCGAGATGGCCCAGTGGCTGGGCGAGCATGGTAAGCCGGGCGAGCGCGCCTTCACGGCACAGTGGGCAGACTCGGCTCCCCTTCTCTACTTCGCACCGCAGCTCCAATCCCTGGTCGCTCTGGACCCAACCGTCTTCTATGCCAAGGACCCGCCTCTTTTCCAGGCCTACGTCAACATCGTCGAAGGGCGCCACCCGGATCCGGCGCGAGCGATCCGCGAGCGATTCGGCGCGCGGTGGGTGACGCTGTGGAGAGTGCCTGTGTATCAACGTCTCGCGGTCCAGCTCTACAACGCGCCCGGGTCACAGGTGGTGTATCGCGACGACGATTACTGGGTGTTGGATCTGGGGACGAATCGCTAAGGCTCATCTGGGGCCGTCCGTTCGCCGCTCGGAGAGATCTGCCCTTCCCCGTTTGGATACACTCCTCCCATGCGGATCGTCTCCCTCGTCCCCAATGGCACGGAGATCCTGTTCGCCCTGGGCGCGGGTGACCTGGTGGTGGGGGTGAGCCACGAGTGCGACTTCCCGGAGGAGGCGCGCCGGCGGCCGGTCCTCACCGGGAGCGCGTTGCACCCCGGCATGAGCGCCGCCGAGATCGACGCGGCCGTCTCCGCGCAGGTGGGGAGCGGCGAGAGTCTTTACACGCTCGACGAGGAGCGCATCGCCGAGCTGGCGCCGGACTTGATCGTCACGCAGCAGCTCTGTCCCGTGTGCGCGGTTTCGACGGAGCAGGTGGACGGCGCCGTCCGTCCCCTCCCCCGCTGCCCCGAGGTGGTGTCGCTCGATCCCAAGACGATCGGCGACGTCTTCGCCGACATCCGCCGGGTGGGCGAGCTCACCGGCCGGACGGTCGAGGCGTCGGCGCTGCTGGCGGAGCTGGCGCAGCGATTGGAGGCGGTCCGCGCGGCAGTCGCGGGGAGGCCTCGACCTCGCGTGCTCGCCCTGGAGTGGCTCGATCCGCCTTTCGCCGGCGGCCACTGGGTGCCCGAGATGATCGCTCTCGCCGGCGGCATCGACGTCTTCGGCGAGCCCGGAGGCCACTCCGCGCGTCTCACCTGGGACCGCATCGCCGCGGCGGATCCGGACGTGATCGTCGTCATGCCCTGCGGCTTCGACGAGGCCGGAGCCCGCGAGCAGATCGCCACCGTCGCCGACCGGCCGGAGTGGCGGTCCCTGCGCGCCGTCCGCGAGGAGCGCGTCCATCCCGTGGACGCCAACGGCTGCTTCAGCCGCCCCGGCCCGCGCCTGGTGGACGGCATCGAGCGGCTGGCGTCGCTCCTTCACAACCTCTAGGAGTCTTTCTCGGCGAGGCGTGGCGGGTTCGGCGCCTCTTTTCCGTCTCTCTTTTCGAACGACTTGAAGGAGAGACGGAACATGCGAAGAAAGATTCCTGTCCCAAATTCCATCGCAGCGGCTTTGATCCTGGCAGCCTTGTCCTCGAATCTCGCCTCAGCGCTTCCGCCGGCGGATCCGACGACATCCACCAGCTATCCCTGCTACTACGTCGAAACCCTGGTCTGGAACTACCCGGGTGACGGCATCGGCAATGTGACGGGAAAGGTGCGCTTCCCCTCCGCCACCTGCAGCTATACCGACGGCCCGCCAAGCGGCCGGCCGATCCTTGTCTTCGCCCACGGCAACGACATGACCTACACCGATCACGACTATCTGATGGCGCATCTGGCGCGGAACGGCTTCGTGACCGCGAGCATCGAGAACTCAGGGAGCAACGAGGAACGGGCTTCGCAGATGATCAGCTACCTCAACGGCATGCACACGTTCTGGGGCTGGCGCACGCGCCTCTCGGACGACGTGGCCTTCGCGGGCCACAGCCGCGGCGGCGAGGCGGCGGTGACGGCGGCCCGCCTGCTGGCCGAGACGCCGGCGCTGGGCGCGGAGCCGTACGACGTCGAAGCCGTCATCTCCATCGCTCCCACGGACGGCGGTGGAGGTCTCGAGGATGATCCCCGGGAGACGCTCACCGGAGCCGCGACCGACGGCTTTCTCGGCCTCTACGGCTCGCAGGACATCGACGTACACGGCAGTCCAGCCTTCGACGGGAGCCCCACGGAGCCCCAGGCGACGGTCTTCGCCATCTACGACCGCGCCGGCTCCGAGGGCTCGAGCGAGGGCTTTGTCTTCACTGGTACTCACGTCGACAAGGCCTTCGTGTTCATCTACGGCTTCGCGCACCGGGACTTCCTCGACGAGGGGCTTGGAAGCTCGGACGGTCGCAACGTCGCCAAGGCTTACTTCAACGCGTTCCTGCGCTGGAAGGTCTTCGGCCAGACGAGCTATCGCGGCTTTTTCGACGGGAGCTGGCGGCCGGAGAGCCTCGCGAGCCTCGAGCTGTTCCAGCAGCTCAGCGCCGGTCAGCGGCGGATCGTCGACAATTTCGAGAATGGCGATCTGGAGGTCAATGCCATGGGGAGTGCCGTCACTACGAGCGTCGACGGAATCCTGACCTTCATGGAGGACGAGCTGTTCCACCTCGTCCAGTCCTCCCCTCACGACACCGGCGGCCTGCGGGTGACCTGGGTGGCTCCGAGCTGGGTGCGCTGGAGCATCCCGAATAGCGCGCCGTTGGGCGTCGGCCCCTTGCGCGACGTCAGCGGCTATACCTATCTGAGCCTGCGGGCCGCTCAGGTCTACCTGAACACCTACAACACGGAGGGTGAGGACCAGGACTTCCAGGTGCGTCTCTACACCGGCGCGGGGTACAGCGCCAAGGTGCCGGTGAGCCTCCACGGACGCGTCCCGTATCCCGACCCGTTCATCTGCAACAGCGTCTTCTACTGTGGGATCGGCGTTCCCACCGACTACACCAAGAGCGCCATGACGACGATCCGCATCCCGCTGTCCGCCTTCACCGGCGCCGATCTGACCGACGTCCGCTACGTCTACCTGTATTTCGACCTGCCGGAGCACCCGCAGGGCTCGATCACCGTCGACAGTCTGGAGCTCGTTCAGTGAAGCGGACGCACCGTTTCCTGCGGGCGTGCTGGTCCAAGGGCCGCCAGGCATTCCGCCAGCGCCGCCGCCGTCTCCTTCGTCTTGCGGTACTCCGGGCCCCAGAGCTTGTTGCGGCCGGCGAGGGCCTCGCGCAGCAGAGGCTCGGCTTCGGCGGCGCGGCCGGTCTGGACGAGCAGCTTGCCCAGGTTGTGAAGCGCGCCGAAGGTCGCGAAGTGGTCCGCGGCGCGCTTGGCGCGATTGATGGCCAGGGAACGGCGATAGGCCGCCTCCGCACCGGCAAAGTCGTCCCGGGCGCGCAGGACGTGGCCGAGGTATCCCCAACTGTCGGCGGTGCCGGGATAGTCACCGCCGTAGAGCTTGGTCTCGAGGGTTATCACCTCGCGGAACACCGCTTCCGCCTCGGTCAGACGGCCGCGGGTCTTGAGCAGCGCGCCGAGATTGTGGAGAGGGACCGCGACCTCCGGATGGAGGGGGCCGTACGCCCGCCGCTGGATCGCCAGGGATTCGCGGTACAGCCGCTCGGCCGCATCCAGATCCCTGGCGCGGTGGCGTAGCATGCCGAGCTCGTTGAGGATCAGGCCGACCTGGGGATCGGCCGGACCGGACCTCTTCTTGCGGATGGCGAGGGCCTGCCGCAGCAGCACCGCGGATTCCTCATCGCGATCGTAGTCCATGAGGCAGGCGGCGAGCCCGACGAGGGCGTCTGCGACGCGGACGTCGTCCGCCGGCAGGAGGGTGCGGTAGGTGCTGAGGGCGGCGCGGAGGAGGGCCTCGGACCGCTTGGTGTCTCCTTGCTTGAAGGCGAGCAGAGCGAGGCTGGATTGCACGTCGGCCGTGCCGAGGCTGCGCTCGCCGTGCAGCCGGCGTTGCAGCCGCAGCGACCTCTCGAGGAGCGGCTGCGCGGAATCGTAGACGCCGAGCCCCCGATAACTGCTGCCGGCGACCGCGAGCAGCTCGGCCTGCACCTCGGGCTCCTCCTCGAGCCTCGCGATGCGCTGGACACCATGGTCGAGGAGCTCCCGCGCCGTAACCGTCCGCCCTCCCGACTCGAAGGGATCTGCCCGCTCGAAGATCTGCACCAGAAAGTCCTTGACCTCGGTCGCCTTCTTCGCCTCCAGCCTCGCCTGGCGGGCCTGCCAGAGGGCCGCGCCGAAGCCGCCGGCGAGCGAGACCGCGACCGCCACCACCGCCGCGAGCGCAAGACGGTGGCGCCGGACGAATTTGCCTGCCCGGTAAAGGAGGGCATCCGGGCGGGCCGTCACGGGCAGGCCTTTCAGGTGCCGCTCGAGATCGGCGGCCAGATCCGCCGGCGAGGGATATCTACGGTCCGGCTCCTTGCGCAGGGCGGTCAGCACGATGCTGTCGAGATCTCCCTCCAGCCGGCGACGCAAGGCCGCCGAGGACGCGCTCCGGCTGGGCCGGGGCGGCTCGCCGGCGCAGACCACCCGCTCCAGCTCCACCAGGGAGTCGCCGCCCAGGTCATGGGCGCGGCGGCCGGTGAGCAGCTCAAAGAGGACCAGCCCGAGCTGGTAGACGTCAGACGCCGTGGTGACCGGCTCGCCGCGCACCTGCTCCGGAGCCGCGTACTCGGGCGTGAGCACGCGCAGGACCGTCCGCGTGGGCGGCACCGCGAAGACGCCGGCCGCCTCGGGATCGAGGAGCTTGGCGATGCCGAAGTCGAGAAGCTTCACTTCGCCCGCGGCGGTGACGAGGATGTTCGACGGCTTGAGGTCCCGGTGCACCACCAGCCGGCGGTGCGCGTAGGCGACGGCCTGCGCCACCACCTGGAACAGCGCCAGCCGCTCGTCGACGGAGAGCCGGTGCTGCTCGCAATATTGATCGATGCGCTCGCCCTCGACGAGCTCCATGACGATGTAGGGAACGCCGCGGCCGTCGACTCCGCCGTCGAGCAGCCGTGCGATGTTCGGATGCTCCAGGCTGGCGAGGATCTGGCGCTCCTGCTCGAAACGGGAACGGGCCTCGCGGTCCCGCGGCGCGCGGTCGAGCACCTTCAGGGCCACTCGCTGCTGGAAGGCGTCGTCGGCCCGCTCGGCGAGATAGACCACGGACATCCCGCCGCGGCCGATCTCGCGCAGCACGCGGTAACGTCCGACGAGATCGCCCTCGCGCAGCGCCTTCTCTTCGACGAGCTCCGCGAGGAACGCCTCGCCCAGGGGACCGCGCAGGGCGCCGCCGGAGGCGAGGAGCCGGTCCAAGTCCAAGGCCTCGGCGCCCTTCAAGAGAGACCTCCGTTGCCGAAGGCCCCTTGCAGCCACGTCCGAGCGCGCGCCCAGTCCCGCTGCACGGTCCGCAAGGAGGTCGAGAGCGCCCGCGCCGTCTCCTGCTCGCTGAAGCCGGCGAAGACCCGGCATTCGACGACCCGGACCAGCCGCTCCTCCACCGCCGCGAGATCGCGCAGAGCCAGATCCAACGCCAGGACCTGGCGCGCCTGATCGTGGGCGGCGGAGTGCTCCTCAAGCGGCACTGCGGACAGGCCGCCGCCGCGCTTGAGAGCGCTCCGCTGCCGGGCGTAGTCGACAAGGATCTGGCGCATGGCGATGGCCGCCGCGGCCAGGACGTGAGATTCCCCCTGCCAGTCCCCGTGGCCCGTCATCTTCAGATAGGCCTCGTGGACGAGAGCGGTCGTGTCCAGAGTCTGTCCCGCGGCGAGACGCCGGCGTTGGCGGCGAGCGAGGCGTCGCAGCTCCTCGTAGACCATGGGAACGAGCTGCTGGAGAGTTTCCCTGCCATCGCCGGCCGGGCTTTGTCTTTCTGCCAATGCGATCATCGTTTCGTCCTCGTCAGGTTCTTCCATCTACAACCATGTATTGGACAGGCTGCTGAAAGACTCGATTCGTTACAGGTGGCGGGTTTCGCTCGCGCTTTCCGTCTCTCCCTGTGAACGCCGGACTTTTCCGGGCTGCACAACCCAGGAGACGAAAACCATGAACCGTTTCTTCGCCACTCTCAGCCTCATCCTGCTGCTGAGCCTCGCCGGTGCCGCCGGCATGGAGGCCTTGCCCTCCGATCCCAGCACCTTCCAGCCCTTCGGCTGCACCTTCTTCCAGACTCTTCCTTACACTGACGCTCAGTTCGGCGACATCACCGGCCGCGTGTACCGGCCGGTCTCCGGCCTCTGCGTCTCCACCGGCGCGCCTCCCGCCGACCGGCCCGTGGTGCTTCTCTTCAACGGCAACGGTTACACCTACTTCGACTACGACGACCTTGCCCGCCACCTCGCCGGCAACGGCTTCGTCGTTGTCGTGCAAGCCGACGAGATGAATCCGCCGCTGTTCTGCGATGGGCCGGGGACGACCTGCATCGAGGACCGCGCCCGCAAGGGGATCGCCTACCTCAAGCTGCTGCGGGACAACTGGGAGTGGTCGGACCAGTTGGATTTCACCAATATCTCGGTGGTGGGACACAGCCGCGGCGGTGAGGCCGCGGTCGAGGCGGCGGCGATCATCCGCTGGGAAGAGGACGATCTCGGCAACTCGGGAGTGCGGGCGGTGGTTTCCCTCGCTCCCACCGACGTAGGTACCGACGGTCTGACCGGCCGCCGGCGCCTGCTCGGCCGCGAGAGCCCCGCTTTCCTGGTCGTCTACGGCTCCCGCGACGAGCAGGTCAGCGGCTACTCCCCCCTCGATCCGCCGTTGCCTTTCCTGCCCCCTCAAACCGGCTTCGCGCTTTACGACCGGGCCGGGACGGAGGGCTCGCTCGAAGGCTTCCCCATCAGCCTGGACAATCAGGTCGAGAAAGCGATGCAGTTTGTCTATCTGGCCAACCACAATCAGTTCTCGGACCGCTGTGGCAGCTCGGTGAGCTGCGGACCGACCATTCTTTCATGCGCAAACCAGCATAAGGTAGCCAAGGGGCTGGTCAACGCCTTTCTGAGGTGGAAAGTCCTGAGCGACAGCGGCTACAAGGCCTGGTTCGACGGCACCGTCCAGAATCCCTGGGGCCTGGAGATCTGGCCGCAATTCAGCGAAGGAGCCTGGCAGAGCCGGCGAGTGATCGACAACTTCCAGGACGGCGAGGTGGCCACCAACACCCTGGGCGGAACGTTGAGCGTCAACGGCAACCTCCAGGCGCAGGTGGTGGACAACGGGCAGACCGACCCCCGCTCCTTGCACGGGCCCGAGGACGGATTCCGCCTCGAGGTCACCCACGACGGAGTCAGCTTTTCCAACATCCTTCAGTGGTCCATTCCGGCGGTGCAGAAGAACGTCGCGAGCTTCACCCACCTCAGCTTCCGCATCGGCCAGGACTCCGCGGCCTCAGGATCGGCGCGGGTCAGCGTGCGCCTGAAGCGCGGCAACGCCTGGTCTGCCGTGGTGAGCTCGGAAGACTTCGGCGAGATCCCCGAGCCGGACCACATGGGCACCACCTTCTGTCTGGGCGGCAGCCAATATCCCGATCGCACCGTCGTACACCTGCGCACGATCCGCATTCCGCTCTCCGCCTTCGGCGGCGATCTGACCAACCTGCAGCTCGTGCAGATCCGCTTCGACGACGCGACGACCCTCGACAAAGTGCTCTACCTGGACAACCTGGAGCTCACGGGAGGCACGCCTCAGGTGGGACTGTAGGAGAAAGGGAAGGCTATAGCGTGTTGGCGCCCCCGTGGTCGCGGGCCTGGGCATGAGGGAGTTCTTCGCATGCGAAGGCATCTCGGCTACCGAGTTGAACTGGCAGTCCGTCGACCTCGGGCCGGTCAAGGTTACATTCGTTCCAGCCCAGCACTGGAGCCGCCGTGGTCTCTGCGACGCCGGAGTGGAAGAAGCGTCGGCTCCCCGAAGCAGAGAGGCGTGTACTGGCAGTCGGCGAAACAGAAGAAGAAGCCGGCGAGAAAAGGTGAGAGAACCGATGGACCCCGACTTCGAGTGACCCTGCCGCACCGTGCTATGCGAGGCATCAAAGCCGAGGCTTACTGAGACATGCTGGAACGGGCTGAGTCAGGACCGCTCTCTCAGCCAGCCGATCACGTCGGCGTCGATTCCCAGCCGAGAGGGGAAGGCCACGTGGCCTCCCTCGGCGATCCAGCGCACCTCCAGACGGCACGCCGAGCCGTTCAGCGAGGTACGGATGGAGCGGGCAGGAACCATCGGATCGCTCTCCGAGTTGAGCAGCAGGGCCGGCACCCGCAGCTCCCCGAGGCGCGGAGCGACGCTGGCGCGGGCGTAGTAGTCCTCGGCATCGGCGAAGGCGTGGCGCGGGGCAACGATGCGGTCGTCCCACTCGCGGAGGGTACGGATGCGGAGGGCCTCCTCGACCGGCAGCGGCACGGGGCCGCGGGCGGCCACGGCGGCATAGAGGGTGTTGAGGCTCGACAGGAGGTAGCGGCGGTAGATCCAGCACGACGGCGAGTCGATCTCCCGTTGTGAGAGGGCGAGGTCCAGCGGTGCGCAGACCGCGGCCGCCGCCGTGAGGCGAGGATCCGTCTCCTCGGTGGCCAGCCGTAGGACCACGTGCCCTCCCAGCGAATAGCCGAGCGCGTAGATCCGCCGGTAAGACCTCAGCTCCTCGCTGGCCAGGGCCGCGTGCAGATCCGCCGTGAGGCCGCCATGGTAGAAGTCGCCGCTCCGGCGGTCGCAGCCGCGCAGATTGAGCCGCAGGCAGGAGATCCCTGCCCCCTCGGCGGCACGGGCGGCGCGGAGCATGTAGTGGCTGCCGATGCCGCCGCCGAGGCCGTGAACCAGCACCAGGAGATCCTCGCCCCCCGGCACCTCGCGCAACCGGCCGGTCACCGGCACCTTGCCCGTAACGGGATCGAATACCGAGGTCTCCCAGTCACGCGACTCCGGCGCCGGCAGCGGGCGGACGCCGTGGCGCAAACGGGGAGCGATCGTCCAGTAGTGGCCGCGGACGGACATGACCGGGATGGTATCTTCAAAAGCGTGACCAGTGACGTCCGCTCGACCTCGCCCCCTGCACCGGGCGCCCCAAAGCCCCTCTCCTTCAGGAGAGGGGTTGGGGTGAGGTCCGACCGCCGCCTGCTGCAGGTGGTGGATCAGGCCCTCACCGAGGCGGCCCGCCTCGCCGCCAGGGGGGAGGGCTCCTGGCTCGCCTGCCGGCCGGGATGCACCGAGTGCTGCCACGGCCCGTTTCCCATCAACCGGCTCGACGTCCACCGGCTGCGCGCCGGCCTCGCCGAGCTGGCCGAGCGGGAGCCGGAGCGCGCCCGAGCGATCGCCGAGCGGGCTCGTGCTCAGCTTTCCTTGCTGCGGCGGGACTTTCCCGGCGATGCGCGGAGCGGCGTCCTCACGGATGGCGACGACGATGCGGCCGAGGCCTTCTTCTCTCGAGTCGCGGCCCTCTCCTGCCCCGTGCTCGATCCGGACACCGGCCGTTGCGAGCTGTACGCCCACCGGCCTCTGACCTGCCGCACGTTCGGTCCGCCGGTGAAGATCGGCGAGTCGGCCCTCCCTCCCTGCCGCCTCTGCTTTCAAGGCGCCGCGGCGGAAGTCATCGAAGCCTGCCGCGTCGAGCCGGATCCGCACGGCCTGGAGGACCGCATCCTCGACCGCCTGGGCGAAGAAGAGACGCTCATCGCCTTCGCCCTGGCCTCGCCAAACTCATAGCTCCCTGGCAATAGGTTTGCAGGAGCCGCGCGAAGGCTCCCCGGCTTTCGCGGAGACCTTGGCCAAGGAGGATCCATGTTCGGAAAGACGACTGGACGTGTGGTGTGGGTGCTCGCCGTCGCCGGCCTCTTCCTCATCCCGGGGACCGCCCGGGCCGAGATCGACTTCGGCGTGCGGGGCGGGTTCTACAGCGATGCGGACGCCGGCTTCCTCGGCGCCGAGCTGCTGATGGACGTCACCCGGCAATGGTTCTTCAATCCCAACGTCGAATACGTGTTCGTGGATGACGGCGACCTCTGGACCTTGAACCTCGATGCCCACTACGACCTGCGTACGAACGCGCCGTACTACATCTGGGCCGGCGGCGGTCCGGCCGTGATCTTCTCCAGCATCGATCCGCCCCGTGGCTGCCGGCGGTGCGACAGCGACGACGAGACGGACCTCGGGCTCAATCTGCTGGCCGGCGTCGGCTTCGGCAGGGGACAGGCGATCCGGCCCTACGTGCAGGGGAAGGTCACCCTCTCGGACAACACCGAGGCGTCGATCGCTTTCGGGCTCCGCTTCCATTGAGCGTTCCCTTGACGCCTCTCCTCGCCGGCGGCTAGGCTGGATCCGCATCCAGATCGTCCGGCTCGCGGAGGAGGTCTCTTGAGCTCAGCGGCGCCCCTCGCCCGCCAGGTCGAGGAGATGAATCATCTGGCTCGCCTCGGCAACCAGGTGAGCCATCCCCTGGCGCTCGCGCCCGTTCCTCTCAAATACCGGCTCGGCATCCCGGCCATGCTGCTTCTCGTCCTGCTGGCAGCGGTGGGCGGCGCCTGGATGCTCGTGGAAGAGCATCTCGTCGCCGCGAGAAACGCGATCCTGGTCGCCATTGGCCTGATCCTCGCGGCGGTCGCGGGCAGGCTTCTCCGCTACCGGCACCGGCACTTCGCGCTGACGCTGTACGAGAAGGGGATCTCCATCCGGCGGCCGGGCCGTACGCAGATCTTCCTCTTCGACGAGATCCGCCAGATCTCCCTCCGCCGGCGCGAGCAGCTCAGCAACGGCGTCCGCTACGGCCTGCTGCGGCGGGTGACGCTGCGCTCAGCTACGGACCGCGCGGCCTTCGAAGCCTTCACCCTGGACTCTCAGCGCGACACCGCCGGCGCCTTTCTGGACACGGTGCGGGCCTGCATCGCCGACGCCGCCGGGAAGCGTCTCCGCGACGGCGGCTTCATCGCCGGCAAAGGCTGGAGCTTGAGGGAGGAAGGCCTCCAGATCTCCGGCCGTGCCGCGCCGGTGTCCCTGCCGTCGCTCTCCCAGGTGGCCCTTTTCGGCAAACGTGTCGCGGTATGGAAGGACGAGGAGGAGACGCCGTGCTTCTCGGTGGCCGACGATTCGCCGAACGCGATGCTGCTGCTCGATTATCTGGCGAAGCGTCTCCCGGATCGGCGGCAACACGCCGGCGGGCTCGGCCGCGTCCTGTTGGAGAAGCGGCCGCGCTGGAGCGTCGCGGTCCTCCTGGGGCTCACCGCGGCCGGCGCCTTCGCGGTCGCCGCCGCTCTCGTCTCCGGCGAGCTGGAGGCGGCGGAGCTGGCCGCCGTCGCCGTGGCCATCGGGCTCCTGCTCGCCGGGGGGGCCTTCATGATGGCGACCAGCGGCTTTCGCTGCCACGAGCGGGGAATCGTGAAGTTCTCGCCTTTCGGCCGCCGGGAGCTCCGCTACTCCGAGATCGGCGGCCTGAGCTACCAGGCCACCCGCCACTACTACAACGGTATCTACACGGGCACGAGCCTGGAGGCGAAGTTTTTTCCGGAAGGGGGAGGCTCGCCGCTCGGCGTGAGCGCCCGTGCCAAGGGGAGCGAGCAGGCCCTGGACCTGCTCCGCGAGCAGGTGGCCGGCCTGATCGCGGCCAAGCTCCGCGACCGGCTGTCGCGGCAGGAAGAAGTTCCCTGGACGGACGGCGCCCGCCTCTCCCGGCGAGGCGTGCGTTTTCCCCGGCGCAAGCTGCTGGGCCGCGGCGCCGAGGCCTTCGCCGCCTTCGCCGACGGCCTCCGCTACTCCATCGACCAGGGCTTCTTCCATCTCTTCGTGCCCGGCGAGAAGAAGCGCGTGCTCACGCTTCCCTGCGGCGGCACGAACTTCTACCCCGGCCTCCTCCTCTTCGGGCAGCTCGCCGCGGAGGCAGCCGCACCCGGCTCGAGCGCGGCCCCCGGCGGGCGCGGCTAACCGGTCCCCATTGCGGGAGTCAAACGAAGAGGGAAGGCTTCCCGCAGGGCCGCAGATGAAACGTTTTCGGCCCGCGCGACGTTATAAGGATGGATAGGACCACGATGGGCCCCCTTTACCCAGAGATCCACGTCTCCCTGCGCAGCCGGAACCGTTTTGCTCTCGTGAGCGCCATCCGTTACGGCCTGCGCCAGGCCGGCACTTCCCATGCCGAGATCGAGCGCTTCAGCCAGGAAGCCCTTTCCACCCAGGATCCCCACCGCTTCGAAGAGCTCTGCAGCCACTGGGTTCGCATGGACCGCCCGCCCTCCTCCCGCATCGACTAGTCCCGTCTGACTCCGCCTGTCGATTTCGCGCTTCGCCGTTCGACCATACGGTGAACCCTGACCAACGGAGGTACGAACGATGGAATACATGCTGCTCCTCTACGAACGCGAAAGCGACTGGCAGGCCCTCTCGGAGGACGAGAAGGGGGCGATCATGCGGGAGTACTTCGCCCTCAGCGACAGCATCCGCCAGAGCGGCCACTACCGTGCGGGCAACCCGCTCCACCCGACCACCGCCGCCACCACGGTGCGGGTGCGCGAGGGCAAGACGCTCACCACCGACGGCCCCTTCGCCGAGACCCGCGAGCAGCTCGGCGGCTACTACCTGATCGACGCGAAGGATCTCGACGAGGCGATCGCCATCGCCGCCCGCGTCCCCGGCGCGCGGACGGGCTCGGTCGAGATCCGGCCCATCCTCCGGCTGCCACCGAAGTAACCGGACGAGCCTCGCCATCGCAGCCGCCCGGTGCGATACTCCTGCGCCGGGCGCTGCGATGGAGGACGCAACCACAACAGCCAGGCAGGGGGAGGTCCGGCGGGAGATCGATCGCGTCTACCGCGAGGAGTCGCCGCGCGCGCTGGCCACCCTGATCCGGCTTCTCGGCGGCGACTTCGATCTCGCCGAGGAGATGCTCCAGGAGGCGTTCGCCATCGCGCTCGCCGCCTGGCCTTCCTCCGGCATCCCCACGAATCCGCGCGCCTGGCTGATCACCACGGCGCGCCACAAGGCGCTCGACGGCCTGCGGCGGCGCTCGCGGTTCGAGGAGAAGCGCCAGGAGCTTGGAGTCCTGGCACGCCAGGCCGAGACCCCGACGGACGACGACCTGGAGGAGCGCATCTTCGGCGACGACCGGCTGCGCCTCATCTTCACCTGCTGCCATCCGTCCCTGGCGGTCGAGGCGCAGGTGGCGCTGACGCTCCGCACTCTCTGCGGCCTGACCACCGAGGAGATCGCGCGCGCCTTCCTGGTGCCGGTGCCCACCATGGCGCAGCGCCTGGTGCGCGCGAAGCAGAAGATCCGGACGGCCGGCATCCCCTACCGCGTGCCGCCGGTCGACCTGCTCCCCGAGCGCCTCGACGCCGTGCTGTGCGCGATCTACCTGGTGTTCACCGAAGGCTACGCCGCCACCTCGGGCGATGAGCTGGTGCGCCGCGAGCTCTGCTCCGAGGCGATCCGGCTCGGCCGGCTGGTCTGCCAGTTGCTCCCCGGGGAGGCGGAAGCCAGAGGGCTTCTCGCGCTGATGCTCCTGCACGACGCGCGCAGCCCGGCGCGGCGCGGTCCTGACGGCGAGCTCGTGCTGCTCGACGATCAGGACCGCTCTCTGTGGGACCGCCAGCGGAGGGCGGAAGGCACCGCCCTGGTGGCCGAGGCCTTGCGAGCCGGACGAGCGGGTTCCTATGTTCTCCAGGCCGCCATTGCCAGCGAGCACGCCAGGGCGGCGCGCGCCGCCGACACCGACTGGCGCCGGATCGCGGATCTCTACTCTCTTCTGCTGCAGATCCACCCCTCGCCCGTCGTCGAGCTCAACCGCGCCGTGGCGGTGGCCCAGGCGTACGGTCCGGCGGCCGGGCTGAAGCTGATGGACCGGTTGGAGGCGCGGGGAGAGCTTCCGAGCTACCACCTGTTGCCGGCGGCCCGGGCCGATCTGCTGCGCCGCCTCGGCCGCACCCAGGACGCGGCCGCGGCCTACCGGCGGGCGATCGAGCTGGCGTCGAATGAGCCCGAGAGGCGTTTTCTGCTCCGCCGCCTGAGCGAGGTGGAAGGAGGAGGAACGAAGCCATGAAAGCGATTTGCATCCACAGCCTCGGCGGCCTCGAGCTGCCGCTCGCCGAGGCGGCGGAGGCCCACCGGGCTCTGGAGGGTCGGCGGACGACGGGGAAGGTGCTGCTGGTGCCGTAGGCCCGCTCCCTCCCTTGGGGAGAGGAGGGCCGGGGAGGTGAGGGCCGGCGGCTTGTGGATCGGGTCAACGCTAGATCACCCGCTCGTTCCCCCCATCCACCGGGATCCAAGCGCCCGTCGTCTTCGCGAACCGGGGCCCGCACAGCTCCGCCGCCAGCTCGGCCACGTCGCGGCTCGCCACCTCGACGCCGAGCACGTTGTTGCGCCGGTACTCCTCGACCGTCAGGCCGTAGGCGGCAGCCCGCGAGGAGAGCACCTCCTCGGTCCAGACGCCGGTGTCGAAGACGGCGTTGGGGTGGAGACCGTTGACGCGAATGCCGTCTCTGCCCCACTCCAGAGCCGCCACCCGCGCGAGCTGGTGTAGGGCCGCCTTGGAGGCCGAGTAGGCGGCGACGCCGGGACCAGGAGCCGGCACGTTCTTCGAGCCGATCACCACCACCCGGCCGCTCGCGGGAGCGAGCTTCAGCAGCGGATGGCAGAGCCGCATCAGCACCAGGTTCGCGTCGAGGTTCACCCGCATCACCCGGTCCCAGTCGGCGAGGGGGAGCTCCGCGATCCGCCGGCCGGGAGGAAAGATGCCGGCGTTGAGGATCAGCAGGTCGATTCCCCCGAAGGCGGAGACGGCGGCCGAGAGCCCTTCCTCGAGCTGCTCCTCCGCCGTCACGTCACAGCGCAGGCCGAGGAAGTCGCGGCGGGCGAAGAGGCCCTCGATCCTGGCGTCGAGGTCCAGCCCCACCACGGCGGCGCCGCGGGCGAGGAACGCTTCGACGCAGGCGCGGCCGATGCCGGATGCGGCGCCGGTGACGAGCGCCACCTCGCCGGCGAATGCGGCGGGCTTGCCGGCCTTGGCCAGCTTCGCCTGCTCCAGGTCCCAGTACTCCATGTCGAACAGGTGGCGGGCGGAGAGGGCGCGGTAGCCGCCGAGGCGCTCGGCCCGCTCGATCACGTCCATGGTGTGCTCGTAGATCTCGGCCGTCACCGCCGCCTCCTTCGCGCTCCGGCCCGCCGTCAGCAGGCCCAGCTCGGGATCGAGCACCACTCGCGGCGCCGGATCGAGCATCGTCTTCGGCCGGGCCGCGGCGGGAGCATGCTCGCCGAAGTGCTCCCGGTAGGCCCGCGCATAGGGCTCCACATCCCGACCCAAAAGCGGCAGGCGCTTGGTGCGGATGACGTGGTCCGGCGTCGCCGGTCCCTGCTGGGAAACGCGCGCCAGGTCCTCGCGCCCCGCGAAAGCCAGGCTTCGCGCGTCGCGGCGGCTCGCCAGGATCATGGGAAATCCCGCCGCCTGCGAGATCCGTTGCCGCAGCGTGGCGACCTGCAGACGGTCGGGCCTGCCGTCCGGCGCATCCGGGAACGTCCCGAGCGACCAGGCCCCTCGCCGCTCCAGGTACTCCTCGGCGAGCCGCACGAGGCGGATCATCCGCTCGTACGACTCCCGGGCCGTGGCGCCGAAGCTGAAGATGCCGTGCTGCAAGAGCACCATGCCGACCGTCTGCGGCCCAGCCTCGACAGGGAAACGCTCGGCGCACAGCCGCGCGAGATCGAAGCCCGGCATGACGTAGGGAATGACGACCACCGAGTCGCCGTAGATCTCGCGGATGCGCGCCTCGCCGTCCGCGGTGTTGGTGACGGTCACGACGGCGTCGGCGTGGGTGTGGTCCACGAACTTGAACGGCAGCACGGCGTGGAGGATCGCCTCCACGGATGGCGTTGGAGCCGAGGCCCGGATCATGCTCGCCCGCAGCTCGTTGACCATCTCGGGATCGGAGAGGCGTGGCAGCGTCGCCAGCCGCGTGGCCGTGCCGAGGCGCACGGAAGCGAAGCCCTCCGCCTCGATCGTCTCCAGATCCCAACCGCTCCCCTTGACGTAGAGGATGTCCTCCGCCTCGCCGAAGAGGTTCGGCTCGCGCACCTTCACCGACGTGTTACCGCCGCCGTGCAGCACCAGGCTCTTGTCGCGTCCCAACAGGCGCGAGGTGTAGACCCGCAGCCCGAGGTCGCCCGGATACTCCGCGGCCTCGTCGTCGTTCCAGAGGCTCTCGATCATGGGGATAGCCTATCGCGCGCGGGAGGTCTCCGGCGCGGTCATAGAGGACTCCTCCCCTTTCGGCGCCGTGCTTGATCGAGTTTCTCCGCACGAGCGGTGGCCCATGTGACGGAATTCCTCCCGCGATCGCGCATGACTCGGAGAGGGAATGGCCCCTCGACAAGGAGGTCCTCATGAACAGGTTGTTGTTGATCGGATTGTCCCTATTCCTCTTGTCCTGGGCGGTGAGCTCGGACAGGCCCGCGAAACCCAAGCTCCAATGTCGCCCGGAATGCGTCTGGACGCCCTCCGTCTGCGTCTGCCCTCCCTCGTAGTGACCACCTGAGAGGCCTCCTGGCCAGCGCGGCGGCAGCCCTCGGCCTCCTGGCCGGGGCTGCCGCCGCCGCTCGGCTGGGTAGCTAGCTGGCCGGACGAGCTGAGCCAGCAGAGAACAAGGGTGAGGCTCGCGCGATCTCTCCTTATACGCGTACAGCTCCTCGCCGTATCCCTTCCGGCCGGTGCGGTACGCCTACGGCACCACCCTGTACGCTTACAGAAAAAATTTTAGGCGTTCAGGTCGGATCTGGACGCGTTCGGGTCCCTGCCATAAGCGTAAAAGCCCGTTCCATAAGCCTGCAAAAAAATTTTTAGCGATAAGGCTCGACGCAGTACGCGTTCAGGTCCGTCCCGTAAGCATCCAGAGCCGACCGTTAAGCCTACGAAAAAAATTTTACCGCTAAGGCTTCGCTCCCTACGCGTTCAGAGGCAGGTGAGACGCGTACAGAGCCGCGCCGGACGCGTAAAATTTTTCCTGTAAGCGTTCGCGGTCTTCCGGTAGGCATACAGAAATTTTTTTACGCGTAGAGGTCCGATCTGAACGCGTTCAGCTCGGACCTCTACGCCTAAAATTTTTTCTGCAGGCATACGGAGCCGACCTGAACGCGTACGGGACCGACCTTTATCCTTACGGCTCGCCCCTGTACGCTTACAAAAAAATTTGTACGTGTAAGGCATGGAGCCGTGCGCGTAGATCGTCTTGTCGAACCCTTATCCCGGCGCCCTGCACGCGTACAGGGCGGAGCTGAACGCGTGCGACGCCGAGCCCGAGGGCAAGCTGGTGACGCTCCGGGACTGCGGGCGTTTCGTCCGCAGAGCTCTCGACGACTTCGTTCGGCGGGACGAGCCCGACACAACGGCAGCGCTAGGGCTCCGAGGCGGGTTGTCGCGGCTTCCCGCCTCCTCAGTTCCACCTACCGCCCGCTCAGGAGTCGCGGTTACGGCGTCCGGTCGATCCGCGAGCGTACCGCGTCGGGGGTCACGACGCAGGCCCCGTTGCTGCTGAAGCTGAGAAAGGAGCTCGCGCCAAAGATGTCCACCCCATGAAGGTAGGTGCACTCCACATAGGCATCGAGGTTCCCCGGATTCTGCGCCGTACCGCCATAGTTGTAGACCCTGCCGGGGACTCCGAATTGGACCACCGGTCCTGGTGAGGTGGTAACCGCCGTGTTGGGCCGGTTATCCCAGTTCTTGCTCTTGAGCTGCCAGTGGTCGCCGACGACGCAGCAATCCGAAACATGGACGTCGAGGAAGGTGGCGTTGGTGCACTGGACGCGGTAGCCCTGAACCTCGGCGGGCCCGGCGAGATCGCAGAGGCAGCTCTGCTGCCAGACGACGCCGGCAGCCAGTGGCGGCACGGGCAAGCCGTTGAAGCAGAGCCCGGAGCCCACCGGTCGCGGTGCGACGTTGGAGGGCAGCTGGGCAGCCGCAGGGCCGGCGCCGAGCACGGCGGCGGCCAGAGCCAGGCAGAGTGCTGGAGCGAGGAGCTTCGTCATGGGAGGCCTCCGTGGCCGATCTGCAGTGCTACACGTCATTGGGTAGCAGAGATCAACCTGTTTGCTTATAATGGTATATCTATATAAACTTAAAAGCAATGGCGCCTGCGCAGGTTCCGCTGGCGCGACCACCATCTCTATCGACATCGCTCAAGCTTCCTGATACCATCCGCGAAATTTCTGGATCTGCCCGCCTCGCGGGACGGGGGTGACCGATGCAGTCATCACAGGCTGTGGGTTTTGTCTCTCGTCTGGCAGCAACCGGCGTCTTGGTCTTGGCCGCCATGACCTTCGCCTACGGCGCAAAGCCGCCCGCGAAGCCTCCTTCGCAGCCTCCTGGGAAGCCTCCTTTCGAGATCACCGAGGAACGGCCACGGTGCCGCAATTACAACCCGCAGCGCCAGGCTCTCTTCGGCACCACCCACCTGCATACCGGCCTCTCCTTCGACGCCAGCATCCGCTTCGTCGATTACGCGAGCGGCAACGACCCCCGCGGCGCCTACCGTTTCGCTCAGGGCAAGGCGCCGATCAGCATTCCCGAGCCTTCGGGCCTGCAGCCCCGGCGGCGCGCCTCCTGCAACGACCCGGCGGCCGAGCCCGTCGGCGGCGGCCCCAGCCGCACGCCCTGCATCGACCAGCCGCTCGACTGGGGCGCCGTGACCGACCACTCCGAGCACTTCGGCGTGATGGGTTTCTGCAAGAACCTCGGCGGCAAGTACCTCTCCGAGAGCCTGTCGATGGAGTGCCGGATGATCAACGGCTTCTTCTACGAGCCGCTGCGGGCCCTCAACCCGGCTCTCGGCAAGAGCATGGCGTCGAACGCGTTCACCCAGCTCACCCTCACGAACGACGGCGCGATCAGCAAGAACACCAATCTGCCGGTGTGCAACAACAACCCGGACCTGTGCGCCCAGGCCGAGATGGAGGTGTGGAACGAGATCCAGAATGCCGCCGAGGAGGCCTACGACCGCAGCGACGAATGCAAGTTCACCAGCTTCGTCGCCTACGAGAACACCTCGACGCCGCTGCTCAACAACTGGCACAGGAACGTCATCTTCCGCAACGACCGCGTGGTCAAGAAGCCGGTCAACGCCATCGACATGGCGGTAGAGGTCAACATCCACCCGATCAAGGACCCGGTCGACACCCTGCTCGCCACCGTGCCGTCCGACGCGACGCGGGTGTGGCCGGTGCCGCCGAACACCAAGGTCAACCATCCGCTGCCGCAGCCCTTCTGGAATAAGCTGGAGGCGGACTGCACGAAGGGCAAGAACGTCACCGGGGGCAAGGCCCGCCGCTGCGACTTCATCACCATCCCACACAACTCGAACCTCGGCGGCGGTAGCGTCAAGGACGGCAAGACGCTCTTCCCGCCGCTGTTCCTCGACCCCTACAACACCGCCGACGCCAAGCGGCACCTCGAGATGGAGCCCCTGGTCGAGATCTACCAGGACAAGGGCGCCAGCGAATGCCGCTACGACCCGCGCTTCCTCGCCGGCACGAACACCATCGACGAGTTCTGCGCCTTCGAGATCCTCGACGGCAAGACCTTGGGCTCGGCCTCGGGCGTCGGCTCGGGGAGCGGCGGTGGTCCCCAGCCGCCCGACACCTGGGGCGACCGCGCCTACGTGCGCAACGTCTGGAAGGACGGCATCAAATACGCCGCGGAGGGGGCCTATGACGGCATCAATCCCTTCAAGATGGGGGTGGTGGCCGCCTCCGACTCGCATACCGGCGTGATGGGCTGGCATCCGGAGACCGACCAGTGGCCGGGACACCTCGGCATCGACGACGCCTACCCGATGGCGGAGGCCTCGACAATCCAGAACGGCACCGGCGGCCCCTCCGTAGTCTGGGCCGAGGAGAACACCCGCGACTCGATCTTCGAAGCGCTGAAGCGCAAGGAGACCTACGGCACGAGCGGGCCGCGGATGAAGGTCCGCTTCTTCGGCGGCTGGAACTATCCGGCGGACGCCTGCGGCAAGGACTTCGTCGACCTCGGTTATAACGGCGGCGTGCCGATGGGCGGCGACCTGCCCGCCCGCACCGCCAGGGACGGCGCTCCCACCTTCATCACCTACGCCGCCTGGGACGATAAGATCAAGACCAAGCTGCAGCAGATCCAGATCATCAAGGGCTGGGTCGAGAAGCGCGGCACCGACAAGAAGCCGGTCTACATCCAACACGAGCGGGTCTACACCGTGGCCGGCGCTCCCGGCAGCCCGCTCAACCCGCAGGCGGGAATCGATCCCCTGACCTGCAAGGCCTGGCCGAAACTCGGCAGCGAGCGCCTCTGCACGGTCTGGAGGGACCCCGACTTCGACCCGAGCCAGCACGCGTTCTACTATGTGCGGGTGCTGGAGGAGCCGGTCTGCCGCTACAGCACTCTGTGGTGCCGTAAGTGGATCGGCGTCGATCCGCTCGACACCGACCAGTGCAACAGCGATCTCGCGGCCCTGCAGAGCAGCAAGAAACCCGAAGACAAGACCAAGGCGAGCCAGGGCGCCATGTGCTGCTCGAACCAGACCACCGACACCTTCCTGCAGCCGGTGATCCAGGAGCGCGCCTGGACCTCGCCGATCTGGTACGAGCCGGCGGCCGGCGGCAACGTGGCGAAGAAACCCGTCAGCGGCCAGGCGAAATCCGGCGGCAGCCTGGCGAAGAAATGAAGAGGTGGCTCAAGGCCCCGGCGCTGCACATGCTGGCGCTCGGGGCCCTGCTCTTCGGCATCTCCGACCTCGGGGGTGGGGCCCTCCTGCCGCGGAAGAAGCGCATCGAGATCCCCGCCCACCGCCTGGAGGCGATGTTCAAGGATTTCGTCGCCGACACCGGCCGCGGCCCCACGCGGCGCGAGTGGGAGCAGATGATCGACATGCAGGTCGACGACGAGGTCCTGTTCCAGTACGCGCTCGCCCTCGGCATGCACGAGAACTCCGCCGCGCAGGCGCGCCTGGCGCAGATCGCCGACTTCGTCGAGGCCAATCCGCATGAGGCGACCCAGGCCGGCAAGGCCAGAGCGGCCATGGAGCTCGGCCTGGGCGAGGGTGATCTGGTGGTGCGGCGCATCCTCGTCGACAGCGCCAGGCGGCTGATCCGCAGCGTCGTGTTGCTGCAGAAGCCGGCCCCGGGGATCGTCGAGCAGTTCTACGCCGCCCATGCCGCGGAGTTCACCCGGCCGGCGCTCATCCGCATCTCGCAGGTGGCGGTCAACGGCTTCCGGTGGCCAGACTCGGAAGCGAGGGCCCGCCGGCTGCTGGCGCGGATCCGGGCGGAGAAGCTCGGCTTCGGGGCCGCGCTGGCGCTCGCCGACGAGACGCCGGCGCCGGTGCACCTGGGGCTGCTGACCGAGCAAGGCCTGCAGTCGGAGCTCGGCGGCGACTTCGCCGCCGCGGTCATGAAGCTGCGGCCCGGGAGCTGGTCGGAGCCGATCCCCTCGGACTACGGGCACCATCTGGTGTGGGTCCACGAATACCAGGAGGCCCGCGTTCCACCGCTCGCGTCCGTGCGGGATCAGGTCGAGCAGGCGGTGCTCCAGAAGCTGGCCGACGATTGGCTCAAGCTGCGGCTGCGCGAGCTGCGCGCCGAATTCGAGATCGTCGTGCCGGGGAGGGCTTCGTGAGGGCCCGATCCCGGCTCGGTCTGCTCGCATGGGCCCTCCTTCTCCTTGTCCTCACTCTGGCCGCCGCGCCGGCGCTGGCTCACCAGTTCGCGCCCGCCCTGCTCGAGATCGAGGAGCTCTCGGCCGACGAGGCCGCGGTGAAGTGGAAGCAGCCGGCGGTCCGGGTGCAGGGCAGCCAGCTCCGTCCGGTCCTGCCGGTCGAGTGTGAAGGCATCGGCGATCCGCAGGTGCAGAAGGAGGGAACCGGGATGCGCGCCCGCTGGCGGATGCGATGCCCGGGAGGCCTGACGGGCAAGTCGGTGGGCGTCGAGGGCATCGCCAGCAGCCAGGCCGACGTGCTCCTGCGCATCACCCTGCGCGACGGCCGCCGGATGCGGCACGTGCTCAAGGCCGAAGCGCCCAGCTTCACGATCGACGCCGACAGCAGCCGTTTCGGGGTCTTCAACGACTACGCCGCGCTGGGCGTCCAACATATCCTGACCGGCCGGGATCACCTCCTCTTCGTGCTGGCCCTGGTGCTGCTCGTCGGCTGGGGACGATCGCTGGCGTGGACGATCACCGCCTTCACCGCCGGCCATAGCATCACGCTGGCCTTGGCTGCGCTGGGAGTGGTGCACGTGCCGCAGGCCCCGATCGAGGCCGCCATCGCTCTCAGCATCTACTTCCTCGCGGTCGAGCTCATCGGCGCGCGCGCGGGCAAGCGGACGCTGACCCAGAAAGCCCCTTGGGCGGTGGCCGCCGGCTTCGGCCTGCTGCACGGCCTCGGCTTCGCCGGAGCCCTGGCCGAGGTCGGCCTGCCCACGGCGGAGATCCCGCTGGCGCTCTTTTCCTTCAACGTCGGCATCGAGCTGGGCCAGCTCGCTTTTGTCGGCGCCGTGCTCCTCGTCGCCGCGGCGCTCCGCCGGGTGCCCGTCGCCTGGCCGCGATGGACCCAGGCCGTGCCGGCCTACGGGATCGGCACGATGGCCGCTTTCTGGTTCCTGCAGAGAGCCGTCTCGCTGATGTGATCAGGCCGCATCCTGTCCCTAAAACTGGCCGGCGCACACCATGTATCAGTAGAAGAGTAGCTGCGCAGAGATGACTTGTGGCGTCTGCCGACGCGCTGAAGCTCCACAGGGACGCCTTTTAGGCCCGCGTACAACCGCCGGCTGTGCCGGCTTGCCCGAAAAGGAGGAGTGCGCGATGGTCAAGCGGATGCTGCGTCTGTTTCTTGCTCTCCTGGTCCTCGCCGTCATCACGGATCCCAGCGGAGCGGCAGCTCGGAAACCGCGGTCGAAGCCTGTCCCGCGAACGAGGCCGGTCAAGATGTTCGTGGGAACCTTCGTGAATCCCGAGGGCCGAGTTCACCAGATCCAGATCAAGGATGGTGGCTTCCTCAGAATCAGGAATACGAAGGAGGGTCTCTTCTATCGCCTCTATGTGCGGACGGGAGAGGACGGCACCGCGGAGGTCACTCTCAAGCAGTACAGCGATGCCAATTACTCCGTGGAGATGGCCGCGGACGAGATGAACGTCCCTCTCGACAGCAGATTGAAGCGCTCCTGGCTGGCGCCTTTCCAGTTCACCTTGCACGGTGAGCAGATGGCTCTCGCCAAGTTTCGCCCGGCCGCTGCGCGAGAGAAGTACATCGAGTGCTGCATCGACTGTGGCGAAGGCTGGGAGGTGTGCTGTGGCGTGTGGGAAGAAGAGCCGGGTTGGATGACCTGCTGCTCGATCGACACCTCGTGCGCGTGGTGCGAAGTCTGCGAGTGGGCGTACTGAGAAAGGCTCCGCTCAACAGGTCTGGCCCGCTGAATTTCGACGGGAGGGGCGTACGTCGTCGCGCCCCTCTCCCCACCGTCACGCTGTCCGAAGCTGCCTCCTCCGCCCCGCCACCGCCGCCGCCGCGAGAAGCGCCGTCGCCGTCAGATAGACCAGCGGCATCCCCTGGGCCAGACCGGCCTGCGTGGATCCCAGGTAGTCCAGCGCCGGCACGTGGTTCATCGGTCCGATGTACCAGAGGACCAGGTAGAGGATCTCGAAGAGCTTGCTGGTGCCGCTCCACACGCCCAGCGCCAGCGCGAACGTCGGGATGAAGAGCGCGCCGACGAGCCAGGCGCCGACGCCGGCGAAGTCGCCTTTCACCAGGAAGTGGAGCGCCGCGCCGGAGCCGGTGAGCATCGCCAGGACGACCCCGGCGGCCCAGGTCGCCGGGAGCTGGCGCAGCAGCGGACGCGGCGCCGAGAAGAGCAGGCCGCCGGTGTCATGGCGCGACTCCCGCGTGCCGAGCGGCGACCAGAGGAGGATCGGCCAGATCCAGGCGAGAGGCAGGGCGATCTGCTTGACCGCGGGGAGCGGCGCCGCGAGCGTGGCGATGAACGTCCCGATCGCCCCCGCCCACCAGAACCAGCGGACTCCATTGAGAGTCAACTTCAGCTCGGCGGTCAGGACGGCGGCGAACCGGAAGCGCATGGCACCCGCCGGCACCGGCGTGAGGGTGACGTGCGGCGCGGGCGTTTCAGCGGCCGGCCCGATCTCCGCCGTCCCACCGTTCGCCTCCGGCTTCTCCTGCTCCTCCCCCCTCCCATGACGCGCCGGATCGAACCGGTCGAAAAAGAGCGCGGCGACGAAGGCCAAGCCGACCGCAGCAAAGGTCCAGGCGAGGCGCGCCGTCAAGATCGATCCCGTCCAGTGGATCCCCTCCCAGACGAACCGGGCGGTCTTCTCGCTGTAATCGCCGTTGCCCAGGACGAAGCCCTGCGGCTCCCGGCCAAAGGCGTGGCGATAGCCGGCGGTGATGCTGCGGAAGACCGGTCCGAGCCCGAACACGTCCTGCCCCGAGATCTCTCCCTTCTCCAAGAAGACGCCCATCGTCATCAAGCCCATCCAGGCGAAAAACCACACCACGTTGCCGAAGCCGCGGCGCAGGAAGGGGATCGTCTCGAAGAGCACCGCCGCCGAGGAGAGCACGGCCATCGTCGGCAGCGACAGCAGGAGGAGCGGCAGCAGGAGCGCTCCCAGGCGGACGTGGGGATCCTCGGCCGCCGTGAGCTGGATCACCACCGAGGCGGCCGCGAGCACGGTCAGCATCGTGACCAGGACGGCGAAGTTGCTCGCCGCCTTGCCCAGCGTGTAGAGCGGCTTCGAGATCGGCGTCGTGGCCAGGATCTGCCCGACTCCGGTCCGGTGGTCGCGGTCTACCGAGCCCTTGACGACGTAGAAACCGGCCAAGGAGAGGAACGTGTTGACCACCATCGCCATGGTGGTGCCGATCCAGGCGGAGTTGAAGACGCCGCGGGCGTCGCCCACCCAGAGACCGAGCTTGCCGGTGCCGACCAGATAGCCGAGCCATACGGTGGCGGCCAGGGTGATGAGGAAGCTGTAGCGCCGCAGCCGTTCCAGGAAGTCGGCGCGCAGCAGATGCCAGAGCACGCGTCCCGTCTTCATCACGCCACCTCGCGAATCGCCCTGCCTCCGGCCGCGCTCCGGTTCCCTTCGAGCACGGCGAGGTAGGCATCCTCCAGCGTCGGCGCGAGCGGCCTGGCGGCGGGCGCCGGCGGCACGGCCGAGACGACCCGGGCGTGTACGCCGTCGCTCCGGCGCACCGTGTTGCCGATCTTCCAGCGCTCGCGCGCCGCCGGCAGCTCCGCGCTGGACAGTACCCATTCCCACACCTTGCCTTCGACGCCGGCGAGCAGCGCTTCCGGCTCGGCGTGTGTGAGCAGCCGGCCGCGGTCCACGATGGCGATCTCGTTCGCCGCCGCCTCCACGTCCGACACGATGTGAGTCGAGAGCATGACGATGCGCTCGCCGCCGAGATCGGAGAGAAGGTTGCGGAACCTCACCCTCTCTTCCGGATCGAGGCCCACGGTCGGCTCGTCGACGATCAGCAGCTTCGGATCGTTGAGCAGCGCCTGGGCGATGCCGATGCGCTGCTTCATGCCTCCCGAGTAGCCGCCGAGCGGGCGCTTGCGCGCATCCGTCAGATTGACCAGCGCCAGCACCTCGTCGATGCGTCGGCGCGCCACAGCGCTCTCCAGACCCTTGACGGCCGAGAGATATTCGAGGAACTCGACCGCGGTCAGGTTGGGATAGACGCCGAAGTCCTGCGGCAGGTAGCCCAGCACCGAGCGCAGCCCGTCCGGCGACTTTGCGATGTCCTCGCCGTTCCAGAAGACGCGTCCCTCGGTGGGCTTCGTGATCGTCGCGAGGATCCGCATCAGCGTCGACTTCCCCGCGCCGTTCGGCCCGAGAAGACCGAGCACACCGGGGCCCAGCTCCAGTGTGAAGCCGCGCAGGCCCCAGAAATTTCCCTGGTATCGCTTCCCCACGCCCTCGATCTTCAGCTTCATGGCAGATCTCCCCGTTCACGGCTCTTTACGCCAGCGGGAGAAGGAAGTTACGGGGGCGTGATGCTGCGCCGGAGGAGCCGCAGCAAAGGACAGCGACGGCAAGGACAGGAGATCGTGGACCAGGCGCCTTGCTTGTCCTTTGTTGTCCCTGCTGTCCTTTAGGTCCTTGGATTTACGAGGTCAGCGCCTAGCTCCGCCTTCCCCACCCCCGCCTCCTTCAGCACCTCCGACAGCTTCTCGCCGCCGCGCATGTCGAAGTCGAGGGTACGGGTGGGGAATGGAATCGTGATGCCTTCCTCGTCGAAGGCGCGCTTGAGACGCTCGATCGCCTCACTGCGGGCCTGGAGGTAGTCCGCCTGCTTGGCGGTGAAATCGATCCAGAACCGCACCACGAGGCTGATCGAGCTCTCTCCGAATTCCTCGAAGAAGAGCTCGACCTCCGTGTCCGGCTTGCGCGTCGAGACCTGCTCGATGGCACGGACGGCCACCTGCCGCACCTTCTCCAGGTCATCGCCATAGGAGACGCCGAGCTTGAGGTCGATCCGCCGCCGGCCGGTGACGGTGTAGTTGGTCAGCGGGTTCTCGAAGACCTCTTTGTTGGGGATCAGCACGAGCTGCCCCTGCTGGGTGCGCAGCTCCGTCCAGCGCAGGCGAATCCGTTCGACGACGCCGAGGAAGTCCTTGGTCTCGATGAAGTGGCCCGGGCGGAAGGGATGCTGAATCGAGAGATAGATGCCCGCCATGAAGTTGGTGGCGATGTCCTGGAAGGCGAGCCCGAGGGCGAGACCGACGATGCCGGCGCCGGCGAGCAGCGAGGCTACCGTCTTCTGCAGGCCGAGAATGCCGAGCGAGACGAACAGGCCGGCGGCGACCAGGGCCACGTACAACGTCTGGGCAAGCAGCCGGTTCACCTGCTCGCTGTGCGTGACCCGCCGCAGCATCCGGTGCACGAGATTCCGCGACAGCCGGGCCGCCAGCCAGAAGGCGACGAGGACGACGACCGCCACCAGCAGATTGGGCAGCAGGAGGATGAAACCCCTGACCCAACCGGTCAGCTTGGCGGTGAGGAGGTCCCAGGCCTTCGAGATACCCATTGCTCAGCCTTTTTGTGCAACCTTCGGGCCACTCCTGCGTCCCTTTCTATATTCAGATCCTAGGAGATCCACAATGGCCAAGCCGTTCTCGACGTCCGCGAAGCTTCCCTACCGCGCCGGCGCAACGGCCATCCTCCTGATGATGGTCCTGACGGCGCGCTCCCCCGCCCAGACGGCCCCGGCGAATCAGGATCCTCCCGCGGAGAAGGAGTTCAAGAACATCAAGGTCCTCACCGGCATGCCGGCCTCGCAGCTCATGCCGGTCATGCACCTCATACGGGCGTCGCTGGGGGTCCACTGTGACTTCTGCCATGTGGCGGAGAACGGCAAGTACGACCTCGACACCAAGAAGGAGAAGGAGACGGCCCGACGGATGATCCGCATGGTGATAGCGATCAACCACGAGAACTTCGACGGACGCACGGAAGTCACCTGCAACACCTGTCACCGCGGCCAGGAACACCCCGTCCGGGTGCCGTCCATCGAGCAGGGTCTGTTCGTCGACACCACCCGCAGCGACCTGGAGCCGCCGCCCGAAAAGCTGCCGGACACGGCGACGGTCCTCGACCGCTATATCGCGGCGCTCGGCGGCCGGGCTGCTCTGGAGGCCATCACCAGCCGCATATCGCGCGGAACACTCCTCCGGGCCACCGTGGTCGACTCAGGCACGCCGAAGGCGCGGGCGGTCAACCGCGGCCGGGAGGATCCGCTGGAGATGATTCAGGAGCCCGGCGGCAAGCTCACGCTGAAGGTCGGCCCAACCGACCGGCGAATCGTCCAAACCTTCGACGGCACTTCCGGCATGCTCAAGACCCCCGACGGCGAGCGGCCTCTGACGCCCCCGGAGATCGCCCGCGCCGCTGCGCTGGCTGATCTCCGCAAGGAGCTGGCGCTGCGCGATCGGGCGGCCAAAGGCCGGGTGGTGAGAAAGGATAAGATCGACGGCCGCGACGTCATCCTGGTGCGGGATACTTCGCCCGACGGCAACTCCGAGATCCTCGCCTTCGGCGCCGAGAGCGGCCTCCTGCGGCGCCAGACCGTCTACAAGCCGACTTTCCTGGGTCCGGACCCCGAGCAGACCGATTTCGAGGACTACCGGGACGTCGGCGGCGTGAAGGTGCCCTTCGTGGTGAAGACCTCGTATCTCGACGACAACCACCTGGGAACGACGCGGAAGCTGACCGAAGTGCGCAACAACGTGGCTGCTGAGGAGCCGAAGTAGGCGTCTAGAACGTGACGATCGAGCCGAGGACGAGCAGCAACTGGTTCTTCTCGCCCTGCTCCTCCACCTCGCCGTTGAAGATCGGCTCGGTCGAGCGGTCGTAGCGCCCTTCGAGCTTGAGAAGGAGCTTCTCGTGCGGCCGGTGCTCGAAGGTCAACGTCCCTTCCTCGATCGTTTGGGAAAGGCCCGAGATGCCGCCGTCCGGATCGTCGAAACGCTCGACGCGCACGGCCGCGGCCCATTCGGGGTTGAGCTGGTAACGGGCGTAGCCGGCGAGCGAGCTCCAGGACGCTGAAGCGGTTTCCGGCAGCTCCTGCCGGCCGAGGTAACCTTCGAAGGCCACGCTCAAGGCATCGGTCACCTTGGTCGTGGCGACGAGATCGAGCAGCGTGCGCTGGTGGGAGTCGTCGTCCGGGAGCTCGGGCCCCGCCCAACCGTTGACGGTGACGGAGCTTCGCTCCGAGGACCAGCCGAGGTGGGCGCCCAGGCTCTTGGCATCATTGTTGTCGGCGATCACCTGCCAGCCGTTGACGACATGGAGACCGGCCGACCAGCCGTCCGCGAAGGACCATACCGCCTTGACTCCCGTCTGATAGTACGGCGAGAAGTTGGCGGTCCACGAGCCGGTGTAGTTCCAGTTGTCGCGGGGCAGCGCGCTTTCGAAGCCGATGTGGCTGGGATAGATGCCGCCCTCGATCAGCAGCCGGTCGGAAACCGCGTAGCTCACCGAGGCGCGGTAGACGTGGCGCAACTCGTCGCGGCCGACCGTCTCCCCTTCCGGCTCGCCGGAGTGCAGGACTTCGACTGCGTTGCCGGCAGCGGCGACTAGGCGGAAGCCGACCGGATCGGGATCGCGACGGATCTCCAGCGCCGCCCAGTTCAACGCGAACTCTTCGGCCCGCTTGGCCGCGACGCCGGCGCCCGGAAAGAAGTTGGTGTGGCCGGCCGGCCGGTTGTCGTTGTGGCTGTAGTAGAGATCAATGAAGCCGCCGAGCTCAAAGACCTTCTCTTTCTCCGGCTCCGACTCTTCCTTCTCCGCCGGCGTCGACGGCCCGGGCTCCTGCGCCGTCAGCCGGGCGGCTGAAGCGAGAAACAGGCAGAGAGCGGCCAATAGACCCAGCACACTCGAAACAGGGTTCCTCCCCATGCGGAATCCGATCCTTTCTGACCTTGAACCGCGGGCCGCGGGGAGCGTATATCAGAAGGAGGAGTGAGCGATGACGCGGATGACGAGCCAGCTCGAAACGACTCGGGCTCCGCTGACGACTGAATGGTGATCGCCGCCGCGCCGGCAGAGCACCGGCGAGTCTGCGCCAGTACCTGTCCCCGCAACTAGAGCCTCCCCTTCGACGACTTCGCCGTCGGCGGGAATCACGTCTCCCGCCTCGACCAGGACGTAATCGCCGTCACAGAGATCGGTGGAAGCGATCGGAGTGTAGGTCGCATCGTGCCGCGGCTCCCAGAGCTGCTTGGCGATGCGGATGCGGTGATGGGCTGGGGTCGACATGCCCGAAGCATCGGAGACGGCGGCTTAGGAAGTCCGGAGGAAGACCGAAAGATTTCCTAAAGATTTGTCCGCCAAGGGGCAAATCGATTGACGCCCAAGCCGGCGGCACGGGAGGATTCCGGCAGCGATGACCGAAACCGAAACCGAGCAGGATGTTCAAGTTCAGGAGGACAGGCTCACCGACCGGGTCCGCCGAGCCATCCTGGGAGCGCCGCGCGACGTCTCTGACACGTCCCACCTCCACAAGATGTCGCTCGTCGCCTTCCTGGCCTGGGTGGGCCTGGGAGCGGACGGCCTCTCCTCGTCGGCTTATGGTCCCGAGGAGGCGTTCCTGGCGCTCGGCGAGCACACCTATCTGGCCGTGGCCCTGGCCATCGCCACGGCGCTCACCGTCCTCATCATCTCCGCCTCCTACAGCAGCATCATCGAGCAGTTCCCCACCGGCGGCGGCGGGTACGTGGTCGCTTCGCACCTGCTTGGACCCCGGGTCGGCGTGGTCTCCGGCTGTGCCCTGGTGGTGGATTACGTCCTGACGATCACCGTCTCGGTCGCCGGCAGCGGCAATGCCATCTTCAGCTTCCTGCCCGCGGATTGGGCGACGTGGAAGCTGCCCGCGGAGTTCGCGGCCATCGCGTTGCTGATCGCGCTCAACCTGCGGGGGGTCAAGGAGTCCGTCCAGATCCTCTTACCGGTCTTCCTGGTCTTCATCGCCACGCACGCCGTGCTCATCCTGTGGGCCATCCTGCGGCACGTCGACGAGATCCCCGCCGTCTCTCATCAGCTCCGGCAGGGATTCTCTTCCGGGCTCTCCACCCTGGGGCTCGGCGGCATGACGCTGCTCATGCTGCGGGCCTATGCCCTCGGCGGCGGCACCTACACCGGTATCGAGGCGGTCTCCAACGGCCTGCAGATCATGCGCGAGCCGCGCGTCGCCACCGGCAGGCGCACCATGCTCTACATGGCGGTCTCCCTCGCGTTGACGGCCTCGGGCATCCTCATCGGCTACCTGCTGCTCGACGTCCATCACGCGCCCGGCAAGACGATGAACGCCATCCTCTCCGAGCGGGTCTTCGGAGGCTGGCATCTCGGCGCGCTCCCCGCAGGCTACTGGCTGGTTCTCGTGACGCTGATCTCCGAGGGTCTGCTGCTCGTGGTGGCGGCGCAGGCCGGCTTCATCGACGGGCCGCGGGTGATGGCGAACATGGCGGTGGACTCCTACCTGCCGCATCGCTTCGCCTCCCTCTCCGAGCAGCTCTCGATGCAGAACGGCGTGCTGCTGATGGGCCTCGCTGCCCTCGCCATGCTCGCCTACACGCGCGGCAACATCCAGACGCTGATCTACATGTACTCGATCAACGTCTTTCTCACCTTCTCGCTCTCCCAGCTCGCCATGACCCGTTTCTGGAAGGCGAAACCGCGGGAGCCACGCCGGCGCCGTCACCTGGCGCTCCACCTCGTGGCGCTCGTCCTCTGCGCAGGCATCCTGGGGCTCACCGTGTTCGAACGCTTCACCCATGGTGGTTGGGTGACGATCGTGCTCACCTCGCTTTTCGTGCTGCTCTGCTACGGCATCCATCGGCACTACCGGAAGTCAGCGGAGGGATTGAAGCAGCTCGACGACATCCTCACGACGCTGCCGCAGACGGGAGAGGCGACTCCCAAGGGCCTCGATCCCAAGCTGCCCACCGCCGTGCTGTTGGTGAGCTCCTTCAGCGGCTTCGGGGTGCATACCCTGCTCTCGATCCTCCGCTTCTTTCCCGGCCTCTACAAGCAGTTCATTTTCGTCTCGGTCGCCGTGGTCGACTCCGGCACGTTCAAAGGCAAGGAGGAGATCGAGGACCTGCAGCGCAATACCGAGGAAGACCTCACCAGATACGTCGAGGTGGCGCGGCGAATGGGCTTCGCCGCCGACTACGTGTGGAGCGTCGGCATCGAGGTCGTCGCCGAGGCCTCGACCCTCTGTCAGCAGCTCGCCAAGCTCTACCCCCGCGCGACGTTCTTCACCGGCAAGCTGGTCTTCCAGCGCGAGCGGTTTTTCTACGGCCTGCTGCACAACGAGACGTCGAAGATCATCCAGCGCCGCCTGCAATGGGTGGGAGTGCCCATGGTGGTGCTGCCGATCCGGGCGCGGGTGTAGAGGGCCCCCCGCCCGGCCCCTCACTCCCCCGGCCCCTCTCTCCCGCCGCACTCCCGACCGCGGCGCTCGTATCGAGAGGACCGCCGCCGTCAGCCCCCCTCCGCCTCCGCCAGGAACCGATACCCCACCCAGGGCTCCGTCCCGATATAGCGCGGATTGGCGGGATCGGGCTCCAGCTTGCGGCGCAGCGAGCCGACGTGGACGCGGACGGTGTCCGTCGTGGTGGCGGGCGCGCCTTTCCAGACCGTGGCGATGATCTGGCGCAGCGTCACCGGCCGGCCGGCGTGGCTGGCCAGCAGCTCCAGGATGGCCAGCTCGGTCGGCGTGAGATGGACCTCGCGGCCGTCCTGGATGACCGTCCGGCGGGCGCGGTCGATCTCGAGACCGGGAAAACGAAGAACCTCTTCCGTCACCCCGGCGGCATGCCTGCGGAGCTGCGTGCGGACGCGGGCGAGCAGCTCGCGCAGGGAGAAAGGCTTGGTCACGTAGTCGTCCGCTCCCAGATCGAGGGCGCGGACTTTGTCCTCCTCCTCGCCGCGGACGGAGAGGACGAGCACCGGCGTGGCGTCCACCCGGCGGATGGCGGCGAGCAGGGCGAGACCGTCCGCACGCGGCATGGCGATGTCGGTGATCACCAGGTCGGGCCGACGCTCCTCGAAGAGGCTCTTCCCCTCCAGGCCGTCGGCCGCCGAGACCGCGTCGTAGCCGGCGAGGGCCAGCTCGCGGGTCAAGGCCTGGCGAATCGACGGGTCGTCGTCGACAACGAGGATCAGAGGGGTCCCCCGGGTCACGCCGGCACCTCCTCGGGCTCCGCAGCGGCCGGCAGGTCCAGCCACGCCACCGTGCCGCCGCCGGGCCGATCGAGCAGATCGAGCGTTCCGCCGTTCGCCTCGGTGAAGCTGGCGGCGATCCGCAGGCCCAGGCCGCCCGAGACGCTATCGCCCGCTCCCGACTCCGTTCGCCGCAGGTCACGCGCGCCGCGGAGCATGAGCCGGATCCCGGACGGCACACCCGGACCGCGGTCCCGGACCTCGACCCGCACTCTCCCCGGCGTAGCAGGATCGGCCGACGCGGCGAGCTCCAGCGGCCGGTCCGCAGGCGCCGCCCGGGCCGCGTTCTCCAGCAGGTTGACGACGATCTCCAGCGCCAGGGAAGGGTCCACCCAGAGGTCAGGACAACGCGGCTCGACCCGGACCTCGACCGGGCGGCCGGCGAGGATCAGCGCCAGGCTCTCCTGGGAAGACCGGAACAGCACGGCCGGCGGGACCTCTTCGGGATGCGGCCGCGCGAGACCGGCTTCCAATCGGGCCAGCGCCAGGAGATTGTCGATGCGGCGGGCCAGGCGCGCCTGCTCCAACGACAGCGCGCGCAGACTGGCGAGCGCTTCCGGCCGGTCCGCGAGCTGCCAATCGAGGCTCTCGATCTCCAGCCGCATGGCCGTCAGCGGCGTCCGCAGATCGTGCGAGACCGCCCGCAGCAGCGAGGTCTTCAGCTTGTCGCTCTCCCGCATCGCTTCGAGGTGGGCCGCCTCGCCGAGGAGCCGTTCGCGCTCCTCGTAGAGGACTTCCACCTCGCGCCGCCGCCGCTGCGCCTCTTCTGCTTGGCGGCGGGCGGTGGCCACCAACCGGCTGGCCACCGCGGAGGCAACGAGAAACGAGCACAGCGCCACCCAATTGGCCGGATCGGCGATCGTCAGCGTGCCGTGGGGCGGAAAGAAGAAGTAGTTGAAGCAGAGAGTGGCCACCACCGAGGCGACCGCCCCGACCGCCCACCCACCCCAGGCGGCGAGCGCCAGAACCGCGATCAGGTAGAGAAACCCGGCCGTGGTAGCGTTGGCGCCGCTCCCACGCCCGATCAGGGTGACCAGGGCAAGGACGAATGGCGTCGCGAGCCAGGCCAGGGCGCGAATCCGCCGGGGAGAGGGCATGACGGAAGAGTCTATCGCCGCCGAGGCCCCTCACCTCCCCGGCCCTCCTCTCCCGACCCCTCCCTCCCACCGCCCACCGGGAGAGGAGGGAGAAAAGCAAGAAGAAACGCGGGGAGGTAGGGGTGCCCCTCTCCCGGTGGGCGGTGGGAGGGAGGGGTCGGGAGAGGGGTCAGGGGTGAGGGCCCGGCCGCCGGCACGCTCTGTGATAGGGTTTTGCGCTTCTGAGCCGATGACGCACCCTGAACCTGAAGAATCCGAAACGTCGCATCTGCTCGGCTTGGCGCTGGGGGCGCTGGGAGTGGTCTATGGCGACATCGGCACGAGCCCCCTGTACGCCATCCGCGAGTGCTTTTTCGGCCCGCACCCCGTGCCGGTGACCCGCCTCAACGTTCTCGGGGTGATGTCGCTCATCTTCTGGTCGCTGATCATCGTCATCTCGATCAAGTACCTGGTCTTCGTCATGCGGGCGGACAACCGGGGCGAGGGTGGCATCCTGGCCCTCATGGCCCTCATCCGCACGGAGAAGAAGCGCCGCTGGGTGCTGGTGGTCATGGGCCTGTTCGGCGCCGCGCTGCTCTACGGCGACGGCATGATCACACCGGCCATCTCGGTGCTCTCCGCCGTCGAGGGCCTGGAGGTGGCGACCCATCTCTTCCACCCCTACGTGGTCCCCATCACCATCGCCATCTTGGTAGCCCTGTTCATCATTCAGCGGCGGGGCACCGAAGGCATCGGCAAGCTCTTCGGACCGGTCATGATGGTCTGGTTCGCGACGCTGGGGATCCTGGGAGTCGCCTGGATCGTGCGGGAGCCGAGCGTGCTCACCGCCGTCAATCCCTACCATGGCGTCCGCTTCTTCGCCCACAACGGCCTGCGGGGATTCCTGGTCCTCGGCTCCGTTTTCCTGGTCGTCACCGGCGGCGAGGCGCTCTACGCGGACATGGGCCACTTCGGGCGGCGGCCCATCCGGCTCGCCTGGTTCGTCCTCGTGCTACCGGCGCTGCTGCTCAACTACTTCGGCCAGGGCGCGCTGCTGCTGGAGCAGCCCAAGGTCGAGCACCCCTTCTACAATCTCGCGCCCTCATGGGCCCTTTATCCGCTGGTGGTGATGGCTACCATCGCCACGGTGATCGCCTCGCAGGCCGTGATCTCCGGCGCCTTCTCGCTCACCCGCCAGGCTGTACAGCTCGGCTACAGCCCGCGAGTCGAGATCAAGCACACCTCCGAGGAGGAGATCGGCCAGATCTACATTCCGGCGATCAACTGGGTGCTGATGCTGGCCACCATCGGCCTGGTGATCGGCTTCGGCGAATCGAGCAACCTGGCCGCCGCCTACGGCGTCGCCGTCACCACGACGATGGTCATCACCACCGTCCTCGCCTTCGTGGTGGAACGGGAGGTCTGGGGTTGGAGCACGCTGGCCGCCGGAGCGCTGACCGCCGCCTTCCTGGTGCTCGATCTCTCCTACTTCGGCGCCAACATCGTCAAGATCCCCCACGGCGGCTGGTTCCCGCTGGTGGTGGCCGGCGTCGTCTACCTGATGATGTCCACCTGGAAGCAGGGCCGGCGGCTGGTGGCCGAGCGGCTGCGGGAGGAAGCGCTGCCGATCCAGGAGTTCGTGCAGAGCATCAAGCCCGGCGCGCCGCAACGGGTCCCCGGGACTGCGATCTTCATGACCACCAACCCCAACGGCACGCCGACTACGCTGCTGCACAACCTCAAGCACAACAAGGTGCTCCACGAGCAGGTTCTGATCATGACGGTGGTGACGGAGGAGGTGCCGTCGGTGCCCGGCGACGAGCGGGTGACCGTGGAGCCGCTGGAGAACGGCATTTACCGGGTGAAGGCCCGCTACGGCTTCGTCCAGGATCCGCGGGCGCAGGACGTGCTGGACTGCCTGCGCGAGAAGGGCCTGCCCCTCGAGCTGATGAAGACGACCTTCTTCCTCGGCCGCGAGACGCTCATCCCGTCGACCCGCGCCGGCATGTTCCTCTGGCAGAAGCGGCTGTTCGCGGTGATGGCGCGCAACGCCCAGCGCTTCACCGACTTCTTCCGCATCCCTCCCAATCGCGTGGTCGAGCTGGGGATGCAGTTGAGCCTGTAGCAGTTTCGCCCTCAGACACGATCGAGCGCATCCAGCTCCTGCGGGGAGGGACGGTGCCCTCGCCCCGTTCCAGCATCCCGGCGAGGACGTGCGATGATGCTGCATCATGACCACTCGCAAGCCTTTCTCTCTTCCGATCCTTCTGCCCCTCGCGCTTGCTCTCTCGGCCGCGGCCCAGAGCGCTCCGCCGTCCGGGCTCGACACCGCTCTGATCGAACACCTCACCGGCGCCAAGGGTTCTCTCGATGCCGCGACCGGCGTGTTCAAGGTGAGCGTCCCCCGCAGTGACCTCGACGTCCGCGTGGCCGGCGTCCACCTCCAGCCACGGCTCGGCCTCACCTCCTGGGCGGCCTTTCAAAAGGTGGGAACCGGCGCCATGGTAATGGGCGACCTGGTGCTGCTGGAACCGCAGGTCAATCCGGTGATGTCGGCCGCTCTCGACAGCGGTCTGGAGGTCACCGCTCTCCACAATCACTTCTTCAGGGACGAGCCCAAGGTGATGTTCATGCACATCGGCGGGCACGGCGCCGTCGAAGACCTTGCGGCCGCGGTGGGCAAGGTCTTCCGCGCTGCCGGGGAAAAGCCGCCGTCCGCTCCACGCGTCGACATCGATCCTGCTAAGACCTCGCTCGACGTCGCGAAGGTCGAAGCGCTCCTCGGCGCCAAGGGAGAGCTGAAGGACGGCGTCCTTCGCTTCACCTTCGGCAAGACGACACGGATGCACGGCGAAACAGCCGGCGCGGCCATGGGCGTCAACACCTGGGCGGCCTTCGCCGGCAGCGCTGCTCAGGCGGTGGTGGACGGCGACTTCGCCATGGAGGAGCGTGAGCTGCAGGCGGTGCTCAAGGCTCTCCGCAAGGGCGGCATCGACGTGGTGGCCATCCATAACCACATGGCCGGCGAGGAGCCCCGGATCGTGTTCCTCCACTACTGGGGCGTGGGTCCGGCGGCCCGCTTGGCCGAGGTCCTGCGGTCGGCGCTGGACGCTCAGGCGGCCGTTTCCAGCTAGACCGCCCGCCATCTCGAGACGCAGGGGAGCGCTCTTGTGATGGAATCCCTCGGTCCCGTCATGCTCTCCTCTCCACGCTTCGTGATCCTTCTGGCCTGGCTTGTGCCGGCGTTGGCTCTGCCCGCGCTCGCCCTCTTCCTCGTCTGGAACCGCAATTGGAAACGCTTGCTTCCTCCGGAGGAGCGCTTCGCGCGCGACGCGGACCAGGTCGTGCTCAAAGTGCGGTGGACATCCTGGTGGGTGAATCCACCCCTCACTGCCCCTGCGGTCACGCTCCATCACGGGTGCAGCTTCTCGCCCCGTTCCAGCATGCCGACGAGCTGCTCGATGCGCCGGGCGCGGGTCTCCGCCTTCTTGGCGGTCTGGACCCGCCACAAGACCGCGTAGCGGTTGGCGCTGTTGAGCGTGGCGAAGAACGCCTTCGCCTGCGGGCGCCGGTCGAGCTGCGCCTGGAGATCGTCGGGGACCGTGATGTTGCGCTGCGAGTCGTACGCCGCCTCCCAGCGGCCGTCCCGTTTGGCGCTTTCGACCGCCGCGAGGCCGGCCGGCGTCATCCGGCCGCTGCGGATCAGCGCCTCTGCTTTCTCCCGGTTGATCTTGGACCAGATGCTCTTGGGGCCGCGAGGGGTGAATTTCTGCAGCCAGAAGGACTCGTCGTGGCCTTTCTTCTGGCCGTCGATCCAGCCGTAGCGCAGCGCCTCCTCGAGCGCTTCGTTGTACGAGACGGTCTGAGTCTCGGAACCCTTCTTCGCCAGCTTGAGCCAGAGGCCCGGCGACTTCGCATGGTTCTTCTCCAGCCAGGCAGACCACGCCTGCTGGTCCTCGAACGGCATCACCGGTAATTCCGTTTTGTCACCCATCACTGCGCTCAAAGGAATTCCGGCTAGTCGAACTCCCGCCGTGGGGCGGATTGCTCGGGGCCGACGCGGCCGGCGGCGATATCGGCGATGAAGTAGTTCTCGCCGCGCACGGGCGCGCCGGCCAGGCGGCGGAGCATCGCGATCTGCCCCACGTGGGTGAAGGCGTCGGCGATCGGCCCCTGGAAGAGCTGCTCGGGCGGACATCCCAGTGGGGCGCCGGAGGCGAGGTACTCGTCGAGGCGGGAGAGGCCGTCGAAGAACCGGGACGTCCCCTGCTCCCACGTGGTCGCGGCTGACGGGTTCCAGACGTGCTCGCCGCGGAGCTGATGGAGCGCCCACTCGAACAGGTCTCCGAGGTGCGCCAGGATCTCGCCGGGCGTGCGGCTGGAATCCCCGATCCGGAATCCCGCGAATTCCTCAGGCGCTCCCCGCAGGACCTTGCCTCCCCGGTAGGCCAGAGTAGCCAGCGTGTGACGGAGAAGCTCGCGTGTACCCGGCAGCTCGGCGGTGCTCATGGCTTCATTCTATGCCTCGCTAGCTATAGGTCGGCAACCGCCCGTCCTTCTTCTGTACCTGCTCGGATGCCCTCCAGGCCCATTGCTTGAGGAGCGTGCCCTCCGGCTTGCGGTCGTCCTCGGGAAGCAGGCGGTCGACTTTGTCGAAAAGCACGTCGGAGATGTATTGGCCGAGACGGCGATAGCTCTCCCACTGGGCTTCGTCGAAGTATTGGTCGATGGTGGTCTCGTGAGGGAAATCCGGATGGGAGGAGTGGTATTCCAGCAGGTCGACGGGCTCGCGGCCGGTCAGGGTGGGCTTGACGTAGAGCAGCCATGAGGTGGCGCCGGTGTCGACATAGGTCACTTGCGCCAGAGCGGCGTGCGCGAGGGAGAGACCGGTACGATCCGCCTTGACCAGACGTCCATGTGGCCGGAGCTCCTTGCCCTTCGGGACCTCGCTCTCCCTCCACTTCCGCCTGGCGAGCTGCCAGAACCCAAGGGCCAGCAAGGCCACGATCGCGATGCATGACCACACCACGGCGATAGCCGTCCCCCACATGACGATCGCCAGAGCGAGGGAAGCCACGAACACCAAGACCGCTCCGGCGACCGGCGGGATGGCCGAACGTTCCTGCGCCGCGTTGGCCGCGGCGGAGGGTGCGGCCTTCTGGATCGCGCGTCGCTCCGGCTCGACCAGCCAGTAGGCCCAGCCGATGGGAAACGCGAAGAAGACGAAGCTCAGCAAGGGGAGCCACAGGAGCGGGCTCCACCAGATCAAGGCGTCCTCCACCGGCCGAAGGTACAGTGGCACCTTCAGTTGGTCCGCCAAACTGCGCAGGCTCTGCAGGCCGAGAAACACCGCCGCACGAAAGTGCTAAGGACGATGTGAATGGAGATCAGGTTACGCAGGACGGCGGAGCCGGCCAGCAGCGAGTCGCCCGCCCCGTTCGGAGAGAGATAGCGTCCGTTCTCCCGCAGGAAACCGACGACCTGCGGCTGCCGCTTGCCCTGCAGGATCTCCTCCACGTCCTCCGGCGTCTGCACGTATTCGCGCGTGAGGAGGCGCCCGAAGAAGGAGCCGAAATAACCGCCGCCGGAGACCGTCGACAGATAGTCGATCCAGCGCACGAGCCCTTTCCTGGCCATGCCCTGGAACAGCCCGAGCGCGAACGTGGCGCTGCGGATACCGCCGCCCGACACGCCGACGCCGATCAGGCGATCCGTGGACCAGGGGAGATCCGCGGCCTTTCGCCGCGCGCCCAGCAGAGCCTGTTCGCCGGCGAGGAGAGCGTCGGGATAGGCAGCTTGAAAACCGGGGGAGCGGTTGTCGCCAGGATCGCTCATGAGATTTGACCTCCAGGGAGCGGTTCGGAAGCTAAGACCTGTTCGGGGTCCGTCGCGACGGCAACGGCGTGGATCAAGGCCGCGAGCCCGAGCGCCGCGAACACCGTCATGCCCCAACTGACGGGCTCCCACTCGCCGCGGATCAACCCGTAGAGGAAAACGGCCGCCGCAGCCAGGCCGATCAGCCGTGGGACCCAGACTAGGGCGGAGCCGGTTTTGGATGACCAGAGCACGCCGAGAAGACCGGCGGAGAGGGCTAAGGCCGCGAACTTGACCGAAGAGGCGGCGCGCAGGGCCGGGAGCTGGCCGGCGATCCCAGCCTCTTCGGGCGGCTTCAAGCCGGCGAAACGGATCACCTCGGTGAGGTGCAAGTTCTCGACGACGTCACCGATCAGCATGGCCAGCACCAGGAGCACCCCCGCGGCCGGAAGGACCTTCTGTAGGACGGACATCCTGCCGGAGAGCTCCTCGCGCAAAGCCCGGACGAAGAGAAACAGGCTCAAGGCTAGCAGACTGTAGGCGGGGATGAAGAGGTAGTCGGCTTTGACCTGAGCGGCGGCTCCACGGCGGATACAGGCCGCCTTGGCGGGCTCGTGATTGAGGACGTCCAACGCTTTGGGTGCCGTGGCGGCCATCTCCAGGCGGACGCCGCGGCTCTGTAGATCCTTCGCGCCGCAGCTCTTGTCACCGGCGACGGCGTCGCGGCCGGCGACCGTCATGCCCCAGAATGCGATCAGCGATGCCAGCCAGCCGATCATCACCAGCGCCGCGCATACCTTCGGAGATCGCAGTTCCGCCATGGCCTGTCCTTTCCGGGATGAACCCTGAACGCCACCCCACATATAGACGACCCCGAAGGTGCCTCGGGGCCATTCGCTGACCGGTTTGATTAAAAGAATATCAGAATCCTGGACAAGGACGAAGGACCGGGCTCTCCGCCCGGCCCGCAGGCGAGAACCTCAAAACCCGCTGGGGATCGGCTACTGCTTGCCGTTGGCGCTGGGATTCAACGGAGCCGGATCGACTGGCGCCGGCACGGGATCCGCCTGATTGCAGAGCTTGGTGTTCACGCTGTCGATGTAGAAGTGGGACCGCTCGATGAACACAGGGTTGTTGGCGAACGAGGTGGCCATGAAGATCTGGACCGCGTTGTTGGCGCCGGGCCTGAGGAGATCGCCGGGGCAGCACCAGGTGTAATAGATGCCGTTGTCGTGCATGTCCCCCTGGCCGCCGCCGCCGTCGCCGCCCGACACACCAGAGACGCCTCCGGTCGTGTAGGTCACGTTGTCATAGTCGAAGTGCTTCTGCAGCGGGATCCAGCCTGGAGGGGCGAAGCCGGCGCCCTCATCGCCAGGGTTGCAGAACTGTCCGTTGACCTGAGTGCTGAACCAGTGGGAGTTGCCCTCGTGCGCATCGCCCGTGGTCGAGAGAGTGACGAACAGGGTGCGCTCGGTGACCGGAAGGAAAAAGACCTTCTGATAGATGAGGGTCCCGGGCGGCGTAGCGAACGACACCTGCTCGGGTCCGAAGCGGAACTCCGCCACCCAGCGGCTGAGCTGCTGTGCGGAGAGGCCTGCCGGTGCCAGACAGGCCACCAGAGCGATCAGGAGGGCTGCCGATAGGGGACCGGACTTGCGACGCATGGTTTTCTCCCTTTCCGGGCGCGAGCCCATAAATTTAGCTTCTAAATAATTAGGTGTGCGACGGATGAGGTGCGTGACGCTCCGGCCGGAGCGCAGCCGAGCCGCAGCCGTAGCCGCCTCGCCGGAAAGTGGAGGCTCGGGAAGGAGGAGCGCCGCGTCAGGCGAAAGCGGCCAGCCGCTCTTCCAGCCGGGCCTTCACCTGCGGCCACTCCTCGGCGAGGATGCTGTACATCACCGTATCGCGCATGGAGCCGTTGGAGCGCATCTGGTAGCGGCGCAGCACGCCCTCGCGCGTCGCGCCGAGCTTCTCGATGGCCCGCTGGCTGTGGAGGTTGTTGAGATCGGTCTTGAACTGCACCCGCACGGCGCCCAGGCCTTCGAAGGCATGGCGCAGCAGAAGGAGCTTGCTCTCGGGATTCACGCGGGTGCCCTGGTGGGAACGCGCGATCCAGGTGCGGCCGATCTCGAGCCCCCGGTGCGGAGGCCGGATGTCGAGATAGCCGGTCATCCCCACCGCCTCGCCGGTCTCCTGGACGAAGACGGTCCACAGCATCGAGGCGGGCATCTGCAGGCAGTAGCGCACCCAGTCGTCAAAGGCTTCGGCGCTCCAGTCCCGCGGCCACTCCAAGGTATAGCGGAAGATGTCCGGCTCGCTCTTCGGCCACAGCAGCGGCGCGTGCTCGGGTGCGAGCGGCTCCAGACGGATGGTGGGGCCTTCGAGGCGCACAGGTCGGACGTCCATGGGCTCTCCTGATCGGGGCCGGAGTTTACCAGCACCGGGTTTCCTGTAGGGGTGGCCCGCAATAAAAAGCAAGCAATTGTTTGGATAGATGAACGAACATATCGCTCCGCATCATTCTCCCTTGACGAAATGCGCGAAGCGTGTCAAAACGTCTCTGGTACACGCCTTTCTCCCAAACTCCTCACATACAAGGAGGACGAGCATGAGAAAGATGAAGCTGCTTCGAGGGTCCGCAGCCGTCTTCGCCGCCCTGGTCCTGCCGCTCGTCGTGGCCTGCGCGGCGCACCGCGCCGCGGCGCCCGAGCAGACAGCGGTCAAGGCGGACGGGGAAGAGATTCCGCCCGCGCTGGCGCGCAAGCTGGCGGCGATGGCCAGGTTCTCGCCCGGGGGTGCGGCCGGGCTGGAGGACAACCCGTCCGGCTTCGCCGAGCAGGACTGGCTGGAGCACAACACGGACGGCCAGGGGGACGGACCGGCGCCCCTCACCGCATTCGCGACGGCGCGCAACGACTGGTTCGGCATCAAGGCCCGGCCGGCGGCGGGCACCGGAGCGTGGGTGCCGTACGGGCCCACCAACGGCCTGAACGACCTCACCAATCCTTACCGTGATCGCACCGTGTACAACTCCGGCACGCAGAGCTTCAGCGGCCGCACCATCCACGCGGTGATCTCGCCCGAATGCACCAGCGAGGAGTGCTTTCTGTGGATCGCCAACGCCAACGGCGGCGTCTGGCGCACCGGCAACGCGCTGGCGGAGGACAATCCGGCCACCAGTGACTATGAAGGGCCGGCGTGGGAGTACGTCTCCGGAACGTTCGAGAGCAACAGCGTCGCATCCCTCGAGCTCGATCCGAACGATCCGAACCACAAGACGATCTGGGCCGGCACGGGCGAGCCCAACACGTGCGGCAGCGGTTGTGAGGTGGGGGTCGGCCTGTACGTGTCGAAGAGCGGCGGCACCTCCTGGCAGGGTCCTTTCGGCGCCGAGAGCTTTTTCGGCCGCGGCGTGGGCTCGGTCGAGGTGAAGCCCGGCGACTCGAAGACGATCTTCGCCGCCTCCGGACGCGCCACCCGCGGCATCTCGAATACCTGCTGCGGCGGCACGGACTCTCTCATTCCCGGCGCGCCGCACTTCGGCCTCTGGCGGTCCCAGGATGAAGGCAGGAGCTGGGAGCTGGTGAGCCAGGGCGCGACCTCCCTGTGCACAGCGTCGACGCCGGACACCGTCGCCGCCAACACGACGCCCTGCTCGCCCCGCGGCGCCCGCCGGGTCAAGATCGATCCGGTCGACCCGAACACGGTCTACGCTTCGTTCTTCTCCCGCGGCATCTGGCGGTCGCGCTCGAACGGCGACCCGGGGACGTGGGAACAGATCATGGGCCTGGTCGGCGGCGCCACCAGCACCAGCGAGCGCGCCGAGTTCGACGTCGTGGCGCTGCCGAACGGTGAGACCCGCATGTACGTCGGCGTGGGCGGCGGCGGCGTGTTCGCGCGATTCCGCCGTAACGACTCCGTACGCACTCCGAGCGCCGCGGCCGTCGCGGCAAGCTGGACCACCTTGACGAGCTCGGTGCAGGACACCCCCGGCTATTCGAGCTTCGGCTTCTGCGACGGGCAGTGCAACTATGACAACTACGTCTACGCGCCGGCGAACAACGGCGTGGCGGGCGCCAATGCCGACGTCGTGTACCTCTCGGGGTGCAACCAGTACAACGAGAACAACCGGGGAACGGGCCGCTCGAACGGCCGCGCGGTGCTGGTCTCGACGGAAGCCGGCGCGACGTTCACCGACATGACCGAGGACGACACCAGCAGCACGCATCCGGGCGCGCTGCATCCGGACCATCACGCCCTCGTCACCAATCCCAACAACTGGATGCAGTTCTTCGACTTCGGCGACGGCGGCGTGGTGCGCTCGAACGGCGTGTTCGTCGACGATTCGGCCGACTGCACCAATCCTCCGCACTCGTTCACCGTGGCGTCGCGGATCGCGTTCTGCAAGATGGTGCTCTCGCGGGTGCCGCAGCGCCTCGAGGCGATCAACAACGGCCTGCGGACGCTCCACTTCTACGAGATCGAATACGACAAGAAGAACCCCGAGCGGATCGCCGGCGGCACGCAGGACAACGGCTCATGGGAGACGCTCGGCGACCGCCACAACTGGGTCAACATCAACATCGCCGACGGCGGCCAGAACGCCTTCGACGCCGTAGGCGGCGATCCCGGCTTCCGCCTGACCGGCTGGCAGTCGGGCCAGCTCGAGGTTAGCCACACGCCTCTGAACCAGGTCGACACGATCTGGATCTCCGACACGTTGTTCGTCTTCTACGGCAGCGAGGGGACGCCCTTCATCGCAGCGGCGATCACCGATCCCCTGGTGCCGGGTTGGCTATGGACCGGGCGCACGCACGTCTTCCGCTCGACGAACCACGGCTACAACCCGTTGTTCCCGCCGGCGGTCGTCGAGGAGCACTGCAACGTCTGGTTCGGCGACGGTGACCTGGACGACGACGGCACCTACGAGGCGGCGACGGACATCTGCGACGACTGGAAGCCGCTCGGCAACCCCGGCAACTCCGGACGGCTGACCGACGCGGCGTATGGCAGCGACCGCACCGGCGGGACCATCTCGGCCGTCGAGCGCGGCAGGAACGACACCAACACGCTGTGGGCGGCGACGAGCACGGGCCGCGTCTTCATTTCGAAGAACGCCGACAACCCGAACCCGGCGGCCGTCACCTTCACCCGGCTCGACAGCCTGGCCACCAACGACCCACCGCGCTACCCGACGGCGATCTTCGTCGACCCGGAGGACGCCAACCACGCCTGGATCACCTACAGCGGTTACAGCTCCAAGACACCGACGACGCCGGGCCACGTCTTCGAGCTCCGTTACGATCCGGGAGCCGGAACGGTCGCATTCACTTTGCTCGACGGCAACAAGAACAACGGCTACGGAGACATTCCGGCGAACTCGATCGTGGTTTCCCCCGCGGGCACGATCTACGTCGGCAACGACTACGGCGTGGTGCAGAAGCAGAAGAACTCCGGCGTCTGGCACCTGCCGGCGGCCGGCCTGCCGAACGTCAACGTGGCCGATCTCGTCTACGTGCCGGAGAAGGGAGTCCTCTACGCCGCCACGCACGGCCAAGGGGTCTGGCAACTGAAGGTGCATTAGGGGCGGGTGAGGAACAGCTCCACCCGCCGGTTCATCGTCCGGCCGTGCACGTCGGCGTTGCCGGCGGTGGGCTCGGTTATGCCGCCGCCGGCCGGTCGGCTGCGGTCGGGGAGCTGGTTGCGCGGTACCCCGAGCCGCTCGGCGAGGCGATAGAACGCCGCAGCGCGCCCGCGCGAAAGGACCAGATTGTGCCCGGCGGGGCCGGTCTCGTCGGCGTGGCCGACGAAGCGCAGGCGCAAGGTGGCGTCGGCCCGCACCATGGGCAGGATGACGTCGCGCAGGAACGCTTCGTGCTCCGGCTTGGGCTCGCTGCGATCGGTGCCGAAGTTGAGGAAGCGGAAGCGTGCCCCCGGCTCGACCACCTGCACGATGCCTGGACCGCCGCGCGACTGGGCGATCTCCTGCGCTCGCGTGGCGCCGGCGGCGAGCCCCACCTGCCGCTCGAACATCTGCTGCGACACCTGCGACTTCCCCTCGATGCGCCAGACCTCGCCGTGGAAGAAGGCCCGCGCGAGATCGTCGACGGAAACGAACGCCATGACCCGCGGCCGGATGACGTCGACCGCCGCCTGGTAGCTCCTGCGGTCCGCCAGCTCCTGCGGCGTCAGGGCTTCACGCGTGAGGATCTCGGTGAAGCCCTCGTTGAACAGGCGCGGGCTCGTGGTGGCGTCGACCCAGCGGCGGTAGTCGGCGTCGGCGTAGCCGTGCACGAGCTCGTGCAACAAGTTCGGCCGTCTCCGCGCCGCCGGCAGACTTTGGCTGACGAAGACCCGGCCCAGACCCTCGAAGGCGCCGGTGCGGCTGGCGAGGCGGTTGAAGAGCCATGACCATGACTTGCCGGCGAGCTCGGTCCTGATGTTGTCGACCGTGATGTCGGTCTGGTCCTGGTTGAATCCCCGGCGCACGGCCTCGGCGCGAACCCCCGCCAGGATGCCGGTGAGGGGGAATCTCGCCGAGTCCTGCGCGAGGTCGGTGACGAGCCGCTGGTAGGCGGCATCCGGCGGGTTGATCGCGAACTGGTCGATCGTCGTGCGGTTCGGGAGCTGGTTTTCGACCCAGTTGGCAAGGAAGTCGGCGCTGGGAGCGTTCTGTGGCTCGAAGTCGGGCGCGAAGACCTTCACGCGCCGGCGGATATCGGCCTGGCTGAGCTGACTCGCGATCTGCGGAAACTTCGCGTGCAGGTCGGCATCGGCGGTGACCGCCGCCGCTTCGGCATCCTGTTGCGTCGTCACGGACGACATCTGTCCCACGAGGCTCAAAGGGTTGGCCTCGACCTGCTGCTGCACGGAGGCCTTGAACGCCGCCTTGATCTGGACGTCGTTCGTCCCCGCCACCCACGGCTGGCGCGTCCCGCCGGCAGCGGTGGGCGCGTTGACGAAGAGGTTCTGGTGCAGGGTCTCGAAGCGCGTCGGGTCGCTGCGCGGATCCACCTGCCGCATCACCTGCGGCGGCGCCGGCGTCGGCGTACCCCACAGCAAGCGGTGCACCGGCGAGGCGGCGGCCGTCAAAGGGGGCGCGGCGAGCCCCGCCTGCGGAGCCGTTGCGCGCGAGAAGCGCCATGGCTTCGTGACGAGCACCGGCACTCGGCGTGTTTTCATCGGCTCGATCCGAACCGCAACGCCACGCGGCCGAAGATCATGACCTCCGTGCGGCCCAAGTCCACGTCGGGCACCAGCGCGCGCGTCTCGACCCCCGCCTCCCAACGCTTCGATCGCAATCCCATACCCACCGCACCCGTGAAGCCTCCGGTCAATTGGCGCGGCGTCTCGCGGCGCGGGTCGATGTCGATCCCCCCGAAGCTGCCGGCCGAGACGTCGAAGTAGAACCCCTTGAGCGGCCGCCCGACGCGGAGGCCGAGCTCGGCGGTCGCCGCGAACAGATCGGACGGATTGGCCGAGCTGGAGCGAAGATGGAGCAAGCCGATCGCCGGCCCCCAGGCTACGAGGTCGCCGTTGCTCAGCGAGAGGCGGCCGCTAAGCGCAGCCGCGAAGCGTTGCGCCTTCGGCGTCACGTCCGCGCCGGCCGCCGCCGAGATCGACCAGCGTGAACCGGTGCGGCCGCCTGCCAACTCACCGGCCTGAGGCGCGACGATTTCCTCCCCCTCCTGCACCGCTCCTCTGCCAGCCAGGCACTGGGCGAGAATGCCATAAGGATGGGCATTCAGCTTGGCGACTTCATACGCGAGGCCATAGGGAGTGTCGCAGCTAAGGTTCACTTTCACACCCCCTTCATGGCCGATTCCCAGAATGCTATGGGCCATCTCGTGAAGGAGGATGACGCCGCGGCTGGTCGCGGTCTGTTCCGGTTCCGGCCAGAAGAACGACGGGCACAGGAAGATGTCAGTCGAATTGCCTTTGAGCACGAAGGCGCCAAAGGTGTCGCACTCTCCGTGATCGCCGGCTATGGAGGTCGGATCGCAGCGCAGGGTCTTACCTGATTTGAAGCCACCGAGGATTTGCTCGTAACGCTTGATGAGCTGGGCGAGAGCATCGAGGCCCATGGCGCCGAAGGCATTTTCAAGCGGCTTGGCGACGAAAGACGGGATCGCGCCCCCGGCCTGCGGTTCTGACTTGGCCCAATTCAGGCCGGCTTCCAGGGCCGCGATGGTGGCCTCGGTCATCCGCTGTCCTTCGGCCCACGCGGCGAGCACAACCGCCTCCTTATCGCTGCAGCTCGCGTGCATCGTCTGACGGCGGACGACCTGGCCTCCCCCGCCACCTCCCTGCTGCATGACATGGGTCAGCTCATGGGCAAGGAGCTGCCGGCCGGCGCTGGTGCCCGGCGCGTACTGGCCCGAGCCGAGGACGATCGAGTCACCGAGGGTGAAGGCGCGGGCGTGGACGGAACGCGCCAGCTCGCCAGCGGCCGGGCCCGAATGCAGCCGCACGTCGGCGAAGTCGCGGCCGAAACGCGGCTCGAAGAAGGAGCGCTCGGCGGCGGGCAGCGGCTGGCCGCCGTTGTGGAGAGCGGCGAAGCGCCGGGCAAAGCCGCTCGGCATCTCCGGCGTCTCCCCGGGTTCTTCTTTGGCCCGCATCTCCTCCTCTTCGCATTCTGAGCACAGCCGCTGCACCTGCATGGGCGCCGCAGCCGGCGCGATCTCCGCCTCCGGCATCCGCATCACCTGATCGGCGACGTGATCGGCCTCGCGCTCGAACGCATCGTTCGGAGCGCCGACGGTGAGCTTCGGCTGCGGCTTGATTCCGTGGAGGACCTGGCGAACGGCGGCGGGCGGCCCGATCTTCGCGCGGGGAGTCGGAACGCGCGAGATCACGGGTGTCTCCGCAGCAGGAGAGAGCTGGGCGCGGGATCTCGTCATTTCCGCTTTCCACTCTCGCCGAACCGCCACGCCGCGCGGCCGAAGACCAGCACGTTGGTGCGGTCGAAGTCCGCTTCCGGCACCAAGGCACGCGCCTCGGCGCCGACGTCCAGGTGCTGAAAGCGCCATCCCACGCCGGCGGCACCGGTGAGGCCCCCCGTGATCTCGGTGGTCGTTTCGCGCTCGGGATCGATGTCGAATCCCGCGTAGCCGCCGGCCGAAACGTCGAAATAAAACCCCGAGAAACGCTGCTGGACGCGGGCGCCCAACTCGGTCGTGGCCGCGAGCACATGCGAGGCGTTGAACGAGCTCGAGGGGAGGTAAAGGAGATTGAAGCCGAGCATCGGGTTGAAGACCACGAGCTCGTCGGCCTTTAAGGAGACGCGGCCACCGAGCGCAAAGGCCAGGCGTTGGGCGTCCGGCGTAACGTCACCGCCGGCCTCGGCCGAAATCGACCAGCCTGGGCCCCTCGGCGCCTTGATGGTGGTGGCGGCGGGTGGTGCGGACGGCTGCGTCGCCATCGGCACGAGCGCGTCGTGAAGGATCTCGAAGGCGCGCACCATCTCGCTGGAAGCGCCGGGGAGCAGCGTGATGCGGCCGCTCTGGTCGACGTGGAACGAGAAGTTGGCCAGCGGGAAGCAGTGCGGCGCCTCTTTGAGCTGGAACTCCGGCCGGTGGGTGGAGAAGGGCGTGAAGATCCGGCGAACCGGGCTCGACCTCACGTCCAGCGGCTTGCCACCGACCTTCGGCTTGTCGTGCTCCCAGGAGTGGTACAGCACTCCCGCTTCCGGCACGCCGGCGAGCGCTTGGAGCAGCGGCGCGAGAGCATCGAGGAACGGTTGCCGGTTCTTGCCCACGGCGGCCATCACCTTCTTCGACTCCCCCCGCGTCGTCGGCATCGCCAAGCCGATCGCGCTCTGGATGTCGGCCTCGAGCGCCGATTGCCTGGCGGCCACCGCTGCGCCGAGCTTCTGCACCTCCGCCTTGTTGTCGAGGATCGGCTGCGGCAGGCAGACGTGCCCATGGTAGAGGTCGGTGAAGTCGACGCGCTCGGCGGGCTTGTCGTGAAACGGTCCCGCCTCCGGATTCTGCTTGAGGAAGTCGCGCACGACTTGGAGCTGGGCGATGCGGCCGGGGTCCTTGGGGTCGAGCACGAAGCGGACGGTTGCGGCGATGTTCTCCAACAGCATCTTCTGGGTGTCGGCGTTCAACGGCGAGAGACTGCCGGCGAATGTGAGCTGAACGCCGCTCGCGGTGAGTCGGGCGAGGTCCTCGCCGCGGAATCCTCGTTTCGGATCTCTGGTATGAGGACCGAAAACCGCGGTGTCGTCGGCAGGCTGGCGCTGAACGGTATCTGGCGTAGATCCTCCGCTCTGCTGAACGGTGAGCGTGGCCTGCGGGCGCGGCGCGTGGAGGATGCGGCGGACGACGGCTTTCTCAACGCGAGAGCCCGCAGCCGGCGCCGGCTGCGCGGGCCGCGCGCTCGCAAGGGAGCGTCTCGCCCCAGGAGCGAAGACCCTCATCCTCGAGACCGCGCGAGTGCAGCGAACGCGAATGGAACCGTCAGCGAGTGGCGCACCCGCGCGCCCGAGGAAGCGGCGGCCGGCAAGCCACTTCTCCGAACCGCTCCCCGCGGCGGTGCCATGCTTCCGCGGACAGACGAACGATGGATCTTCAACGGTACAATCCTCTACGTCTCCAGTCGGTCTCCCGAGCCGCCTTACGTCCATCCGTTGACGCGTCGACGTCTCCAACTGGCGGCGTCGTTGACTGCGGTGTTAGCGGTCGTGCCGGCCGTCAGCGGCGCTTTCCCGCCAGCGTCGTACGGACCGTGGCGGCCAACCTGGCCGCTCTCTGGGCCGACCGCCAGTGTCGGGCCCAAGCCCGTGAAGTCGAGCGAGCGCTGATAGTTCCAGTTGAGCCAGCGCAAGTGCCGCCACTCGCTGGTTACGGTGTTGTGCGCGGAGACCCAGGTGTCGAAGCGCGAGCCGATGCGCTGGGTTCGGATATTGCGCTCGCCGTCGGAGGCGTCCATGCCCGCCACGTCCGACCCATCGCGGCGGTCGCTGCCGCCAGGATTGTCCGAGTGTGAGATCGTCGTCGAGGCCTCGAAGCCACCGCCGACCCGCGGCGTCTTGGCCAGCCCGGAGACCAGGCTGTGCTCGGAGTCGGCGTACCATTCGGTCACCGAGCCGCTGACCTGATCCCGGAAAGGAGTCATGATCGGACGGAACTTCTGCTCGACGAAACGGCCGCGGCCATCCGCGTTGTCGCGAAGCCAATACTCGCGCTCCCAGTTCGGAACCATGTCCTGGAGCAGTCCCACGTCCCACTCGTCCAGCTCCGCTTCGGTGTCGCCGATGGCGGTGACGTCGGCGTCGGCGGAGAAGGCGGCGTCCTCGTATGTGAAGCTCTCGCCGGGAATTGCGGCCGCCGCCCGCGAGGCGACACTGATGTTGCTGAAATCGGCCCGGAAGGAGACCACCCGCTGCACTCGCGCTGGCGCCCCCCCGCCCTGCTGCACCACGTGCGTCAGCTCGTGGGCCATCAGCTCGCGGCCGTCGCTGGTGCCGGGAGCGTACTGCCCCGAGCCGAAGACGATCGAATCGCCGAGCGTGAAGGCGCGGGCGTGGACGGAGCGCGCCAGCTCGCTCGCGGCGGGTCCGCTGTGCAGGCGCACGCTCGCGAAGTCGCGGCCGAAGCGCGGCTCGAAGAAGGAGCGCTCCGCGGCCGGCAGCTCCTGGCCATGCAGCGCGGCGAAGCGCTCAGCGAAGCCGCTGGGAACCTCCGGCGTCTGCCCTGGCTCTTCCTTGGCCCGCACCTGCTCCTCTTCGCAGTCGGCGCACATCCGCTGCACCACTCCCTGATCTTTCTTTTCCTCCTCGCACTCGGTGCACATGCGCTGCACGCGGGGAGGTGCGGAAGCGGCGGCGATGCCCGGCTCGGGCATCCGCATCACCTGATCGGCGACTTGATCGGCCTCATGCTCGAAGGCGTCGTCCGGCGCGCCGACGGTGAGCTTCGGCTGCGGGCTCGGCGCATGGAGGATGTGGCGCACGGCGGCGGGCGAGCCGACCCGCGGCCGGGGGGCCGGACCGCGCGGGATCGCCGGAGCCTTCGCGACGGGAGAGGGCTGGGTGCGGGTTCTCATCGCTTCGCTTTTCCACCCTCGCCGAACCGCCGCACCTCGAGCACCGCCGTGCGAGCTGCCATGCTCAGCTCACCGGGCACACGGAGCACACGAGCTTTCCAACTTCTGCTGTAAATCAGCGGCGTGAAGCACAGGGTTGAGCAGGAGTTCGCTCGCCGGCGGGTCGCTCTTTGACTGTTGCGGCAACATCGCAGTGCCGCAGTCCGCCTTCTCCGTCCAGGCGTCGGAGCCGGTCTTGCCCGGTTGGTCTTTGACCATCGTCTTGCACGTGCGGAAACCCCAGTCGACCGAGGCCAGGGGCGTTACGGGACCTGCCTCAGAGGGTTCCCAAGCGGCGAACATCCGGAAGCGCTGCGTGGTGCCCACCTTCAGAGTCGTGCCGTCGGGGAATTGGGTGCCGGGCGACCCGCAGAAAACCGAGTCCACCGGCATCGTTGGCGTGTCGCTGGTTCGCAGGAAGAACAGATTGAAGGTGCCGGGGTTCGCAGGCGTCGGCAGTTTCACGAACTTGATCTCCTGCCGTCGGCCGCCGACCAGCACCTCGCCGGCGCCGTAGTACTTTTCTTCATCGACGCCCGGCCCCGATGTGAAGTGGCAGCACCTACCGCAGGTCTCGACGCTGTCATCAGAGCTCAAGATGTTCTGGATGAAGAATACACGCCCGCCCGGCGGCTGCAACCAGCTGAAGCCCGCCGAGAATTGGATCTTGACGAAGGTTAATGCCTGCTCGAGGCCGCTCCTGCCGGAGTTGATTCCGAAGATGGGCCCTTCGGAGTTCAGGACGTAGAGGCGCGCCGCGGGCGGCGGCCCGGTGACCGTCCCTTGAAGCCTCGCGGCGGCGGGATCGGGTATCTGCCCGCTCAAGCAATTGACCAGATGCGCCCACGAGTCGGCGACGTTGCGGCCGCCGCACGAGCCGGCGCAGTCGTAGCTGGTGCAGTAGCTCTCGCCTTCGATCTCGCCGATGCCGGTCAGGTGGGCGGACTCGTGCACCATTGTGCGCACCTGCTGCTCGAACGGATCCTTGGCGAAGAAGCGCGGGCAGAGCATTATCGGGGGCGCAAGGCCGGCCACAAATCCTGCGCGCTCGCCGCAGCGCCTGTCGTCGCCGCTCGCGCACATGACGGGCAGGTCGTCACGCAGCAGCCAGTTGCGCATACGGGCGAGCGTGTCGGCGACTGCGTCCATATCCGCCCATCCGCCGAACACTGTCTCAACAGTGCGGCGCGTCAGTGCTTGCTGGTCGGCCGGGGTTTGCCCCACACCCTCGCGTCCTGGAATCGCGACTCCGGTCACGCGCCAGAGGGCCGCGTTCACGCGCAGGGCCGCCTCCTTGCGCGCAGCATTGATCGCGGGCTGCTGCGTGCATGGAGCGCCTGCCGGGGGAGGTGGAGCCGGTGCCGGCTGCCGCTGCAACACAGGCGATATGCTGGGTATATCGGACAACTGAATTGCACGATTGTCCTGCTCGCCCTGTCGTTGCACAGGGCCTGCCGCTGACGGCGGCGCTTCGCGGTCACCTCCCTGTTGCACGACATGCGTCAGCTCGTGGGCGAGGAGCTGCCGGCCAGTGTTCGATCCCGGCGAGTACTGCCCCGAGCCGAAGACGATCGAATCGCCGAGCGTGAAAGCACGGGCGTGGACCGAACGCGCCAAGGCATCTGCGGCGGGGCCGCTGTGCAGCCGCACGTCGGCGAAATCGCGCCCGAAGCGCGGCTCGAAGAAGGAGCGCTCGGTGTCGGGTAGTGTTTGGCCACCGCCATGCAGCGCGGCGAAACGCTGCGCGAAGCCGCTCGGGACTTCCGGCGTCTGCCCCGCCTCCTCCTTCGCCTGGACTCTCTCCTCGCGCTCTTGCTCACACTCGGCGCACATCCGCTGCACGCGCGGCGCAGCGGAAGCCGCCGCGACGCTCGGCTCGGGCATCCGCATCACCTGATCGGCGACCTGATCGGCCTCGCGCTCGAAGACGTCGTCCGGTGCGCCGACGGTGAGCTTCGGCTGGGGGCGCGCGCCGTGGAGGACCTGGCGGACGGCGACGTGCTGGTGCAACTGCGCCGGCATCGGACCGGCCGGCTGAGCGGCTCGCGAGAGATGTCCACGGCTCCGCGCGGCGAAGGTCTTCATCAGTCTTTCCCAACGAAGTGAATCGGGACGTCGGGAGCATCGCCGCCCTGAAGAAGAGTGCCGTCGGGTGCCTTCCGCCAAGGCTCACGCCGCGGATGGACCGCGTAGGAGGTCAAGACGCCCTGACCATCGAAGTCGAAGCGCACCTGCACGGGCTCGTCGACCAGGTAGAAGCGCGACCGCCGCCCGGATCCGCCGTGAGCCAGCCAGGCGCTGTCCCGCGAGACCGGCCGCATCATCTCTTCGATCTGGTCTTCCATGATCCCGGGAAACAGCACGGCGCCGAGATGCTCGAGCCACCGCTGCACGCTGGCCGCGACCTGGGGTGAGTCTTCGAAATCGGCTGCCGGCACGGCTCGACTCCTCGCGCTTCTTCGCCCGGTCTCAGCTCGCGCGGGTCTTGACCTTCCCGCAATCGCAGCAGAAGCAGAGCTGCTGGATCGTTCGGTCCTTCTGCTTGGTATGGGGATAAGCGTCGTACAGGCTTTGCCAGGGGTCCCTGATGTCGATCACTTTCTCTCGGCGATCCATCTTGGACTCCCAGGCCATGGGCAGAGACGACGGGGTCCTGCCGATCATGTGAAAGTCGCTCTGGTAGACGACGGTCGAGGTTCCCTTGAGAACGCCGACCGGCCAGCGGTAGAGGAAGACAATGATCTCGCGCTCTTCAGGCTTGCATCGCGTGGCATTCACCGAGACTCCCGAGCAGTTGACTTCGCCGCATCCGCTGGGAACGAAATATCTGGCTTTATCCCAGCTGGCGGTGATCTGGGGCGGTCGCGCAATGCCATCCGCGGCTTCAATTCCCAGAAAAGGCCAGTTGATGTACTCCTTCCGCCCGCAGAGCGACATCCCCGCGCAGTTCTGATGCGGGCCCTCGGTACCTGGCACGATGGTGCCTCCAGGAGTAGAGCTCTTGGGCAAGGCCGGTCCACTCCCCGTCGTGAGCTCGCGCTTCAGGGGCTCGACGCAGACCCCTTCCCTGCCGACGAGGGTCGTGTTCTCCCGCTGAATGGACTCCCCACCACCCCGCTGCTGCACCACGTGCGTCAGCTCGTGAGCCATCAATCTGCGGCCGTCGCTCGTTCCCGGCGTGTACTGGCCCTCGCCGAAGACGATCGAGCGGCCGAGGGTGAACGCGCGGGCGTGAACGGAGCTCGCCAACTCGCTCGCTGCCGGTCCGGAGTGCAGCCGCACGTTGGCGAAATCGTGCCCGAAGCGCGGCTCGAAAAAGGAGCGCTCGGCCGCGGGCAGGGGCCGGCCGTCGCCCTGAAGCGCGGCGAGCCGCTGGGCAAAGCCGCTCGGCGCCTCCGGCGTCTGTCCCGGTTCCTCCTTTGCCCGCATCTCCTCTTCGCAGCCGGCGCACTTCCGTTGCATCACTCCCTGCTTTTCCTTCTCCTCCTCGCATTCGGCGCACATCCGTTGAATGCGGGGCGGTGCGCCTGCGGTGTCGATCTCGGGCTCGGGCATCCGCATCACCCGATCCGCGGTCTGATCGGCCTCGCGCTCGAAGGCGTCGTCCGGCGCGCCGACGGTGAGCTTCGGCTGCAGGCGCGGCGCGTGGAGGATGCGACGTACGTCGGGCGACTTCCGGCCGGGAGCACCTCGACCGGAGGATCGGTGATCCCGCGGAGTTGGGGCACGCGAAAGCGGCACGTGGGTGCGCATCAGATCCTGCTACGGGTCAATGGGCATCGTGAATGAACGCGCTGTTGAGGTCGCCCGCAGTATTGATATTGAAGCGGCCCGAGGCCTCCTGCAGGAATCCTTGCGGGCCGTGATTGCCGACGTAGAAGGATTCCTGGGCGACGACGGATCCCAGCCTCGAGTCGATGCCCTCACCGTTCTCCGTCGCCGCGAACCGGTTGGCCGTCAGGTTGGACTCCACGCAGAGCAGATCGTTGGAGCCGAGCGTGAAGACGTTCTCCGTCAGACGGGCCGTGCGGAAGAGGCCGGTCACGTCTCCGCCATTCGCAATGATGTCCCGCAGCTTGATGATGAGGTCACCCGCGACGCGCAGCCTGCCGATGCGATTGCGCGCCAGGAACAGGCTCTCTTCCGCCGCCGCCTGCAGGCGGATGGTTCCGGCCACGATCTTCTGGCGGATCTGGCCGAGCTGAGAGTCGGTCAGCACGATATCGCCGGGCCGGCCATAGACGGATAGCGTTCCCACGATGCGGTTGTCGACCACGACGGCGTCGCCGCCGCCGAAGGCGAGCACCACGGCGAGCGCGGGCTCATCGCCGATCAGGGCCTGACGCGCGGCAAGAAGCGCCTGCTCAAGGCTGATAGCCAGGGTCTGTGACGTGGTGGGCAGCAGAGTTTGAATCCTCCGCAACGCCTTCTCTTCATCAGGATCGAGGTTCTGGGGTCCGGCCGCGAGCTGGCGTTCGTCGATCTTCTGCTTGATCGATTTGCTCAGATCGTTGCGCTTGGTCGCCGTCATGGCCGCGATCGCGGCGGCGGCGGTCTTGGCGTCCTTGGCGAATTTCTCGGGGGTCACGCTCGGAGAAAAGAGCGCCTTGAGCGACGCGTCGGCTCCGAGGACGTCAACGCCGATGCTCAGATTGCTGGTGCGCAGCATCTGCACGTCGTTATCGGCGAAACGCACGAGGCGCGATGCCGCGAGCTGGATGGGCGTCGACTGGTCGTGGTCCTGGATGGTGATCGTGCAGCCTTCGATCACCGCTTCTTCGCCTGCTTTCGTTTCCAGCGCGCTGAAGGCAGCGATGAACTTGATGGCGAGATGGCTGAACCGCACCGAGGCGAATCCGGTGAAGCGGATCTCGTCGGCCAACAGCAGCACGCTCGCGGCTCCGCAGCCCTCGATATCGAAGTAGAAGGGCTTGTCGGGAGGCGCATCCATGACGAGGACGCTCGACTCGAGGAGGTGCTCGCCGGGAAGCAGGCAGAAGCAGTACCGCGACTCGCCACGCGCCTTGAAAGCTGTGACGGCCTCCTCCAACGTCGGGAACTCGCCGCCCTCGCCGATGGTGGTACGGCAGCCGCCGCCGCTGCTTTCGCGCAGGCAGAGCAGGTGGAGCGCCTCCTGCACCGTGGTCGCGCCGGTGAGCGTCGAGCACGCCGGATCGTTGGCGTAGGAGATCTGGTCCGCCTTGATATTGCAAAGCAGCGCCAGAGCCTGGGCGACGGTTTTGATATCGGCCGGGGTATTGAAAACCGAGGTGTTGCAAGGCTTGGTGAAGCCGACCTGGGTGGCGTCGATGCTGCAGACGCGGTCGAGCGCTTTCTGCACCGTGTCATGGCTGGCGGTGAAGAGGCCCGAGGGGCAACTGGGCGTGTAATCGACGTCGCGCGCCGCCAGAGTGGTGAGCGAAGGGAAGTCCAGCCGCTGCTGGCGGTTGGTGTCCGGCGCCACCAGCGTGCCGGTGTTGCTGATCGTAGCCAGCAGGAGATAGTGGTGGCGGATGCCGGCCGGCGGGGCGTCTTCGAGCACCACGTCGCCGGGATCGTGGACGGCCTCGCGCACGGCGGCGAGCCAGTAATCTCCGGCGACGAAGGTCTGGTTCGTGAGGTCCAGGTCGAGGGTCAGCGTCGAGAGCTGGAGGGTGCCGCTGCTGCCGCCGAGCGAGACGTGGCCGTCGGCGTCCGCGGCGGTGTCGGTCGCCAGGTCGAGGCCGCGCTCGCGGCCGTCTGACAAGCTCCAGGTGTTGCCCTGGCGGCGGAGGTTGCAGTAGCCGTCCCAGCGGCGCACGAAGGGGAAGCCGGTCGGCGGCACCGCGGGGAAGCCCTCGACGAGCTCGCCGGCGACCGGCGTGATGCCGCCGGCCAGATGCACGCCCAGGTGCTTCTCGGTGCGCGTGGTGAAGAACTCGTAAACCCAGTCGCTGCCCTTGAAGTCGGCCGGCTCCGTGCCTACGGCGTGTTGCTCGGCGCCGTTTTCGCTGGACCATTTGAGGATCACGCGAGTGGGGTTCTTCGGGCCGCCTTCGACGCTGTGTACCTCCAGGCGGAAGAGGTAATTGCCGATGCGGGGCGGCACCGAGACCTCGCTGGCGCAGGGATCGCAGGGGTCGAGCCCGGCGAGCTGGCGCCGCAGGGTCAACGTGACTTTGGCGTCGCCGAGCGGCGGGTTGACCGCCGGATTCTCGGGGTCGGTCGCGGCGGTGCACCACTTGAGCTGCGCCATGGTCTGCGTGCGGCTGGCGGTATCGGCGCCATGGAAGGCCGCGTCGCGAAGCTGGTCCGGATCCTCGAGCGAGGTGACGGTGCGCTCCCAGACGTCGGCGTAGAGCCGGTAGTCTTTCGCCGGCGGCGTGACGGCGTCGGGCAGCGGAAAGTCGGCCTGCTGAGCGAGGGTGAACGGCTGGGCCGGATCGGCAAGCGTGCCGGTGACCAGCGCGCCGACGCCCTCGGCGTAGAGCCGGCCGCGGGTGAGGCGCAAGGCCTGGTTCGCGACCGCCTCGATCTTGAGGCCGTGCGCGCGCGGCACGCCGCTGACGACGACATCGTTGAGGGCGTCGTCGAGGCGGCGCTTGGCGATCTCGGCCTCCTCGTTCCAGTCGGCGTCGGTGACCATCCGCCCCTGCTGGAGGTAGACGCCGGAGTAGCGTTTGTCGCTCTTGTAAGAGTCGCGCGAGACTTGGGTCTTCATGGAATGATCCTCGGAGGTTCGACGAGCAGGCGCGGGTCGGGCACCAGGACGGCCTCGATCCCGAGCGGCAGGAATTCCGCCAGCTTGGTGAGCACGGCGGCGCGCGCCAGGCAGGTGGCGCGCTGGTGATCGGCGCCCATCTCGCCGCCGTCCTCGGCGCCGGAGGTGACGGCGTCGGGGGTGGCGGGATGGAGCGTGCCGTAACCCGGGTCGCCGAAAGCGTCGTTGAGGCGCGGCGGCTGACCTTCTCCCGGACAGAACGCATAGGCGAAGAACACGGGCTCGGCGGTGGTGAGCCCGACGCGCTCCAGGCGCGTGACGGGAAGGGCGGAGATGTTCGCGGGCACACGCGAGAAGCGCACGCAGCTCCGCGGATCGGCCTTCTTCGCCTGCAGATCGACGGTGCCGGCGAAGAGGCAATCGGTCGCCTGCAGGCGCCGGCAGGTGAGCGCCTGCATCACCGTCGTCCCTTCCAGGCGCACCAGCCCGTCCGCCGCCTGGATCTGATCGAAAAGGCAGTCGACGGCGTCGACGATCGGTGTATCGACATCGGTGGTCTCGACGAGGAGGTTCCTCGCCGCCACTCGGCGCAGCTTGATGCGGCCGCCGCTCACACGGAGCGTGCCGGTGAAGGTGAGGTCCTCGATCACCACCTCCTGCGCGGTGAAAGGGCCCGGCGAGGTGGTGATGACGACGGTCGTCGGCGGAATCAGGCTGCCGGGCCGACGCGACGGATTGACCACGGTGCGCGGATCCCCTCCCGAGTCGAGGACGAGGTCGGGATGGTCCTCGCGCTCGCCCCACTGCAGCTCGGTGGCTCCGAAGGGGAAGAAACCCGTAGGCGGCGGCACGAAGAGCAGCAGCCGGCGCGGATGGATGGTGCCGCGCGACCCCGCCGGAGTGCGCACGTCGGGGATGCGCCGCGAGGCGTCCTCGAAGCTGCCGGGGAAGCAGGGCACGCCGTGCGGGTTGAGCTGGCGCCAGGCCACGGCATGGCCGCGGAACCGGCTGACCTTGGCCCGCGGATGCGACTCCTCCGCGGCGATGGCGCGCGACGGCAGCGTGACGTCGACGGTGACCACCGGCAGCGCCGGGTGGCGGCGGGCGACGAGCGGATTCCGGGGATCGGGCTCGCTCGCCTCGCCGTAAGCCGCGGCCGGCAGCAGCGGCTGGTCGACTCGCGGCGTCACGGCGACGCGGTACCAGCCCTCCTGCGCCTCCACCTCGAAGCCGCCCACCGCCTCGGCGATCTCCTCCAGTGTGGCGAGCGTGCCCTTGCGCTGGCGCCAGGCGATGGCCTTCTCTACCTCCCTGCGCCGGCCCTCGACCAGCGGCGAGATGAGCCGCACGTCGAGCAGATCGGCGAAGTAGGGCAACAGCCAGCTCTGCGCCGGCATCGACTCAGGGGGGCTCGCCGGAAAGGCGTCGGCCAGCCGCTGCTCCAGCGTGGCGCGGATGCGGTCGAGCACCGCGCCGCAGGCGTCGAGGTAGCGGCAGAGGTCGCCGCCGGCGTCCTTCACCCGGTAGACGGTGGGCAGCAGCTCGTACAGCTCGCGGCCGGTGATGGTGGTGGGCGCGCTCACAGCTCGAACTCCTCAACGTTGACGGTGAGCCGCGAGCTCGCCGGATCGAGGAAGATCACCTGGCGCTCGGTGGCCGGCAGCAGACGCACGATGGGATCGCCGCCGATGATGGCGCGCGAGCTCTCGACGCCACGGACGGCCTCCACCACTTCATAGACCTCGCTGGCGAAGAGATCGGCGCCGAGGGCGCGGCGGCGCAGGCTGAAGGCGTCGAGGAGCGCCGCCTCGACGCTCTTGCGCACCTCGTCGCTGTCGAACTCCGCGCCCTTGACCTCGATATCCACCTCGAGATCGAACGGGCGCGGCTCGTAAGGGCTGACGCGGAGATCGACGCCCGGCACGGCGTTGGTGACGAGGAAGCTCTCCAGATCGGCGGCGAGCGGTCCCAGGGGGCCACCGCCTGCCGGCACCACTACGACCTCCAGCGAGGCGTGCCGGCCGCCGCCGGTGGGCAGGGCGAAGGCGCGGGCCTGCCAGACGCTGGCCTGGCGGGCGGCGAGGGCGGCGAAGTCGGAGAGGGAGACGGCGCGGTCGAGCGTCAGCACGCTGGTAGGGGCCTGCGCCTTGAGCGAGGCGACGTCCTCGCGGTCGTTGCCGCCGGTGGCGTCGAGGAGCTGGCTCACCGCGGCGACCAGCGGATGCGGCCGCGCCGGCTTGGTCAGGCGGCCCGGCGGCAGATTTCCGGCCAAGCCGGTGCCGACGCGGAAGCTCACCCGCACGTTGTTGGTGCCGGTGGGCAGCCGCCGGCCGTGCCGGCCGTCGCCGAAAGTGAAGGCGAGAAAACCGTCCTCGGTCAGCCTCACCTCGTAGTGCGCGTCGGTGGGCCGCGAGTCGCGCAGCGTCGCCACTTGCCGCCAGATCTGGCCGGCGACCGTCACCGTCACCGCCGCCGCCACGCCGGCCGGCTGGGTGGGATCGGCGACGAAGGCGACGTTCTTCTCCTTCAGCACGAAGCTCTGCGAGAGGCGGGCGGCGTCGCCGCTGCCCAGCACCTTCGCCGGCTTGGATTCGCCGTGGCCGGCGCGCACCACGTTGGCGTGGATCACCAGGTTGCCGAACGTGAACCCTTCGTCGGCGAGCAGGGGAGGGTCGAGCTCGAGCGAGCGGTCCGTCGCGCCGGCCGTCAGCACCGTGGCCTCGCGGGCGTAGCTCGTGCCGTCGTCCGCGGCGCGCTCCAGCAGGAGCCGCCGGCCGTGGGCGAGCAGGACCGGAGGCGCCAGCTCCAGCACGAGGGAGCCGGCGGCGGGCGTGTCGTTACGGTCCCAGCCGCTGGGCCGGATGGTGTGCGCGAAGACGCCGTACAGCCGGTCGAGGCGGGTCAGCGTGTAACCCTGCACCGGCTGCGGCGCGCCGATGGGCAGCAGATCGCGGATGCGCAGGCTGACGAGGGGAGGCTCGTCGATCACCGCCTGCATGAGGCGCAGCTTCTCGAGCAGCTCGGCCGCCCACTCATCCGGCTTTCCGAGCTGGTCGGCGAGCGCCGCTTTCGTCATCCCCAGCACCTGCGGCACGGTCTGGTCGAGGACGGGCTCGAGATCGGTCTCCGCGAACGGAAAACCGGTGACCAGGCGGGCCTTGGCCCGCAGCTCGATGAAGCTGGTGCGCGTCACGCCGGAGACGAAGCGGCTGGGCAGGGCCGCGGCGAGAGCGCCGACCGTCCGCAGGTTCGCCTGATTGAGCGCGGCGGAGATCTCCGGGCCGACGCCCATCAGGATCGACACCGGCTGGCCGGCCACCGATGGCGCCGGCTCCACCACCGACTCGAAAGTCACCGCGAAGAGGTCCTCCAGCTCCTCGATGCGCGCGATGCGCAAGGCCAGCAGGCGGCTGCCGTCGTCGCCCACCACCCACTGCCCGCTGGCCAGCTTGCCGGGCTTGCCGTCGAAGCGGAACTTGCCGTCGCCGGCCGACGGAGCCACGGCGGCGACGCGGCCGGCAGCCGTCGCCCCGCCGGGCACGAAGACGACCCGATCGGTGTTGGCGCGGGTGACGCTGAACAGCCGGACCGTGGCGGGCGTGCCGGCCGGAGGAGTGTCCTTCACCTCGGCGCGGTCGCCGGTGCCGAGGACCTGGAAGCCGCCGGAGGTCGGCGCCGCGGCAGCGCGGTAGCCGAGGGGCAGGAAGAGGCCCTGCGCGTCGCGCACCACCTCGACGGGACGGAAGACCTCGGTTCCCGCGGCGGGCCGCGCGCTGCCGGAGAGGAGCAGGCTGAGATCGTCGGCCTTGGTGACCGTGGCGAAGCTCCAGGTGGTGCCGGACTGCCAGGCGACGGCGTCGCCAACCGAGAGGCCGTGCGGCTCCGCGAAGGTGAGCGAGTTGGGAGTGCCCGCGAGGTGCGCCACCGCGATCACCTCCGGCTTGGCCAGCAGCGACGAGACGCCGCGCGTCCAGCGCTCGAAAGCCGGCTGGTGAGCCACGGGCGCCAGGGTGATCTCGCTCGTCGCCACCGCGACGCGCGCGATGGTGACGACGGCGGCTTCTTCCGTGCTCCCCTCGGCACGCACCACCAGGGCCAACTGGCCCGCAGAGATGCCGGACTTTTCGGGCGCCAGCCACAGCGGCGGCGGAGTCACCGGCACCGCACCGGGCGAGAGCAGGTCGGCGAGCTGCGTGGCGGTGAAGACTCCCTCGTCGAGAGCGGCCTCGACGGCGCGGAGGTCCTCCAGCAAGCGCTCCATGTCGGCGGCGGTGCGGCCCGCCTTAGCGGCGAGGCTCGCCGTCGTCTGGCTCAGCAGCTCGGGCAGCCGCATCAAACGCACCGACGGCGCCAGCTCGCCGGCGGTCCAGGGGAAGTCGAGCAGCACCTCGGCCTTGCTCTTCGCTTCCCACAGGCGCAGCTCGGAGGCTTTGCTCCTCGCTTTCCCTGGACGGAGCACGGCGCCTCTGAGCGGCGCGGGATTGAGGGCGCGGAAGTCGGCCACCTTGAAAAAACCGCTGCCCAGGGGCGCGTGCGCGTCGAGCAGCTCGCGGTACTCCGGTCCGATGCCTTCGATGACGATCGCCGAGCGTTGCGCGATGGCCGAGAGCGGCCGCGGCGGCGGCAGATCGATGAGCGGCGCCGGCGAGAGATTCCAGCCCGCCAAGCGCAGGGCGTTGAGCGCCGGATCGACCGCCAGGTCTTCCAGCGTCCCGAAGGCCACGGGCGCGCCGCCGTCCTTGGGGCTGTGCCGCACCGCGAAGCCGGCGGCGAGGGTGCCCGGCTCCTCCTTCGCCTCGATCGCCAGCGGCGTCGAGGCGGAGGCCGGCGGCGCCGGATAGACGTCGAGCATGGCGACGAGCTTGCGCACCGAGTCCCACTGCGTGGCGGTGCGCAGGTAGCCTTCGTTGGCATAGGCGTCGAGGTGCTCGCCGAGCACGTGGCAGGCGCGCGCGAAGGCACGGGCGATCTCCCAGCCCCAGTCCGTCCGCACCTCTTCGTACTGCCGCGCCATGCGCTCGCGGCGCTGGTCGTCCGTCTCGCCGGGCGGCGTCTGGATCGGTTCCCAGCCCGGGAAGCGGCCGGCCAGCTCGCCGCGCAGCCGCTCCAGGAAATCGACGGCGTTGGCATCGAGGTAGCGGAAGCGCGCCAGGCCGGCGCGGTTCCAACGGGTGAGGTCGAGCCCGGCGCTCATCCTTTGAGCCCTCCGTGCAGGGTCAACCGGTAGTAGCCGCGGCTGGGCAGGGCCGCCTGGTTGTCGCAGATCGCCACCTCGATGCCGGCGAGCGGGATGCGGCCGCTCGCCACCTGGTCGGCGAACTGGCTGCCGAGCCGGCGGAAGCGGTTGAGGCAGACGCTCTCGACGCCGTCGAGCGCCATCGCGGCGGCGATCAGATCGCTGGCGTGCAGGTCTTCGCCGAAGCGCAGGCGGCCGGGCCGGAAGAAGCCGGCCGGGCCGGTGCCGAGGACGTCGGTGAGCGCCCGGCGCACCTCGGACTGGAAGTAGTTCGCCGCCACCCGCACCGAGAGCGAGAAGGTCACCGGCACGCGCACGGCGTCGATCAGCACGACCTCCTGGCCGACCATGCGCAAGGCGTCGACGTAGGCGGTGAGCACGGTGCGGATCGACGGCGCTCCGGAGGGCAGGCGGATGCCGCGCTCGGCGTGGAAGCGCGCCACGGCCGGCGCCAGGCTCGCCGGCACCAGCGCGTCGAGAGGCTCGTCGCCGAAGAGCACGAGAGCGACCTCCATCGTCGTCCAGGCGCCGGTCCAGCGCACCGCCGCCTGCGCGCGCAGCACCAGGGGATGCTCCTCCAGGCGGCGGGCGTAGTCGTCGGTGGTCACCATGCGGTGCTGGTCGTGGACCGACCGCGGGCCCTGCTGGCGCGCCTCCTCCATCGCCGACGGGTTCTCGAACCAGAAGCCGTCGAGGCGGCGGCGCACCGCCGGATCGCCGGCCGTCTCGCCCGGCTGCAGGGCGATCTGGCCGCGCGCCAGGGCGATGCGCACGGAGTCATAGCCGAGCAGCGCGAGGTGCCGGCGCACCGACTCCGGCCGCCGCGCCGACTCCAGGTAGGCCTCGGCGGTGACGCGGTCGAGCTGATCGGAGAGCTGGTCGAGGACGGCGGCCAGCACCTCGACGATCACCACCTCCAGGTCAGCCGGGGTCCAGCGCGTGCGCTCCGGAAATCGGGCCGCCAGCTCCTCCAGCATCGCCAGCCGGAATCCGTCGTAGTCGCGGACCCGCCAGTCGAAGTCGTCTCCCACCGGCGGCAGCGGCGGCGGCAGCTCCACCTGGCGGTCGCCGCAGTCGGGGCAGCCGCCGGGGTAGTCCAGAAGGACGCTCGGCACCTCAGCCATGAGCGCCTCCCGCGGGAGTGCCGGCGGTGCCGAGCAGGATCTGCTGGCGCTCCGTATGGCCGAGCGTCGCGAGGGTATAAGTGATGACGATGAAGACCTTCTCCTCCTCGCTCACCACGTCGACCGTCAGGGTGCGGGGATCGACCTCGCCGGCGAGGGCCTCGGCGAGCGTCGAGAGCAGGCGCTTCTTGGTGACCGCGGCGAGAGCGGAATCGTTGGGCTCGAAGACCAGGGCCTGCACGCCGGCGCCGAACTCGGCCCGGAAGACGCGCTCGCCGGGATTGGTGAAGAGCACCTGCTCGATCTGCTGTCGCACGTGCTGCGAGCGGTCGGCGGTGGCGGCGCCGGAGGTGCCGATGCGGAACGGGAAGGCGAGAAAGCGGGGGCTGGGTAGCGTGGCCACGGCGCGTCCTTTCAGGAGGTCAGGACCTTGGTCGACAACGTGCTCATCTCGCCCTGCGGAATCGGCGGCCCGGAGGGCCCCATCGCGGTCGGATGCACGTGAGTGGCGAACAGGGTGAGGAAGCTCTGGCCCTTGATGATCGGCTCGCCCCCATCGCCCGCCAGCATCACCTGCGTCCCCTTGACCACCACCTTCTGGCCCGACACGGTGATACCGGCGGCGGCCATCTCGATCTTGTTACCGTTGGCGTCCTCGACGGTGGTGCCGGCGGCCTCCATGGTCAGCTTGTTGCCGTTGCTGTCCTCCAGCGTCACCTTGCCGCCCTTGGCGTCGAAGGTCATCACGCTGCCGCCGGCGTCGGTGAGGGTCACGACGCCGTCCTTGTCGATCTCCAGCTCGCTGCCCGCGGGATGGTGGAGGAAGAAACGCTCCTCGTCCGCCTTGTCGTCGAACTCCAGCAAATGGCCGCTGGGCGTCTTGAGCAGCCGCGTGGTCGGCGGCGTCAGTTGCGCTTCGGTCGGGACGTCGGCGGCCTGCTGCCAGAAGGTGCCGACCCAGATCGGCCGCGAGACGTCGCCCTCCTCGAACTCCACCCATACCTGGGCTTCCGGCTCCGGCACTGCGAACCAGCCCTGATCGGCGAGGCCGCCGAAGGGCACGCACGGCAGCGCCCAGCCGGTGACCTCGGTGCCAAGCACGGAGGGTACGGTGAGCCGCAGGCGGGCCCGCTTCTCGGGGTCCTCGTTGTCGACCACGAAGCCGCGGTACTTGCCGTAGGTGCGGCGCTGGACCTCGCGGGTGACCTGGGTCAGGACGTCTTCCATGATCAGAGCACTCCGGCCAGCAAGCTCAGCCCACTCTCCAGGTTGTCGCCGAAGGCGTTGCGGAGCAGGGTGAAGCTCTGGCGATAGCCGTCGATCGAAAACACGTGGCTCACGGTGTCGACGTAGTAGATGCCGCCCATCGTGGTGCCGATGCCGTCGACGCCTACCGGCAGACCGACGCGCAGCACGTGGCCGTAGAGCGAGCCGTCGAGCTCGCCTTGCGCGCGCACCCGCATCGCCAGCTCGTTGGCGCGGCCGCGGGCATAGGAGTCGAGCTCCGCCGCGCTCACCGAGCCCGGGCGGTCGAGCCGCCAGATGAACGGCGAGAGACCGGACGCGGTGCTGTCCGCCGGCTCGTTGCCGAGGAGCGCCAGGTCGGGCTGCAGGTCCTGATGCACCGGCTCGGAGCCGGTCTCCGGCGCCACGTCGTAGCCCACGGCGTCCGGCTGATGGCCGTCGGCCCGCACGTCGAAGCTGTAGCAATGGGTGTCGCGCCCGGCGTAGACGAGGATGGTTTCCTGCGCGTCGGCCTCCAGCCGCAGCGGCCCGAAGTAGAGGAAGCCGCGATCGAGGATCAGCTCGTAGCCGTTGGCCTCGGCCCGCGCGCGCAGGAAACGGATGTCCGTCGCGTTCTGGTTGAGCGTCAGGCCAGTGAGGCCCATGCCGTTCTCGGGATCGGGGATCACGGGGTACTTGCCGACGATCTCGGCGAAGATGGCGGCGTCGGTGGTCGGCGCTTCTCCCCCCCACGCCTTGCGCACGTGCTCGCGGTCCATCTCCAGGGTGCCGTCCTGCAGCTCGACGTCGACGGTCGTCGTTCCGGGGTCCTCCGGGTAGGAGGCGCGCACCTCGCGGATGTAGCCGCCGACGATCTCCTCCACGGTGCTGCCGAAAGCCGCCGAGACGACGATCGGCTGCCAGGGGCGGAGCGCGGGATCGTCCTGCACGCTCCAGACGCCGTTCTCGTCGCGGCGGCTCTCGAAGCGTAGCGTGCCCGTCGCGGCGTCGCCGCGGCTGCACTCGACGCGCACCTCGACCAGATAGGGATAGAGATGCGAGATCTCCTCGCCGCCGACCGTGATGACGCACTCGGCCGGCTCGCGGTGCTTTCCGGAGAGGAAGTCGAGCAGCCCCATCGCCTAGCCTCTCGCCCGCGGGATCAGGATGGCGCGGCCCACGATGCGGTCGAGGCACAGGAACCCGTCGGCCACCACCGGCTTGTCCGCGTCCTCGGGCCGGCAGGTCGGCTTGCCGAAGGCCACCGGCAGCGCGTCGGCCTTCTCGCGCAGCAGATCCGCGCCGTAGAAGATCTCGGGATTGGCATCGACGATGCGCCACCACAGGCGGTCGTCGTTGTAGTAGTGGCGGGCCAGGCGGTCGAGGCGGTCGCCCGCCTGGACGGTGTGCTCCAGCACCGGCGCCGCCAGCGCAATCTCCCGCGCCCGCACGCCGGGGAACGGCGCCGTGCCGTCCTCGGAGACGAACGCCCGCGCCTTTTCGTATCGGGATCCCTTGAGGAACATCAGATCGACACTCCGAAAGAGAAGGAGAACGACGCCGAGCCGGCCACGGTCTGCGCCAGGTTGATCGCCGACATGGCCAGCAGGCGGACCTGCTCGACGACATAGAAGGGATTGTTGCCCTCGATCACCTGCATCGCCAGGGTGGCCTCGGCGCGATACGGGATGAGCGACGGCAGGTGCGCCTGCTCCTCGAAACGGATGCTGGTGAGGAAGACGGGCAGCACGCGCGTGCCCCAGATGAACAGCAGCACGGAGGCGTGCTCGGCGCGCTGGAAGGCCCGCGGGCCGCCGGCGCCGAGGCTGGCGAGCACCTGCAGGCCGGCCGGACCCTGCGTCTTCGGCTCGACCATCGAGCGCAGCGTCGCCATCTCCGGCTCGATGCCGAGGGTGGAGGCGATGACGTCGCCGTCGTTCATGCGGTCGGTGGCATCGAGGAGGATCGTGAGGTCGAGCGTCTCCGGCTGCGCGGTGGCCCCCTGCGCCACGCGCGGCGTTTCGGTGGGCAGCGTGAAGTCGTAACCGCCGCGGGTCCCCGGCGCCGTGCCGGTGCGCAGATTGATGGTGCGCGTGCGCGAGAGCCGCTGGGGGTTGAAATCGAAGACCACCGCCAGCGGCGGCAGCGACAGCGCATACTCGAGGAGAATCCCCTTGCTGAGCTTGATCACGGCTTGCGACCTCCGGCGGCGGAGTTGAGGCCCGCGGCGACGGCGCCGGCGACGGCGCCCGCGACCTGCCGGTCGGAAGCGCCGGGCGCGACGTTGACCGCCGGCAGGGTCAAACGATCGAGGCGCACGTCGCTCCCGGCGAGCGGCAGGCGGGCCAGCTCGTCGCCCACCAGCGCGGCGATGCGCCGGGCGCGCCCTTCGTAGCCGGCGGGCAGGGAGAGCCGCAGGCGGTCGATCGTCAGCATTGCAGCGCTCCTGCGGGCAGGTGAGACGCCAGGAGTCCGAGGTCCGCCACCGTCAGATCGCGGCCGTCCTTGCCGAGCTCCCTCCAGACCGCCAGCGCCACCTCGGAGAGGCCGATCGGCCGTCCGCTGTCAGCGGCGAGAAACGCGGCATGCAGAGCGGCGTTGCGGATGCCGCCGCCGGTCAGATTGACGGCGGCGCCGAGGAAGGCGAGGTCGAGATCCTCGCCGCGCGGCGCCAGCGGCGGCAGCGAGCGGTGCCAGAGCAGGGCCCGCGCCCCCGCGTCCGGCCGCGGAAAGTCGACCACCACCTGAAAGCGGCGCGCGAACGCCGGATCGAGGTTTCTCCGCAGATTGGTGGTGAGGATGCACGGCCCCTGGTGCGACTCGACGCGGGCCAGCAGATGGCTGACCTCCAGGTTGGCGTAGCGGTCGCGCGCCTCGCGCACTTCGCCGCGCTTGCCGAACAGGGCGTCGGCTTCGTCGAACTGCAGCACCATCGGCCGGCCGTGCGCGGCGTCGAACAGACGGTTGAGGTTCTGCTCCGTCTCGCCGATGTACTTCGAGACCAGGCGGCCGAGATCGACGCGGTAGAGCGGCCAGCCGAGCTCGGCGGCGAGGACCGCCGCGGCGAAGGTCTTGCCGGTGCCGGAAGGGCCGCAGAACAGCGATACCGGACCGCCGCAGTCGCGCCCGCGCCAGGCGCCGAACACGGTCTCGCGGTGGCGGATCCACATCAGCAGCTCGCGCAGTATGGCGATGCGGTTCTCCGGCAGCACCAGATCGTCCCAGGTGGGGGCCACCGCCACGCGCGTCGCGCCCGGCGGCATGGGATCCGGCAGCGGCCGGCCGAGCAGCCGCGCGGTGACTCCCCTGCCGGGACGCAGCGGTTGGAAGGGGCCGCCGTCCTCGGTCTCGATCAGCCCGGCGCGGCGCAGCGGCGCGCCGTCGGACAGCGCCGCGTAGAGCTCGCCGGCCAGCGCGCCGTCGAGCGCCAGCAGCTCGAGCAGCAGGGCCGGCGTGGGGTACGGCTGCGTGGCGCCGATCTGCAGGCTCTGGAACATCCAGGCCAGGCGCGGCTCGGCTTCGGGCGCCACCGCGCTGACCACCAGATCGCACTCCAGACTGCTCAGCGGCTGTCCGCCCAGCCGCGCCAGCGCCGAGCCGTTGGCGCGCATCGCCGCCACCTCTTCCTGCACCGCGCGCAGCTCGGCGAGCAGTTGCGGCGCCGGCTCCTGGCCCTGCCGGGAGGCGAGCGCCAGCCGGCCGAGCACGTCGAGGCGCTTCCATTCGGCGGTGAGGTGATCGTGCGCGTCCATGGCCGCGGCTCAGAAGAGGTTGACGAGCAGAGGATTGCTGCGCACGGTGATCTGCACGCCGTCCACCGCGCGATTGAAGGTGCGCTCGGCGTAGAGCGCGGATTGGCCGGCGTGGTCGTCGAAGGGCAGGGTGACGGCGACGGTCGTGGCGCCGGCCGGCTGGTCGGGATCGAGGAGCGGCCCGGTGGCCGTGGTGTTGACGTCGGTGCCGCCGGGCCGCCAGCCGGTCTGCGCGTCCCAGATCTCCCAGCGCAGGCGCACCGCCGCGCCGTCGATTCCCGCCACCCACACCCGCGGCGCGAAGGCGGCGAGCTCGGGGCTGCCGACGGCAAAGGAGACGCTCTCGACGCAGGCGCCGCTCGCCACGAAGCAGATGCGCGGCGCCCAATCCTCGCGCCGGGTGTCGACCTCGCGGGCGATCACCGGCGGCGGCAGCAGCTCCTGCCCGGCGAAGGGCGCGCCGCTGTGCTCCACCCCCGAACGCACCTCGAAGCTCACGCCACCCACCATCGGGCCGCCGATGCGGGGCGTGCGCGGCGGCACCGGCACCAGCGCCATCTCGTAGGCCACCGAGGGCCGATAGGCGACCTCGCCCTGCGTGGCCCAGAGATGGTTGATGTCCTCCATGCCCAGCGGCTGGAACACGACCTGCGGCCGCACGGTGGTGCCGTTGATCGCCACCGGATCGAGGATCGGGCGCTCGTGGAAGGCCGAGAGCACGCCGCCCAGAAGCCGCAGATCGTTCTCGCCGGCGCTGATCTGATCCTCTTCGACGCCGAAGGTGGTGACCAGGCATGACAGGCGCAGCAGCCAGGTTTCGTCGGGCGCCGCGGCGGGACCGAAGCCGTTCGGCTCGATGCGGTAGAAGAAGAGGTTGACCCGATGATCGGTGTCGTTCTGCGCCGGCGCGGCGCTCGCCGGGCTGCCGATGCGCACCTGGATGTTGCGCTGTGCCGCCTCCAGACGATTGGAGACGAAGTCGGCGATCGATCGGCAGACCTGGGAGAGCGAAGATGCCGGCAGCGCCATGGTCAAAGGCTCCGCAGGTAACGGCGGCTCGACAGGTTGGAGGGTGTGCTCGGCGCGGCCGCGGGCGCGCTCTTCTCCGCCGGCGCCGCCACCACGATCTCGACGACGCCGATATGGACGCTCGGTCCCGGAGGCTCGGAAGTGGAAACCGACATCGTCAAACTCGGGCCGGCCAGATCGCTCGCCGAAGGCAGGATCTGGGGAACCGTCCGGACCGGCTGCCAGCCTGCCGGCGCCGCATGCGCCGTTGGCGCGAGCTCCGCGGTGGCGGCTTCAGAGACGGGAGGCTCGACAGATGGGCCAAGCGCGGCCGGCGGCGCAGCGGCCGGGGCGGCAGCGCTCGATAGGAGCGCCGGGATGACCGCCGCCGTGATGGCGCGGGGCTCATCGGTCATGGTTGGTTTCTGGGGTGACGGCATCCCTGAATTGAGCACCTCGACACCGGCAGGCGCAATCGGAGCGGCCGCCGCGCCGGGCGTCTTCGGCACCACAGTCCTCGCTCTCACCGCAGCGTGCGGCAGCTCAGCTTGAATCTCGGGGGATGCCTCGAGCGGAACGTCGGACCCCTCCGCCCGGCGCTTCCGCACCGGGCTATCGAAACGTCGCTCCTCTGGAGCGACTCGCCCTTGGGGCGACGTCTCCTTGGCCCGGTGCGGAAGCGCCGGGCGCGTTTCCTGAACACGCGATTCGGTGGTGTCCCATGAAGCCGGACGAGCGCCAGGAACCTCCATGACGGTCCGCGGCGCCGGCGTGGCGATCGAGGGGCTCGCGGTGGATTCCTGCACGCTCCTGGAGCGGCCGGCGATCGCATTGGCGATCAGCACCGTACGCTGAGCCGGGCTCGCCTTGCGACGGATCTGCGCGGCGGGAGGTGCCATGGGTGAGGAGACCGCCAGCGGAAATTCGACGGGCGCCGGCGCGCTCTCGTTCGGTTCAGCTTGAAGCGCTCCACCCGGCTCCCCCACCACCTCCGGCTCGGCCGCCTCGATTGAATCGAGCGAAGGCGCCGCGAAATCGCGGCGGCGGCTGTCGCGAACGACGGCGGAGAAGAAGCCGGAGGCGCGCCGCTCGTTCATTGCACCAGCCCTCGCGAACGGTCGATCAGGCGCAGGTAGAGCTGGCGGCGGGCGCGCGGCAGGGCCAGGATCTCGGCCTCGCTCCAGTGATAGCTCGACGCCAGGCGATGGACTTCGACGAACAGCTCCTCGGGACTGGCCGCGAGGACGAGGTAGGGATCGACGGCGATCTCGCTCTGTGCGCCGCAGGCGGGGCAGGCGGCCAGCGCGGCGAGCGCCACCTCCGGCGCCGCGGCCTCGAGGGCCGCCTCGGCGGCGGCGAGATCTTCGTCCTCCGCCGCGACGCCGGAAAGCAAGCAGCGCTCGAAGAGCGCCCGCACGGCCCTGTCGTCGGGAAGGTCCGCCACCGCCTCCTGATCGGCGCCGGTCGGCACCCGCAGGCGCAGCCGCGCGCGCGGCGTCCCGGCTTCGGCATAGGGGTAGCCGGCGCCGGCTTCCTTGACGGGAAGCTCGGTCTGCGGCACCTCGAAATCGAAGCGCTCGCCGCAGGCCTGGCAGACGGCGGTCAGCCATACCCGGTCGCGGCCGAGATGAGCGCTGAGCTGGCGCACCAGGAACTGCCGGTCGCCGACGGCCAGCTCACGCACGACTTCCGGGGACGACGGTTCGCCGCCGACTTCAGCGAGCGCCGCGGCCAGCGCCGCGGTGACCGCCGCCGGCATGCTGGGCGCGGAGACAGCCTCGGCGAGCGCCGTCTCCAGCGCACCGTCGACCGGCCGGAAGGCGAAGTGGCGCCGCCGCTCGCCGTCGCGGACGATCCCGCCGGGAAGCAACATCAGGTCTCCGCGGGCTCAGGCACCGCCGTATCGCGGCTCCAGCCTTCGTGCTGCAAGGTGATGGACTGGATGCCGACCGTGTTCATGCTGCCGGCGTCGAAGTCCGGCAAGGCCTGATAGTCGGAGACCCAGGCGCGGCTCAGCTTGTAGGAGATCGCCACCTGGCCCTGCAGGTTGAGCACGTTGATGACGATGTTCTTGCGGAAATTTTTAAGCGACATCGCCGCGTCGCCCTCGAGATTGTTGACCAGGTTGGCCCACGCCTCGAACACCGGATCGTGGGTCAGGCCCTGCTCGAGAGTGACCGGCTCGTAGCTCGTGCCGCCGGGCAGGATCCGCTCGTGCGAGGGATCACCCGCCGTGCGCCACTTCACCGGCTCCGTCTTCTTCTTCAGCGCGGTCATCTTGCGCAGACCGGCGACGACCTGGCCGTCGATCACCACCTGGAACTTGAACGTCCGGTAGGGATCGTGGCGGTGCGCGTTGACAGGAAAGAGAGGGGCTGCCATCGGATTATCTCCTCCTCGTTGCCTACTGCTGAGCGACCTTCTGCTGGATGCGGACGATGACGAACTCCGCGGGCTTGAGCGGTGCGAAGCCGACGATGACGATCACCTCGCCACGGTCGATGTCGGCCTGGGTCATGGTGTCGCCGAGGCCGCAACGCACGAAGTAGGCATCGGAGGCCTTCTCGCCCTGGAAGGCGTTGGACCGCCAGAGGCCGTTCATGAAGGCGTCGATGTTCGAGCGCAGCGAGCCCCACAGCTTGTAGTCGTTGGGCTCGAAGACCGCCCACTGGATGCTGTTGTAGATGCTCTGCTCGATGAAGATCGCGGTGCGCCGCACCGGCACATAGCGCCACTCCGGATTGGCCTTGGTCGAGAGCGTGCGGGTGCCCCAGATCACGTGTCCGAAGCCGGGCAGCTTGCGCAGCGCGTTGACGCCGAGCGGGTTGAGCTGATCCTGATCGCCGTCGCCGACGTTGAACTGCAACGCCGCCACGCCCAGCAGCGAGGTCTCGACGCCGGCCGGCGCCTTCCAGACGCCGCGACGGCCGTCGATCTTGGCCCACATGCCGGCGGCGAACGCCGAAGGCGCCACCGGGAGCGTCGGCTTGGTGCCGTTGTCCGGCTTGAAGAACGGATTGCTCACCTCCACCCAGGGGTAATACATCGCGGCGTAAGTCGAGGTGGTCAGCGCGAGCTGATCGACGTCGCCGGCGGAGTCGAGCTCGACGCCCGGCGCGGGATCGATGATCACCATCGACCGCTGCGTCGCCTCGGCGTGCGCGATCGCGGCGGCCACCGCGTCGTTGCCGGCGCCGCTCTGTGGAATCGACTGGCCCGGTAGAACGATGATGCTGGCGTCGCGGATCTTGATCAGCTTCTGGCCGAAAAAGGCGGTGTAATCGCTCGCCCCCGGCGCTCCCTCGGTGCCGCCGCCGAGCGTCTCGCCGATGCCGCCGGCTCCCAGGAGAGCCTGCGGAATCACCTTCGCCGCGCCCTGCACGGCGACCGGATTGCTCGCCGGATCGACCTTGATGAAGGTCGCCAGATCGCCGCTGTAGACCACCACCGACGACGACGGGCTCTTGCTGCCCGAGGTGAGCACGAACTTGCGGTCGCCGCCGTAGACGGCGGTGAAGTCCTTGTACGGCGTCTGGGTCGGCCCGAGAGCCACCACGGCGGCCTTGATCGCATCCGCCAGCAACTGGCCGTCGGCGGCGTTGGCGCCGGTCAATGCCAGCGAGGCCTTGGTGCCGAGGGTGATCTTCTTGGCGCCGAGGCCGTCGATGTTGAGCGTCATCGTCATGTTGTCCTGCACGCCGCCGGCGCCGCTGAACACCGTCGCGCCACTGCCCAGTGCCGCGCCCGAGGTGAGCGAGCCGTTCTGGTACTGGTTGGCACCGTTGCTCGGAACCGCCGCCGGCTCGAGCGACACCGTCACCAGCTTGGAGACGCCGTTGACGCGGGTCAGCACGTAGTCCGAGCTGGACGAGTTCATCGACAGGTTGGAGAAGACCTCGTCGGCGACGAACTTCTGGTTCTCGAGATGGCCGACCTCGAGGGCGAACGCCGGATCGGTGGCAGTAGGCTTGACGACGCGGATCCGCACGTCGTCGCCCCAGGTGCCGACGCTCGACGCCGAGACCTTCACGACGTTGGCGCCGCCGGTGTTCTCGCCGACCAGCAGCCGCGACGACGCCGCGGCCGGCGGATTGGTGCTCACCAGGCGCGCGATGTACGCGTCCTTGCCGCCGTTCTGGTAGAAGGCCGTCACGGAGAGCCCCATCGCGTCCGTCTCCGAGTAGACGCCGCCGTAGGTGGCGATGTACTCGTCGAGGCTATGGATGAGGACGGCCTCCCCTGCAGGCCCCTTGCGCGCGGGTCCGACGAAGGCGGTGATCGAGGTGGCGACTCCCTCGATCGTCTTCGCCCCGCTCGGGATCTCCTCGATGTAGACGCCGGGGTGGAGATACGTAGGCATTCGCTGCTCCTCCTCTGGATTGACCGGAGCGATCAGTCGTACCGGCGAAGATTCGCCGGCAGCGTGTTTGCGCAGGCAGAACGATTACTTAGTTCTCCTTCTTCTACTCATAGCATGGTCTGTATTTTCGTGACAAGTGGATTCACCCATTTTTGGTCCCGCAGAGCTAGGAACGCTCGGCGGGTGCCGATCCCCTCACCGAACACGCCTGATGAGGCGACGCTGGATGGAATTTCGTTACCGGAAGGTCAGGCGGGCCCCGGGTACGGCCCGCCGTTCATCGCAGTGCCGGCCGCATCGGGCCGGCACCAGCTCTCACGGCGCCGTCTTCGCTTCCGCCTTTTCCCGCTGCACCCACGCGCGCATGTTCTTCTCCAGCAGATCGAGCGGCAGGGCGCCGTTGCCGAGGACGTGGTCATGGAAGGCGCGGAGGTCGAACTTCGGGCCCAGCTCCTTCTCGGAGAAGGCCCGCAGCTCCTTGAGCTTGAGCTCGCCGATCTTGTAGGCCAGCGCCTGGCCGGGCCAGACGATGTAGCGGTCCACCTCGACCTCGATGTCGTGCTCGGCCTTGCCGGCGTTGGCCTTGAAGAAGTCGATCGCCTGCTGGCGCGTCCAGCCCTTGGCGTGCATGCCGGTGTCGACCACCAGGCGGACGGCCCGCCACATCTCGTAGGTGAGCTGGCCGAACTTGGAGTACGGATCCTTGTAGAGGCCGATCTCGTCTCCCAGGCTCTCGGCGTAGAGGCCCCAGCCCTCGACGAAGGCCGTGTAGTCGTCGTAGCGGCGCCACTGCGGTACGTCCTCGAGCTCCTGCGCGAGCGCGAGCTGCAGATGATGGCCCGGCACCGCCTCGTGCGCGGTGAGCGCCTCCATCTCCCACTTCGGCCGCGACTTCAGATCGTACGTGTTGGCGTTGAAATAGCCGGGCCGGCCGGCGGCGAGCGAGCCGGCTTCGTAGTAGGCCGTGGTCTGCGACTTCTCGGAGTACGAGGGCACGGGAATGACCCCGTAAGGCAGCCGCGGCAGCTTGCCGAAGACCTTCACCAGCTCGGGATCGATCCGCTTGGCGATGTTGCGGTAGCCGGCCAGCAGGTCCTCGGGCTTGTCGTAGAAGAACCGCGGATCGGTGCGCAGGAAGGTGAAGAACTCCTGCAGGCTGCCCTTGAAGCCCGCTGCGGCCATCAGCGTCTCCATCTGCTGCCGGATGCGCTTGACCTCGGCGAGGCCGATCTGGTGGATCTGCTCGGGCGTCAGGTCGGTGGTCGTCTGCTCCCTGACGTTGTAGGCGTACCAGGCCTTGCCGTCCGGCAGGTCGCTCATGGCGATCGAGTCGCGGGCGGCGGGCAGGTAGGTGTTCGCGAGGTAGCTCTGCAGCTTGCGGAACGCCGGCACGGCCTGCTCGCTGAAGGCCTGGACGGCGGCGCCCTTCAGCCGCTCCTGCTCGGCGGCCGCAAGGGCGGCGGGGAACTTTTCGAAAGCCTTGAGCATCGGGCTCTTCAGCGGATCGTCGACGAGCAGGTTGCCGACCTGCGCCGGGACCTCGCGCAGGGTGATGCGCGGCGGCGTGATCCCCTCCTGCAATCCCTTGTCGAGGAGGGCGATGGTCTGATCGATCACCGCCGGTATGCCGCGCAGGCGGGCGATGAGATCCTCGTAGTCCTTGACGTTGCGCGCCGGCGTGCTGGAGAGGAGCTGTGCGATGCCTTGTTGCGGGCCGCCGACCTGGCTGATCGCGAGGTATTCGTTGTGGAACCGCTCGCCCTCGATCCCCCGCTCCAGACGGCGGCGGGCGAGATCGAAGTTCACCTGCTCGGACGGCTTGAGCTGCTTGCGGTCGATCGACAGCAGCGCCTCCAGAACCTTGTGCGAGGTGGCGCGGCCGAACTCGATCGTTTCGAAGGAGCTGTCCGACCAGCGGTCGTTCAGGCCGGGATAGCCGACCATGGTGGCGAACTCAGGGGACGAGTGCATGATGTAGTCCCACGAGAGATCGAACAGTTTCTGCAGCCGTTCGCTCTCGGTTCCCTGGCCCTTGGTGGCGGGGAACTGCTCGAATTTCCGCGCGTACTCGACGAGATCCGGCGCGACGGCGGCCTGCGCGGCGGCGGCGGTGAGGAGAAGGATGGCAAAGACGAGGGGCAGTTTTTTCATCGATCGAAGTCTCCAGTTGAATTGAAGCGGTATGCCCGCAGAAGCCTCACCCCCTGTCCCCCTCTCCCTGACGGGCGAGGGGGGACGAAATCGAACTGATCGAGAAGATAG
>DASYTJ010000050.1:0-7074 GCA_036002325.1 Thermoanaerobaculia bacterium | reverse complement strand
CGAGCGCGTCCGGCGCCACCTGGAGGTGGGCTGGGACCGGGTGCACGGAGGCCTCAGCCACGCGGTCCGCGTCGACCAGGGAGGCTACGTGTGGCCGCCGGAGCGGCCGGTGGGGACGGAGCTCGAGTTTCGATCGGTCGGGGAGTACCACTACATGAAGACGTTCTGGTCGCTCTGCGAGACGCTGATCGCCACCATCAAGGTGCTGGAGCACGCGCCGGCGCCCTGGGCGTCCGAGGGATTCTCGCTGGCGCAAGAGACCGTCGATCAGCGCTTCTCGCTGAAGCCGCGCGGACACCCGCTCTACGCCCTGTTCACGGACCGGCGGATCACGCCGCCGCTTCGTTCGACCCGCCAGGAGAACTACCATCACTTCCGCGCGCTGATGGTCTGCATCCATGCCCTGGACCGCATGATGGAGCGCGGCGGGTAGACCACCTCGCCGCCCACGATGGTCGCCATGGCGCGGATCTCCTCCGCGGCGGCGTCCAGCTCCGCGCGGCTCGGAAAGCGTCCCTCGCGGAGCCGCGTGCCGACCAGCACGATCACGCCCCCTCGTACCGCCACGGCCTCGGCCACACGCGACGCGGGATCGACGGTAAGGACCTTGCCGTTCAGGACGACCAGATCGGCCGGCTCGGCGGCGGGCGCCGGCGGCTGAGCGGCCGCAGCAGACGCGACCAGCAGGCAGAGGGCGGTGACCGCGGCTACCCTATCGGGACGCATCGACGTTTCGGTGGGGATTCTATCCGGAGGAACGCATGGCCGATTCGAGACGTTTCTTCCTGAAGGGCGCCGCCGCCGCGGTCATGGGCGCGCCGTACGCCCCCGCGGCCATGGAGCCGGTGGTCCGGGGCGGCGGGGCCCACCTGAGGCTGAGCCTCGCGGCTTACTCGTACCGGAAGTACCTGACCGATTACCGGCGCGGCCAGACACCGGCGACGGGGGGCATGACGCTGGACGACTTCGTGGACCTGTGCGCGCGGTTCGGCCTGGACGGCACCGAGCCCACCGCGTATTACGTCCCGACTCCCTTCGCCGGCGACCTGCCGTAGGGCACCTCCGAAGGGGAGGCCCGCAAGCGGTGCATCGAGGCGATCCAGCGCTGCTGCGAGTACGCCGGCGAGAGGGGCGTCATCCTCGCGCTGGAGAACCACGGCGGGATCGTGACCCGGGCGGACCAGCGCCGACCCCTACGCCGAGCTGGAGATGACCGCCCCCTACGCGGTGACGGCGCAGATCAAGGTCGGGATCGGCTCTCCGTCAGGCAAACGCGAGGCGGACCTGCCCCGGGTGGTTGGCATCTTGAAGAACGCCGGTTACCGCGGGTTCGTCGCCCTCGAATACGAAGAAGAAGAGGACCCGACGACGGCCGTGCCGCGGCACCTGGAGACGCTGCGCCGGCTGATCAGCGGCTGACGCGCTCGGCCGTTCTGCCCTGAGCCGTTCCGTGATGGCCGCGCCCGTGACCTAGCGCCCGCCGAGCGACGGGTATATCGCCGGCGGGCGGTCGAAGTCGACCTGCTCGACGTCGGTCCAGGGCACGTAATCGGGGCGCTGACGGCCGTCGACGAAGACCAGCATGCCGGCATTCCCCTCGCCGAGGTCGCCGGTGCGCTCGAGCAGCAGCTCCTCGCCGTTATGGAGGGTCACCCTGGAGTGATGGGCGCCGCGCTCTTCGCGGCCGGAGGGTACTATCGAGGCGATCTGGCCGAAGGGGATGGTGTAGTCCACTCCCTGGGATGGGGCGTCGAGCGTCTCGGTGGTCTCGCTCTCGTCAAGATCGTAGACCAGCCGGCCGGCGAGGCGGCGGCCGCCGCGGGTGGTGACGCTGCCCGTGAGCGGGCGCCCCGGCGGGAAGTCGCCGTAGGCGGGACCGCCGCCGCCGGGGCTGAAGTCGACGCGCTCGAAGGCGTCCCAGGAGATCAGCACCCGGCCGTAGCGTGGGTCGTCGACGTAGATCCCGCGGTTGCCGTGGCCGACTTCGCGGGTATCGGAGAGCACGATCTCGCGGCCGTCGAGCAGCGTCACCAGGGCGCTGTCGCGCGAGCGTCGCGCGATGGAGCGGATGGTGTCGAAACGCAGGGTGAGTTCACCATTGTCGGTGTGGCCGTCCAGCTCGTCGGAGCCGACGCACTCCTGCCGGTCCCACTGGACGAAGCCGGTGAAGTCGCCCTGCCGCGTGCGCACCGTACCGTGCAGCCGGTGGGGGGCGGCGCCCAGCCGGCCGGTGGGGAGGAGCTCGATGGTGCGCATCCGCAGACTGTCGAGGTCCACCACGCCGCGCCTGCCGTCCCACACTCGCAGGCCGTCGTCGAAGTCGCTGGCCTCGAGGCGGTCGAGGTCGAGCACGGTCCCGCTCTTGAGAGTCACCCGCACGTCGCGGCCGCGCGCCTCGATGCGCGCGATGTCACCGAAGCGCGCCATGAACAGCCGGCCGAGGTCGACCTGGCGCTCCCGCTGAGCAATCTCGATCCCCAAGATCTCGATCGGGCGGCGCTCCTTGGGCAGCCGCTCGGGCGGCACGTGGGCGCCCCAGGGGTTCTGGTCCTTGGCGCCGTTGAGGTAGTCGCCCCAGAATGCCTCCTCGTCGCCCCCCCAGCGCAGCCGACCCTCGTAGGTAGCGCCGTCAACGGTGGTGATGCGGCCGTAGAGGAAGCCCGGGTGGGCCTCCTCCGCCGCCGCCGCGGTCGAGGGGATGCTCGCGGTCGAGGGGACGCTCGCGGGCGAGGTGGCCGCGGCGGGGTCGCCGTCCTGCTCGAGCGCCCAGTAGCCGGCGGCGAGGGCGAGGAGGACGAGCACGGTGGCGAACGCCCCGCCGGCGATTGTGGCTCTCGTCATGGTCGGCTCTCCTGCAGAAGACACGAGTCTCATGCCGCGTTGCGGCCTGCCTGTCTTACGCACGGGGCGGCGAGAGATTACGCTGGGAGAGGGGTAGGGAGAGTGAGGGTCGCCGGCCGCCTACGCTTCCTTCTCCGGATACGTCCCCGACCCGCTGAGCACGTCCGTCAGCGAACGGCGGCTGCCGGTGACGAACAGCGGGATCCCGAGAAGCAGCACGGTCAGCAGACCGCCGAGCCAGCGGCGGGCCGTCTGGTCGAAGGAGAGCGGCTCGCCGTCGCGGTTGCGGGCGGAAATGCCCGCCCAGGCCATGCCGAGCGTGTAGCCCCAGAAGGCGAGGGGGAGCACGGTGTAGAGGAAGGAAAAGGCGAGCACGAAGACGGCCAGGGCCGGCCCTTCGGAAAGCGTCGGCCGCACGCCCAGCCACTGGGCTCCGAGCAGCGCCGCGACGCCGATGGCGGCGTGAACGAGCAGGTCGGCCAGGCCGGCGGCGATGCGGCGGCCGCGGCTGGCGAACTCGCTCGCCGGGGCCGGCTCCTCGAAGGAAACGGGACTGGGCACAGGGGTCAGTCCCTTGCGCGGCGGCGGTGCGGGCTCGGAGCGGGCAGGCGATTCGGAGAGAACGGGCTCCGCCGGACCGCGAGCGCCGCGGGCCGGGCGCTTGCGCTCCAGCGGCGGATCGGCGGGCAGCTCCTCCGGGTTTGCCAGCGGCAGATCGAAGAGGAAGGGCTCGTCCGCCGGCTCGCCCGGCTTGTCCTGACGTCGCATCAACGGAAGGCCAGATATTTGACGTAGATCCGGTAGAGGAGGTCCTTGGGCCGTTCCTGATAGGTCTGGGCAAAAAGGTACTGCCGCCGCAGAATGGCGTCGTCCGGCTGCAGCTTGATCGCGTCCGCGAGCCAGTCCGCCGCCTTGCTGGCGTCGTTCCGCTGCAGATCGCGGATGGCCAGATTGTAGTTGCAGTCGACCAGCAGTTGGGTGACGTCGCGGTTGCCCGGGTCGGCCTCGTGCTTGATCCACAGGTCGCGGAGGATGAGCTCCCATTCGTGCTGGCGGAAGTAGTCGATCTGCTTGGCGATCGGCTCGAGCTCCTTCTTCGCCCGGGCGTAGAGCTCGGCGTCGTCGCCCTCCAGCTTGGCGAGCGAGTCCGCCTGCTCCAGCCGGCGGAGCGCTTTCAGATAGGTGCCCTCCCCGTAAGCCTGGCGCGCCGCCGCCAGCAGGGCCTGCCGGCGCTGAGCCTTCGGATCGGCGGCCGCCGTCTCGGCCTGCGGCGTCTCACCGGGGCTCGCGGCGGGAGCCGCCGTTTCGGCCGCCGGCGGGGGCGGGCCACCGCCCCACTCGGCGATCAGCTTCTGGGCCCGCGGATAGTTGGGATCCGAAGGCGGGATCCGCCGGAGCTGATTGAGGGCGATCGCCGTGCGGCCGGACTTGTTCAGCCGCTCGGCGCGGGCGATGGGATCCGTCGACGGCGACGGCGGCTGCGCCTCGTCGGCCTGCGAGTTGGGGAAGTACTGCTCCCGGTTGAGGAAGAGGTAGGCGCCGGCGGCGAGCACGATCAGCAGCACGGCGCCGCCGACGAGCAGGAAGAGCCGGCGGGCGCGGCCGGTGTCCTTGGCGGCGGCCCTCTTCTTGGCCGGCCGGCGCTCGGCCATCGGCATTTCGCCCGGCTCCGGCGGCACGAGAATCTCCTCCGTGAGCTCGGGGAGCGCCTCGCGGCCGGTGGGACTCGGCAGCCTGGACTCGGCAGCCGGCGTCTCGCGCACCGCGGCCGGCCTCGCCGCAGGAAGGTTGCCCGCGTCGATCTGCTGCAGATACTCACGGGCGGCGAAGTAGCCGGGCTGAAGCTCCAGCACCCGCTCGAACGCCTTCCGGGCCGCCGCCGTGTCGCCCTCCTCCAGCCGCGACAGACCGTCGTGGAAGATCTCCTCCACCTGACGCTCGCTCTCCGCCTTCAGCTTGCGCGCCGCCTCGATCCGCCGCGACGCCTCCTGATGGTCGATGTCGATCAGGAAGATGCGCGACCAGGCGTCGATGGCCCCCTGCGGATCGCCGGCGTCCAAGGCGGTCTGCCCCTCGGCCAGCAGCTCGCGGATGCGCCGGTCGCTGTCGGAGTCGCCGACGATGAAATCCGTGCTCACCGGCATGGTGGTGGTCGGGAAGGGCGGCGGCAGCTCGAAGGACGGAGCCGGCGCCGCCGCCGGAAAGCTCCCGCCGCGCCCTTTCTCCACCGCGGCGATGCCGGGATGGGCGGGATCGAGCGCGCGGGCCTTGTCGAGCAGCCGGCCGGCTTCCTCATCCTGCCCCAATTGCAGCGCCTGCCGCGCCGATTCCAGGAACTTGAGGATGTAGGGCTCCGCCTCCATCCGCTCCTGGGCGGCGCCGACGATGCGCCGCAGCTCCGGGTGGAGGGAGATCGTGCTCTGCTCCCGCTCGGCCCGCGCCATCAGATCCTGGAATCGCCGCTGGTCGAAGAGCGACTGCAGCTCGTCGCGCAGAAAGCCGGCGCTGTCGTCCGGCAGATCCGCCGGCAGATCGAGGCTGAGCCCGTCGAGATCCCCGAAGGGATCCTCCGCGGCAGCCGGCGGGCCGCCATGCAGGTCATCCACCGCCACCGGACCGGCGCTCGACCGCAGCCGTTCCTGAAGGAGCTGCGCCGGTTGGAATTGCGGGTCCATCCGCAGCACGAAGTCGCAGCCGAGCAGCGCTTCCTGGCGGTTCCCGTCCCGCGCCAGCTCCACCGTCTGATCGAACGTGCTGAGAATGCGCTGCTTGACCTCGGATGATAGGGAAGGATTACCGGAGTAGCTCATCGCGGCAAAGGGGGGGTCACCTGATATCGCTTGAATAGAAAAAACCGGCGGTTATCCTAGCAGAGGACCGGCGGTTCTGCCACCCGGCCGGATTCGTCCCCTCCTCTCCAGCCTCTCTGGAGAGGGGCAGGGAAGTGAGGTTTCGAAGGTATACTGAGCTACGCTATGAGAAGAGATCCGACCTCCCGAGCCCATGACCCCCTCCGCACCCGGCTCTTTGCCGCCGTTCTCCTCGTGCCGCTTGCTCTCACCGGCCTCACCGCCGCGAGCGGAGCGGAGGAGCCGCCGAAAGCGCCCGCCGGCGTGGCGGTCCATTTGACGGAATTCATCGTCGACATGCCGAAGACGCTTCCCGCCGGGCCGACGACGTTCACCGTCCACAACGACGGCCACAAAAAGCACAGCTTCAAGATCGAAGGGCCGGGGATCGACCAGATCATCGCCAAGCCCGTTCCTCCCGGCGAGACCGCCACTCTCCAGGTCACCCTCCAGCCCGGCGAATACAAGGTCTACTGCCCGATCGGCAACCACTCGGCGAAGGGGATGACGATCGCGCTCAAGGTCACCGGCAAATAGGGTGGCGATTGAGATCCTAGAATTGCCGGAGTTCCCTGGAAGAGCGCTCGGAGCGTCTCAAAGGCCCCCGGTGTTCTAGCTCGCCTCGGCGAGCGCCGCGAGCTTCGCGAGGGACATCCGCCAGCCGGTCTCGTTGTCGGCGGCCGACAAGCCGGGCGGCAGCCCGTCGTGCACGGCGAAGAGGTCGGTGCCGCCGTCCGCATCGACGAGCGTGATCGTGATCGTCATCTCGCCGCGCATTGCGGGATCGGTCGTCTCGAACTCGACCACCTCGACAACCTGCTCGTCCGGCACGAGCTTCACGAAGCGGCCGTGGAACGTGTCGGTCTGCGCGGTCGTCTTGCCGGTCCCGGTCGGCTCGTCGTACGTCAGCGAGATCCGGAACGAGCCGCCTTCGCGGGCCTCGAACTCATGCACGTGGCTGGTCATCCCGGTCGGCACCATCCACGTCGCGACCGCGCGCGCATCGAGAAGCGCGCGATAGACGGCCGCGCGGGGCGCGTTCACGTGCTGAGTGATGCGGGTCGAGCTCACGCCCGAACCTTAGCACGTGGAGCGAGAACGCCTTCTACTCCTGACACTTCCGCGACGAAAGGAGGTCACCTCTCCGGCTCGGGCCCCTCCGGGGATTCCTCGCGCCCCCATGGGGAACGTTCCGATCCCCGCGAGTTTTGCTCCTCCCCCCTCGATTTCGGCGTCCTTCCCCGGTGAATTTCGTCCCTCCGAGACCGGGGAACCGCCGATCCCCGCCGGGGCGGGACCGATCCCCGCCGGGGCAGGGCCAATCCCCACGGGGGCGGGACCGTTCCCCATGGGGGCAGGACCGATCCCAACTGGGGCGGGACCG
>DASYTJ010000049.1:0-32506 GCA_036002325.1 Thermoanaerobaculia bacterium | reverse complement strand
ACAGACCACCACCGCGTACGACGCGCTGAGCCGCATCACCTCGGTCACTCAGGTAGGAGCCACGCCGCCGGCGGACAGTCTGGTCACCACCTATCAATACAACCTTTTCGAGGACCTGTTCCGCACGATTCTGCCGCGGGGTAACCTCATCGAATACGGCTACGATGCCGCCGGCCGGCTGGTCTCGATCGAGCGCCGGCCCGATGCCGCGACCCACGGCGAGCGCACCTTCTACACGCTCGACACCTTCGGCCGCCGCATCAAGGAGGAGCAGCAGAGCTGGAACGGCTCGGCCTGGGTGACGAGCTCCTTCACCGACTTCGTCTACAGCTCGCGCTGCCATCTGGACAAAGCGGTCAACGCCAACGGCGAGGCCACCGAGTACGCCTACGACTGCGATGGCAACCTGGAGAAGGTCTGGGACGCGAACCACCCCAAGGCGACGAATCCCACGCCGACGCAGCTCTATGCCTACGACGAGCTGAACCGCGTCAAATCCATGACACAGCCGTGGGGCGGAGCGGGCGGCGGCACTGCGGTCACGAGCTACGCCTATGACGTACAGGATCACCTCGCGACGGTTACGGATGCCAAGGGCAATGTGACGACCTATACGTACTCCGATCGCGACCTGATGACCAAGGAGATCTCGCCGGTCTTCTCAGGCGTCACCAATTACGTTGTATCCGCTTACAACGAGCACGGCGAGCTGGTGAGCCAGACCGACGCGCGGGGGATCTCCATGACCCGCACTGTCGATCCGCTGGACCGCGTGACGTTCGTCGACTACCCCGGCAGCGACCTCGACACCAACTACTTCTATGACGCCGTAGCCGTGCCGTTCTCCAAAGGCCGCCTGACCTCCATCACGCGTCCCGGATCAACCGTCGCCTATCAATATGACCGTTTCGGCCGGGTCACGCAGGACGGCGCCCTGGGCTTCACCTACGACAAGAACGGCAACCGAGCACAGGTGACCTACGCGCCCACGGTGGCGCTCTGCTACTCCTACGACTTCGCTGACCGGCCGGCCACGTTGAAGCACACCACGGCCGGAGGAGACTCCTGTCTCGGTTCCGCTCTCGTCACCTCGGCCAGCTACAAGCCCTCGGGGCCGCTCACCAGCCTCGCTCTCGGCAACGGTCTGACCGAGACGCGCTCCTTCGATTCCCGTTACTACCCGGATCGCATCCAGGTACCCGGCCGGCTCGATTGGGATTACACTACCGATGCTGTGGGCAACGTTGCCTCAATTGTGGATGGTGTGGTCGCGGGCGGCAGCCGGAGCTTCATGTATCAGGATCACCAATACTTCCTGACGCAGGCGACCGGCCCCTGGTCGCCAACCGGGCCTCTCGCCTGGACCTACGACAAGATCGGCAGCCGTCTCACGGAAACCCAGACCGGCGAGCCGTTGCCGTTCAATTACACCTACTCCGGGACCACGCCCAAGCTCACGCAGATCCAGCCGCGCCCGCATGGAAACGGCTCGGGCTCGGTGACCTACAGCTACGACGCCGCCGGCAACGAGACCATGATGGTCTCCTCCGGCCTCGAAGGTTCCGGCAAGGCCACGACTTTCACCTACAGTGCCGAAAGCAAGCTCTCGCACCTTGCGACTACGCCGGGAGTTGCGGGAACCGATCTTCTCTACGACGGCCGGGGTTTCTTGCGCGATGCGCTGCTGGTCTACGGCGGCTCGGGCGACTTCGAGCACACCGAGCCCACCTACGGCTCGGAGGGTTTGCTGTACTCGCGCCGCTGGCGCAGGCAGAGCACCTACGGCACGCCACAGGACACCACCCCGGCGCCGACGATCACAGCGGACGAGACGACCCATATCTTTTACTTCGCTGGCAGGCCAGTGGCGCAATGGAGCAATGGTGGGACAGGTCTCACCTATTTGACAACGGACCACCTTGGGACGCCGGCCCTGGCCACGAGTACGGCAGGTACGGCGATCTGGCAAGGAGGGCTTACACCTTTCGGGGCGCCATATCAGCTGATGGAGCCGGGGCTGTTCTTACGATTGCCTGGACAGTGGGTAGATAGTAGTTGGAGCGGGTTTGGGGCGGAACTCTACTATAATGTGCACCGCTACTACGAACCACAGACCGGAAGGTACACCCAACCGGATCCGTTGGCAGGTGGCGCCCTGCAATTTCCTTCAACAGGCCGCGGGCCACAGTTCTCATTGGCCGGCGTCAGAAGAGCTTCCGGCGAAGCTGTTACACAGCGGCGCGATGGTGTCGGTCTCTACTCTTACGCAGTTAGCAGTCCTCTGAGCTTCACTGATCCTCTGGGCCTGGAACCTGTGAGCTGCAGCGTCTTCCCGCTCGGCCCCTCGCGCCTAGAGCCAGTGAATCCATTCGATCCAGTATTCCCAAGGGAGCCTGGAAATTACAGCGAGCGCGTCTGTACGATGTTCGGCGCATGTGTCGGAGGCGGCGGGAAGGTCTACATCACAGTTGGGGCAATCAGAGTACCTGAATGCTTCAAGTGCCCGGCGAGTTGTTCCTTCGATGGTGAGAGCACTCAGGTCTGGTCCAGGGGCTCGAAAAACTGGCAGTGTCAGCCAGAGACGGTGATCAACTCCATCTTTCCCTGATCTTCCATGGAGCTGCGAACTCTGAACAACCACGGGAGGGTCAGCTTCGAGCTCGGACCGCAGCCCGTAGCCATCTCCAGGTTACATGTTCTTGACTCGAATGCGGAAACAATGTGGGACCTGGTGCCGATGTCGCTCAAGTCGATCCCCGTCCTTAGTGCGGACATGGCTTTTGTAGAACTCCCTCAGGGCTCCGCAAGAGCCGTCCTGGAAGCACTGAAGGAAGCGGCTCATGATTTTAACGAAGCTGGTGTGCTGTCCGAGCAAACAGCGACAGACGCAATCCGAGCGCTAAGCGACCTCATTGGTGCCCGGCAGCAAGCTGGCGGACTTTCCGAGGAAACGGCTGCGACTGCATTGGGAGCCCTGCGCGAGCTAAGCCAATCCTGGAAAGAGGTTGGCAGAGTTCATGGACAGGCCGCGACGCAACAGCGAAAGCCAGACGAGTCCGGAGACCGATCAGATCGGCCGCCCGTCAGTAGGGTTGTTTATGGCGAAGTCCCTGATGGCTATCGCCAGGTCCAGGAACCACGCCCATTGACGCCGGGAGAGAAGTACTGCGTTGTAGTGTTTGGAGAGGAAGTTTTTGACTTAGGTCGCGACTTTTTCGTCGCGTAGAGTTGGTCCCGCCGAGGAGGCGAGGTGCCCGGCGGCCTTTCGGGCCGCTGTCCTCACTGTCACTCGCCAACTGGCTCAGCGAAACGCGCCTCTTTGACAACCGCTACCGTCCGGATTGCATCCAGGTGGGGAGCTTGTTCGATTGGGACTATACTGTAGACGCCGTGGGCAACCCGACGCAGATCACGGGCACCATCGGGGGACAACCCTACTCGGCGACATTCACTTACCAGGACCCGCAGTATTTCCTCACCGAAGGCAGCGGTCCATGGGGGACGAGGACCTGGACCTACGACAAGATCGGCAACCGGCTCTCGGAGACGCGCGGCAGTACCACCGACAGCTACACCTATTTCCTCTCCCCGACCGGAGGCCACGCCCCGCACCTGCAACAAGTCGCTCTGGATCTCGGCGGCATCACTTACTATGGCTACGACCAGGCTGGAAATGTCGTTCAGGTGTCCACGCCCGCGAGCGAGCTTTCTCTTGCCTACGACGCAGGAGGCCAGCTCTTCCAGCTTTTCGAGGGCGTAGAGGACATCGGCTCGCGCTTCATCCTCGACGGCCGCGGCTTTCTGGCGGAGTCAGCAACCGAGACGAACGTCTGCGCGCCCCTCTTAACGGAGGCCAGCTACAGCAGCGAGGGGTTGCTCTATCAGAGGCGCCAAAGGAGCGGGCTACCGGCCGGCGCGTTGACAAGCCGGGTCTCGCTGTTCTATTTCGCAGGCCGTCCGGTTGCCCAACTGGAGAGCGTCGGTACGCTGGCGCTGAAATATCTGACGACGGACCATCTCGGCACTCCCATACTCGCGATGAGCGGAACGACGGCGAGCTGGGCTGGAGGGTTCGGCGCCGATTGGAACGGTGCCCAGGCAGCCGGGATCTTCCTTCGCTTCCCGGGCCAGTGGAGCGACCCGCGCTGGAGCGCGAGCGGGCTGTATCACAACGTGCACCGGTGGTATGAGGCAGGGACGGGAAGATATATGAGGAGAGATCCCTTAGGAGAAGCTGAGAGACGTCAAGAAATGATTTGGCATCCGCAAATCGATAGGGAACGATTCAGCTTATACGCCTATGTGGACTCCAATCCCTTAAGCTTCATAGACCCCCTCGGCCTGCTTAAATTTGCGGGCTGTACTCCAGAGCGGCAAGCGAAGATCTCCCAAGCCTTCAAGGATTATTGTTCCAAGGTTCAACAGCTTGAATTCCAGAATTGTATGTGCGGTGATCCTTCGATACCCAGGGGGTTACAGAGACTGTGTAAAGCCAATGACCGCACAATTAAATGTTCGACCGCTCGAGTGGGGAAGTGCTCAGCAGGAACGTGTGCGTGGTCAATACCTGGTGGAGGAGTAATTCGTCTATGTGAAGATGGATGGACGCCCGGCTGTGGACCGCTTGGCTGTACTCTGATGCACGAGATGACTCATCAACTTTGGCACTCTGGGGAAAGCAAGCCGGAGGCCGCGGAGAAATGCCTGGGGTGCCCATGAGGCAGCGAAGAGAAAAAAACAATCCCTTGATTTGGCAGCTGCTTTCCGCTTCTATAGTCACTCTTGCCTTGGCGGTAATGCTTCCAGATCCAAGTCTGGCTAGGAAAAACTGGAGACCACCAAGTCGTGAAGAGGTCGCTCAGGTTTGGATCGGCTGGTCAACCGACGAACTCTACTTTTTGCGGCTTGAGCTGTTTCCAAATGGAGAAGGTCTTGGTTGTTACGTATTTCTTGAAGAGAAGCCAGAGGTATTTCGAATTGCTTCTTGGAGGTATGACGCGGGCAGGATTAAGATTTATCCTGTATCGCCTGCAAAGCCAAGTTGGGTAGTCCCCCTTGAAGGGTCTATTATTGGACTTCCTATGAAGCTCTCCGCGACGGGGCGGGATTGGAAGTTGTCGTTTCTGCTGCGACGTGAAGCCGATTATGAGGACAAAATACGGCAGCTCAAGCTTGAAATGGCCAGAGTTCGCGATTGATGCCGCCGAGAGCCAACTACTCGGCGGGCGGTAGATTGAATATGTCAAGAATCCCAACGCTTCTTGACGCGAAGGTCAGGCGCCCGCCGGCTGCTGCCCTCCGGAATAGGTGCGGAATTGCGTCGAGATCCGAATACTGGTGGTTCGTCCTCTTCCTGGCTCTCGCAGGGGCGGTGGCGTCCGTCATGGCTCACAGCTACGCCACGATCTTCTTCCTCGCCACACTTCTCCCGTTGCTCGCCGCTGGCGCTCGCAGGCTGCACGACACCGGGCGCAGTGGTTGGTGGCAACTGTTCGGCCTCGTTCCCGTGGCGGGCATCGTCGTTTTGGGTTTCTTGCTTGCGCAGGAGAGGAAGGAAACGGCAGTCGTTCGCGAGGCTCCAAGGGGCGAGCATACAGCCGAAGCCTGACCCTCGCAGGGAATCGCATGGCAAACGATGATCGCAGCGACGAGGCGGAGACGCGTAGGATGCCGGAGGTCGCCAACCTCGGGAAGATGCGGCCTCCTCTGATATACCTGGGTGCCATCGTCCTGGGCCTGCTACTGCATTTCATATGGCCGGTGCGGTTCGTGCCGCGTGCCGTGAGCGTGCCGCTCGGGGCCGCTGCGGTGCTCGGTGCCCTCGCGCTGTTCATCTCCGCGGTTCGTACGTTTCGGAGCGCCGGCACGCCGGTTCCGGGCAATCGTCCCACTGCCACGATCGTGCGCAGGGGACCCTATCGCTTTAGCCGAAACCCGATCTATCTCGCCTTCTCTCTTCTACAGCTCGGACTCGCGTTCTGCGTCAACAGCGTGTGGCTGCTCGTCACCCTCGTGCCTGCGGTGGCTCTGATGTCGTTCGTGGTCATCCCGCGAGAGGAGCGATACCTGCAGGCCCGCTTCCCGTCAGACTACTTGCCCTACAAGGCTTCCGTTCGGCGCTGGCTGTAAGCCGTCTGCCGGGCTTCGGAGGCGCCGTAAGTGCGGAGAGGCACTGTTTAATTCCGGAAAAGCGCCACCGGCTCAGGTGGCGTAAGCGCAACCTCCCCGGGCGTTCCGTCTTTCGAGAACGGGAGAGGTGTGCCTTCCGACCGCCTGGGCCGATAGGAACAGGCGCGTGGGACTTGCGCTTGCGCTAATAAAAGTGTAGAAATAGCCAGCTGTAGAAAACAGTAGAAGCGACAGTTTCGAGACTGCGAACCAGGACGGTTGGCAAGCGGGGGAGCTGCGTCTGCCGCCTGACCGAGGGCGCATCGATCGGACATGGATGGATTCCATAAATGGAGGGAAACATGGACGTTAGGACGATCTCCACAACAGGCCGCGTCATTCTGGCAGGATGTCTGGCAGCCTGTATTCTGCTCCTGGCTCATACCGGACGCGCCGCAGCTCAGGAGACGCCTCCGCCTCCGGATACGGGGGAGGCTTCTTTCCAGGAGCAGGAAGCGGGCGGTCCCAGGATCACGATTCACGGCTATCTTTCTCAGGCCTACGCCGCGACCGACGGCAACCTGATCGCCGGGATTCCCGAAGAAGGGACCGCCGACTATCGAACGGCGGCTCTACAGATCCGCGCTGACCTCGGGAAACAGGACACCTTCGCCTTGCAACTCAGCCACGAGCGTCTTGGCGAAAGCGGGTTGCAGGCTTTCCAGGATGACGTGGCCCTCGACTGGCTCTTCTACGAGCGTCGTTTCGGCAACAGCGCCGTCAAGGTGGGCCGGGTGCAGATCCCCTTCGGCATCTACAACGAGGTGCGTGATGTCGGAACGCTGCTGCCTTTCTATCGCCCATCGACCAACTTCTACGGCGAAGGGGCCTACACCAGCGAGACGGTCGACGGCATCGTTCTTTCTCATACCTTTGCGCTCGGCGGCGCCTGGCAGCTCGATGGCGATCTTCACTATGGTAATTGGGAGTTCATCAACCGCAGCGGCGCGTTCTTCAAGCTGAAGGTGCGGAACTCGATCGGCGTCGAGCTATGGCTTGATACACCTGTCCCCGGGCTGCGTATCGGTGCTGGTGGAATGCGCTACGATGTGCTCGAGCCTGACGGCAACCGTTGGAAGACCTACCACGTCTCCCTGGAGGAGGAGATAGGCCGGTTCGTGTCGCATGTCGAATACAAGAAAATCGACTTCGCCGAAGGAACCTACGACGCGGGCTACATTCACCTGGGGGTCCAGGCGACCGATAAGATCACCGTCAACGGCCAGTACGAGTACTCCGATCTAAACATCGACTTCTTCCGCGAGGGAGACTTCGATGACGATACCGCGCTGGGTGTGAACTACGCTTTCCGCCCGGATCTGGTGCTCAAGCTCGAGCATCACTGGAACGAGGGGTACACGCCCGAGGATCCACCGCAGAACTTCTTCGCGCCCAAGCCCGAGACTCGCTACTGGATCGTCAGCTTGTCGACCAGCTTTTGATCTGGAGGAGAGCCAGGCATGAGACCACAGGCCGCTCCCGACCGGGCGAGCATCGGGAAAGCCCTCGCTGTCGTCCTGTTCGTTGCTTGCGGCATCGCGCCGGGGGCGAGGCCGGCTGCCGGCGCCGGGGATGTCGTGGTTATCGTCAACGCGGCGAATTCCACCTCTGCGCTCGCGGCGGCAGAGGTCTCCTCCCTGTTCCTCAAGAAGACGGAGGCGTGGCCGGACAAAACCCCGGCATCGCCCGTCGATCTCGACGAGAGGTCGCCTGCCCGCGAGAGCTTCTCCAGGCAGATTCACAGCAAGAGAACGGCGGCGATCAAATCCTACTGGCAGAAGATGATCTTCTCGGGCCGGGAGGTTCCGCCGCCGGAGAAAGCCTCGCCCGAAGAAGTGGTGAGATTCGTCAGATCTCACCCCGGCGGCATCGGCTATGTTCCGGCGGGGACGCCGCTTGGATCGGGGGTCAAGATCCTCGAGGTAAGACCCTAGGGCTCGTCATGAGGCGTGTCGATCCGCCACGAAACGATCGAGAAAGCGGAGGGCGACGGCCGTCAACGTCAGGGTCGGGTTGGCGGCGCCTCCGGATGCGAAGACCGCGTTCGACACGATATGGAGGTTGTCCATGCCGTGCACTTTCAGATCGGGATCCACCACTCCGCGCGCCGGGCTTTCGCTCATCCGGCAGGTGCACATGGCGTGATCTCCCCGCTGCGGGAAGGCGCCGGCGAAGACGGGCGTGTACCCCATCTCCACGAGGACGCGATTCATCCGGTCGAGGATCGTCTGCTCGAAGGCGGCGCTGAACGCCGGCACCGGGGTTTCGATGCGCGTTCTGGGAAGGCCGAAACGGGTCGTGCCGTTGGCGGGAAGCACGCGGTTCTCGAATTCCGAGAAGATCTGGATCGATCCGAAGAGATCCATCGTCTGAGCGCCGGCGGTGGCGGCGTCGATCTCGGCCGCCAAGCGGCCCTCGCCCATCAGCGCCGCGATGTCCAGGAGAGGCGTCTGCGCCTTGGTCAGGATGAACTTGCCTTCGCGCTGGAACTCGGGGGTGTCCCAATGGCGCGATTGGGCCGTGGGAAAGTTGAGCTCCTCCTGAAGCCGCAGCGGATTGGTGGGTGAGAACCCGCGGGCAAAGAAGAACGGATGGGCGATCACGTAGCGGCCGACCTGGTCGGTATCGTTGCCGATGCCATGAGGCCAGCTCGGGCTTGCCGAGGCGATGAGCAGCTTGGGGGTCTCGTAGCTGCCGGCGCAGAGGATGATCTCCTCCGCCTCGATCACTTTGACCGCACCGGTCGCCAGATCGACGTACTCCACCCCCACGGCCTGATGTTTTCGGCTCACCAGGACGCGGCGGGCGGCGGCTCCGAGCCGCAGCTCGAACGTCGCGCGGTCGTGCCGAGCCTGCAGCCGGTCCAGAGGTTGGTCGCCGGTGAAGCGGGCCCCCACCGGGCAGTAGTCGCAGGTGCCGAAGGTCACACACTGCGCGTTGCCGTTGATGCCGCGAGCATTGCGCGCAATCGGGAGATGACCGTAGGAGATGCCGAGCCTTTCGAGCGCGGAAATGAAGACGCCGTCCGTCAGCGTGAAGGTGGGCGCTTCGAAAGGATAAGGATTCCGCCGCGGCGGGTCCTGGCTGTTCGAATCCCCCGCCACCTGGAGGTAGCTTTCGGCGCGTTCGTAATATGGCTGCAGGTCATCATAGGAGAAGGGCCAGTCGAGGCCGCCGAAGCCGATGCGGCTCTCGATCTCGAAGTCCTCCGGTTTCATCCGTGGGCACCAACCGCCCCAATGGAGAGTCGAGCCGCCGCGGGCCATCAGCCGTCCGCCTTCGATCAGCCATGGCATTGTCCCCGCCGTCTCGTAATCCCCGGCGACGTCGGAAAGGCCGGCGTAAGGAATCGTCCCGGCCGTGACGAAATCCAGCCAGCTCCGGCGGTCGCGCATCTTGAGGTTCGCGCCTGCCTCCAGCATGGTCACAGGGCCCATGCCCGCGGCCAACAACCGCTCGGCGATCAGGCCTCCGGCGACTCCGGAGCCGACGATGAGAGTATGGGTCGATTCGTTCCGCGCCATGATCAGGTCTCCGAAGAAGTCGGCTCTCACGTCGAGATCGGGCGATACGGGAGATTCGACGGATCGTCGAACGGTCCTCCCGGATAGCCGGGGTAGTTCTTGTAGCCGCCGAACCGCAGGAATCCGCCGGACGCGACCTGCAGTCGCAAGAACTCCACGACGACGAACTGGCGCAGGCGAGCGTCCGGCTCCTCGAAGAGGATCCGACGCAGGGCTTCCTTGTCGCCGAATTGCGCCCGCAGGCTATGGAAGATCCGCACCGCTTCCCGATACTCGGTGAGATAGCTCGGCACGGCGCCCGTCTTCAAATCGAGAATCTTCTTGAGATCCTGCCGCGAGGCGATCGTGGTGAGCTTCCCGTTGTCCCAGGTGGAACCGATGAACTCGAAAATCCTCCAGAGATCGCGCACCTCCTCGGGCAGCAAAAGGCCGGTCAGCTCAGGATTCCGCGGTCCCGTGATCTCGTCTTGTCCGGCGAAAACCAGCCGCGCCGCGCCCGCCGGGGTCACCCACAGGGTAAGCCCCAGCGTCGCGGCGAGTTTGAGGAAGCCGCGGCGGGTCGGCTCGGGCATAGCCGCAACCGCCGGCCACTGCTCGAGGTTGGTTTCTCCTTCCGTTCGGTGAGGTTCCGCCATATCGTATCTCCTATGCGCGTTCGCGAAGTGAAATCTTTGAATCTAAGCTGATTTTCGTGTGCTTCCTCAGCCCGAGTCCAGGGCGGACTTGCTCACTCTCTGAGCAGGACCGTGCGAAACGCCCTCCGGAACGACCGGCGGGCGTCGCCAGGTCGCTTGCTGTTCAGCTAGAAAGGGCCTCTGTCCGATAGGCCTCGAGCCGCCGGACCAGCTCGTCCGGGTGGCTGAGGGCGGGGGTGTGACCGCTGTCGATCTCGTCGGGAACGATGCCGAGGCGATCTCGGACGACGCGGCGGACCCACTCCGGGGGGAAGAGGCGGTCGTTGCGGCACAGCAGGTATCGCGTCGGAACGTCGGGCCAGGCGGCCAGAGGCCACGGCTCCTTGCCCGGCGTCTCCGACTGCCGGCGGCCTTTGGCGAGCGCCTCGGCCGCCAGCGCTGGATCGACATCGTGATAGAAGATCGCCAGGTCGCTGCGATCGTTCTGTTCCACTGGGGCCCATCCGGTGTTGGCGAACATCTCCTCGGCGGACTCGCCCGGCGCGGGGACCATCCCGGCCACGAGCACCAGGAGCCGCGCGGGAACCCGTTCGCAGACGATGGGTGCGACGTAGCCGCCGGACGACTGCGCCACCACGATCAAATTGTCGCGGTCGCCGATCGCCTTGACGACCACGTCGGCGTAGTCGGAGAGCCCGGCGGAATCGTCCTCGACCGGCAGATCCATCACCACGACGTCATGGCCAAGCTTTCGCAACCCGGCCGCGACGAGATGCCAGTACCATCCCACATCGCCCGCGCCGTGGATGAGGACGTAGGTGGCGGAGGTCTGGCTCATGAGGGGCTCCAGCGGTAGACCTCCAATCCAAAGCCCCGCGGCCGGTCGTCCGGTGCGGCGGGGATGCGCACCCGGACCTCGTCTCCTCGGAGCTGAAACCGGGGGCTGACGCGAAAGAAGCGGTTCAGTCGCCGGCCGACATAGGCCAGCGGCACCGGCCGGTCTCCCGGATCGAGGCGCAGCTTCCCGAGCCGGCGCTCCGCGGATTCCCGTGGCACCCAGAGCAGCAGCGAGACCGTGTCCCCCGGCCGGACGAGACCTTCGGGCAGCCTGGCGGCCAGGTAGGGCGCTCCCTCCGGCCGTCGGAAGGGCACCACGGTGGGCTCCCCGACCACCGTCCACGGGTGGCGCAGGACGATCACCGGCTCGCCGCGGCTGTGGAAGGAACGGCTCTTCACGACCTCGACCTGGCTCTCCGAGATCCGCGCGACGCGCCTGCGGTAGAGCTCGGCAGCCGGCCCGGCGAGCCGGCCGCCCGGAAAGATCTCCACGTCCGCGCGGTCCAGAAAGACCGGAGCGACAGCGGACAGACGATCGACCTGGCTCAGCAGAGGTCGGCGGGGCTTGCTGCCCGTCTGGAAGATGCCTAGATCCTTCTCGTAGACGATGTGACGGAGGCCGAGAGGCTCCACGGCGGCGAGCACCGACTCGTTCGCCACCTCGAAGTTGGTCGGCACGACCCGGTTATAGACGATCATCGCCGGCCGGGCGATGAGCGCGACGCTGACCGCAAGCCAGATCGGGGCCGCGACGGGCCACTCCTCCAGCCATGGAACGCGCCGCGCCAGAGCCCGCCACAGCTCGACCATCGCCCACGCGGCGGTGAGCGACGTCATGGGCACTACCGGCAGGTAGTTCTGGCCGCGGAACAGCGTCATCCCGAGAGAGTGCAGGAGGGAGTAGCCGAGCAACAGGCCGAGCACCAGGAGGTAGCCGAGGCGCCTTTCGTCAGTATCCTCCGGCGCCGGCCGGGCGAGGCGCCAGAGCATGCCGGCGACACCGGCCGCCGCGAACGCAGCCACGATCAGGCCGTGATGCTCGACGAGGAACCCGATCTGATCTCTGAAGACCACCCAGTGGCCGCTCTTCTCCCGAGCCCCCTGAGAGGCATAGGCATGGACCAGCTTGGGGATGAATTGAAAGACCACGCTGAGATACGGGTTGAGGACGACGAAGGTGACGACCGAGATCAGACCCGCCAGCGCCAACCAGACCCACTGCCGCCGGTCCCGCCGGCCCTTGGCCAGCACGGCGACGGTGAGCGGTAGCGCCGCGGCGACCCCCGTGTACTTCGCCGATACCGCTAGCCCGACGCCGAACCCCACGCCGAGAAAGCGGGCCGGCCGGGGTCGGAGCGCGGCGCTGATCGTCCAGTAGAAGGTCAGCAGGACGAGCAGGGTCACCAGGATGTCAGGCTTGAACTCGACCGAGCTCAGCAGGTGGCGTGGGAATGCCGCCAGAATGGCTGCCGCGAGCAGGCCCACCTCGGGCGAAGCCACTCGCCGGCCGACGTGAAAGAGCAGCCACAGGCTCAGCACGCCGTAAACCACATTGACCATGCGGCAAATCCAATAGGCGGACGGCGAGTAACCGTCGGCGGTCTTGGCATAGATCGCGAAGGGTCGATAGCGGGTGATCTGATAGAGCGTGTTGCTGGCGGCCAGCACCGCCGCTTGCGGCAGGTAGGCGAGGCTGAGGTAGAAGGCGTTGCGAGGGCGGAAGTCGCCGTGCTTGAGGAGAGCCGAGACGTTTTTCAGCGTGTAGCGCTCGTCGAAGTAGCGGTTGGATCTCAGGCCCTGGCTGGCGTTCCACGTTCGCAGGGCGAAGCTGATGATCAGCAACGCCGCCAGGGCGATGCCGATCCAGCGCTTCGGCCGGACGGGAGAGTCGGAGTGGATCATGGGTGGGAGCGGATGGTAGCATGGCGAAATCATGGCGGTGATCCACGGCGTTCGCCGCCGACTCCCCTGAGCATTGACCGCTCTCCCTCTCGTCGGTCTCATCCCTGCCGCCGGCCGCGCCGAACGGATCGGTCCTCTGCCTTGCAGCAAGGAGCTGCTCCCCATCGGGTTCCGGGAGACCTCTCGAGGACCGGTTCCCAAGGTGGTCGGCCACTACCTGCTGGAGCGGTTTCGCGCAGGCGGGATTCGCCGGATCTTCATGGTGCTCCACGAGTCGAAGCGGGATATCCCACGCTACTTCGGCACCGGGGAAATCGCGGGCGTCAATCTTGCCTACCTATCGATTCCAGGCTCCCGCAGCGTCCCGGAGACGCTCGACCTGGCCTATCCCTTCGTGCAGGATTCGCTCGTCGCCCTCGGCTTTCCGGACGTGATCTTTCAGCCGGTCGACGCCTACGCCCGTCTCGTCGCGCGGCAGGCGGCGACGGGAGCCGACCTCGTGCTCGGGCTCTTTCCCGCCGCGCGGTTCCGGACGACGGACATGGTCGAGCTGGCGCCGGACGGCCGGGTGCTGCGCGTCGAGGTGCGGCCGGAGACGACCTCGCTGCGCTTCAACTGGCTGATCGCCGTCTGGAGCCCTGTCTTCACCCAGTTTCTCCACGAGAGGGTGGGGGAGGCCTCTCCGGAAGCGGGCGAGTTTCAGATCGGAGCCGTCGTGCAGGCGGCGGTCGCCGGCGGCCTTCACGTCGAGGGGATCGAGCTCCCGGAAGGCTCATACCGCGACATCGGCACGCCTGCCGAGCTGGCCGCGGCGATGCGCGAGCACGCGTGGATCGATTCCGAGCCTGCCTGAGGGGCTCTGCTAACATACGCCGCCGTTCCCGGCGCGTCCCGAGCTTTCCCCGATGAAGGAATCGAATCCCCCCCAGCTCCGCCTCGCCGTGGTCGGGTGCGGCGCCATCACCACGCTCCACCACCTGCCCGCCATCGCCCTCGCGACCCAAGTGAAGGCGGCCGTGCTGGTGGACGTGGATACGGAGCGCGCCCGCAAGCTCGCCGGGCGCTTTGGCGTGCCCGAGGTCGCGGCCGACGTCAGCGGCCTGACGGGGCGCGTCGACGCCGCCATCGTGGCCCTGCCGAACAGCCTGCATGCCCCGGTCTCGATCGACCTGCTGCGGCGCGGGATCCATGTGCTGGTCGAAAAACCCATGGCGATGAACGTCCGCGAGTGCGACGAGATGATCGCCGCCGCTGAGGCGGCCGGCGCCGTGCTGGCGGTGGGCCACGAGTTCCGCTTTTTCGACTCCTCGCTCCTCGTCCGCAACCTGCTTCGCGACGGTCTCCTCGGCGAGATCCGGCGCTTCGAGATGCGCCAAGGGGTGATCCCCCGCTGGCCCTTCGCCACCGACTTCTTCCTGAAGAAGGAGATGGCCGGCGGCGGTGTCCTCGCCGACTACGGCGCCCACGTGCTCGACCTGTTGCTCTGGTGGCTGGGGGACTGGGCTGACGTCGAGTATTGGGACGATGCGATGGGCGGCGTCGAGTCCGACTGCGAGATGCGCCTGACGATGCGCTCGGGCGTCACCGGCCTGGTGGAGATCAGCCGGACCCGGAACCTCCGGAACGCCTGCTTCTTCGAGGGATCTCGCGCCACGCTGGAGGTCGGCGTGTGGGACCCGGACCCCGAGATTCGCCTGTTCATCGCGGACCGCGAGGCTCATCTCGCCGGCCGGGCACGCCGGGAAGCGAGCCCGGGGCTCGACTTCACCGGCTCGTTCGTCCGCCAGCTCGAAGACTTCGCGGCGGCCATCCGCGGCCGGCGCGAGCCGTTCGTCCCGGGACTCGAGGGGCGGCGGTCGCTGGCGCTGATCGAGGCCTGCTATGCCCGGCGGCGGCCGCTGGATCTGCCCTGGTCGGTCGCTCCCGCCTCAGGGGTGCGGGCCTCGTGAGCCTCTCCTCGGTCACCGGGGCGCTCGCCGGCCGGAAGGTCCTAGTCACCGGAGCCGGCGGCTTCATCGGCGGCCGGCTGGTCGAGCGGCTGGTCCTGGAGCACGGAGCCGAGGTGCGTACCCTGGTGCGCAACCTCGCCGGTGCCGCCCGCCTCGCCCGTTTCCCCGTGACCGTTCTGCGCGGCGATGTCACGAGCCCCTCCGACCTGGCGTCCGCGATGGCGGGGTGCAGCCTGGTGTTCCACTGCGCTTACGGCACCTCCGGCAGCCAGAAGCATCGGGCGTGGGTGAACACGGAAGGGACGCGGCGGGTGCTGGCGGCGGCGCGGCAGGCGGGAGTGGAGCGGATCGTCCACCTCAGCACATTGATGGTGTACGGCCGGACCGCCGACGGCGATCTCGACGAAGCCGCGCCTCGCCGGCGCTTCGGCAATCCTTACTCGGACAGCAAGCTGGAGGCCGAGCGGATCGCCCTCTCTTCAGGGCTGCCGGTCGCCGTCCTGCAGCCGACGGCGGTTTACGGACCTTATGGCGGCGTGTGGACCGAGGCCGTGCTGCGCTCGCTAAAGACCGGCCGGCAGATCCTCGTCGACGGCGGCGAAGGGTTCGCCAACGCCGTCTACGTGGACGATCTGGTGAGCGCCATGCTGCTCGCGGCGGTGGAGGAGGCCGCGGTAGGGGAGGCGTTCCTCATCTCGGGCGAAGAGCCGGTGACCTGGAGAGAGCTGTTCGGCCGCTTCGCGGGCATGCTGGGGAGCGAGTGCCGGACGGTGGAGATGACCGCGGCGGAGGCGCTCGCCTTCTGGCGCCGCTCGCAGCGCCAGCGGCCCCGGGCCCTGGGCGAAGCCCTCCGCATCCTCAAGCAGGAACAGCCGATCCGCGAACGGATCGAGCGCACCCGCGAAGTCCTCTGGCTGCGGGAGACGGCCAGCTCCCTGCTGCCCGAGAGCTGGCAGCAGAGGATCAAGAGCCGCCTGGCGGGAGGCGGCCGCCCCGCCGCACCGAGCCGGGAGCTGCCGATCCATCCCCTCTCGCCGGAGCTGATCGCCTTCTTCCGTGCCAGGACGCGGGTGCGCATCGACAAGGCGAAGCGCTCCCTGGGCTACGAGCCGGCCTTCGACTTCGCTGCCGGTATGGAGCTGACCGAAAAGTGGGCGCGATGGGCGAACCTGCTATAGGGGGATCCACCGAGCAGCGCGTCCTGCGCTCGACGATGGCGTCGTATGCCATCCAGCTCGCCCGTCTGGGGATCAACTTCGGCGCCAAGCTGGCCCTCGCCCGCCTGATTCTCCCCGAGGGACACGGCGTCTACGAGCTGGCCCTGCGCATCGTCACCGTCGCCTCGGCCGTGCGCGACCTCGGCCTGCCGTATCACCTGGTACGCGATCCGCGCCGCCCTTACGGCACGGTGCTCGCCTTCACGACGGCTCTCGGCGGGCTGATCACTCTGCTGCTCATCGGTGTAGCGCCGGTCTTCGGCCGCTTCAATCCCGAAGTGCCGCTGGTGCTGCGAGTCTTCGCCGTCTGGGTGCTGCTCGACGGCCTGGCGGTGGTGCCCAAGGCGTTCTTCGAGCGCGAGCTGACGATCGGCAATCTGGTGGCGCCCGAGATCTGGCGCGGCGTCGTCATCGCCGTCGTCTCCGTCGTCCTCGCGTGGGCGGGCTGGGGATACTGGAGCCTGGTGGCCGGCGATCTCGCCGGCGCCGCGCTGCTCGCCGGCTACTCCTGGCTCAAGGCCTGGCGCAAGGTGCCGCTGATCGTCGAGCTGAAGCTGGTGCCCGATCTCGTCCGGCGCAGCTTTCTCCTTTTCCTGATCTGGATCACCCTGCAGCTCGTCACCTACATCGACATCTACATCGTGGGGTGGTTCGGCAGCGCGGGTACCGTGGGCCTCTACGCGCGGACCTACATGATCGCTTTTCTGGTCGCGACCATCGTCTACCCGCGGGCCTTCTTTCCGACGCTGGTGGAGTATCTGCGAGACCGCGTGCGCTTCGTCGAGTTCTTCCGGCTGAGCACGGTCCAGCTCCTGGGCTGCCAGGTGGTGGCCAGCTACTTCCTGTTCTTCAACGCGGAGAAGACCATCCTCATCCTCTTCGGCAAGAACTGGCTGGCCGCGGCGCCCATCCTGCGGGTGCTGTCGTTCATCCCGTTCTTCGATCAGTTCACGATGCTGGGCGGCGAGATGCTCAAGGCGGAGCACCGGGACCGCTCCTGGCTCGCCATCGAGCTGCTGAACCTGATCTCGCTGGTCGGCTTCGGCATCTGGTTCACCCGAGCGTGGGGAGCGCCGGGGATGGGAGCGGCGAACTACCTGCTGGTGGGCAATCTCGTGATGGCCTGGGAGGTGGCCCGGGTCTTCGGGCCGCGCTTCCGGGGGCTGCTGGCGGATCTCGCGCAGCTCTATCTGATCCCTCTGCCGTTCTTCGCCCTGGCCGCCTGGCTGGCTCCCGCCGATTCCTGGCCGCGCTTCGCCGCGTCGCTCGCCGCCGCGGCCCTGGCAGCCGGCGCTCTGGCGGCCCGCTACTGGAAGCCGTTCCACTCCTTCTTCGCCGGCAAGGAAGACGGCTATGGCGTGGTAGCATCATCGAGAGAGACATAAATGTCCGCGGTGCGCCGGATCGTCCCATCGTTGGCCGTCCTGCTCCTCGTCCTCGCGATGTGGGGAGGATGGTTCATTTACCGTACCTCGTTCGTGGTCGAGGGGAAGCGCTATTTCTCCCTGTTCGACGATCCGATGATCTCGATGACCTACGCCCGCAACCTGGTGGAAGGCTACGGTCTCAACTGGGCGCGGCGGGGCGAGCCGGTGGAGGGCTTCACCCACCCCCTCTGGCTGCTGCTGATGATCCCCGTCAACGCGTTGCCGCTGGCGCTCCGCTACCGCAGTCTGGTGATGCAGATCCTGTCGTTGCTGGCGCTGGGGGCCACGGTCGTCGCGGTCCGCCGGCTGGTGCTCGACCATTTCTCCAGCGAGAGGGCCCGCCACTGGTTGCCGGCCGCCCTCCTCACCGCCTTCTACTACCCGCTGGCGTACTGGACGCTGATGGGGATGGAGACGGGACTCCAGGCGCTGCTTGCGGTCTTGGCCGTGCATCTCAGCCTCTCCGCCGTGCACGATGGGCGCGACCGCCACCTGCCGCTCTGGCTGGTGTGTACGGCCGCCTTCCTGCTGCGCATGGACATGCTGCTGCTCGTCGTCGCCGTGCAGCTCTATCTGATTTCCGGCGGCGGGCTGCGTCCGGCGGGACGGCGGAGCTGGCTGGCCGGTCTCGCCGTCTTCTGCGGTGCGAGTCTCGCCTACGAGTTGTTCCGCTGGTTCTATTTCCACGACCTCCTCCCCAACACCTACTACCTGAAGCTGGCGGGGGTGCCGCTCACGGTTCGCCTGCTGCGCGGGCTCTCGGTTCTCACCGAGTTTCTGCGCGAGTACCTGCCGGTCATCCTGCCGGTAAGCCTGGGAGTGGGGGCTCTGATCCCGCGCAACCGGCGCCTCGTCCTGCCGGCGGCGGTCTTCGCCCTCTACTGCGCCTACAACGTCTGGGTGGGAGGCGACTCCTGGGAAGACATCAAAGTGGGGGCGAACCGTTTCCTCGCCTTCGTCATGCCCATGTTCTTCGTGCTCTTCAACGCCCTGCTCAACGAGGCGCTCGCGGCCTGGCGGACGGCGTCCACCGACTCGTCGGCCCGGCGCTTCGTCGCCGCGGCTGCCACTGCCGTGGCCCTGCTGGTCCTCAATGGCCTGTGGCTGTCGCGCCAGGCCGATGACAACTGGCGGAACTTCACCCTTGCCGGCCAGCCGCCGGTCGTCGAGCGGCACGAAAGGGTGATCGGTCTGCTGCAGAGCTTTCAGCGGGTCATCCAGCCCGGCGCCACTGTCGCTGCCGCCTGGGCCGGCATTCCCGCCTACTTCACCGACTATCGGATGGTGGACATCCTCGGCTTCAACGACCGCATCGTCGCGCGGATGGCGCCGGTCGCGGAGCTGAACGATGAGAACTACCGGTTCTTCCGGCCCGGTCACGTCAAGTGGAACGAGCAACGGCTGCTGCGGGAGCAGAGGCCCGACGCCTTTTTCCAGATCTGGGGCGTGCGCCGCGGCATGGGCCGGGTCGTGGAAGTGTTGCCGCAGTACGGCTACCGGAAGGTGGCCGGTTTCTGGGTGCGCGCCGATTCTCCCTATCTCCATCCGCTGGCCGCCGCCGCGGAGCCGCCCCCGCCCTCTGCCGTGGATCTCCTCGATCTCGAGCACAAGCGGCGGCTGCGGCGGCTCAGGCGGCCTTCCTGAGCTGGTGAAGCCGCCGCGATATCATGCCCGCCCATGACCGCAGAGCTGTCTGGCGACACTGATCCCGCACCTTTTTCTGCGGCCGCCCTCTGGCGCCGCCGGCTGACGCGAGCCTTCTACTGGGGCGCCGTGGGGCTCGTGTACTTCATCGTCGCCTCGGCGGTGCTCGACTCCTTCCAGGACCACTGGGCGATGGGCGACAAGTGGCGCAAGTCGCGCTTCAACAAGACGATTCACCACAAGGTGCCGCCGCCCTTCGCCTACCGCGTGCTCACGCCCTGGATCGTCAACGCGGTAGCGGAACGCTTGCCGCCGGCGGCGCAGGCCGGGCTGGCGGCCCGTGCGCAGCGCCTGCGGGCGCGCTACCACCTGCGCGAGGGCAACGACGTCGAGTACGCTCTCGCCTATTACCTGATCTTCCTGGCCCTCTTCGGCACGCAATTCGTCTGGCGCGCCAATTTCCGGGTTCTCCGCCTGGGGAGCCCCATGTTCTGGGACTTTGCGCCGCCGGTGGCGATGATCCTCTTGCCCATGACCTTCATGCAGGGAGGATTCATCTACGACGCCTCGGAGCTGTTCCTCACCGGCCTCGCGCTGTTCTTCTTCTTGCAGCGCCGCTGGCTGGGCTTCTACGGCACTTTTTTCATCGCGGTGCTCAACAAGGAATCGAACATCCTGCTGCCGGTGTGGTTTCTCGCGCCGTTCATCCTTGAGCGCGATTGGCGTTTCCTGCTGCGCCATGCCGCGCTGTCGGTGGCGGTGGGATCGCCGCCGTTTCTCTTGGTGCGGTATCTCTTTCGCGACAGCCCGGTCGATCCCTTGAAGCTCCTGATCGGGATGAACTTCGACTATCTGCGGACCGCCTCCACGTACTTCAGCGGCTTCGATGTGTACGCGGAAGCCGTGCCGGCGCCGGAGGGCTTTCATCTGTTCAATCTTTTTTTGCTCGCGGTCCTGTTCTGGCTGGTCTGGCGCATGCCGGAGCTGCGCGAGGTGCGGCTGATCTTCGCCTGCACGGTGGCCGCGTTCCTGCCCTTTTTCCTGCTCTTCGGGTATCGCGACGAGATCCGGGTGTTCGGGCCCGCGTACGCCGCGCTGGTGCTGCTGGCCGGCAACTGTCTGCGCGCGGTGCGTACCTCATCCAACCCCTCTCGTGAAGGAGAGGGGTTAGGGTGAGGTCACGCGAGCCAGGCTCAGGGAATCAGCTCGACGTGGAGATTTCTCCACTGCCAGCCGATAGAGGCGGGCTCGGATTCTTCCGTTCCCGGGTTGCTCAGGCCGATGACGATCTTCTGCCCGGAATCGATGTGCACCTTGTTGACGTTCGGCCGGCTGTCGATCCGCGCCACCTGCTGTCCGCTGAGCGTCGACATCGTCAGCGTGATCGTCTTGCCGACCGGATCGTAGAGGTAGTCGACGGCGTACGTTTGGCCCAGCACCGGGGCGAAGCCTTTCGTCAGCTTCGGCTTTTCGCCCGCCGTCTGGTTGAAGCCGTGGCGCAGCACCAGTTGATTGTCACCGGGGCCCTTGAGGAAGGCGCTCCCATACATGTCCTTGTTCTTGTCCCGCACCATGTACAGGAGCCCGTGCGCCTTGCTGGCGGGAGGGTTCCAACTGTTGATCTGCACCTCGAAATGTACCTTCAGCCGGCTGTACGCCGCGACCGGCGGGCTGAGGATGATGGTCTTATCGGGATCGCTCCTCGTCGAGGTGTGGACAACACCGGCGAAGTCGTAGCAGACAGCCCCGGTCGTGCAGCTCTTTGACGGCGGCGTGCTTCCCGGGGGCACCAGCGTGGAGGAGCCGGAAAACGCGGGTGTGATGAAGTACTCCACCTTGCCGCTGGCGCCGTGCACCGTGGCGTAGGCGTAGAAATCCTGGTTGCAGGAGATCTCCGCCCGGACGTCGGTGGCGTTCACCTGGTCGACGAGGGGGTCGGGAAAATGGCGCAGCGAGAGCGGCGGAAACGTCACCGTCGCCTTGCTGCCGATCTGGGAGCCGTCGGCGCGAAACAAAGCAACGCTGCACTGCGCCGCGGACTGCCCCAGGTTCATGATGCCGGCGTCGGTCCGGATCTGGTTGCCGACGTGCATGAGGCCCACGAGGTCGGCGATGCTATTGGCAGGCACCATGTTTTCCGAGGAGACGATGGGCACGATGGCGCCGCCGCCGCTGAGATCCGTCAAGTTCTTGGCCAGGCGCACCGCCTGCACGAGCTGCGCGTCGACGAGATCGACCTCCAGCATGCCGACGCGACCGCCGGCACCCGGATCGCCGACGCGAAAGCTCGCCTTGGCACCCACCGTCACCCCGACGCCCGGGTTGTTGGTGCGGACGGTGCCGTCCGTATTCTCCGCCAGGAACGTCAGCGTCGCCTTGCGCTGCACCGTGGCGGAATTGATGATCCACAGTTGCGTCGCCAGGTCCGTGCCGTTGCCGTTGACGGCGTCGACGACCGGAATGTAAAGCGCTCCCGGCCAGGCGGGAATCGACAGGGCGAATACACCGAGGGCCATGAACAGGCTTGCGGTTCTTCTCATTGCTCTCGTTTCTCCCGAAGGTTCGAGACCAGTCGAGACCAAATCGCCGAGATACCGCTTTCGGCGGGTTCCTTGTATTCTATTATGGCATTAACACAGTGGGAGTCAAGGCTTCCGATCTGTTTCCTTATGAAAAGTGCGCTACGAAAGCTCGGCCGCCAGGCCTTCAAGCCGGTCTACATCATCTATTACAAGCTTCTCTTCGGGCGCCGTTTCCCTGGCTCTGAGCGGCTGGCCGAGCGAGTCCATGCCTGGGAAGAGGCTACCGGCCGGGGCGATGCGCCGGTAGCGAAAGAGATCTGGGAAGCGCAATATGGCAGCGGCGGCTGGGGGTTCATGCGCCAGCTCGACGAGCTGGCCCGCTACAGCGTCATCGCCGGCTACCTGCATCACTTGAAGCCCGGCGGCTCGGTGCTCGACGTGGGCGGTGGTGAAGGCCTCCTGGCCGATCACCTCCGCCCTTTCGGCTATTCCCGCTACCTCGGGATCGATCTTTCGGAGGCCGCCGTGCGCCAGGCCGCCGGACGGGCTGACGGCAAGACCTCGTTCGCCGCCGCCGATGCGGAGTCCTTCGTGCCTGCGGAACACTGGGACGCCGTCGTGTTCAACGAGTGCGTCTACTATTTCAGGGATCCGCTGGGCACCGTCCGTCGCTATGAGGATTCTCTCGCGATCGGCGGCGTCTTCATCGTCTCGACCTTCCGTTCCCGCCGCTCGGACGCTATCGTCCGCCGTTTTCTCGAGCGCTACCGGCTCCTGGAAGAGACCGCGATCACCAATCGCAAGGGGACGTGGGTGGTGCGGGTGCTAGCTCCTGGCCGCTAGCCGACGTGCTCCCAAGCGGCCACCGAAGGCACGCCGCTCGAATTCACCACGAAGAGCAGGTACCAGCCCGGCGGCGCGACGGCCCCTCCGGCCGGCGCCTGGATCGACAGCTGGTCCCCGCTGGCGGAAAAGGTGAGGGCGACATAGCGCTGTTCGAAGTTGACGGAGTGGGTCACCGAACCCGTGAGCGCCCCATCGCCCCATCGTGGCTGCCTGGCCGGCAGCTGCGCCGCTCGGTTTTGCGGCCGGGAGACGGTCGAGACCCGCGCCGAGAAACAGGGCCGAGAGGGCGACCGCCGTTGCCAACAGGTGAGAGCGCCAGCGAGAATCCAGGTGCATCCCAACGTTTTTTCAGGTCTGAGGCTACGCCGGCACCGCCGCCTGCCAGCGCAGCGCCGCATCGAGACGGCCCTCGCGCTGGAGCTGCTGGATCCGCTTCAGGCGGATGAAGCGCGCACCTAGGAACTCCTCGGCGGTCAAGCCGGCCTCCAGATAGGCTTCGTACAGTTCGCGCGCGCCGCGGCGGGCGTCCCATTGCGGCTGGAAGTCGGGGAACGTCCGCGCGAGCTTGCCGCAGTCCACCCGGTAGCAGCGCTTGTCGGGCCCCGCGTCGTCGGCATAGGTGATCTCGCAGCCGGGCACCGTCTCGGCCACGATCTCCGCCAGCTCGCGGATGCGATAGTTCTCCGCCGTGCGGCCGACGTTGAACGCCTGGTCGTGGACGGTCTCGCGGGGAGCGTCGAGGACGGCGAGGAAGGCGCGGCTGATGTCCTCGACGTGGACGATGGGTCGCCACGGCGTGCCGTCGCTCAACAGATGGATGCGCCCGGTGGTCACCGCGTAGCCGACCAGATTGTTCAGCACCAGGTCCACGCGCAGGCGGGGAGAGACGCCGTACGCCGTGGCGTTGCGCAAGTAGGTGGGGCTGAACCGCTCATCCGCCAGGTTGGCGAGCTGCTGCTCCAGCCGGACCTTGGAAACGCCGTATGGAGTGACCGGATTGAAAGCGGCGGTCTCATCGAGGAAGTCGTCCCCCGCCGCCCCGTAGGTGCTGCACGACGAAGAGAAGAGGAAGCGCTCGACCCCCGCCTCCTTGGCGAGGCGGGCGAAACGGATCGAGGCGGCGTCGTTGATCTCACCGGTGAGCGAGGCGTCGAGATTCCCCAGCGGATCGTTCGACAGCCCGGCCAGGTGGATCACGGCCCGGAATCCTTCGAGGTCCCGCCGCTCGACGTCCCGCAGATCCTTCTGCAGCGAGGGCACCGGCTCGGCGGACTGGCCCTCCAGAAGGCAGGGCTCGAACCAGTCGGTATCGAGACCCACCACCTCGTGTCCCGCCGCCTTGAGCAGCGGCGTCATCACGCTGCCGAGATAGCCATTGTGTCCGGTGACCAGGAGGCGCATGATCGTGGAGGAGGGTAGCACAGCCATCGCCGATTCCGCCGTCCAGGATCGTTGAAGCGCCGTCTCGCCGCCAGGACGCGGTCTCAGCTATCGGCGCCGGTGGGATCGGCGCTCACGGCGCCACGACCCGGTACTCGACGCACCCCTTCAGCCGGCCCACACGCCAGCCGAGCTGCCACAGCCAGCGGGCCCGGCCCTCGCGGGTCAGCACCATCAGCGGCGTCTTGAGGATCAGCTTCCCCCACCGCAGCAGGCCCGGTGTCCAGCCGAGCCGCGGCATTCCCCGTCCCCGATATCGCTTGTAGATCAGCACGTTGTGCTTGCCGTAGCTCACTCCCTGATGGTAGATGCTGCCGAGGTCGTGCCGGTGGCGGATGTAGACGACCGCGTCCGGCACGAAATGGAACGAGTGGCCGGCGAGCTGGATGCGCCAGCAGTAGTCCGTGTCCTCCAGAGCTGGCAGGGTCTCGTCGAAGCCGCCCATCTCCTGATGAACCTGCCGCCACACGCCGAGGCCGCCGCCGCCGGCATGAGGGAGGAAGTCGGGGTAGTCGTAACGGGTCAAGCCGTCCTTCTGCGGGTTGAGATGCGTGCGCCGCACCTCAACCGGGTTGAGCTTCTCGTTGTCATAGCGGCAGGCTACGAAGTCATGAACGGCGAGGGCCCGGCCCATGGCCGCGAGCCAGCCGGGCGCGACCTCGTCGTCGGCGTCGCAGAAGAGGAGCCCGTCGCCCGTGGCGACCGCCGCGCCGCGGTTCCGGGCGTGGGCCTGGCCGCGGCGGTCCGAGGCGTCGACGAGCTGTAGCCCCGGAATCCTCCCACGGTAGCTATCCACGATCTCCCGCGAGCGGTCCGTCGAGCCGTTGTCGGCCACGATCACCTCCCACTCCCCTGGCCAGCTCTGCCGGGAGAGAGCCTCGAGCTGCCCGCCGAGGGTTGCCGCTGCGTTCAAGCAGGGCACCACCACACTCAGCTTCATCGGCCGGTCCGGGTCGTTCATGGGAGGGGAAGATGATATCCGCTAAACTCTTCGTCGATGTTTCCCCAGCGCGCCTGGCTGCCGGTTCTCGTCCTTCTTGCCTCTACGTACGCCGCTCACGCCCAGACCTCGGAGGCCCTGCGCGCAGACTACGATCTCCTCCAGCGTTGGCGTTTCCGCGCCGAGCCGATCGCCGTGCCCGCCGGCGGCGTGCGTTGGAGCGTCGAGGGCGCGACGTGGACGTTCGACTCCGGCCGCTTCTGGCTGGAGGAGCCCACCTCCGGCGGCGCCGTCACCGGCCTGGTGTTCGAGGGCAAGGGGCGCTTTCAGATGGAGGTGCCGGAGGTGAGCGAGCTCGTCCAGCTCCGTCGCTTCGCCCGCCGGCCGGACCTCGCCCGCCTCGACGAGACGTTCTCGGCTCTCGTCCTTCGCAGCTCGGGTGAGCTCCCCATCGATCCGGCCACCGTGGCGCCGGCGGGCCGCTTCGAGGTCAACAAGCTCGCCCGCGAGCGCCACGAACATTGGCTCACCCAGCGGTTCTACGACGCCGACGCCCGCGTCATCGCCGCTCTCGCTTCCCCCGGTGACCGTTCTCTGCGGGCCGACATGAGGACCGACGGCTTCGGCTGGCTGACCTGGGACTACGACGCCCGGCGGATGGAAGAGATCCACCTCGAAAGCTTCAACACCACCTATCTCGCGGTCGAGGTCTGGCTGAGCCTCGACCGACCCGAGGAGCGGGACGCGCGCGGCCGGCCCGCCGGCCGGTGGAATCCGGCGATCGACATCGAGCACGTGGACGCCGCCGTGGATCTCACCAAACCCGGCCGCGACAAGGACTGGACCGCCGCGCGGTTCAAGATCGGGGTCCGTTTCAACCCCCAGCAGGACGGTCCCTGGGCCGTGCAGCTCTACCTCTCCAACTTCGCCAAGGTGAAGTCCGTCAGCGAGGGAGGGCGCGCCCTGCCGTTCCTGCGCGACGCGGTGGGGGAACGCAGCAGCACTCTCGACGACCGGCTCTACGACGCCTCGCTCGTCGTCCTTCTGGACCGGCCCCTCGTCCGCGGCGCCGAGCGGCGGCTCGACTTCGAGTACGAGATGGACATCCACAACTACGCACCCGGCCGCGAGTGGTATCCGAGCAGCGAGGGAGACGAGACGATCCTTCGCGACTCCCATACCGCCCGCCTGGAGCTCACCGTGCGCAAGAAGCACGAGGTGCGGGCCATGGGCCGTCGCGAAGAGGGAGCCGGCGAGGAAGGCAAGAGCTCCACCTCCGTCTGGGTCGTCGACCAGCCGGTGAAGATGCTCACGTTTTCCTTCGCCGATCATTTCCACGAAGAGCGGCTGCAGCTCGCGGGCGGGCCGGACGTCGTCTGCTTCGGCTCCAAGGTGAACGTGCTGGGCAAGAAGACCTTCTGGAACGTCGGCGCCGACGTCATCAACAGCCTCGGCTTCTACCAGCAGCTCTTCGACGCCAAGCTGCCGGAGATTCCCATCTACGTCACCAGCATCAACGGCTTCCACGGCCAGGCGTTCGACGGCTTCATCCATCTCGCCGAGCAGAGCTTCGACATCCTGGGACCGGGAGCGGGTGAGCTGTTTCGGGGGCATGAGGCCGCGCACCAGTTCTGGGGCGTTCTCGTGGGCGCCGCGAGCTACCGCGACGCCTGGTTGGGAGAGGCCTTCGCCGAGTACTCCGCGATGATGTACGTCGAGGCCTCGATGAAGGACGGCCCCAAGCTCTTTCAGGAGATCGTCCGCGCCTCCCAGGACGAGCTGAACGGCTCCATCAAGACCGGCTTCAGCAAGTTCGCACGGATGAGCGTCAATATTCTCAATCGCGCCCACGGCGAGCGGATCGGTCCCATCGGCCACGGCTGGCGCGCCAGCACCGGCGAGGTGCCGACCGCCTATGGCTCGCAGGTCTATGCCAAGGGAGCCCTGGTGCTCCACATGCTCCGCGGCATGCTGCGCGATGCCACCGGCGGCGACCAGGCGTTCATCGACGTCCTGCGCGACTTCGTCCGCGCCCACCGCGGCGGCTTCGCCTCCACCCAGGACTTCGAAGCCGCCGTCGCCCGCCACGCTCCTGGGGATTGGTCCTGGTTCTTCGACGAATGGGTGCGCGGCACCGCCATCCCGACCTATCGCTGGAGCTACGAGGTCGCCGCCTCGGCCAATGCGGAAGGCAAGTTCGTGGCGACTCTGAAGGTGCGCCAGAGCGACGTGCCCGACGGCTTCAGGATGTCGGTTCCCGTGGCAGTGGATTTCGGCGCCGGCAAGGCCGGTCGTCTGCGTGTGATGGTTGACGAGCCGGAGGAGACGTTCACCTTGCCATTTACGGAGAAGCCGCGAGGGCTGATCTTCAATCCGGAGGGTGAGGTGCTGGCGAAGGTGCGGCGGGAGTAGCTCGCGCCAGTAACGCGCATCGCGGCAGGACCCGCGGCAAGTTTGCGCGATCCATGGCGACCTTGACGCGATTCGCGGCAAGCTTGCATGACTCATGTCAGCCCTAACGCGAACCGTGGCAACTTCGATATCGACCGCGTTGACCTTGCCGCGACGCGCGTAAAGTCTACGTGATGCGTATCGGCCTTGCGTGAGCCGCGGAAAACCTTCCGCCATCCGTGGCAAGCTTGAAGTGCCTCATGTCGACCTTGATGCAACCCATGTCAACGTTGATATGGCCGAGATCAATCCTGATGTGAGCGGAGCGCCCCGTGAGGTAGAATGACGCGAATCGGGTGTCCAGAGCTCAGTTTGTGATGATGGCACTGCAATCTACGGCATCCCCGCAGGGGCTCTCCGGCGAGCACCGGGACTTCCGCGCCAGCGTCGTCATCGTCAGTTACAACGCCAAGCAGAAGCTGATGGCCTGCCTGCGATCGGTCCTGCGGTCCCTGCCTGAAGGCGCGGAGCTGATCGTCGTCGACAATGCGTCTTCGGAAGGCAATGCCGATGCTATCGCGAGCACCTTCCCTGAAATCTGCCTGGTCCGCGCCGAGACGAATCTCGGGTTCGCCAGCGGCTGCAATCTCGGAGCCCAGCAGGCCCGCGGCCGTTATCTCGTCTTTCTCAACCCGGACACGCTCGTCGAGCCCGGCTGGCTCGAATCGCTGATCGCTCCTCTCTCCGACGGCGAACAAGTCGGCCTGGTAACCGCCAGAATCCTGCTGATGGCCGATCCGGACCGCCTCAACACCTGTGGGAACGAGGTTCATCTGACCGGACTGACGCTCTGCCGGGGGATGGGGCGGGCTCGGGATTCGTATCCGCAGATCGAAGAGGTCGGCGCCGTGTCCGGCGCGGCTTTCGCCATCCGGCAGGAGTTGTTCGAAAGGCTCGGCGGTTTCGACGAGGAGATGGTCCTCTATGTCGAGGACACGGACCTCTCGTGGCGCGCGAGGCTCGCCGGCTATGCCACCCTGTACACTCCGCAGAGCATCGTGCTGCACGATTACGAGCTGCGGTTCAGCCGCCTGAAGGTCTTCTGGCAAGAGCGCAACCGGTATCTGATGCTGCTGAAGAGCCTGCGATGGCCGACGCTCCTGGCGCTTCTTCCTGCCTACCTTGTCGCCGAGCTCGTGACGTGGGGCTTCGTGCTGTTGAAGGACCGCGTCGGCGTCGCCAACAAGCTCCGCGCTTACGGCTGGATCCTGGCGAATTGGCACACCGTCCTGCGAAAGCGTCAGGAGACCCAGGCGCTCCGCGTCGTTTCGGATCGAACGCTGCTCAGGAGCACGGGTTTCGCGATCGACTTCGATCAGACCGCAGGTAGCGCGGTGGCGCTGGTCGCGCGTTTCCTGTTCAATCCGATCTTCTTTATGCTGCGGGCCGTGAGCCTTGCTGTCGTCTGGTGGTAGCTGACCTGTTAGTGGAATCTCGGACAATGTACCAAAGACAAAAGATCGTCGCGGTGGTGCCGGCATACAACGAAGCTCGCCACATCGGCCAGGTGATTCAAACAATGCCTGCGTTTGTGGACCAGGTGATTGTCGTCGACGACTGCAGCCAGGACAACACGCTTGAATCGGCAACCGTGACCGCCGATCCCCGCCTGATCAGCTTGAGGACGCCGCAGAATCAAGGCGTCGGTGGAGCGATGATTCTGGGCTATCGTCACGCCCTGGAGCTCGGAGCCGACATCATCGTCAAGATGGACGCGGACGGGCAGATGGACCCGGAGTATCTGCCACAACTGCTGGACGCCTTGATCGATGAACGCTACGACTACGCCAAAGGCAACCGCTTCCTGGCCGGCCAGTCGCTGGCGTCGATGCCGAAGCACAGAATCGTCGGCAATGTGGTGCTCACCTTCCTCACCAAGCTGGCGTCCGGCTACTGGCACATCTTCGACCCGCAGAACGGCTATACGGCGATCAAGGCCGACGCGCTGCGCGTGCTCGACTTGAACTGCATCCACAAGCGGTTCTTTTTCGAGAACGACATGCTGGTCAACCTGAATTACTTTAAGCGCCGAGTAAAGGACGTAGCCATCCCCGCCCGGTATGGCGACGAGCGGTCGCACCTGAACATCGTGGGCATCAGTTTCACCTTCCCCTTCCTTTTGCTCCGCAGGTTCTTTCGCCGCGTCGAGCAGAAGTACGTGCTGCGGGACTTCTCTCCGATCGCGCTCTTTCTGTTTCTGGGTGTGCTCCTCTTCGGTTGGGGAGCGGGATTCGGCATCTACCTATGGATCGAGACCGCTCTCACGGGAATAGCGACTCCCACAGGAACGATCATGCTGTCGCTCTTGCCGCTGATCCTGGGCTTTCAACTCCTGCTCCAGGCGATCGTTCTCGACATTCAGGAAACCCCTAAGTGAGGACGCAGGACGAGCAGTATGCCGAGCGGCTCGTCACGGCCGGGTCGGCGTGGTGGAAGCGAGTCTTGGACGTCCAGGCGCCCTACCGTTGGAATTTGCGGCGTCTGAACCCCGGCTTCACTCTCGATCTCGGCTGCGGCATCGGGAGGAATCTCCTTCACCTGAAGGGCCACGGCGTGGGGATCGATCACAACGCGCGCTCCATCCAGATCGCTAAGTCGAGAGGTCTCGATGCTTTCACGCCCGATGAGTTCGAACGTTCCCCTTTCTATGAGGCCGGACGTTTCGATTCGCTCTTGCTGGCGCATGTTGCCGAACACATGACGGAGGAAGAAGCCGCAGCCCTGCTGAGAACGTATCTTCACCTGGTGAGGTCGGGCGGGCAGGTGATCGTCATAACTCCTCAGGAGAGCGGGTTCCGCTCCGATCCCACGCACGTCCAGTTCATGGATTTTGAGGCGGTGGGAAGAATCCTTCGAGGACTGGAGATGACCAGCGTGAGGGGATACTCCTTCCCATTTCCGCGCATCTTCGGCCGGATCTTCAGACACAACGAATTCGTTTCCGTCAGTCGCAAGGTGGCCGTTTAGGGCAGGCCTAGCGAGCTCCCCAGCGGTGCTCGGTCCTGCTATCTCAGGCACTCCAGCTCGTAGAGGACTGCCGGCGCGGTTCGGGCCAGGAAGAGGCCGCCGCCGCAGGCGAGGAAGTGCCGCTTGAGGCGCTTGCGATACCAGTCGGCGCTGCGCAGGAAGACGGTCCCGTCGGTCTTTTCCCGGTCGCAGTTGTTCTCCCAATCCTCGGTGGTGAGGACCTCGAGGTGGAGAGCGGTTTTCGTGATGCCGGTTAGATTGCGCATCGCCGCTTCGGCCTGATCGTCGTCGAGGTACTGGATCACGTCATGGCAGAGGACGAGGTCGAAGTCTTCCGCCGGCTGGTAGTCGATGACGGAACCCCGCTGCCAACCATACTTGCGGCAGGCGTGGGCGCTGTACTCGACCCCGACGTACCGCGCCGAAGGACGGCGCCGGAGGACCTCCTCGCGCCACAGCCCCATCCCGCAGCCGAGGTCCAGGACACTCCTGACAGGAACCTGCAGATACTTGAGGTAGGCGAAGATGAAGTTGGCCAGTGCCCTGCAGGTCGTGCGGTCTCCCACTCGAGTGCGAGGATCCTGGTAGTACTTCCGGTAATAAGCCTCGTTGAAGTCGAACCTGCGGGGAACCGCTGCACGAGCCGCCAAATTGTGAGCCCTCCGCGGAAAGCCTATCACCGGGTCCCTTGCTGTTCTGGGTCTTTTCAGCCTGGGCCTGTGAGGTGTTCCCCTCATTCCGCGTGCGCGCAGTAGTTGCTACATGAGCGGTGGGAGTGCGGGGAACGGCAAACGTAGAATCGTGGAATGACCTTCCACGACGCTGGCGACAGGAGGCTCGACTCGGGCTTCCTGAACGCCCGAGGGGTTCGAATGGAGGCCAGGTGGCTGGGTCCGCCACCTGAGAGCGCGCCCACCCTGGTGTTCCTGCACGAGGGGCTGGGCAGCGTCTCATCGTGGCGAGACTTCCCTGAACGGCTGGCGCTGCTGACCGGCTGCGGCGCTCTCGTCTATTCCCGCGCGGGCTACGGCAAGTCCGATCCGACCCCTCTGCCGCGGCCCATCCGCTTCATGCACGACGAGGCGGAGCTGCTCGCCGATCTGCTGGCGCCGCTCGGAATCCGCGAGTCCGTACTGGTGGGGCACAGCGACGGCGCTTCGATCGCTCTGATCCATGCCGGCGGCGGGAGAGCTTCCGGGCTGAGAGGACTGGTGCTGGAGGCGCCGCACGTCTTTACCGAACCTGCGGGGCTGGCGAGCATCGCGCGTATGCGCGAGGCCTTCCAAGGCACGGATCTCCGCGAACGGCTGGCGCGCCATCACGGCGCGAACACGGACGTCGCCTTCCGCGGCTGGAACGACGTCTGGCTCGATCCCGAGTTCCGCGAATGGAACATCGAGGAGTTCCTGCCGAAGATCCAGGTGCCGATCCTCATCCTCCAAGGCGAAGAGGACGAGTACGGCACCTGGGCTCAGGTCGAAGCCGTCCGGCGGCAAGCCGGCGGCCCGGTCGAGGCGGTGGCGATTCCGGCATGCGGCCACGCACCTCACCGGGAGCATCCGGAACAGACCCTGCGCACGATGGCGAGCTTCATCCTCAAGGTCGTCCGCTAGGAAAGAACGCTTCTACCAGGCGCTCCTCAAACTCACCTGGCCGTCAATACCGATCTGCACGTCACGGCCGAGGAATGAACCCGTGGCCTGGACCCGGTCTTTCAACCAGAGCGTGCCGTTGGGAGCGTAGATGTTCGCCGACACGGTGTTGTCCGTGCCGATCTCGACCGCTTTCGGGGTTTCGCTCAAACCGCCGCCCGTACCGTTGATTCCCGCGACGCAGAAGACGATGGAGGCCGCGGTGACCGAGGAACCGGCGGCCGGTCCGATGCTGGTCAGGGTGTTGGTGCTCACCTTCTGCTGGACTCGCACTTCACTGCCGCTGGAGAAGAACAACCTGGCTTCGCGGTCGACGCGGATCGAACGGAAGTGGTAGACGCCGCCCGTAAAGGTCACCGTCCCCTTCCGTCCGACGATGAGATCG
>DASYTJ010000048.1:0-7927 GCA_036002325.1 Thermoanaerobaculia bacterium | reverse complement strand
TCGATGACCATCTCGGCCACCTGCACGTGGCGGGTGGCGGGCTCGTCGAAGGTCGAGGAGACGACCTCGCCCTGCACCGAGCGCTGCATGTCGGTCACCTCTTCCGGCCGCTCGTCGATGAGCAGGACGATGAGGATCGCTTCGGGGTGGTTCTTCTCCACCGAGTGGGCGATCGACTGCAGCAGCATCGTCTTGCCGGTGCGCGGCGGCGCCACGATAAGCGCCCGCTGGCCCTTGCCCATCGGCGTGCTGAGGTCCATCACCCGCGACGACATGTCGCCCCCCACCTCGAGCTTGATGCGCTCCTGGGGATAGAGCGGCGTCAGGTTGTCGAAGAAGATCTTGTTGCGGGCGACTTCCGGGTGCTCGAAGTTGACCGCCTCGACCTTGATCAGGGCGAAGTAGCGCTCGCCCTCTTTCGGCTGCCGCACCTGGCCGGAGATGGTGTCGCCGGTGCGCAGGTCGAACCGCCGGATCTGGCTCGGAGACACGTAGATGTCGTCCGGCCCCGGCAGGTAGTTGTACTCGGGGGCGCGCAGGAAGCCGAACCCGTCGGGGAGGCACTCGAGCACCCCCTCGGCGAAGATCAGGCCGCTCTTCTCCGTCTGCGCCTGCAGGACCTTGAAGATCAGCTCCTGCTTGCGCATGCCGGTGGCGCCCTCGACGCCCAGATCCTTGGCGATCTGGGTGAGCTGGGAAATGCTCATCTCCTTCAACGCCCGGATGTCGAGCGCGTCGACTGCGGTTGCCTTCTCGACTTGATTCTGTTGTGACTTTGCCATGGTTTCCTCTTTGTTTGAATCACCTTGCACTCGCTGCGAGACGGAGCGCGATGGCGCTCCAGAGCTCCTTGACCCCCTCTCCCGAACGAGCTGAAACTGGGATGACAGGGATCGCGTCGTCCAACCCCAACGTCTTGCGGACCTCCCCGGCGGCCGAGACCCAACGGCCGCGGGGGATCCGGTCGATCTTGGTCGCGGCGACCACGATCACCGCCCCCAATCCGGACAGGTACTCATACGCCTGAACGTCGAGCGGGGTTGCCCCCACTTTGCCGTCCACCAGCAGCACCACCGCCTCCGGCGGCCCCTCCTGAAAATACCCCTCCACCCTCGCCGCCCACTCCCGTCTCGCCTCTTTCCCCGCCTTGGCGTATCCATAACCCGGCAGGTCGACGAAGTAGAAGCGCCGGTTCACCAGGAAGTAGTTGACCGCCTGGGTGCGCCCCGGCGTGGAGCTGGTGCGGGCGAGGCCCTTCCGTCCCAGGAGCCGATTCAGCAGGCTCGACTTGCCGACGTTGGAGCGCCCCGCGAAAGCGATCTCGGGACGCCCGTCCCGCAAGTAATCTCCGCTCCCGTGAGCGGACCGGATGAACTCCGCGGATTCGACCTTCAAGCGCGTTTCGCCTGTGGGTACTCGCGGCTCGATCACGGGAGCGCCGGGTGGCCGGATCGGACGGCCACCACGCGACGCCGCGGACTGTCAATCTGAATCCCGAACCGCAGGGCTGTAACCGGCGGCCCGGAAAGGTCAGGGATCAATGGGCCAGGGAATCCGACCCCGCCTCGCTGGACGCGTTGGTGAACTTGCCGTCCTTCTTCGGCAGCGGCGAGATGGTGCCGTCCAGGGCGAGCCGCAGGACCTCGTCCATCGACTCGACCAGATGGAACTCCATCGATTCCCGCACCTCGCCGGGGATCTCCTCCACGTCCTTCTCGTTCTCCTTGGGGAGGATCACCTCGTTGATGCCGCCGCGGAAGGCGGCCAGCACCTTGTCCTTGATCCCGCCCACCGGCAGGACCTTGCCCCGCAGCGTGATCTCGCCCGTCATCGCCACGTCCTTGCGGACCGCGATCTTGGTGAGCGCCGAGACCAGGGCCGTGGCCATGGTGATGCCGGCCGAAGGCCCGTCCTTGGGGATCGCTCCCTCGGGCACGTGCAGGTGGACGTCCAGGCTCTCGTTGAAGTCCGGCTCGATGCCGAACAGATCGGCGCGGCTGCGCAGGTACGACACCGCCGCGCGGGCCGACTCCTGCATCACCTCGCCGAGCTTGCCGGTGAGCGTCAGCTTCCCCTTGCCCGGCATCAGGCCGACCTCGGTCTCCAGCAGCTCGCCGCCCACCTCGGTCCAGGCGAGGCCGGTGGCGACGCCGACCTCCGACTCCTGGTTCTTGCGGCGGGGTCGGAACTTCGCCTTGCCGAGGAGCTCGAAGACCATGTCCGGCGTGACCTTGACCTGCAGCGACGACCCTTCCCGCACCACCCGCCGGGCGATCTTGCGGCAGATGGAGGCGATCTCGCGCTCCAGGCTGCGCACGCCGGCCTCGCGGGTGTAGCTCTCGATGATGACGCGGATCGTCTCGGACTCGAAGCTGATCCGTTCCTGCGACAGGCCGTGGTCCTTGAGCTGTCGCGGCACCAGGAACTGCTCGGCGATCGCCAGCTTCTCGTTGAGCGTATAGCCCGAGAGCGAGATGACCTCCATGCGGTCCTTGAGCGCCGGCGGGATCGAGTGGGTGACGTTCGCCGTGGCGATGAACATCACCTTCGACAGGTCGTAGTCGACGTCCAGGTAGTGGTCCAGGAACGAGTCGTTCTGCTCCGGGTCCAGGACCTCGAGCAGCGCCGCCGAGGGGTCGCCCCGGAAGTCCATGGACATCTTGTCGACCTCGTCGAGCAGGAAGATCGGGTTGATCGTCCCCGCCTTGCGCATCATCTGGACGATCTGGCCCGGGAAGGCGCCGATGTAGGTGCGGCGGTGGCCGCGGATCTCCGCCTCGTCGCGCACGCCGCCCAGCGACAGGCGGACGAACTTGCGCCCCGTGGCTCGCGCGATCGACTTGGCGAGCGACGACTTGCCGACGCCCGGCGGGCCGACGAAGCAGATGATCGAGCTCTTGGTCTGGCCCACGAGCTGGCGCACGGCGAGGAACTCGAGGATGCGGTCCTTGATCTTCTCCAGGCCGTAGTGGTCCTCGTTGAGCACCCGCTCGGCGTGGTCGAGGTCCTTGCGCTCCTTGCTCTTCTTGCGCCAGGGCACCGCCACCAGCCAGTCGATGTAGTTGCGCGAGACAGTGGCCTCCGCCGAGACCGGCGGCATGGCCTCCAGGCGCTTGAGCTCCTGCTCGGCCTTCTCCTTCACTTCCTTGGGCAGGCCGGCCTTCTCGATCTTCTCGCGCAGCTCGCTCAGCTCGTCGCCGCGGTCGTCCTTGCGCCCCAGCTCCTGATGGATGGCCTTGATCTTCTCGTTGAGGTAGTACTCCTTCTGGGCCTTCTCCATCTGCTTCTTGACCTTGACGTTGATCCGCTTGTCGATGTTGATCTTCTCGACTTCGACGTCCAGCAGGTCGTGAAGGCGCTGCAGGCGCTCGTAAGGGTTGAGCAGCTCGAGCAGCGATTGCTTGTCGGTGGTCGCCACCATGAGATGGGCCGCGAGGATGTCGGCCACGCGGTCGGCGTCGTCCAGCTTCAGGCTGGACATCAGGCCCTCGAAGGCCAGGTGATGCGACATCTTGGCGTACTGCTCGAAAGCGGAGAGGACCTTGGTCAGATAGGTCCGCAGCTCCTCGCCCATCGGGTAGTTGATCTCATAGGCTTCCACCTCGACGGTGAGGGCGCCGTCGCTGTCGGCGACGTCGAGGATGCGGCCGCGCTGCACCCCCTCGACCATCACCCGCACGTTGCCGTTGGGGAGCTTGAGGTTCTGGATCACCGTGGCGACGACGCCGATGTCGCAGATGTCGTCGCGCAGGGGGTCGTCGATCCGCGGGTCCTTCTGGGCCGCCAGGAAGATCCGCTTGGTGGGACCTGAGAGCGCCTGCTCCAGGGCCCGCACCGAGCTCTCGCGGCCGACGATGAACGGCGCCATCATGTGGGGGAAGACCACCATGTCCCGCAGCGGGACGAGGGGCAGGATCTCGCGCTTCTTGTTGATGAATGATGCAGCCATGTCGAGTCTCTTCTGAATCCTTTCCTCTTCCTCAGCCGGCCTTCTTGTACAGCATGATCGGCTGCATACGGCTCGCCACGACCTCCTCGTTGATGAGGATCTGCTTGACGTCGCGCTGCGAGGGGATGGTGTACATGAGATCGAGCATCAGCTCCTCGAGAATGATCCGCAGGCCGCGGGCGCCGACGTTGCGCTTCAGCGCCTCGCGGGCGATGGCGGTCAGGGACTCGTCGCTGAACTTCAGCTCCACCCCTTCGAACTCCAGGATGGTCTGGTACTGCCGGATGAGGCTGTTCTTGGGCTCGTGCAGGATGCGCACCAGCGCGTCCTCGTCCAGCTCCTCTAGCGTCGCTACCACGGGCAGGCGGCCGACGAACTCGGGGATCAGGCCGTACTTGATGAGATCCTCGGGCAGCACGTTCTCCAGGAACTGGTGCGTCTTCTTCTCGCGCTTGCCCTTGATCTCGGCCCCGAACCCCAGGGACTTCTGGTTCATGCGCCGCTCGATGACCTCCTCGAGGCCGACGAAGGCGCCGCCGCAGATGAACAGGATGTTGGTGGTGTCGATCTGCAGGAACTCCTGATGCGGATGCTTGCGGCCGCCCTGCGGCGGCACGTTGCACTGCGTGCCCTCGAGGATCTTGAGCAGCGCCTGCTGCACGCCTTCGCCCGAGACGTCGCGGGTGATCGACGGGTTGTCGCTCTTGCGGCAGATCTTGTCGACCTCGTCGATGTAGACGATGCCGCGCTGCGTCTTCTCCTTGTCGTTCCCCGACGCCTGGTAGAGCTTGAGGATGATGTTCTCGACGTCCTCGCCGACGTAGCCGGCCTCGGTGAGCGTCGTGGCGTCGGCGATGGTGAACGGCACGGAGAGCAGGCGGGCCAGCGTCTGCGCGAGCAGCGTCTTGCCCGTGCCGGTGGGGCCGATGAGCAGAATGTTCGACTTCTGCAGCTCGACGTCGCCGTGCGCCTTCTCGGCGAAGTCGATGCGCTTGTAGTGGTTGTACACCGCCACGGCCAGCTTCTTCTTCGCCTGTTCCTGGCCGATGACGTACTCGTCGAGGAGCGCCTTGATCTCCTTCGGCTTGGGAAGCGTCGTGTCCTGCTGCTGCTCGAGCATGCGGTCCTCGGCGATGATGTCGAGGCAGATGTCGACGCACTCATCGCAGATGAACACGGTCGGGCCGGCGATCAGCTTCTTGACCTCGCGCTGGCTCTTGTTGCAGAACGAGCACCTGAGGACTTCATCGCCGCTGTCTTTCTTCGGCATTTCTCCTCCGTTGTTGGCGGACGGTGACGAGGCTTACCGCGATGCTAGGAGCAAGCCTTCCGCCTGTCAACGTCTTGCCAAGTAGAACAGGCATCACGGCAAGAGCTATTTCCGCGCTTTCCGCGCCGCCTGCTCTGTGAGGGCTCCCCTACACCTAAGGTGCCGCGAGCCCCTCGAAACGTCACCGCACCGGGGTCGGCGTGGCTTCCGGTCGCCGCCGCATCATCACCCGGTCCGCGAGACCGTACTCCACCGCTTCTTTCGCTCCCAGGATCCTATCGCGTTCCGTGTCGCGATGGATCTCCTCCTTCGACTTCCCCGTGTGATACGCCAGGATCTCGTCCAGGCGGTCGCGCATCATCAGCATGTCCTTGGCGTGGATCTCGATGTCGGTCTGCTGGCCGCCGAGCCCCGAGAGCCAGGGTTGGTGGATCAGGATGCGGCTGTTGGGCAGCAGCGTCCGCTTGCCCTTGCCGCCGGAAGCCATCAGCACGGCGGCCATCGAGGCCGCCTGGCCGACGCAGTAGGTGGCCACGTCGGGCTTGATGTACTGCATCGTGTCGTAGATGGCGAGCCCGGCGCTGATCGAGCCGCCGGGCGAGTTGATGTAGAGGGAGATGTCCTTCTCCGGGTTCTCCGCCTCGAGGAAGAGCATCTGCGCGATGATCAGGCTCGCCACGTCGTCATCGATGGCGCGGCCGAGGAAGATGATGTTGTCCTTGAGCAGCCGCGAGTAGATGTCGTAGGCCCGCTCGCCGCGGTTCGTCTGCTCGACGACCATAGGGATCAGCATGCGTCAGACCTCGTTGCCAACGGTTATCACCTCGGCCGGCTCGGGGAGCTCGCCGAGGAGATGGCGGATGGTTTTGTCGCGGAGGAGCTGGGCGCGCAGCGTCGCCAGGCGCCCTTGCTCGTCGAGGCTCTTGCGCAGCGCGGGGGTCGAGCTGTTCTGGGCGCGCGCCAGCGCCGCCAGGGTGGCCTCGAACTCCGTCTCCTCGAGCGCCAGGCCTTCGGCCTCGGCGACCGCGTCGAGCAGCAGCCGGGCATGCACCCGGCGCTCGGCCAGCGAGCGCATGCCGGCCGCCACCTCGTTCCAGTCGATCCGCGAGCGCTCGACGTCCACCCCCTGGCGGGCGAGGCTCTCGGCGTAGTCCTGGAGGAGCTTCTCGACCTCCTGCTCCACCACCCGCGCCGGCAGCTCCAGCGGGTGGCGCTCACGGAGCTGGTCGAGCAGCGCCTTCTGGCGCGCCTCCCGCCGCTGCTCCTCCTTCTGCGCCCGCAGCCGCCGCACGACTGCGGTGCGCAGCTCCTCGAGGCTCTTGAGCTCGGGGCTCAGGCGGGAGGCCAGCTCGTCGTCGAGCGGCGGCAGCTCGCGCTCCTTGACCGCCACCGCCTCGACCCTGAACGAGCGCTTGTGCTCGTGCGCGGGTTCATCGGAGCCGGGGGCTCCCTCGTGCGTCTCGACGCGGGTGAAGCGGGTCTCCTGGCCGGGGGCCAGACCGGTCAAGGCGAGCGACAGCTCCTCCCACACCTGGGGGTTGCCGACCTCGATCTCGACGGATTGCTCGGAAGCAGCCTTGCCGGCTGCTTCGGATGCGGCCTTACCGGCCGCGTCTTCGGGCGGCTTGCCCTCGTCGCCGTCTCCCGGCAGCTCGGTGATGCGCGCGCTCACCAGGTCGCCGCGCGCCGCCGGCCGCTCGACCGGCACCCAGGTGCCCACCTGCCGGCGCAGGTCTTCCAGCGCCTCCTCGATCTCCACCTCGCCGGGGTCGACCTCGGGCGAGGGGAGGTTGAAGTCGTGCAGGTCGCCCAGCTCGATCTTCGGCCGCGTGTCGACCGAGGCGACGAAGGTCAAGGCCTCGCCGGGGCGCAGCTCCTGCACCTCGTCGACCTCGGGAGGCAGCAGGGGGTCGATCTCGCTCTCCGCCTGCGCCTGGCGCCAGTAGCGCGGCAAGAGGCGCTCCACCACCTCGTGCTCGATGTCCTTTTGATAGCGCCGGCGCACCAGGTCGGAGGGGACCTTCCCCTTGCGGAAGCCGGGGATGCGCACCTTCCGCCCGTACTCCTGCACCACCCGCTCGGTCTCGGCCTCGACGGCGGGAGCCGGCACGGCGATGGTGAGCTGCTTGCGGCAGGGCCCGACGTCCTGCACGGAGACGACGACGCTCATCGGTTGGAGATCCTACCCCGCGCTCGGCGGGAAGTCGAAGAGTTCTACGGGTCGAAGAGTTCTACGGTTGGTGCGAAAGGGGGGACTCGAACCCCCAACCCGATCTCTCGGGACTAGATCCTAAGTCTAGCGCGTATACCAGTTCCGCCACTTTCGCAGGACGCTGCGGACGACGGGTCGACCCGGTTGGTCTGAGATGGTGAGCCGCCTAGGAATCGAACCTAGAACCCGCAGATTAAGAGTCTGCTGCTCTGCCAGTTGAGCTAGCGGCCCACGCGGACGGGAAGTGTACACGGAGCGACGCGGAACGGACAACGCCTCGAACGCTAACCGCTCTCCGCGCTCGGGTATTCCGGGGCCTCATCCGCCCTGGACGAAGTGCACGATCTCGACGCGGTCTCCCTCGGCGAGACGCCGCTCGGCCCAGGCGGCGCGCGGCAGGATCTCGCCGTTGAGCTCGACCGCCACGGTGCGGGGGTGGCGTCCGAGCTCGCTCACCAGGTCGAGCACGGTCGCCTCCGGCGCCAGGTGCCGGGGC
>DASYTJ010000047.1:0-34133 GCA_036002325.1 Thermoanaerobaculia bacterium | reverse complement strand
GCGCTTCCGCACCGGGCTATCGAAACGTCGCTCCTCTGGAGCGACTCGCCCAACGGGCGACGTCTCGGTAGCCCGGTGCGGAAGCGCCGGGCGAACGGAGACGCCTTGTCGCAGCTCCTACACCGCAACTGGCCTCCTACGCCGCGACTCCTTTGCTACACCGCAACTCGTCTTCTACGCCGCAACTGCTCTTCTACGCCGCGACTGGGCTCCTTTGCCGCGACTCGCCTGCTACACCGCAACTGGCTTGCTACACCGCAACTGGAACCCTACGCCGCAAATGGGCTTCTACACCGCAACTCCAACGCTTTGCCGCAAATGGATTGCTATGCCGCAACTGGCCTGCTACGCCGCAACTGGTTTGCTACACCGCAACTGGAATGCTACACCGCAAATCCAAAGATTAACCGCAAATGCAGCGTTTCGCCGCGAGTCGTTATAATCCTCTGATCTGGCGTGTGTTTTCATGCCTGAAAGACGTTTCGCCGCAAATCGGAGGAGGCAAGGATATGGGCTCGAAGCTCTCCGTTGAAGACGTCATGGCCAATCTGGAGGCCCGCGCTGCCTTTCACCGCGAACAGGAGGCTCATCATCGCGATCAGGAGGCGTTCCACGTCCAGCAAACCGCCTACCACCGGGAGCAGCAGGCGTTCCACCGCACCGCGCAGGAGAAGGCGCTGAAGGACCTCGAAACCTTCCGCACGGTCGTCGGCTCGGCGGGTGCCCAACCTCTGCCGCAGGAAGAGGAGCCTGAGGTCCCGGCTCCCGGCCGCAAGAGGTTCGGCAGGATGGTGATGCTGGCCGCCGAGAGCCCGGATCTGCCGGAGCCGTTCGGCCCCACCGCCGCGGCAGAGGAGGCCACCCGCCGTTTCGCCGAGCACCTGAGCGGACCCATCCGCCCGCGGACCGCCTCGGATGCCTTGCGCCGCATGCTCGCCGAGGGCCGGCTGGAGCTGGTCCGCAAGGGCACGGCCAAGCGCGAGGCGCTTTATAAGCGGCCCGGGCCTGAGCGGGCGAAGAAACATCCCTAGGCGGCCCCGGGCATCGACGCTGATCCCGCGGATGTCCCCGTCCGCGGAAGGAACCCGTATCTCTGGGCAGGGAGCTTCCCTCTTTTTATTGGAGACCTGCTCATGAAGTGCTTCTCAGCGATCGCTCTGTTTTCTCTTTGCTTCGGCTTCGCGGGCGCGGTGCTCGCGGACGAGATCGTCGCCAACCCCAGCAACATCTCTGAAAAGGTCAGCAGTTTTCCGTTTGTGTCGAGCTTCACCGATGGGGCCGCGGACCCGGCCGCGCCCATCCGCACGCTCACGGGGCCCGCCATGCAGATGGCTGTCCCCAGGTACGTCGCGGCCGACCTGGTGCATGGGGAGCTGTATGTGGCGAACTACTCACCTTCGTCGGAGGACGCCGTCCTTGTCTACGCGCTCTCTGCCAACGGCGACATTGCTCCCCTCCGGGTCATCAGCGGTGCCAACGCAGATCTGGGTTTCGTGTATGGCATGGCCGTGGACGCCGTTCATGACGAGATCTTTGTCGTCGACTGGTCCGACTTCGCGGTCAAGGTGTTTTCGCGCACCGCCAACGGCAACGTCGCGCCGATCCGGACGATTTCTTTGATGGTACGGCCGCTCGCCGTGTTCCTCGACCTGGCCCATGACGAGCTCTTCGTGAGCGCGGCAGATCACATCGTGGTCTTCGATCGGCTGGCCAACGGCGCTGCGAGCCCGATTCGGGACCTGACCGGTGCCGCGACTCAGCTCTCCGACACTCGGGGCATCTTCGTCGATTTGGAGCACGACGAGCTGCTGGTGGCCGATGTCCACTTTCCCTCTCCTGACGCCGTGCGGGTCTTCTCCCGGACGGCCACCGGAAACACGGCACCGCTGCACTCGATCGTGGGCGCGAGCACTGGTTTGGAAATTCCCGAGGGCCTGACGCTCACCCAATCCGGCGAGATCCTGGTCGCCAATAGCGGTGAGAGCTCCCGCTATGCAGCCTTTCCCCGCACGGCCAACGGCGACGTCGCCCCCAGCCGCGTGGTTTCGATTGCCGGTGGCAGCAGCGGGATCGACCTTCCGATCGGCATCACCAGCACCCTCGCTGCCGGTGGGGCCTCCGCCTTCGTGGCCGGAGGCGCTCCGGCGGCGGCTGCGGCGGTGCCGACGCTCGGCACCTGGGGATTCGCGGCGTTCGCTCTGCTGCTGGCGGGCTTCGCGGTGGCGCGGTTGCGGGCGAAACGCTCCTTGGCTGCCGTCCTGTTTTCCCTGTGCCTTGGCTCTGCGGGTCCCCTGCTGGCGGACGAGATCGTTACCAACGGTGGTAACCCCATCTCCGTGGCCAGCTTCGCCGATGGGGCTTCGGACCCCGCAGCCCCGATCCGCACGATCTCGGGTCCCAACACGCAGTTGCTCGTTCCTCTGTATGTCGCGGCCGACCTGGTCCATGGGGAGCTGTACGTGACGAACTTCTCGAGCAACGTGGATGATGCCTTCAACGTCTACGCTCTCTCCGCCAACGGGGACTCCCCTCTTCTCCGAACCGTCGGCGGCTCCAACGCGGGTCTCGATCATCCGTCGGGCATCGCCGTGGACACCGTGCATGACGAAATCTTCGTAGCCGATACGTTCGGTCAGGCCGTGAAGGTCTTTTCGCGCACCGCCAACGGCAACGTTGCGCCGATCCGGACGATCGCGGGGCCGGCAACAGGCTTTGGCCAGCCGTTGGCCGTGTTCCTCGACCTGGCTCATGACGAGCTCTTTGTGAGCATCGGACCTCACGTCCTCGTCTTCAACCGGCTGGCCAACGGTGACGTGAGCCCCATTCGGGACTTGGCCGGCGCCGCGACTCTGCTCGGCTCCGGGCGCGGCATCTTCGTCGATCTAGAGCACGACGAGCTTTTGGTGGCCGATATCCACGCTCCTTTTGGCTTCGATGCCGTACGGGTCTTCTCCCGGACGGCCACCGGGAACACGGCGCCGCTGCGCTCGATCGAGGGCGCGAGCACCGCTCTGGACCATCCTGAAGGCCTGACGCTCACTCAATCCGGCGAGATCCTGGTCGCCAACGCAGACATCCCTGGCAGCTACGTGGCGTTTCTCCGCACGGCCAGCGGCGACGTCAGCCCCAGCCGAGTGGTTTCGACCGCCGGTGGCAGCAGCACAATCAATGGCCCGCTCGCCATCACTAGCACCCTCGCCGCCGGCGGGGCCAGCGCTTTCGTGGCCGGCGCTCCGGCGGCCGCGGCGGTGCCGACGCTCGGCACCTGGGGATTCGCGGCGTTCGCTCTGCTGCTGGCGGGCTTCGCGGTGGTGCGGTTGCGGGCGGCAGGTTGAGGACGGGCGGTCTTTAGCAGGCGGCGGGCTTCGCGGGTCTGCGGATGGTCCGGGCCACGGCGGACCGCGAGGAGGTGCTCGGCGGCGGCGAGCTCGCGGCGGGCCCGGCCGCGGTCTCCTTCGGCCAGGGCGAGCCGGCCGCTCTCCAGCAGGCTGTGGCCATAGAGCAGGTCCTCGGGAGCGACTTTGGCGAAGCTGAGGAGGGCTTCGTCGAGCGCCTGGCGGGCCAGCCCGGCATCCCCCGGGGCGCCGCGGACGAGCCGGGCGCGGGCCAGCAGGAGGTCCGAGCCGGCCACGGCCCGGTTTTGCGGGGTGCCGAAGAGCTTCACCTCCAATCTCCGCACCCGCTCCAGAGTCGCGACGGCTTCCGCGCCCTCGCCGGCCGTCGTCAGCGCTTCGCCGAGCTCCTTGAGAGGCAGGCGCAGCTCGTAGCTCTCGGTGCCGCTGAGGCGCTCGATCCGGGCCACCGCCTTGGTCAGCTCGCGCCGCGCTTCAGCCGTCCGGCCCAGGCGCAGATGGGCCCAGCCGAGATTGGCCAGCGCTCGCCAGCGCTGCAGGTCGTCGGCTCCCAGGGTGCGCTCGAAGTTGGCGGCGGCGCGGGAGAAGAGGCTGGCGGCTTCGGCGTAGCGTTCCCGGTCCGCGGCCGCCACGCCCAGGTAGCGCAGGCAATGGCCGGCCTGGTACTGCTTCGGGCCGAAGATCCCGAGCGCTTCCCGCAAGGCGTTCTCGGCGGCATCCGGCTTCTGCTGGCCCAGGAGAAAGATGCCGTAGGAGAACAGGGTTTCGGCCAGGAGCGGATGGCGGTTGCCGAGGGCCGCGCGCTGGGCCGCGATGGCCTGCTCGAAGAGCGGCTGCGCTTCGGCGGCGCGGTAGAGGCGGTCCAGAAGGCCGGCGAGGAGCATGCGGGCGGACGCCACCTTCACGTGGCTGGGGCCGAGCTTGCGCTCGAGGCGTGCCAGCGACTGCCGGTAGGCCTGCTCGGCTTCGGGGTAGCGCTGGGACCGCTCCAGCAGAATGCCGAGCTCGCCGAGCGTTTCGGCGGTCTCCGGGTTGGGATCTCCCAGCCGCTGCCGGAAGACGGCCAGGGACCGTTGCAGGAGATTGACGCCTAACGGCAGGTCCTCCGTCCGGTGCAGCAGCGTGCCGGCCAGGAGGCGGCGGGCCCGGGCCGTCTCCAGACTGGCATCGCCACGAGCGGCGGCCAGCTCCTCTACCGCCTGCTCCAGGGTATGCCGGGCTTCCTCGACCTCGCCGTGCTCCTTCTGGGCCTCGCCGAGCAGGGCACGGCTCTCGGCGAGCCGGCAGTCGCCGTGCGCGAGCACCGACTTGCGGAGCCGGAGAGCGCGCCGGGCATGCTCCAGCCCGCGGTCGAGCGAGCCGACGTTGATCTCGATGCGGGCAATCGCGGCGAGCATCTCCGCCTGCGTGATGGGATCGCCGGCGAGCTCCGCTTCGATGCGCTGGGCGCCGCGGTCGAGCAGGTCGCGGGCGGTCAGGCCGGCGCCCTCCGCCGATTCGGGATCGGATTGCCGGAAGACGGAGAAGAGGAAGGATTTGACCTGCTGCGCCCGCCGGGCCTCGGCGTCCGCTCGTTGCGCCGACAGCCAGGCCACGCGCGCCTGCCAGAGCGCCACGCCCAACCCGGCGCAGAGCGCCAGCAGCCCCAGCAGTCCGGCGACCACCGCCACCCGGTTGCGTCCGGCCAGCTTGCGCAGCCGGTAGCGGAGGGTGTCCGGACGCGCCCGGATCGGCCGCTGGGCCAGGAAGTTTCCGAGATCTTCGGAAAGCAACGCGGCCGAACGGTAGCGCCTGGCGGGCTCGCGGTGCAGCGCGGTGAGGACGATCAGGTCGAGATCGCCTTCGACGCGCCGGGCCAGGCGGTGCGCTTCCCGGGCCGGCATCGTCGTGTCGCGCTCCAGCACGTCGCTCGGACGCTCGATCGTCTCCCGTTCCACTCCGCTCGCCAGGGATCCCAGGGACGTGCGGCTCCGCGAGTGCGGGAGAGCGCCGGTGATCAGCTCGAAGAGGAGGACGCCCAGGGCATAGACGTCCGTGGCCATGGTGATCGGCTCGCCGAGGATCTGCTCCGGCGCCGCGTAGGCGGGGGTGAGCACCCGGTCGCCCAGGCGGGTGAGGATCGCCGACTCCTCGCCGTCGTCCGAGAGCAGGCGGGCGATGCCGAAGTCGAGCAGCTTCACCTCGCCCTCCGCGGTGACCAGGATGTTGGCCGGCTTGAGATCGCGATGCACGATCAGGCTGCGATGGGCGCTGTCGACGGCGGCGCAGACGCGCTGGAAGAGCCGCAGCCGGTCCTCGAGCCCGAGGGCGCGCTGCCGGCAATAGTCGGTGATCGGCTGGCCCTCCACCACTTCGAGAACGAAGTAGGGCCGGCCGTCCGCGGTCTGGCCGCCGTCGATCAGGCGGGCGATCGCCGGATGACTGAGCCGGGAGAGGATCTGGCGCTCGCGCAGGAACCGGCGGACGATGGCCCGCGAATCCATCCCCTTCTTGATCAGCTTCAGCGCCGCCCGCTGCAGCAGGGAGCCTTCGCCGCGCTCGGCGAGGTAGACCTCGCCCATGCCGCCCCGTCCGAGCAGACCGCGCAGGCACCAGGATCCGATGACGGTCCCCTCCGGCAGGGCGGGGCCTTCCTCGCTCTCCTCGCCGCTGACGGACGTGAGGAGGTTCACGGCGGGACGGGAGAAGAAATCCTCCGTCTCGGCGTCCGCCTTCAGCATCCGCGCCAGCCGATCGGCGAGCTCGGGATCTGCGGTTCGCAGAGTGTCGAGGCGGCGAGCGCGCTCTCGCGGCGGCAGCTCCGCCAGCTCGTCGAACAGCTCCTCCCAGGAGGCGCCTGGGGCCGGCTGCGGGTCGGGGGACGCGGTCATGGGCGGGGCGGGCTCTGCAGCTCGGCGAGGAGAAAAGCCCTGGCCTTGCGCCAGTCCCGTTTCAAGGTGCGCTCGCTGACGGCGAGCAGGCCGGCGATCTCTTCGAGCGACAGGCCGGCGAAGAAGCGCAGCTCGACGAGCCGCGCCAGGCGCGGGCTCTCTCCGGCCAGCCGTTCGAGCGCGGCGTCGAGGGCCAGCAGATCCGGCTCCGGTCCGGCGCCGCCGGCGGCTTCCGGCTCCTGGTCCGGCCACGAGACGCGCAGCGCGGCGCCCCGCTTGTCCGAATCCCGCCGCCGCACGAAGTCGATCACCACGTGGCGCATCACCCGCGCCGCGAGATTGAAGAAGTGGGCCCGGTTCTGGGCGTCGAGGCCGGAGGCGTCGAGCCGCAGATAGGCCTCGTGCACCAGCGCCGTGGTGTCCAGCGTCTCGCCCGGCCGGCGGACGCTGATCTGGGCCCGCGCCAGCCGCTTGAGATCCGCGTAGACGCGCGAGAAGAGCTCCTCTTCCGCGGCCCGGTCTCCCTCTCTCGCGGCGGCGATGAGAGACGTCAGCTCGGCGGCGCGCATCACGCGCGGGACCCTTCTCGTCTACAGCGTCTGGCGATCATGGAGCGGGCGTAGTCTACCAGGGATCTGTTGGCGTCCTGCGTGAATGCGCCTCGCCGGCCTCAGTTCGCCGCTACCGCATCCCAAAAATCCTTCTCATAGGACCTACGAGCCGCAGCCGCGCGGTCAGACCAACTTCCCCGTCTTCGGCGAGAACACCGCCCGCATGAACGCCGCGCTGCGCAACCGCTACGGCTTCACGGCCGAGCAGACCGCCTCCCCCTCATCCAGAGGGTGCCCCGCAGCCGGCCGGTGGCTCTGACAGCCTGTGAAGACTCGGTGACATATCTCTACATGGCTTGACAAGCGTTTGCGCTTGGGCGAGGATCGGCGCCAGTTTAGCTGTTCATCGAAAAGTCAGGGCTCTATCCAGGCCGTCGAGCGGTCGGAGGTGTCTACAATGGTCCGCAGGTTCCCCATCCGCAGGCTCCTTGCGCTCTTCCTCCTCGAGTGGTTCATCCTCCAGCCGTTCCAACTGGCGCGGCCGCAGCTGCATGCCATGGAGCCGGCCGATGCTTACGCGCGGGCTGCGTCCGAGGCGACGGCGCCCGCCGAAGCCGCGCGCGCGGAGGAGGCCGCAGAGCTCGCATCGCTGGATGCCGTATCGGCCGCCGATACCGCCGGGCTCGAGGTGTTCGTCGGCTTCGCCGACAGCACGAGCCCGAGCGCCAGTTTCCCCACGCCCTGGCAGGGTGCGCCCAACGTGACCTACATGGGCGGCGGAGCGCCGGTCAACGCCGGCGCGGTCCGGCTCGACAACGTCTCCGGCGTGCCCGTCACCGTCGAGAAGGTGACCGTCGATCTGCAGCGCGCCAATGCGCAGTTCTCGCTCTGGCCGAGCTTCACGATTCCGGCTGGGGGCTCGGCGATCCTCACTCAGACGCTCCCCGGCAACTTCGACACCAGCGCTTATCCCATCGTGGCCTGCGGCGGCGCCCTGCCTGCCGGCGAGACGCGCATTCCGAAGATCACGGTGAGGATCGACGGCAGCGACGTGTCGGTGCTCGACACCGCGCACGTGCTCGACACCGGCGGCTTCGATTCTTCGTGCCGGGGCAATGAGTCGGTGCAGTGGCGCGCCGTCGGCACCCGCGGTATCGACTTTCCCGGCGGCGAGCTGTCGCTCGGCCCCTCCGGCCTCTCCGGTTCCGGCGGCTCGCCGGTGACCTTGCGAGCGCACCTGCAGGACGCCAACGGCACGCCGCTGGCGAACGTCGTCGCCGACTTCCGGGCGATCAGCGGTCCCAACGCCGGCGAGAGCGGCCAGGGCGTCACCGACAGTCAGGGCAACGCGCGGTTCACCTACGTCGGCACCGCGCAGGGCGCCGACGTCGTCCGCGCCTCGGTGGCCAACGCCAGCGGCGCGGCCGTGCTGTCGAACGACGTCACGGTGACGTGGGAGACCGCCTCCTGCGGCCCGGACGTGCCGCTGCCGCCGAGCGGCGAGGCGAGCCTCCTCTATATCGGCGGCACGCGCGTGCAGTACAGCGATCCGCTCGAGCTCGCCGCCCTGCTGACCGATGCTACGGGAGCGCCGGTGGCGGGCCGGACGCTGACGTTCTCTTTGGGCGGCGAGGCTTTCACCGCCGTGACCGACGCCACCGGCGTGGCCCGCATCGCGGTGACGGCCAATGCCGCGCCGGCGGAGGTCCCGGTGACCGTCGACTTCGCCGGCGAGGGGAACCTGCCGGCGCTGCGCGCCACGCAGACGGTGACCGTGGAGCGCGAGGATGTGCTCCTCGAGTACACGGCGAAGACGCTCCTTGGCACCGCCGTGCCGCAGCCGGTTTCCGCCCGCCTCCGCGATCCCGACTCGCTGGCGCCGCTCGCCGGCAAGACCGTCACCTTCAGCGTCGGCGGAGTGACGGCGACCGCGGTGACGAACGCCAACGGCGTCGCCTCGACGACGATCACCCTCGGCCCCCAGCAACTGTCGGGCCCCTCGTCCCTCACCGTCGCGTTCGCCGGCGATACGTTCTACGAGCCCGCGTTCCGCACCGTCGCCGTGACGCTGTACCTCTCCACCTCCTTCGTCATCTGGGGCGGCAACGACGCCGGCCTGGAGCTCGGCCAGCGGGTCAACTTCTGGGGCGCGCAGTGGGAATCGCAGGTGTTGCAGGGCGAGTACGCCACGAACCCTTCCTTCAAGGGCCTGGCGGACCCGATCGACCAGATTCACATCTGCCAGCCGGACGCCACCGCGCGCAGCCTGACGCCGACCTGCTGGATCTCGAAAGGCGGCCAGACCTTCCCGCCGCCGATCAGCGTGCCGGCGTACATCGAGGTGATCGTCTCGACCGCCATCGCCAAGGACGGGAATGACATCTACGGCAACATCGCCGCGGCGGCCGTGGTGAAGGTCGATCCGCAGCCGCCCTACGGACCGGATCCCGGCAAGCCCGGCTACGGCGTCATCGTAGCCGTGATCGAGGACTCAGGCATCTTCCCGGCTCCCGCCGTCGTCACCGCCGCGCAGACGCAGCCGCGGACCGTCCTGCCCAACCAGCAGCTCACCATCAAGACGACGGTCGCCAACGCCTCGGCGTCGACCGCGGCTACCCAGGTCGCCCTCAGCGAGACGCTCGACGGCCTGTCGCCGGAGACCTTTTCCCACACCTTCGGCACGCTCCCTGCGGGCGGCAGCCAGGCGGTCGAGCTCCAGGCCACCACGCCCGACGTTCCGACGCGCGAGAGCACCGAGACGGCGGCGGAGTACCTGCAGCGGCTCGCGGCGCTCAACGGCCGCGTCTTCACCGCCGCCGGCAAGGTGACGTTCAGCGACGCCAACGGCCAGGTCTACCTGCCGGTCGAAGTGTCGTCGCGCAGTGTCCTGGCCATCCCGGTGCTGACGCTGGCGCTCTCCGGGCCGGCGGTCGCCAGCCCCGGCTCGCCGGCGCCATACAAGGTGACGGTGACGAACGTCGGCTCCGCGCCGGCCACGGCGACGATCCATCTGACGCTGCCGGACGGCACGACGCGGACGCTCGACGTGGCGGACCTCGCGGCGGGTTCGAGCTTCGTGCAGATCGAGACGTTCACGCCGGCCGCCATCGCGCCGAAGGGCGAGAACGAGACGACGGCGGAGTATCTGGCGCGCCTGGCCGAGGCCGACGGCCAGATCCTCACCGTCTCGGCGGAATTGTCGTGGACCGACGCCATCGGCAATCCCTATGGCGACGTCGGACAGCGGCTCTTCACCAGCCGCATCCGCGTGCCGATCCTCTCCTTCACCACCGAAGTGCCGGCCACGCTGCTTCCCGCGCAGACGGCCGACGTCGTTTCGCAGGTCCGCAACACCGGCGGCTGCACGGCCGTGCTGAGCAACTTGCAGGTGACCAATCCGGACGGCACCGTGACCAGCGCGCCGCCTTTCGTGCTGGGCGCCGGTGAATCGACGACGATCACCACCACCTGGCGCGTCCCCGAGATCCCCAAGCGCGACGACGACGGCGAGACCGACGCCCAGTACCAGGCGCGTCTGGCGAGCTTCAACAACCGCGATCTCGATTTCGGCATCAGCCTCGACTGGTCCGATCCGGCCGGCGCCCCCTACGGGCCGACCTCCGGCGAGGCGCGGTCGAAGGAGATCCTGTCGATCGTGCCGCTCACCTTGACCGCTCCGGCCACCGCCGCGGCGGGCACCACCATCGCCTACACCGTTGGCGCCGCCAACGTCGGCGCGGCGGCGGCGCCGGAAGTGGACCTGGCGGTGAAGCTGCCGGACGGCAGCATCGTCAAGCCGGCGGTCGGCAGCCTGGCGCCGGGCGCCAGCTTCCAGACGACGATCAACTACGCGATCCCCTCCACGCAGCCGGCGGGCGTCATCACCGCCGAGGCGATGGCCATCTGGACGGACCCGGGGCACAACGCCTACGGGCCGTTGTCGGCCGCCGCTTCCACCGACGTCACCAACGTCACGGTCTTCAACTCGCTCGTCCTCGCGCCGGCCATCGCCGGTCCCAACGTGACGGGGACCAGCCAGACGATGACGGCGACGCTCAAGGATCCCGCCGGCGTGCCGATCGCCGGCGCCACCGTGCAGTTCACCGTGACCGGCGTCAATCCGGGCGGCGGCACGGGGACGACGGACGCCTCGGGCAACGCGACCTTCAGCTACACCGGCGCCAACGCCGGTGCGGACACCGTCCAGGCCACCTCGGGATCGGCGGTGTCGAACACGGCCACGGTCAACTGGATCATCCCGGTGCAGAGCATCTCGACGACGCCGATCTTCGCCCGCTACTTCTTCTCCAACGGCTCCGGCGTGTTCAACACTCCGGCGGGCACGACACCGGCGTTCATCCAGGCTTTCCCGACCATCAACTTCAATCCTCCCACCGGCACCATTCCGGGGAACACCTCGGGCGTGGGCGTCAACACGCGGCCGTTCACCAACGTCACCACGGACCTCAACGGCAACTTCACCGGCACCATCATCGCCGAGGGCAACGGCCTGCAGGCCGGCGTCGGCTCGCTGTTCACCTTCCAGGCGGTCTACACCGGCTCGTTCACCGTCGCCGGCGCCGGCAACCTGGTGATCAGCTTCTTCTCCGACGACGGCTTCATCTTCGGAGTCGGCGGCGGCGCCACCCGCGTCAGCGGTCCGCTGCTCAACGTACCGGCGGGCGGCCTGACGCCGTTCGAGAGCCTGCCGGTGATGGGCGCCTACAACTCGCCGACGGCGCCGGTGGCCAACACCATCGTCGTGAATTTCCCCGCGGCGGGCAGCTATCCCTACGAGGTCGACTACTCGGAATGCTGCGCCGGCCAGCTCGCTCTGACCGTCACCGCCGGCAACGTCAGCAACCACGGCGTGCCGCCGACCGGCTCGCTGAAGCTCAGCCCCCTCACGCTCACCGCCAAACCGACGGGCCAGGCGCAGACCTTGACGGTCGAGGCGTTCGACGGCTCCGGCCTGCCGGTGGCCAACGCCGGTCTGGCGCTCATCGTCAACGGCCCGAACGCGCGCGAGATCAGCGCCGTCACCGACGCCGCCGGCCGCGCCACCTTCTCCTACATCGGCGTCAACGCCGGCACCGACACGGCGCAGGCCGTCGGCCGCGTCGCCGGCCTGGGGACGTTTTCCAACGTCGTCAACGTGCCGTGGACCGTGGGCACCGGCGGCGGCGATCCGAATCAGCCGCCCGGCAACATCGGACCGGTGGTCACGCAAGGATGGATCGGCGGGCCGCTCATCGGCAGCACCGTGCAGACCAGCACGCCGATCACGGTGGCCTCCGGGATCTCGATCACCTCCGGCATCCTCGACTTCTGGCCGAGCTCCAATCCGGCCGAGATCCGCGTCCTCAACGGCAACGTCGTGGGCGGCGGCACGATGGCGACGCTCGATCCCTCCGTGCTGGCCAACGGCGAGTACACGATCCGCTTGCGCGCCACCCTCTCGAACGGCACGCAGCAGACCAGCCTGATCGTCGTCGAGGTGACCGGCGAGAACAAACCGGGCCGCGTCACCAAGCTGGTGACGGACCTGCGCGTGCCGGTGGCCGGCATGCCGGTGACCATCTCGCGCCGCTACGACAGCCTCGAGCGCGGCAAGGTGGGCGACTTCGGTTACGGCTGGTCGCTGCTGACCAGCGTGCGGCTGGAGGTCAACAAGAAGAACGACGTCACCTTCAACTTCAACGGCCGGCGCCAGACGTTCCAGTTCAAGCCGCAGAACGCGCCGTTCCCGTTCCCCTTCTTCCTCTTCCCCAAGTGGGTGCCCGAGCCCGGCTCCTACGGCACGCTGACCGGCGACGGCTGCGGCCTGCTGATCCTCTCCGGCGGCACCTTCGCCTGCTTCCTCGACGTGCCCGGCAGCTTCGCGCCGTCGAACTACACCTATACCGATCCCTACGGCCGGCAGTACGTCATCGGCGCCGACGGGCAGATGAAACTGGTGAAGGACCTCAACGGCAACACGCTGACCTTCACCCGCGACGGCATCGTCAGCAGCGCCGGCGGCCTCACCGTGCCGTTCGCGCGCGACGCGCAGGGCCGCATCACCCAGATCACCGATCCGGCGGGGAATCACTACGACTACGCATACGACGCGGCCGGCGATCTGACGGCCGTGCAACTGCCGTCGATCGCGGCTCCCGTGCAGTACGAGTACGCCTCCGGCCACCTGCTGGTGCGGGAGATCGATCCGCGGGGCGGCTCGACGTCCGCCAGCTACTACCCGGACGGGCGCCTGCAGAGCGAAACCGACCGGACGAACAACACCACGCAGTACGCGTACAACCTGACCGCCAACACCGTCACCTCCACCTATCCCGACGGCGGCGTGACGGTCCGCACCAACGACAGCTTCGGCAAGCCGGTCAGCTACAAGGACCAGCTCAACCGGGTCACCACGTTCACCTACGACGCGAACCACAACCTGCTGACCCGCACCAATGCGCTCGGCAAGACGTGGACCTACACCTATGACGCCAACGGCAACCTGACCTCGTCCAAGGATCCCCTCGGCAACATCACGCGCAAGAACTGGGATTCGCGCGGCCGGCTGCTCACCGTCACCGATCCGCTCAACCAGGTGAAGACGTTCCAATACGACGGCACCGGCAACATCACCGCGCTGCAGGACTCGCTCGGCCAGTTGATGGGCGCCACCTACGACGCCAAGGGCAATCAGACCAGCATGACCCTGCCCAGCGGACAGACGGCGCAGTTCGCGTACAACGCCGTCGGCAACATCGTGTCGATCGTCGACCACAGCGGCTTCAGCAGCACTCACGAGTGGGACGGGCTCGGCCAGTTGACGGCGATGGTCGACAGCAAGCACGGCCGGATGGATCTCGGCTTCGACATCCTCGGCAATCAGACGCTGCGCCGCGACCCGCTCGGCAACACGCTCGCCTACACCTACGACGCCAACGGCAACCGGACGGGGGAGACCGATCCGAACGGCAACCACTTCACGCACGACTACGACGCCTCCGACCGCAAGATCCGCACGACGTTCCCGGACGGCACCAAGGTCGAGATGACCTATGACTTTGCCGGCCGGCTGCTGTCGAAGAAGGACGAGTCGGGCGTCACCGAGCGGTACGTTTGGGACAAGGCGGGCCAGCTCACCAGCATCGTCAGCGCCTCCAGCACGACGGATGCGGTCACGACCTCCTTCACGTATGACCCCGCGGGCCGCCTCAACAGCGTCACCGACGGCCGCAACAACAGCACCGTCTTCACCTACGACGACGCCGACCGCGTCAAGTCCATGCGCGATCCGGCCGGCCGCAGCGTGACGTTCACCTACGACACCAACAACCAGGTCACCGCCGTGACCCGCGCCGACAACGTCAAGCGTGAGACCCGCTACGACGTGCGCGGCCGGCCGACCACGTTCATCAACCCCGACGGCACGTCGTTTGTGAACACATTCGACGGTCTGCACCTGACCGCCATCACCAGTGAGGACGGCAGGACGACGTCGTACACCTACGACAACCACAGCGAGATCGCCAGCGTCACCGATCCCGGTGGCAATGTCACGAGCTACACGCGCGACGAAGTCGGCAACGTCGTCAGCGTCCGTGATCCGAAGGGCGGCGAGACGCACTACGAGTACGACGCCGCCGACCGCCTGGTGAAGAAGATCCTGCCCAACGGCGCTTTCGAGCAGTACACCTACGACCCTGACGGCCACCTCGCCACCGTCCGCCTGCCGGACGGCAACGTCAACCGCTACACGTGGGACGGGCGCGACCGTCTCGGGCGCATCGACTACTTCGACGGCAATGCCGCGGCGTTCACCTACACGCCGACCGGCAAGCGCGCCACGGCGACGGCCGCGTCGGGCGTGACGAGCTACGCGTACGACGCGCTCGACCGCCTCATCTCCATCACCCAGCCGACCGGCGTCGTCATCAGCTACACGTACGACGCCGGAGACAACATCACCTCGATCACCACGCCGCGGGGGGTGTCGCGCTACACCTACGACAATCTCAACCGCCTGCGCACGGTGACCGACCCTACCGGCGGCGTGACCACCTATACCTACGACCTGGGCGGCCGCCTGACCCAGCGGCTGCTGCCCAACGGCGTCATGACCGACTACGGCTACGACTCGCTCGACCGGCTGACGAGCGTCGGCCATCACCTGGGAGCCGCGGCCTCGTTCGAGTCGTTCCAGTACACGCTGTCGCCGAACGGGCAGCGGGTGAGCGTGCGCGAGGTCAACGGCACGCGGACTGACTGGACATACGACGACGCCTACCGGCTCCTCCGCGAGACCGTCGCCAACGCTTCCGGCACGACGGTGTCCGAGCTGGCCTACGCCTACGACCAGGCCGGCAACCGGACGTCGATGACGGCCAACGGCGTCACCACGATCTATCAATACAACGAGCTCGATCAGCTCACCTCGGCGGGCTCGGCGCAATACTCCTACGACGACCGCGGCAATCTGGTGCGCGTGACCGACGGCGCCGCCACCACGACGTACAGCTACGACGCCGCCAACCGCCTCACGCAGGCGGCGCCGACGAGCGGGGCGCCGGTGAGCTACGCGTACGACGCCGACGGCAGGCTGATCCGCGAAACCAGCGGCGCCACCGTCCGCAACTTCGCCTGGGACGAGCTCAGCGACTTCGGCGACATCGTCTATGAATCCACCGGCGCCGGCGCTTCCGTCGCGAGCTACACCTTCGGCGCCGACGAGGTTGTCCAGCGGCTCGGCGCGACGCCCGCCTACTACTTGCAGGACGGCCTCGGCAGCGTCATCGGTCTGACCAACGCGGCCGGAGCGGAGACCGACCGCTACCGCTACGACGCCTGGGGCGTCCGCACGCTGCTCCAGGGCTCCACGCCCAATCCGTTCGCCTATCGCGGCCAGTGGAACGACGACGCCAGCGGACTGCTCTATCTGCGCGCCCGCTTCTTCGCGCCGGCGGTCGGCCGCTTCCTCACCCGCGACACCGCGTCGTTCCGACTCGAGGATCCGATCGATCTCAACCGCTACACGTACGCGGCGGCGAACCCGATCAACTTCTACGATCCGAGCGGCCACTCGGCCGCCGCCGAGTACGGGATCATCGCCCGGCAGAGCGCCGAAAACGCCACCATCGAAGGGTACATCGTGGGCCGCAGGGCCGAGACGCTGCTGAGCTGCGCCCTCGACATGCTGATGGCGGCGTTCGTCGACGGCATGCTGCGCGGCATGATCGGCGCGGCGGTGCCCAACCCGCTCAACGGTAGAAGGATCTGGAAGGGGCTGCCCAACGTGATCACCGTCGCCTTCGGCTGGATCGTGAAGGCGCCCGTGGACGTCCCCGGCCCTGACTACCTGTTCAGTCCCGCCACCGAGGCGGGACGGAAAGTCCTGCTGGAAAAGGCGGCGGTCTACCGGGCCGCTCCCCGCGAGCTGGCCTGGGCGATGAGCGGCTTCTACGTCAACGCTCTGTTCAAACTGTTGGGCCAGTTGGCCGAGCTCATCGCGGGCATCGACGGCGTCTTCCTCGGCAACGATCAGAACCTGGCCGACAAGTGCTCCAACCACGCCGAGCGCAAGATCGTGCGGCACGCCAACCCGCCGGCGAACGCGCTGTTGAGCGTCGGCGCGAGCCGGCCCGTCTGCGCCAACTGCCGGGCCGAGCTGATCCCGAAGGTGGTCATCTACGGCGGCTGTATCGGTCCCATCGGAACCGGCAACCAGTGCCGGCCGTGATGGACCGCTGAGTTGTCCTTGACGGGCCGCCGGAGAGATCCGGCGGCCCTGGCTTTAAATCCTGATGAAGATCCGACGCCGATAGAGGATCGCCGTCAGGCCCCACAAGAGGGCCGTGAACGCCAGCGCCCAGGCGAGCGAGGCAGCGTTGTCCGGCAGCCAGGAAGCGAACAGGTGGCGGTAGAGCCACTCGTGCACGGTGATCGGTTCGCCTGCCGCCGGCCAGTGGAACGTCCGGCTGACCTTGGCCAGGAAACCGCTGGCGACGAAAGCGAAGATGGAGTTGGTGCCGAAGACGGTGAAAGGCCGCGCCCAGCCGTCCCGCTGCTTGAGGTCCACGGCATAGTAGAGGATGGCCTGGAGCAGCAGCGCCATGCCGGCGGTGAACAGCACGTAGGTGCTCGTCCAGAGATTCTTGTTGATCGGAAACCACGGCGAGAGGGCGAGCCCGGCGACGGTGCCGCCGATTCCCCAGAGCAGCATCCCCTTCAACTTCTCCCGCGGGGCCCGCGGCGACCGCAGCCAGTCACCGGCGAAGAGGCCGGCCAGAGCGGTGGCGATGGCGGGCAGCGTGCTCAGGATGCCTTCCGGGTCTCCGGGTCCCGGCGCCTTCCTCCAGATGTGGCGGCCGAGGACGGCGTGATCGACAAAAGCGGAGAGGTTGCCCTGCGGACCGAGATCGCCGGCGCCGTGGCCGGGCACCGGGATCAGCATCATCGCCAGCCAGTAGCCGGCGAGCAGCGTCACCAGGAGGAGCGCCCGCGCCCGCGGCGAGAGGTGAAGCCAGGCGAGAGCGGTGAAGAAGTAGACGACGGCGATCCGCTGCAGGACTCCCGGGATGCGGGCCGTCGGCCAGTCGACGTTGTAGAACGGGAACCAGGCGAGGCACAGGCCGAGGGCGAAGAGGATGAGGGTCCGTTGCACGATCTGCCAGTAGAGCGGATGGCGGTCGCCTCCCGACTTGGCCAGGCGTCCGGCGAAGGCGTAGGGAATGGCGATGCCGACCGCGAAAAGGAAGAACGGAAAGACGAGGTCGGTGGGTGTCCAGCCGTGCCATTTGGCGTGGAGGAGCGGCCAGTAGGTCTTGTCCCAATCCCCGGCGTCGTTCACCACGATCATGGCGGCGATGGTCGCGCCGCGAAAGACGTCGAGGGAGCGCAGGCGCTCCGCCCGCGCCGGCAGCGGCGCTGGCGCCTCTACCCTGGGCTGTTCGGCACGGAGCGGGATCATGGCGGCGGCCTCCTCTATGGGATTGAGGAGGCTATGGTATCGCGTCGGCTATGATTTCCCTCGATGACAACGATCAAGATGGCTTGGAGTACCCTGGCTCTAGCCGTGCTGTGCGTGCCCATCGCGGTCCGCGGCGCCGGGCTCGAAGATCAGCTCAACGCGCGCTGGCGAGGCGGCACGGTCGTGACGCGGCTCGCCATGGCCTCGAGCTGCGACGACTATTACAACGACAACGAGGTTGTGGGCAACCGCGCCGACAGCAAGGCCCGGCGGCGCTTCACGGCCGGCGAGACGGCGCGGGTGGAGCGCGTCGGCGTCCACCGCGGCCGGATCGACGTCTTTCTCGATCTCAACGAAGGCGTGCTGGAGGAGATCCACGACGGCCCGTTCACCCTCTACGAGCCGCGGACGTGCAAGGTCCAGCTCAAGGTGCCGGTGCCCGACCGCTGGAGCGCCGAGCAGGCCGAGGCGCGGCTCGCCGAGCTGCTGGAGCTGCACGGATCCGTCCGCGAGGCCGAGGCCTCCTCCGCGTGGAACAAGAGGCGGCGCGAGCCGTTCCCTCCAGACTATGAGAAGACCCTCGCAGCCTATGAGGTCTGGAAGGCGGCGCAGAAGAACGCCGCCATCCAGGCGAGGATGGAGGCCGCTGTCGAGGAGGCCTCACGGATCGGCGAGCGCGTCCACTCCGACGCCGACTACCTGCAGGGCTTCGCCGCGGGGATGGAGCGGGGCCGCGACCGTTACTTCGGTGACTGCGGGAGCCTGGCTGCCGCCTCGTTCTACCCCGACTCCGGCAAGGGAAGCTCCGAGTGGAAACGCGGCTACGAGGACGGCCAGCGGCTCGGCTGGGACCTCACGCTGCTGCGGCGGCTGAAGGAGTGCTTTGTGCCGGTCCCGGCGGGGTAGAGCGCCAACCTGATCGAGCCGGCCTGCCCTTCGAAACCTCACCCCCCTGGCCCCCTCTCCAGCGAAGCCGGAAAGGGGGAATGCGGCGTCGCCTCTCCTTCATCCAAGCGCCCGTAATTGCCGTACTCCCCAGGAAAGCGGTTCGGTTCCGCTTCCGAAAGGAGATCCTGAATGAACCAGAAGTTGCGTCTCATCCGTCTCGCCCTGCTTGGCCTCGTGATGGCCGTGGCTGCGAGCCTCGTGCCCGGGGATGCCCATGCCTTCGTCTGCAATCGCGGTTACTGCCCAGTTGAGGTCGCCTGTCCGGACTCGCAGATCTTCAACGTCTTCTTCTGCTGTCCCCAAGGGACCGAACCGGTCTGCTTCTACACGGTCGACCTGGCGCTCGGCTGCGTCAAGAGCGTCAGCCATCTCTGTCTCTAGCCCGACATCGGCGTTCCCCCTCTCCAGCTTCGCTGGAGAGGGGGGCCAGGGGGTGAGGTTTCGAAGCGCAGGCCGCTCCAACCGGCAGACAACCCCGTAACGCCTCTCTCTGCTAGCATCGCGCTCCGAACCTCAGGAGCCTATTCCCTTGAAGCGACATCTCTTCCTTCTCTTCCTGCTCCTCCCTTGCGCCGTGCGCGCGGAGGAGGCCCTCGGCTATTACCGCTTTCCGGCGATCCACGGCGACACGGTGGTGTTCGCGGCGGAAGGCGATCTGTGGCGGGTGAGCCGCCAGGGAGGCGTCGCCACCCGTCTGACGACCCACCCCGGCGAGGAGTCCCACCCCACCATCTCGCCGGACGGCCGGACGATCGCCTTCTCGGCCGCCTACGAGGGACCGACCGAGGTCTACACGATGTCCGTCGACGGTGGACTGCCGGTCCGCCGCACCTTCGAGGGCGGGGGTGCCAAGGTCGTCGCCTGGACGCCGGGCGGCGAGATCCTCTATTCGACGGCGGTCTACTCCGGACTGCCGAACGAGCAGCTCATGCGGCTCGCTCCGGCCACCGGCCGCCGCGGTCTCGTCCCTCTCGCCCAGGCGAGCGACGGCCGCTATACGCCGGACGGCAAGACGCTCTTCTTCACCCGTTTCGCCTTCCAGGGGAGCCATACCAAGCGCTACCGCGGCGGCACCGCACAGAACCTCTGGAAGTTCGGCGACGGCGACGCGGAAGCCTCGCCGCTGACCGCCGACTATCCCGGCACCAGCAAGGCGCCGATGATCTGGCAGGGCCGCGTCTACTTCGTCTCGGACCGCGACGGCACGATGAACCTCTGGTCCATGGACGAGCAGGGAAAGGATCTGCGCCAGCTCACGAAGCACAGCGGCTGGGATGTGACTTCGCCCGACCTCGCCGACGGCCGCGTCGTCTACCAGCTCGGGGCCGACCTGCGGATCTTTGACATCGCCGCCAACCAGGACTCGCCGCTGCCGGTGCGCCTGGTCTCCGACTTCGACCAGATGCGGGAGACCTGGGTGAAGAAGCCGATGGACTTCCTGACCGCCGCCGATCCCTCGCCGGACGGCGAACGCATCGTCCTCACGGCGCGCGGCCAGGTGTTCGTCGCGCCGGTGAAGCGGGGAAGGATCGTCGAGGTCACTCGCCGGCCGGGCGTGCGGTACCGCGAGGCGCGTTTCCTGCCGGACGGCAAGAGCGTCGTCGCGCTGTCGGACGAGTCGGGCGAAGTGGAGCTGTGGAAGTTCCCGGCCAACGGCGTCGGCCAGGCCGAGCAGCTCACCACCGACGGCAAGGTGCTGCGCTGGGAGACGGTGCCCTCGCCGGACGGCCGCTGGATCGCCCATCACGACAAGGACCAGCAGCTCTGGCTGCTCGACGCGCGGACCCGCAAGCAGACGCGCATCGCCACCTCCACCAACGGCGAGTTCCAGGACCTCGCCTGGTCGCCCGACAGCCACTGGCTCGCCTGGTCGGTGCCGGGGCAGAACTCCTTCAACCGGATCTTCCTGTATCGCGTCGAGAGCGGCGCCACGGTGGCCCTCACCACGGACCGCTACAACAGTTGGAGCCCCGTCTGGAGCCGCGACGGCAAATGGCTCTACTTCCTCTCCGACCGCAGCCTGAAGACCCTCGTCCACTCGCCCTGGGGCCCGCGCCAGCCGGATCCCTTCCTCACCGCCACGGCGCAGATCTTCGGCGTCGCCTTGAAGAAAGGCCTCCGCTCGCCGTTCCAGCCGCCGGACGAGCTGCATCCGCAAAAGAAGGAGAGCGAGGAGAGCGCCGAGGACGACGGCGGCAAGGAGGGCAAGGAGAAAGGGGCCAAGGAAGAAGAACCGAAGACCTCTCCCAAGGTGGAAATCGACCTCGAAGGCCTCGCCGAGCGGCTCGTCGAAGTGCCGGTGCCGGCCGGCAATTACGAGGAACTGGCCGCCAACGAGGATCGCCTCTTCTGGGTTTCGATCGAGCCCGGTATCGACGAGGATACGGCCACGCTCCTCGCCTTTCCCTTCGACGCGGATAAGGAAACCGAGCCGGCGACGGTGATGGAAGGTCTCGACGCCTACCGCCTGTCGGCTGACGGCCAGAAGCTGCTGGCGGCGAAGGAGGACGCGCTCTACGTTTTCGCGGCGGACGGCGAGGCGCCCGAGGATCTGGAGAAAGCCAAGGTGGACCTCTCGGCGTGGACGTTCCCGTTCAGTCCCCGCGAGCAGTGGCAGCAGATGTTTCGCGAGGCGTGGCGCCTGGAGCGCGATTACTTCTACGACCTCAAGATGCACGGTGTGAACTGGCCGGCCATGCTGGAGAAGTACCGTCCTCTTTCCTTGCGGGTGACCAGCCGGAGCGAGCTGGACGATCTGCTGGGACAGATGGTGAGCGAGCTTTCGGCCCTGCACACTTTTGTCTACGGCGGCGAGCATCGCAAAGGCGAGGATGAAATCGAGGTGGCGTCGCTGGGCGCCCTGATGGTGCGCGACGAGGCGGCCGGTGGCTGGCGCGTCGAGCGGCTCTATCGGTCGGACCCCGACGTGCCGTCCGCAGCCGGACCGCTCACGGTTCCCGGCGTCGAAATGAGAGAAGGCGACGTCGTCGAATCGATCAACGGCGTCGCCACACTGTCGGTGGCCGATCCCGCCCTGCTGCTGCGCAGCCAGGCGGAGAAGCAGGTGCTCCTGCGTGTGAGGGACGCCAGGACGAAGAAGTCACGCGACGTCGTCGTCACGCCCATCTCACCGCAGCAGGCGGCGGACCTGCGCTACGGCGACTGGGAGTACACGCGCCGCCTGGCCGTCGAAGACAAAGGCAAGGGAGAGATCGGCTATGTGCATCTGCGGGCCATGGGCGGCGACGACTACACGAGCTGGGCGCGCGACTTCTATCCCGTCTACAACCGCCCCGGGTTGATCATCGACGTGCGCAGCAACGAGGGCGGCAATATCGAGAGCTGGCTGCTGGCCAAGCTGCTGCGCAAGGCGTGGTTCTGGTGGCAGCCGCGGATCGGCGAGCCGTGGCAGAACATGCCGTACGCCTTCCGCGGCCACCTCGCCGTGCTGGTCAACGAGAGCACCTCGTCGGACGGCGAAGCCTTCGCCGAAGGCGCGCGGCGGCTCGGTCTCGGCAAGGTGATCGGCACCCGCACCTGGGGCGGCGAGATCTGGCTTTCTTCGAGCAATATCCTGGTGGACAAAGGGATCGCCACCGCCGCCGAGTACGGCGTCTACGGCCCCGAGGGAATCTGGCTGATCGAGGGGCACGGCGTCGACCCCGACGTCGTGGTGGACGACCTTCCGCACGCCACTTTCGATGGGCAGGATGCCCAGCTCGACGCGGCGATTCGCTATCTGCAGGAAAAGATCAAGGCCGAGCCCGTGCCGAGACCGAAGGCGCCGCCGTATCCGAACAAGGCGCTTGCGCCGCCGGAGAAGTAGAGGAATACTGGTCTCGGCGTAAATCCATCCGGTTCGTCGCGATGACAACGATTCTGCTCTGCGCGATGTTGGCCGCGGCCCAGGACAAGCCGGCTGCCTCGACTCACGACGCCAACGCCGCGAAGCCCCTCGCTCCGGGAGGCTACGCGCTGCTGCCGGCGGAAATGCGCCATTTCGCGTGGACGAAGGATGGCGCTACCGTCCAGGTGCATGGCATGGGTCCGTTCGTGCTCAATTACGTGAACCCCGCCGACGATCCCAGCAAGGCAACGCCGGGCCGGTAGCCCTCAGCGGAGATAAGCGGCGATCTCGGTGTAGCGTTGGCCCCGCGCGTCGTGCTGGTGTTCGCCCCGATAGTATTCCGCCCAATCGAGCGGTGTTGCGTTCCACACCGTGTCCCTCGCGCTGAGGTCGGCGCCAGCGTCGACCAGCGCTCGGACCGCTTCCAGGCAGCCCGAGCCCACCGCGTGATGAACGGGCGTGGCGTGCGAATAGAGGTCTGCACTGGGGCGGTTCACGTCGGCACCCAGATCGATCATGCGCCGGAGCGCGTCGGCCTTGCCGTTGAGAGCGGCGAGGACCAACCCGAACTGCTTCTCTCCGGCGCTCGCCGTGGACGCCAGACGTGCGACGTCATCCCAACGCTCCAGACCGAGCGCCGTCGCCAAAGTCAACGTAGCTCCGCGCTCGACGAGATGCTCGGCCGCGGCGAAGTTGCCGTTGACCAGAGCGTTGTCGGGGTTCCCGTCGGGCGCCGCACCGGCATCGATCAGTGTATCGATGAGCGGGATCTGCACGCCGCACTCCCGGGCGATCCAGGACCAGGAGACCAGCCGCAGCGCGTAGTCGAGCTGCTCCTGCAGGCTGGCGACTCCCTCACGTCGCGCCGCCTGGATGATCGCGCCGGCCGCCTCCGCGATATTCGGTGGCAGCTTGCCATTGCGAATCGGATCCTCTGCCACGAACCAGAGCAGGTAGGGTCTGGAGAAGAACCCTTCGAGCGCGTTCCCGACCTGATCGCGCAACCAGGCGCCCGGAGAGTCGAGTCGATCTCGTAGGAGCTCAGGGTGCTCGGTCAGGAGACGTTCCAGCGTTGCCACGTCGCCTGCGTCGATGGCGGTTACTGCTTCGCGAAAGAGGAAGTCGAAAACCTCAGGACTGTCCAATGGTGGGGTCTCCCTCAATCGACGATGAACAGCCTGGCGCCCGTTGCCGTGTGCGAGCGGTGCGGCTCGGCGTTGTCCTCCACCTGATAGCTCATGCCGGGCTTGAGCGTGAACGTCCGGCCGTCCTCCAGCTCGGTGTGCAGCTCGCCTTCGATGCACAAGAGGATGTGTCCCTTGACGCACCAGTGATCCGCCAGATAGCCGGGCGTGTACTCGACCATGCGGACGCGAATGCCTCCGAAGTGCTGCGTGCGCCAGTAGGCGCAGCCGGTCTTGCCTTGATGTTCCGTCGGCTCGATGCGCGACCAATCCGTCGTCCCGAAGGGGATGCCTGACATCTGCATCGGAGCCTCCTAAGCAAATTTCTCGAGCAGTTCCATACAGAGCTCTCTCGTGGCATCGCCCGCCTGGCCGCTGTTGGATGCCGCCACGACCGCCGCGTCATGCACAGGTACGATGAGAATGCGGACGAAGAACCATCCCCCGCTTCCCGCTCCGAAGTGCGTGACTCCCCAGCGCTGGTCGGGCCGGATGCCCCAGCCCAGGGTAAAGCCGGAATCGCCTCCGCCCGGCGGATGGTGGAGCCGCTGATAGATCGCTTGAGGAAGCAGGGAACGCCGGCCCCGCAGCCCGTTCAGGTGATCGGCTACATAAAGGCCAAGGTCCCCGATGGAACAATGCACCGCGCCTGCCGGCCACAAGCAAACCGCGAGCTGGCGCGATTCGTCGAGCGGAAGCTCGACGATGCTGCCGTCGCTTTCGGAGTGACCTCGCGGCTGATTCGGAGCGCTTGCCGTTGCGGGATAACCGAAGCCCATGTTTTTCATTCCCAAGGGTTGTGCGAGCTCGCGACGGAGAAGCTCCTCCCAAGAGGCTCCGGCCGCGCGTTCGATCATGGCTCCAGCCGCGGCATAACCGACGTTCGAGTACGCGTCGTTACCCGAACCAGGGTTGGGCTCCTCCGTGCTCAACGCTTCCGCCAGGAACGCCAGGCGTTGCTCCGCAGGCGAGCCCTTCAGCGCCTTCATCTGTTCCACCTGTTTCTGGTTCGGCTGGGTATAGGCCGGCATCCTGGCCCGGTGGGCGAGCAGTGCTTCCAAAGTGGCCGATCGATACTCGGGCCGAATCTTTGCCGCGAGGGAAGGCAACGCGTCGGAGAGAGACGTCGTCCATTCGAGCTGGCCCTTGTGAACTGCGATGGCGGCCAACGTCGCGGTCATCGATTTCGTGCAGGAGGCGATGTGGAACCGGTCGGCGGGCTCGATCTTGTCCGGCGCTCCCTGGCGGCGGACACCGGCAACACCGTTCCTCACGGCCTTATCTCCGGTGATCACGGTCGCCGCCAGACCGGGGAGTCTGTACTTCGTTCGAATCCGCTCGAGGATCTGCTCCAAGCCTTCGGACGGTGCTGCAGGAGGCGGCTGCTGCCGTGCCCGGGCAGATGCGCGCCCGTTCGACCTAATCCACCCCAATCCGCCGAGCGCGATCAGGCGACCGAGGTCCCGACGCGTGAGTGTCCGTCCGCGCATCTCCTGCCTCCGGGCACCGATCTTGTCACAGGAGCTTGACGGCGTCCCGCCGGAGTTGGCGGCGCGTCGGATAAGCTGACGACGTCTTGGTTACGCTTCCAGAGCGCCACAGAAGCTGGCATCTCCTCGGATAAGCTGACGGCGGCTTCCCTGAAGTTGACGGCACGCCGCAGAAGCTGACGCCAGTCCGGCGAAGTTGGTGCCAACGCGCAGAACTTGGCAGCATGCCGCAGAACCTTACGGCGGCTCCCTGTAGTTGACGTCGCCGCACAGAAGTTGACGGCAGGCCGGCGCAAATTACGGCAGCTCGCAGAAGCTTACGGCGCGCCAGAGAACTTGACGGTAGCCCGGCGAAGTTGACGGCGCGTTGGCGCAAATTACGGCGGCTCCAGGAATTTGACGGCGGCCCGGCGAAGATGACGGCGCGCCAAAGAATCCTACGGCTCGCCAGGGAAGTTGACGGCGGCCCGCCGCAGTTGACGGTGCGCCAAAGAAGTTGGCGGCGGCGCGCAGAAGATGACGGCGCGATTCCGTCATTTTCCGTGGCGCGCCGTCACCTTCGCTGTGCCGCTGGAGGCTTCTCCGGCGTTCTGGAAATCCCAACGGGCCGTTGTCAGCTTCTTTGAGCCGCCGTCAGCTTCTTTGCCGCGCCGTTATCTTCACCGGGCCGCCGGAAGATGACAGCGTTCGGATGTCACCTTCCGTGGCGCTCCGTCAAGTTCTGGGGCGCTCCGTCAACTTCGGGACGCCGATGGCAGCTTCGCTGGAGCACCGGCAATCCCGGCGAGCTGCCGTCAACTTCGTCGAGCCGATGGAAGCTCCCTTGCTCCGTCGCCGGCTTCTGGGTGGCGCAGTTGAAAAGGGAGAGGCAGATCGTCCGATCCTAGATGCACCCAGTCAGGCTCGCAGAGCCCCTACTCGTACCGCAGCGCCTCCGTGGGATCCACCCGGGTGGCCCGGGAGCCGGGAATCCCTCCTGCGAGAACGGCGACCAGCACCAGCACCAGGGTCGCGGCGACGAGCGTCGGCGGATCGTAGGCCGAGAGCCCGTAGAGGCGGCTCGCCATCACGCGGCCCGAGGCGAGCACCGCGAGCAGGCCGAGGATGATGCCGGCCAGCGCCAGCAGCAGGGTCTCCCGCAGCACCATCCAGAGGACGCGGTTGTGGCCCGCGCCCAGGGCCATGCGGATGCCGATCTCGTTGGTGCGGCGGGCGACGGTGAAGGAGATCACGCCGTAGAGGCCGATCGAGGCGAGGATCAGGGCCAGGAGGCCGAAGACCGCCGAGAGCTTGGCGACCAGCCGGTCGTCGTCGATCGACTCGTTGATGTTGGTGCCCAGCGGCACCAGGTCGAGAACGGCGAGCCGGGGGTTGAAATCCTGAACGGCTTTCCGGATCGGCTCGATCAGGACCTTCGGGTCGCGGGTGCGGATCTCGGCATTGAACGCCGACAGATCGTCCGACCTCTGCAACAGTGGCAGGTAGTACCGGCGCGGCACGGCGCCCCGCAGCTCGTGGTCGCGCGCGTCCTTGGAGACGCCGACGACCTCGTAAACCCGCTCGGGCTCGTCCGTCCCTGCGAATCTCTGGCCGATGGGGTTCTGCTTGGGGAAGTAGAAGCGCGCCATGGTCTCGTTGATCACCGCCACCGGAAGCGTGCCGATCCGGTCCTCCGTTCCGAAACCACGGCCCTGCAGGATGGGAATGCCGACCACCTCGAAGTAGTCCGGGGCCACGCGGTCGTAGGCGACGTCGTCGTCCGGGTCGGGGATGGGCGGGCGGCCGGAGATGGCGATCGAGGTGCTCGACTCGGTGCCGCTGAACAGGCCGTTCTCGGAGAGGGTGACGGCGTCCACGCCGGGGACTGCCCGCAACCGCTCGAGGAGCTGCTCCACGAAGGTCCCCAGACGTTCTCGCGGAACGCCGGCGGCCACCGGGTCGAGCTGCAGCATGAGCAGGCCTTCCCGCGGATAGCCGAGGTCGAGCCGCTGCAGGTTGACCAGCGTGCGCACGAACAGGCCGGCGCCGATGAGCAGCAGGAGGGAGATCGCGAACTGCGAGACCACCAGGATCTTGCCGAGCGGCCAGCGCCGTCCCGCGCCGGCGCCGGCGAGATTGCGGGAGCTCTCCTTGAGCGCCGGGGCCAGCTCGACGCGGGTGGAGCGGAGGGCCGGCGCGAGCCCGAAGAGCAGGCCGGTCAGCAGCGAGACGGCGGCGGTGAAGGCGAGGACGGTCAGGTTGGGCCGCAGGTCGAGCGCGGGGGAGCGGGTGGAGCCGATCATCAGCTTGAGGAGGCCGGCGTCGGCCCAGAAGGCGAAGAACACACCCAGGCTGCCGCCGAGCAGGGACAGCACCAGGCTCTCGGTGAGGAGCTGGCGCACCAGACGGCCCCGCCCAGCGCCGAGGGCGAGACGCACGCTGATCTCCTTCTGCCGGCCGGTGGCGCGTTCCAGCAGGAGATTGGCGACGTTGGCGCAGGCGATCAGCAGCACCAGGGCGACGATGGCCATCAGCGTCGCGAGCGGCCGCGAGAACTGGCGCCGCAGGTAGGAGAAGCCGGCGCCGCCGGGAGAGACGTCGATGTGCAGATCGCCGGGCCTGTCGCCCAGCATGTCCTCGGGAATGACCTGGCTGGCGATGATCTGCTTGAAGAGGCTGCCGATCGAGCCGCGGGCCTGCTCGACGGAGACGCCCGGCTTGAGCCGGCCCATCAAGAGGAGCCAGTGCACGTCCCAGCGCTCGAGGAAGTCGCGGCCGGGGTTGACCTGGCGCTGCATCATCATCGGGATCCAGACGTCGGTGGCGGTGCCCACGATGTCGCCGAAGAACTCCGGCGGAGTGACGCCGATGATGGTGAACGGATAGTTGTTGAGGGTGATGGCCCGGCCGAGGACGCCGGGATCCGAGGCGAAGCGCCGCTGCCAGTAGTCGTGGGAGATGACGACGTAAGGGGCGGACCCCGCGCTGCGGTCCTCCTCGCCGTTGAAGGTCCGTCCGAGGAACGCCGGGACGCCCAGGACGGCGAAGTAGTTGCCGGAGACCAGACGGCCGCGCGCCCTCTCGGGCTGGGCGGAGGAGCGGTCGGTGCCGACCTCCAGACGGCCCGTCCGGCCGGACGCGTAGAGCCCGCTGAGCACCTGGTTCTTCTCGCGCAGCTCGCGGTAGAGCGGGAGGGAAAAGAGGTCGGTGCGGATCGATCCTTCGGATTTGCCGCCGACGCGGGAGGGATCGCCCAGCGCCACGAGCCGCCCCGGGGTCTGCACCGGCAGGGAGCGCAGGAGGAGGGCGTCCATCAGGCTGAAGATGGCCGTGTTGGCGCCGATGCCGAGCGCCAGCGACAGCGTCGCCACGATGGTGAAGGCAGGGCTCAGGCGCAGCGCCCGGAGCGCGTAGCGCACGTCCTGCAGGAAGGTCTCGATCCATCTCGTACGGCGCATGTCCCGGCACTCCTCCTCGATCCGGCTCAGCGGTCCCAGGGCGCGCATGGCAGCGTGGCGCGCCTCCACCGGCCCCATGCCGGCGGCGATGAGCTCCTCGGCCTGCATCTCCAGGTGAAATCTCAGCTCGGCGTGCATCTCGGCCTCGACCGCCTCCCGCCGCAGGAGTGATCGCAGACGCAGCCGAAGCCGGTCCAGGGCGCGCATGGGAGACCCGCGCCTCAGGCCATCTTGGCCACGAGATTGATGGCGGTCGACAGCCGTTCCCACTGCGCAAGCTCCTTCTCGAGCTGAACGCGGCCGGCCTCCGTCAGCGAGTAGAGCTTGGCCTGCCGGCCGGTCTCCGTCTCGCCCCAAACGGCATGGATCCACCCCTGCTGCTCCAGACGGTGGAGGGCCGGATAGAGGGAGCCCTGCTGCACCTGCAGCACCTCCTGGGAGATCTGCTGGATGCGCTTGGCGATGGCCCAGCCGTGCTTGGGCTCGAGGGAGATGGTCTTCAGGATCAGAAGGTCGAGAGTTCCTTGAACGAGATCGCTTGGCTTGCCCATGAGTGACACCTTGACTGTCTACAATATGGGAAGGAATTGTAGATAGTCAAGGTGTCTCCGGGCCCCCCGCCCGAACCTCACCCCCGGCCCTGTGAGGTGGGAAGGGAGGGGGCGGGAGAGGGGTCAGGGGTGAGGGCCTATCCGCACCCACAACGACCCATGGTGCGTATCGAAGTCCTTCGAATCCAGCGGCTTGTATCCCGGCAGCAGGCGTTTCAGGACCTCTTCGCGGTGGTGCCGGAGCAGAGGGGTCGAGAGCACGATCTCCACCCCTGGGTTGTGGCAGAGCCAGGCCTGCACCAGCATCGCCTCGGTGAACAGCATCGGCCAGCGGCGGTCGAAGACGTAGGCGGCGGGATCGGCGGGGACGTTGTAGGGGAAGTGAACGTCGTGGACGTGTATCAGCACCCCAGGCTTCAAGGACGGCAGCACTTCGAGCACCAGATGGGGGACCTCGCCGTCGATGCGCACGATGTGGGTCGAGTCGATGAAGAGGACGTCCCCCGCTTCGAGCCGTTCCGTGTAGCTCTCGGCCGGCAGGTCCTGGGCTTCGCGGGCGAGTACCTCGAGACCTGGGAGAGCTCGCGTCGCCTCGGAGACGAAGGGGTCCACCACCGTCATGCGCATCGGCCGGCCTTCGGCGGCGTTCTTCGCCGCGGCGAGGCTGGCATAGTAGGTCGAGAGCCCGGACCCCACCTCCAGGTAGCGCGCGGGTCGGTGGCGGCGCAGCATCATGTAGAGGACCATCGCGTCCACGATCGTGAAGCCGGGGCCGCGCCGCTGACGCTTGATCTCGTCATAGGCGGGGAGCTCCGAATACTCCGCAAGGTAGCTGGCGGTGAGCTCCTCCAGGGTTGCCGTCATGTCGTCGAGGTCGAAGCTCACCCCCTGCAGGCGGCTCGGCCGGTGCCAGCGGGCCACGTGCCTCTGGAGCTCCGAGACCGGCCGCAGCGGCGAGTAGTAGTCGGAGGTGCGGGCGACGATCCAGCCCATGCGGTTGACGGCGTCGATCAGGGCGCGGTGCGCCTGGCGGAGCAGTCCCATGGTGAGATCTTCAGACGAGCTGGCGGTGGAAGTCGAGCGGCAGCTGCTGGTAGTGGTGCCAGCGCACCGGCCGGCCCAGGCGCAGCAGCTCTGGCACGGTGACGAAGCGGTAGGCGCCCGCGAGCCGGCCGAGCAGGATCTCCAGCGCCTGGCGCATGGGCCCGCGGTCGCGGTAGCGCTCGTCGGTAGTGGCGTAGAGCGCGTCGTGGAAGACGACGATGCTCCCCCGGCGCAGCCGCCGCATCACCCGCTGCACCAGGAAGTCCGATGGTTCGTCCCGCCAGTCCTCGGCGACCACGTCCCAGCACACCACGCGATAGCCGCAGCGCAGGGCGTCCAGCCGCGAGCCCAGGCTCTGCTCGCCATAGGGGGGACGGAAGAGCCTGGCACCCTGCGGGCCCAGGGCCTCGCCGCACCAGCGGAGCTGGGCCCGACGGTAGCGACCCTGGATGCGGCGGAACGAGGGGTGGTCCCAGGAGTGATTGGCCACGGCATGGCCGGCTTCGACGGCCCGCGCCACGACCTCGGGATGGCGGCGGGCGCTCTTGCCGACCATGAAGAAGGTCCCCCGGGCGCCGTGGCGTTCCAGGATCTCCAGCACCCGCGGCGTCTCCTCGGGGTGGGGACCGTCGTCGAAGGTCAGGGCGATGGCCGGCTCGCGGGTGGCGACCCGGATGATGCTCCCCAGGGGCAGGGCGCTCCAGGAGATGAGGCCCTTGACCATCTCCTTGGCCCGCGGCACACCGGCGGCGAGCTGCTCCTCATAGGGGAGGAGGGGCTGCTGGGAGGGGGAGGGGGGCAGGGCGACAGAACTCATCGAGGGCGGTACGCTAACACGGCCGTCCCCCCGCCCGGCCCTCACCTCCCCGGCCCTCCTCTCCCGGTGAGGTGGGAGGGAGGGGCGGGAGAGGGGGGCCGGGGTGAGGGTTTGGGGAGGGGGGGCCAGGGGTGAGGGCTTTTGCACGCCCAATTCCGCACCGCTCCTCCTGGGCCTGGTAAATCCGGCTGTGGAAATCCTGCTCAGAAAATGTGGATTGTAAAACCTTCTAGATCGCCCTTACCAATTATGGGGGAGGGATCTGTGACAACCACTACATCTTGTGGTTTTACCCCTTGACACCCGTTCCGGGCGAGCGTAGGGTTGGAGATGCTTTTTTATGATGATTCGTCCGATGCGCGAGAGCTTCCAATCCTATGCAGCGCAGGTCGCACCGGGAATTCCGGCCCGGCTGGACGGCTCACCGGGCCTGATCCGCAGTCCCTATCCGGGACGCAATCGTACGACGCAGTAACGGGTCCGTCGTGGGAGCGGCGCGAGCTCTCGCGCCCTTCCGCGGTCAACGAGAATGAAACTCACCAAGGAGAGGCGACGATGGAGCCCCATTCCCCCCTGCAGTCCCCGGAGATGACCGGCAGAGCCACGCGCAATCGGGCCTCGAAGACGGATGGTGGAGCTTCCAGGACGGAGGTGCCGGCCGGGGACTCGCCCCGGGGCCTCCGCTTCGAGCGCTACTACACGACGCCGGGGCTGGACCCGTTCGACATGGTCGAGTGGGAGCTGCGCGATGCCGTGATCTCCAACGAGAAGGGGGAGAAGGTCTTCGAGCAGAAGGGAGTCGAGACCCCCAAGTTCTGGTCGCAGACGGCGACCAACGTGGTGGTCTCGAAGTACTTCCGGGGCCACATCGGCCTGCCGGACCGCGAGCGCAGCGTACGGCAGCTCATCGGCCGCGTCGCCGACACCCTGGCCGCCTGGGGGCGCGACGGCGGCTACTTCGCCAGCGAGGCGGACGCCCAGACGTTTCACGCCGAGCTGAAGCACATCCTGCTTCACCAGTACGCCTGCTTCAACTCGCCGGTCTGGTTCAACGTCGGCATCGAGGCCAAGCCGCAGTGCTCGGCCTGCTTCATCAACTCGGTCGCCGATACCATGGAGTCCATCCTCGGCCTGGCGAAGACCGAGGGCATGCTCTTCAAGTTCGGCTCGGGCACCGGCAGCAACCTCTCCAAGCTGCGTTCCTCGCGCGAGCCGCTGGCCGGCGGCGGCACGGCCTCCGGTCCGGTCTCCTTCATGAAGGGCTTCGATGCCTTCGCCGGCGTCATCAAGAGCGGCGGCAAGACCCGGCGGGCGGCCAAGATGGTCATCCTCGACGTCGACCACCCGGATATCGTCGACTTCATCCGCTGCAAGGAGGTCGAGGAGCGCAAGGCCTGGGCGCTGATCGACGCGGGATACGAGGGGGGCTTCAACGTCCAGGGCGGCGCCTACGACTCGATCGCCTACCAGAACGCCAATCACTCCGTGCGGGTGACCGACGAGTTCATGCAGTCCCTCCTCAAGGACGGCGAGTGGCAGACCCGCGCCCGCACCGGCGACCGGAAGGTCATGGACACGTACAAGGCCCGCGACCTGATGAAGATGATCTCCGACGCGGCCTGGGTGTGCGGAGATCCCGGCATGCAGTACGACACCACGATCAACGACTGGCACACCTGCGCCAACACCGACCGCATCTACGCCAGCAACCCGTGCAGCGAGTACATGTTCCTCGACGACACGGCTTGCAACCTGGCGTCGCTCAACCTGATGCGCTTCTATGACGCCGACGCCGGTTTCGACGTCGAGAGCTTCCGCCACGCCTGCGAGGTGGTGATCTCGGGCATGGAGATCATCGTCGGCAACGCCGGCTACCCGACGCCGAAGATCGAGGAGAACTCCCACAAGTTCCGGCCGCTGGGGATCGGCTACGCCAACCTCGGCGCTCTGCTCATGGCGCGCGGCCTGCCCTACGACTCCGAGGCCGGCCGCGACTACGCGGCGGCCATCACCGCCCTGATGTCCGGCGCTTCGTATGCCCAGTCGGCTCGCGTCGCCGAGGCCCTGGGGCCGTTCTCGGAATTCGAGACCAACCGCGAGCCCATGATGCGGGTGATGCGCAAGCACCGCGACGCCGTCAAGCGGATCGAGGCGGCGCACGTGCCCCTCGACCTGCTGCAGGCCGCCAAGCGGTCCTGGGACGACGTGGTGCAGCTCGGCGACGAGCACGGCCTGCGCAACAGTCAGATCTCCGTGCTCGCGCCCACCGGCACCATCGCCTTCATGATGGATTGCGACACCACGGGCGTCGAGCCGGACATCGCCCTCGTCAAGTACAAGAAGCTGGTCGGCGGCGGCATGATCAAGATCGTCAACAACACGGTGCCGATCGCTCTCAAGCGGCTCGGCTACGACAAGGAGGAGATCCGCGCCATCGTCGAGTTCATCGACGAGAACGACACCATCGAAGGGGCGCCGTATCTGAAGGAGGAGCACCTGCCGATCTTCGACTGCGCGTTCAAGCCGGCGCAGGGGTCGCGCTCCATCCACTACATGGGGCACCTGAAGATGCTCGCCGCCGCGCAGCCGTTCATCTCGGGCGCCATCAGCAAGACGATCAACATGCCGGAGGAGTCGACCTCCGAGGACATCCTGCAGGCCTACGTCGAGGGCTGGCAGATGGGCTTGAAGGCGGTTGCCATCTACCGCGATGGCTGCAAGCGCAGCCAGCCGCTCTCCACCAAGAAGGACGAGTCGGTGCAGGCCGTCCAACTGGTTCAGGAGCGCCGGGCCGTGCGCCGCAAGCTGCCGGACGAGCGGCGGGCCATCACCCACAAGTTCTCGATCAACGAGCACGAGGGTTACCTGACCGTCGGCCTCTACGAGGACGGCCAGCCGGGCGAGATCTTTCTGGTGATGGCCAAGGAGGGCTCGACCATCTCCGGCCTGATGGACTCGCTCGCCACCTCGATCTCGATCGCGCTGCAGTACGGGGTGCCGCTGCAGACGCTGGTGGACAAGTTCAGCCACACGCGCTTCGAGCCGTCGGGCTTCACCAAGAACCCGGAGATCCCGATCGCC
>DASYTJ010000046.1:0-6730 GCA_036002325.1 Thermoanaerobaculia bacterium | reverse complement strand
ATCTACGCTCTAAGCGATCTCGGCGAGCCTTGAGCCGCCAGCCTTCCCCCTCCGCGCCACCCCTGCACGGGGCCCGCGCTCCTCCCGGGAGCGAGGAGACGGTATCGTCTTCCGCAGCCCTCCTAAACGAACCTTTCGCAGGAGAGGAGAGAACCTCATGAAGAGGATTTCGATCATCGTTCTGGCTTTTCTATTCGCGCTGCCGCTCTGCGCCGCGGACCGCACCATCGTCAATGGTCTCGACCTGTGGCAGACCCCGGGAGACGGCACGACCTTCGCCGATTTCGCCAAGGAACCGCTCCCGGCCGGATTCTTCTGCCCGGGCTCGGCCCCCTTTACGGGCCGCGTCATCCTCAAGGGCGTTCCGATCGCCGCCGACCGGCCCGGCGCTCTGGGCCCTGCCGACACGATCATCCAGCGCCTGGACAACGCCACGTTCAAGCGGAACGTGGCCACGACCCGCATCCAGATGCGGGCCATGCAGTTCGAGGGCGTGGCGCCCGTCAAGACCTCCTGCGGCGACTTCGCCGTCAAGGTGACGCTCGACGGCGAGCAGCCGATCACCACCATGCGGATCGTGCGCGACAGCGCCAAGGGGGGCCGCTTCTTCGCCCCGATCTTCGTCAACGTCAAGATCAGCTTCGCGCCCGCTGACCGGAGCACGACGGAGGCTCTGGAGATCCGCAAGGAGCTGCGTTTCCCGCCCGCCAAGAATCAGCGCTGGTCGGCCCCGCCCGCCAACGCCCATCTCGCGACCGAGGGCGTTCTGAAGGTGGACACCGACAGCGACAACGTGCCGGATACGTTCCTGCCCGGCACGACGAACTTCCTGGCCGGCCGCCCGAACGTCGTCAGCCGCCTCGAGGTGCAGAAGGCCATTCAACAGGTCGATGACTGCCCGGGTGGCTGCCACTGCGCCGACGACTGCGGGATCCACTGCCCTGTGACTGTATATCCGTATTGATCCTTACAGAGCCGGGCCGGCGGATTCACCCGCCGGCCCGGTGGTTTTCCGTAGGCGGTCAGTTTGGCCCTTTGGGACCTACCGCTATTCGGCCGGCAGCGCGCTGATGGCCCCGACCCCGTCCTGGCGTACCAGCACGGAGGCCCGGAAATCCGTCTTCTTGCCGGCGACCACGAACTTGCAGTACCGGGGCAGCAGATTGGCGCCAGCCCGCGCCACGTCCTCTTCGCCGGGCTCGAGCGTGGTCTTCACGGTCTCGATGACGTCGCCTTCGCGGCTGAAGATCTGGATCCTGACCTCGCGCGCCTGGTTGCTCACGTTGACGAGGTAACAGTCGAGGACGTTGTTGCCTTCCGGCACCAGCGGCGGTGAGAACAGCGTCACGGCTGAGACGCTGCCGGCGAAGAGCAGGCTCAGGAGGCAGGACGACATCAGGGGCTTGGGGATGGTCATGGGTTTTCCTTTCCTCTTTGTGGTGCGAAATGTTGGCGTCATGACGCCGTGCCGGGGGCTCGACGGCGCCGCAGGATCACCGCCCCGGAGCCCAGGAGCAGAACGGCGAGAAGCACGAGGTCCAGGGAGCTGGTGACGACGAGCCCGCCGGAGCCGAACGCTGGATCGAGGTCACCGTCGGCCGCGAATGCGGCGGGAGCGCTCGCCGACAGCAGGATCATCAGCGGAATCGCCGGCAAAGAGCGATGGACGAGCCGTAGACCGGACATGGTTTCCTCCCCAAAGGCAGGCCAGTCTAGTCATCTCGACACGATGCCGCACGAGAGGAAAGTCAGGGTTTCAGACCTGACTTTGGTTGGGTTGGGCAGTGTTCGCGATGAACCTGATCGCGGTAGGTAAGTTCTACTCGAAGATCCCGCCCTGGACCCGTTCAGGACCTCCCGGAACCGGTCCAGAGGCACCCGGAAGGGCTGAAACTTTTTTTGTACGCGTAAAACTTTTCCTCGCATCCATCCAGGTCGGCACCGTACGCGTATCGGTCCACCCTGTATGCCTGCAGAAAAAATTTTAGGCGTTCAGGGTCTCGCCGTACGCGTTCAGCTTCTCCCTGTACGCGTACAGGGTCTCCCTCTGCGCGTAAAACTTCTCCTGTAAGCCTGCAGAAAAAATTTTACGGGTCCGGAGTCTCGCGGAACGCGTATCGGGTCTCCCGGAACCCATAAAACTTTTTTTGTACGCGTTCCGGAAAAATTTTACGCGTATCGCTTCGTCCTGAACGCGTACACGGTGGCCCTGAAGCCCTACAGATTCTCGTTGGACGCCTAAAACTTTTTTTGTACGCGTAAAGGACCGAGCTGAACCCGTACGGCGCCGAGCTGAACGCTTAAAATTTTTCCGGTAGGCGTGGCCCTCCGAGGCGAATCCCTTCCAGGAGACCCTGTACGCCTTCGGGGGAGCCCTGAACGCGTCCAGCGGCTTGCCGCAAGCCTGCAAATCTCCCTGTACGCATACAGGGCCGAGCTGAACGCTTACAACGCTGAGCTGAACGCGTGCAGCACGGAGCCGAACGCGTAGCGGGTCGAGAGGAGCGCCTGGAATCGGATCCAGGGTCCCATCCGCGTTGTAACGAACGACCCCGACGCCGGGCGGGCCTTCGCGTCGAGCCCCGCGCCTTGAGGAGGCCAGAATTGAGGAAAAAGAGAGATCCGGCTGAGGACCTCCTCGCGTTTTCCGGGTAGCTTCGGATCCGGGCGATGGACGCCCGCCTGAACGAGGAGGAGGTATGCGACGAGCGCTCTTGGGAGTCCTGCTGTTCGCTGCCGCCGGCTGCGATGACAGTTGGCTGCAGTTCCATGGCAACGGCGCCAACTCGGGCTTCCGGCCGGTCAAGACGGGGCCGGCGACGCGCGAGACGTGGCGCGTCCGGGTCGGCCGCGCCGCCGGCAAGCAGCCCGTGATCGGGCCGGACGGCACGATCTATGTCGTCACCGCCGAGCTGGCGATCCCTCCGGCTCCTCCCCAGCTCGTGGCGGTCGAGCCGGGCGGCACGATCCGCTGGCGGATGCCCCTGCTGGACCCGCTCCACTGGGGAAGCCCCGCGGTGGCGCCGAACGGCGATCTCTACGTCATCACCAGCACGTTCACCACCGGCCTTGGCTACTCCAGCCGCCTCCATAAGGTCGATCCGGCCGGCACCCTCGCCTGGACGTACGACTATCCCGACGGCGGCTCGACCTTCGCTTCGCCCAAGGTCTGGCCTTCGTCGGAGGGTGTCCACGTCGTCACCCTGCTGAGCGGCAACCAGCGGCAGGAGTCGCTGCCCGAGCTGATCATCGTCGATCAGGACAAGCAGCTCCTCGCCCGCCGGGTGGTCGACACCTGCCACGACGGCAGGCCAACCCATGGGGCTCCGCCGGTCGACTCGACACCCGCCATCCTCTCGAAGCCCGGCGATCCCGAAGCCGTCCTCGTGGTGGCCGGTCTGTGCGCCGTCGAGGCCTACCGCTGGCGCCCGCCGGACCTGACCTTCCTCGGCGCTCAGGATCTGAACGACCAGCCGGCGTCGGTGTCGTCTCCCGCGGCCTTCGACGGAGGCCTGCTGGCGGTCGGCCGCGCGCTCGCTGGCGGCGGCGGCCGGCTCTATGCGATCGACGGCATCACCGGCGCGCGGCTGTGGGAGGTGGACACCAAGGAGCCGATCGTAGCGACGCCGGCGTCGTTCGGCCGCCAGATCTACGTGCCCACCGAGCACCATCTGCAGGTCGTCGACTACAACGGCGACCTCGTGGCGAGCTGGGATTTCGATCCCGGGGAAACAGCCGATCAATCGGTGGGGCTCAGCGCCAACTTGGGTTACCTGGTGACGAGCGAGCGGCTGATCTCATTCTCCTTCGATCTCTCGCGGATCGAGTCCTTCCCCCTCCGCGACAGCCGCTCGGTGGCGATCGGCGAAGACGGCACGGTCTACGCGATGGACGGCGAGGATCTCGTGGCGTTTCAGGACTAGGACATTGAAAAACGTTCGCCTCGATGCGAACAGTCCCTGTAGCGTGGACCCTCGATGTACACTGTGCGCATGAGCATCTGTCGTCCGGCCGCGAGCCGGTCGAAGAAGATGCGGCGGAGATGAGCCGGCATCGCGGACGGTGTAAGTGCGCTCGCGCTTTCCCTGGCTGACGGCGGGGGTGGTCGCGCTCTGTTTGGCGGCCTCTCTGGCGCCCGCGGAGACCTTTCAGTACGACCGCGCTCGAGTGGAAGCCGGCGAGATCTGGCGGCTGCTCACGGGCCAGATGCTCCATTGGACCGCGCGGATGGCGGCGCTCGACCTCGGCATGCTGCTGGTCCTCGGTGGGTGGCTGGAGATGTGGGGAGATCGCCGGTCCGCGGCGCTCGCCTTGTTGCTGGGCGCCGGTTCGACGGCCCTCGCGGTCCACTTCCTTTCGCCGCGGCTCTCCTCGTATCGCGGCAGCTCCGGACTGGCCTCGGCGCTCTTTATTCTGGCCGCTCTCCGCGTCGTCCGATCCGCCCAAGGCGCGCCGCGAGCCCTGGCACTGCTGGCGATGGGCATGTTCCTCGCCAAGGCCGCCTGGGAGCTCGTCACCCGGCAGACGATCTTCGCGGGGCCGCTGCCCGCCGGCGTCGAGGTCGTGCCTCTCGTCCATCTCTTCGCCGGCCTGGCCGGAGCGGCCGCGGCCGGCCTCGAATGGACGGACCGCCAAAGAGAATCCGCCGCACGTTGAATAGACGTGGGCGAGCGGGATTTCCAGGCCCGGCAAGAGCGGAGAGGTGAGGAGGTCTTCAGCCGAAAGCTCGGCGGCGACACGCGGTCCCGCCCGCCGGTCATACCGTGCCGGCGGCGACGGCCGCACCGGGAATCGGCACCGGCTGGTTGTTGCGGTCGACGTGGACGTAGACCACTTCGGCCTCGGTCACTTTCACCCGACCCGAGCCAGTGCTGCGCTCGGCTTCGACCGTCACTTTGACGGTCACCGAGGTGCGGCCGATCCGCAGGGTCTCCGTGAAGAAGCTCACCAGGTCACCGACGAAGACGGGGGAGTGAAAGACGACCTCGCGCATGGCGACCGTCACCAGCCGGCCGGGGAGAGGGACGTGGTGATGGGCCTCCACCGCGCCGGCCTGGTCGATATAGGAAAGGATGATGCCGCCGAAGATGGTGCCCAGAGCGTTCGTGTCCTTGGGCATCAGGACCACGCGGATGGCGGGTTGGCGGGGCCCGGAGCCGGGGGTCGAGTTCTCGTCCATGCGTCCCTCCATTGTCCGGCTTCATGGTATCCTAGGCCGCCGCTCGTCAAGCTTAACCGGCTGACTCGGGCATGAGTCCCCTCCCGCCGCCAAACTCTCTGGAATCGATGACCGACTTGGCACTGTTGCGCCAGGTTGCGGACGGCCAGGCCGAGGCGCTGGGCGTCCTGTACGATCGCTATGCGCCGACCCTGCTCGCCCTCGGCAAGCGCATCCTCGGCAGCCTGACCGACGCGGAGGAGATCCTGCAGGAGGTCTTTCTGTACGTCTGGAACCACGCGGCCCGGTATGACCGCAGCCGTTCGTCGGTCTCCACCTGGCTCGTTCTGGTCGCCCGCAGCCGCGCCATCGACCGCCTGCGTACGCGCAAGGTCGTCGAGCGCACGCACGAGACCGCGCATCAGGAGGCGCCGCCCGGGCATGCATCTCCCGAGGGGTTGGACGCCGTATTTGTTCGTGAGAGGCGGGAGAGGGTGCGCGGCGAGATGGACAAGCTCCCGCCGGAGCAGAAGCAGGTCCTCGAGATGGCGTTCTACGAGGGCCTGAGCCAGAGCGAGATCGCGGTCAAGGCCGATCTGCCCCTGGGCACGGTCAAGACGCGGACGCTGCTGGCAATGAAGAAACTACGCGGCGCCTTGCGCGACGAGATCCGGCAGCTACTGTGAGCAACGAGGAAGCCTCTTCGGAAGATCGGACCATTCTGGCGGCCGTCGAGTCGCTGGAGCAGGGGACGGCTGCCTTCCGCGCGCCGAGCGGCGACGAGGCTGCCGAGACGCTGGCGCGCCTCTACAGCGAGGTGCTGGGCCTGGTCCCCTTCGGGCTCGAGCCGGTGTCACCTGCGCCGGAGATCCGTAACCGGCTGCTGGCCTCGATCCACGGCGACGAGACGCAGCCTGCGGCCTCGCTGGCGCCGACTGCCGTTCCCACCCGTTCCTCGCCGGAGGTACGCCCGCCGCGTATGGCACCCGCGCCGCCGTTGGCCGCGCGCCGGCCGGCGCCGCGCCGCTGGCCGCTGGCCCTCGCCGCGACGCTCTGTTTCGCGCTGCTCGGGCTCTCCGCCTGGCTCTATCTCCAGATGGGGCAGCAGCGGCAGACGATCGCGCGGCTCCAGGACGAGCTGATCGCCGAGCGCAACCGGGCCGAAGAAGCGTCCGAGGAAGCGCGGAAGGTCCGGGCCTCCGTCCAGGGCCTGCGGGAGAAGTTCGGGCTCGTGACGTCTCCCGCCGTCTTGGTCAGTCCGATGCGCCCGGCGGGCGAGGCGCCGCTCCAGCCCGGTGCGCGCGGCGTGCTCTTCGTGGCCGCCGACCACCAGCACTGGTACCTCTCGCTCGAAGGGCTCCAGCCCGCCGAGACGGGGAAGACCTACAAGCTCTGGTTCGTCGCCGACCAGGGGACGGTGAGCGCCGGGTCGTTCACCGCCCGTCCCGGAGAGCCCGTGGAGCTGAGCTCGAAGACCATGCCGGCGGGAACGCGGGAGGCGCTGGTCACCCTGGAGAACGATCCGAACGCGCCGGCGCCCACGGGTCCCGCGGTCCTCCGCTCGGCGGCGCC
>DASYTJ010000045.1:0-97751 GCA_036002325.1 Thermoanaerobaculia bacterium | reverse complement strand
GAGGAGATCCGGCAGAACCTGGAGGAGATCGGCGAGATCGCGCGGCGGGAGGCGGCGGTGTGAAGGGGCGCCGCGCGGGACCGATAGTGGCCGCACGCTGCGCCGGCCCGGAGACGGCTCCACAGGAGCGCCGCTTCGCGGTGCTGGTAGGTGGGGTAGGTGGCGTTCGGTTGCGGCGCCCTGTGATGGGCGCCGCGTCCCGCAGGGTCGCCGCCCGGAGGCGGCGCTGTCTTGGGAGCGGGTGCGCACCCCGCTGCGCGGGGATGCATCACGACGGTGTTGCTGGATGAACCGGGCGCGCTCCGGTTCCGCCGCCTCCGGGCCGGCGCAGCGCGCGGCCACCTGGCTCAGGGGTCCGAGGTGACGTCGAAAATGAAGAGGGAACGACGGCGAGAAGCCCGCCGGGCTGGCAGGACGGCATGGTGGGTCGTGGCCAGTGCCGGTGCGATGACGATTCTCGCTATAGCGATCTGGCTCAGTGCCGCCAATGGCCGTGCTAAGCAGACTGAAGCCAGGCCGTCTTACCCGAAAGCTTCTTCTTCAGCTCCTTCTGCAGCCAAGGTACCTGAAGGTGCTCCTGAGCGCCTCGTGCCGCGGGTGGTGGCTGTGTACCCGCATGATCCGGAGGCGTTCACGCAGGGGCTGGTGTGGCACGACGGGTTTCTTTACGAGAGCACCGGCCTCTATGGGCGCTCGACGCTGCGGCGGGTGGACCTGACGACTGGCGCCGTGCTGCGGAGCGCCGAGGTGCCGGCGCTGCTGTTCGGCGAGGGGCTGGCGCGGGTCGGTGACCGGCTGATTCAGCTCACCTGGCAGGAGGAGGTGGCGCTGGTTTGGGGGCTCGAGACGCTCGAGCGGCGCGGCGACTACCGGTACAAGGGCGAGGGGTGGGGGCTGTGCTTCGACGGCAAGCGGCTGGTCATGAGCGACGGCTCCGGGCGGCTGACGTGGCGTGATCCTAAGAGCTTCGCCGAGGTGGGGAAGTTGGCGGTGACGGTCGCCGGCCGGCCGGCCGAGCGGCTCAACGAGCTGGAGTGCGTCGAGGGAGCGGTCTACGCCAACGTCTGGGGGAGCGACCAGATCCTGCGCATCGACGCGGCGAGCGGCCGCGCCACGGCGGTGATCGAGGCCGGCGACCTGCTGACGCCGCGCGAGCGCACCGCCGCCGACGTCTTGAACGGCATCGCCTACCGCGCCGAGGCGGGCACCTTTCTCTTGACCGGCAAGCTCTGGCCGAAGCTCTTCGAGGTGGTGTTCGAGGCGGCCCCTAGGCGATCGGGAAAATGGCGGGCACAGAGGCCCGCCGCTACGAAGACGCCCGTAGCGCCCGGCCGCCGTGCCGGGCGTTCTCCTATGTCACCGTGCCGACCGGCTCGATCTTCAGCATCCGCCCCCAGGCCGAGCGCAGGTTCTCGGGCAGCTCGAGGGCGGGGAAGATCTCCCGCACCTCTTCGCGGCTGACGTAGGTCCAGATGTCGTCCCACTGCGCGTAGCGCAGCAGGTGCGACACGGCCCAGGCGCGCTGGTCGAGGGTGCCGTCGGTCAGGATGGCGCGGAGCTCGGGGGCGGTCACCCGGCGATCGGGAAAGAAGTAGAGGGCGTCGTGGCGCTCGACGCCGTCCCGAAACTTGCCGGGACCGTGCATGTAGAGAAGTATAACGCCGCCGCGCGCGCTCCGCGCGCCCCCTTGACCGCCTGTCAACGCTCGGCTACATTCTGCCTTCGCTTGAGGGCCATCGAGCGGGCATAACTCAGCTGGTAGAGTGCAAGCTTCCCAAGCTTGATGTCGCGGGTTCGAGTCCCGTTGCCCGCTCCACCGTTTCTATCATCCGGGCGGGCGTCGGGCGACTGCTCCAACCGCTCTCCGTCGAGCGTGGGGCGAACGCAAGCTGGGGAACCTATGTCGATTTTTCGTCGCGAGAACGCCTCGTCTTCCCCCGCCCCGTCCGGCGGAACGTCTGAGCCCGCTCCTTCCTCTCAGAAGCGCCGCCTCACTCACGTCGCGCCCGGTACCCGCATCCGTGGCGAAATGACCGGTCCGACCGAGTTGCTGATCGAAGGCGAAGTCGAGGGGGAGATCCGGTTGGACGCGACGGTGACGGTCGGCGCCGAGGGAGCTGTACTGGGTCCCATCACGGCGCCCATGGTGCGGATAGGAGGACGGGTCGAGGGGAACGTGGTCGCGTCGGACCGGGTAGAGGTCTCGCCCTCGGGGAGCGTCAGGGGAGACATCTCGGCGCCCCGGGTCGTCGTCGCCGAAGGAGCCTTCTTCACCGGAAGAGTGGAGATGGGAAGCCACGAGCCTCAACGCGCCGCCGAACCGGAATCCTAGGGAAAGTCTCTTCCCGTCGCCTTTATCCATAGAGCCCTGAGGTCGTTCGGCACCGGCGCTTCGAACCGCAGGAGCTCGCCGGTGCCGGGGTGTCGGAAGGCCAGGCGCCAGGCATGGAGGGCCGGCCGGGGGAAGTCGCGTAAGGCAGCTTGGACGGAGCGGGGGAGGCCTTTCCACCGCGCCTCGCCGTACACGGGATCTCCTACCAAAGGATGGCCGAGGCTCTTCAGGTGGACTCGGATCTGGTGCGTCCGGCCGGTGGCGAGGTCCATCTCCAGCAGCGAGATACCCGCCGCCGCGGCGAGCGTGCGGTAGGCCGTGCGTGCCGGCCGGCCACCGGACCGCACCGTCATCTCCTGGCGTCGTTGCGGATGGCGGCCGATCGGTGCCTCGACGGTTCCCGAAGGCGGAGAAGGAACACCGTAGGCGATGCCGAGATAAAGCTTCTCGACCTCGCGCGAGGCGAAGGCCCGGGAAAGCCGCGCGTAAGCCGCCGGCGTGCGTGCCACCACCAGAACGCCGCTCGTCCCCTGGTCGAGCCGGTGAACAATCCCCGGCCGCCCCGGTCCGCCGACCCCTGCCATCTCAGGATAGCGGTGCAGGAGGTGGTGAGCGAGGGTACCCGTCAAGCGGCCGGCTCCGGGATGGATGGTGAGACCCGCCGGCTTGTCGATCACCACCAGATCGGAGTCCTCGTGGAGAACCCTGAGGTTTCCCGGTTCCGGAAGGACGCGCTCTTCCTTCGGTGCCGGAGGGGTACACTCTACGCGGTCGCCGGCGTCGAGGACGGCCGCGGGCTTCGCTTGGCGCCCGTTAACCCGGACGAGCCCTTCGGCGATCCACTTCTGGACCTGATTGCGGGGAGCGTCGAGGCGGAGCGCGACGTGGCGATCGAGCCGCTCGCCGGCGGTTTCGGCCTCGACGGTCCAGGCCCTCACTCGGCTGCCGCAGCCGCCGCCGGAGCCTCCCGATGGCGCGGCCGGAAGCTGTCGACCGCCATCAGCAGGATGCCGACCGAGATCGCGCTATCGGCGACGTTGAAAGAGGGCCAGTGGTGCGGGCCGACGTAGACGTCGATGAAATCGGTGACGGCGCCGCTCGAGACCCGGTCGATCAGATTGCCGATGGCCCCGCCCACGACCAGGGCCAGAGCCACGAGGAGGCTCCGGTCGCGCGACGGCGCGAACCAGAAGTAGAGGCCTACCGCGCCGAGAGCCCCGAGGCCGAGCAGGGTGAGCAGCCAGCCGCCGCCGACGTCGGAAGCGAAGAGGCCGAAGGCCACGCCGGTATTGCGCACGTGGGTCAGGTTGAGAAAACCGGGAATGATCGGCTGCGCCGTATGGTGGGGGAGGTGCACCTCCACCAACCACTTGGTCCACTGGTCGAGGACGAGCACTGCCAGAGAGACGAGCAGATAGCGGAGCTTGTCCATCCGAGGATCCATGTTCACGTTGCGTGCTCTCCTTCCTTCGCACGGCAAAAATACTCACCGGCGGCCCGCGCCGCCTGACTTAGAGTCGTGGTCGTCTGGAACAGCCGGATCGCCGCAATCCCCGCCGCTCCCGCCCCGGCCAGCTCCCGGAACCGCTCTAGTGTAACGCCTCCCAGGGCGTAGACGGGAACGCCTGCCGCCGTAGCGCGACGGAGCTCGCCGAGACCCGTGGGCGGTCCTTTGCCTGGACTGGCGTACACCGGGCCGAACGTCACGTAATCGGCTCCTTCTTCCCGCGCCTGTTCGACCTCCTCGATCCGATGGGTGGAGCGTCCGATGAGCACGCCCGGGCCGAACCGCGCCCGTACCGCGGCGACCGGCAGGCCATCAGCAGGCAGATGGACGCCGTCGGCGTCGGCCGCGAGCGCGACATCCACGCGGCCGTTGACCACCAGACGGATGGGCGGCGGCAACGCCGCTCGCGCGAGACAGGCGAGCTCATAGAGCTCGCGGTCGCCGAGGTCCTTCTCGCGCAGTTGAACGATCCCGACCCCGGCCGCGGCAACAGCGTGGAGCCAGTCGGTCATCGCCAGGCGGCGAGTGGTGCGGTCGCTGATGGCAAGGAGACTAGACGTCGGGGGCACGGAGCTTCCGCCGGAAGATGATCTCGTCGAGGTCGTGGGCTCCCCACACGAGGTGGATGATCCCGAAGCCGCTCACCGCCGCCCGCGTAACGGGGTGCAGACAGGCGACGCGCAGCGCCTCCAGCGGGATCTGAACCAGAGTCCGGTCCCAGAGCGGGCTCCAGGGCGCCAGCAGGAGGAAGGTCCCCGCCTCGACGCAGTAGAGGATGAAGAGAAGACGGAACAGGAAAGAGGCGCGCATGGGCGGGGAGATTGTAGCCGCGAAGCTTGGAGATGGCTGCCCTTACAACGACTGCAGGATCACCGAGGCGCTGCTGCGCGCCACTTCTCCCGGAGCGTCGACGTTCAAAGCCATGAGCACGCCATTCTCGACAACCGCGGCATAGCGCTGCGAGCGGATACCCATGCCGAAGGCGCGGGAATCGAGCTCCAGGCCCATGGCGCGGGCGAGGTCGCCGTTGCCGTCGGCCAGCGGCACGATCTTGTCGCCGACACCCTGGTGCTTGAACCAGGCGTCCAGCACCTCGATGTCGTTCACCGCCGTACAGGCCACCTCGTCGGCTCCTCTGGACCGCAAGTGATCCGCCAGCTCGATGAAGCCCGGCAGGTGATGATCGGAGCAGACGGAGGTGAAGGCGCCCGGCACGGCGAACAGCACCACCTTCTTTCTCTTCAAGAACTCCTCCGTCCAGACGTTGGCGAACTTGCCGTCGCGGATGGTTTGCAGCTTCACGTTGGGGATTTTCTCCCCGATCTGGATGGACATCGCATGCTTCCTTTTAGGTTTCAGTCACCTGATTCCGCTCCCGATGCATCTGCTCCTGGGCGGTGCCGCGGGGGAAGAGCAGAGCCACACCGAGGCTGACCGCAGCCAGGGCTGCCAGGGCGATGAAAACCGCCTGCAGCCCGTGGAGCAGCGCCGAGGTGAGCTGGCGCAGGGATTCGGCGCCGATCCGGCTGCGGAGCGCCGGATCGAGGATGGCGTTGGCATCGGCACCGGGCCCGGCGATCGTCTGAAAACGGACGTTCAAGAGAGCACCCAGCGCGGCGACGGCGACGGCACCGCCGATGTTGCGGAAGAACTGGACCGAGCTGGTAGCCACGCCTCGCCGGTGCCAGGGGACCGCGTTCTGTACGCCGAGAAGGTACGGCATCGAGACGAAGCCGAGACCGAGGCCGATGATCAGCATCGCCACCATGACCTCCAGCCGGCCGGTGGCGGCGTCGGCGCGGGCGAGCAGCAGGCAGCCGGCGACGGAGAGGACGGCGCCGCCGATCGACATCGCGCGGTAGCCCACGCGCAGCAGCAGCCGGCCGGCAAGGGTCGAAGAGATCGGCCAGCCGATCAGGATCGGCGCGAGGATTGTGCCGGCGTCGACCGCCGTGCCGCCGAGCACGCCCTGGCCGAACATCGGGACGTAGGCGGTGATCGAGAAGAGGAGCGCCCCCAGCAGCACGTTGCCGGCGCTCGCCACGGCGATCAGTCGGTTCTGGAAGAGATCGAGCGGCAGCATCGGCTCCAGGGCGCGGCGCTCCTGCCAGAAGAAGACGGCAAGCCCCACGGCCGAGCCGGCCAGCAGAGCGAACGTGCGGGGATCGCTCCAACCCCAGCTCTCCGGCCCTTCGATCAGCGCCAGCAGCAGGAGGGTGACTGCCGCCGTCAGGCTCACGGTGCCCACGATGTCCAGGCGGTGCTCCGTGCGAGCGGTCTCTTCGCGCAGCCAGCGGTGCAGCATCCAGGCCGAGACGAGGCCAAAGGGGACATTCAAGTAGAAGATCCAGCGCCACGAGAGGAGGTCGGTGATGACGCCTCCCAGCAGCGGCCCGACGAGACTGGCCAGCGCCCAGACGCCGGAGAAAACCCCCTGGATGCGCCCCCTTTCCTCTAGATTGTAGATGTCGCCGATGACGGTGATGGCCACCGGCATCACGCCGCCCGCGCCAAGGCCTTGGATGGCCCGAAAGATCACCAGCTGGGCGAAGGAGCGGGAGATGCCGGAGAGCGCCGAGCCCAGGAGGAAGAAGAACACCGCCGCCTGGTAGGTGCGTTTGCGGCCGTAGAGGTCGGCGAGCTTGCCGAAGAGGGGCACCGTGGTGGTGGAGGTCAGCAGGTAGACCGAGAAGACCCAACTGTAGCGCGCCACTCCGCCCAGCTCGCCCACCGCCGTGGGCACCGCCGCAGCAACCGCAGTCGCCTCCAGGGCGGCCAGGAACATGCCCAAAAGGATGCCGGCGGTGACCAGTCTTCGTTCTCGTCCAGGTTGCAAAAGGCCTCCCGGAGCTCCACAGCTCCGCCGGCGACGATCTCATTTTGCAGGATCGGAGCCACTCCGCCGTCCCGGCGAGGATGGCGCGGCGGGATTCTAGCCTAGGGCGCCGCCTTTAGCTTCAGTACGATGCTCTTCGTGACCGGCAGACCGTCGACCGGACCCACGGCGGTCCATATCTCGGCACTGTCCTTCACCTCTTTCTGCATCCAGGCGGCGCCGGCGAAGGTGACCTGCAGCGTGAGCTTGCCGTCCGCGGGCGCCGGCCGGCCGGCCTCGGTGCTCCAGAAGTTGAACAGGTGGAGCTCCCTGGCGGCGCCGGGCTCGATGGGCTGCATATAGATCCGATCCTTGTAGGCCGCGAGGTCCCGGCCGTTGAGTCTCACCATGAACTGAAGTGCGGAGACCGGACGCTCGCCGGTACTGCGGACCGTAGCGCTCAGCCTGCAGAGCGTGTCCGGCCCCGGGCTCGCGGGTTCGACGCGAATGGCTTCCAGGGTCAGTGAAGGCTTCTTCTCCGCTCCCGCGGCCGGTGCGAAGGACAGGGCGAGGACGGCGATCGTGGTGAGGACGGATCGAGGCATGGCGGCATTCACCGAAGGGAGATGGTACCCTGTTCCACCGTGCAGTTCCTCCTCGGCAGCTTTGTCGTTCTCCTCCTCGCCTCAGCCGCGGGTGCGGAGGGCATCAAGTTTCGCGAGGTCTCCGGAGACTGGGGGATCGACTTCCGGCATCACACCGGTGGCTCGGGCCAGCGCTATATGGTCGAGACCATGGTGGGCGGCGTCGTGATCTTCGATTTCGACGGCGACGGCGACCAGGATCTCTTCTTCGCCGACGGCGGCAGCCTCCCTGGCTACGCCGGCGAACCCGGACGCTCCCGCCTCTTCCGCAACGACGGCGCGGGTGTCTTTACTGATTGGACGGAGAGGTCCGCGATCCGGATCGCCGGCTACGGCGTCGGCGGCACGGCGGGGGACGTCGACAACGACGGCGATCTCGATCTCTTTGTCTCGGGTCTCGACAACGACCAGCTCTTCCGGAACAACGGCGACGGCACCTTCACCGACATCACCGTCCAGGCCGGCGTGAGCGATCCCCTCTGGAGCGCTTCCGCCGGCTTCGCCGACACTGACAACGACGGCGACCTCGACCTCTACGTGGTCAACTACGTCGACTTCACGGTGAAGAACCACAAGCTATGCGGCGATCTGCAGCGCCACCTCCAGGGGTACTGCCATCCTGACGAGTACAACCCGCAGCCCTCTCACTTCTATCGCAACCGGGGCAATGGCAGCTTCGAGAACGCCACCGAGGCCGCCGGCTTCGGCGGCGCGGTGGGGCCGGGGCTCGGCGTGGTATTCGGCGACGTCGACAACGACGGCTGGCAGGACGTCTATGTCGCCAACGACAACAAGCCCAACTTCCTCTTTCACAACAAGGGGAACGGCACCTTCGAGGACATCTCCCTGCTCTCCGGCACCGCTTTCGGCGAGAACGGCAACTCGGAGGCGGGCATGGGTGTCGACATGGGGGATTACGACGGCGACGGCCTGCTCGACATCGCCCTCACCAACTTCGACCTGGAGACCTTCGGGCTGTACCGCAACCTGGGGAGCGGCGCCTTTGTCGACAGCCGCGCGCCCGCGGGCATCGCCGAGCCGACGCTGCTCTCCCTGGGCTTCGGCACGGCGTTCGGAGATTTCGATCAGGACGGCGATCTGGACCTCGTCTTCGCCAATGGCCACATCAACGACAACGCCGCCGAGTTCCGCGCCGGCGCCCAATACCGCCAGCGCAACCAGATCCTGGAGAACTTGGGGAACGGCAAGTTCCGCGAGGACAAGGGCACCGGCATGGACGTCGTGCGGGCCAGCCGCGGCCTCGCCAGCGGCGATCTCGACGGCGACGGCGATCTCGACGTGGCCGTCGTCGACATGAACGAGCCGTGCGAGGTCTACGAGAACACCGGCGCCTCCGGGAGCTGGCTCCTGGTGGACATCGCCGCGGGTTCCGGCAACCGCTTCGGCATCGGCTCGCGCCTGGAGCTGGAGTCGGGCGGCAAACGGCAGATCCGCGACGTCAAGACCGCCTCTTCCTATCTTTCCCAGAACGCCCTCGCCGTCCACTTCGGGCTCGGCAAGAGCGACAAGGTGGACCGCCTGACGGTGCGGCGCCCCGGCAAGGTGCAGGTGTTCATGGGACTGCCGGTGAATCGGCGAATCATGGTCGAGTAGGCCAGCCTACTCCAGGCTCTTCAAATTCGCTGCCGCCGTCGCGTCGCCGGGCTTGATCTCCAGCACCCTCTTCAATATCTGGCGCGCCTCTTCCCTGCGGCCGGTCGTCATCAGCAGGACGGCGAGATCGTTCATCGTGGCCACGTGGTCGGACTTGACCTGCAGGACCTGGCGGAAATCCTGCTCGGCTGCGGGAAGCTGGCGGAGGGCCATGCGGACGGCACCCCGCAGGTAGAGGAAGTCGGGGTTTCCAGGGTCGGCCTTGATCGCGCTCTCGGTGGCGGTCAACGCGTCCTGTGGGCGTTTCGCGGCGAGCAGGACGGCGATCTCCGCGGTCCGTGGCCGGGGATCGTTCGGCACCAGGCTGACCTCCTGGCGGATGAGGGCGAGAGCCTCGTCCGCTCGTCCCGTGGCGGCCAGCTCCATCGCTCGCTGAATGTTGCGCCCCGTCGGATCCGATTGGTCGCGCTCGGTCTCGTTCACCCGCACGGAGTTCGCCTTCTGGGTGCTCTGGATTTCGCGGAACTTTTCCATCGAACGGGTGGCCTCTTCGCGGCGACCGGCCGCGAGCTGCGCCCTGCCGAGCAGCTGCCAGGCCTGGAGGCTCTGGGGGGCGAGCTGGGCCGCCATCTCCAGCGGCGCGATGGCATCCGTCCACTCGGAGAGGGCTACCAATGCTTTGCCGTACGCGAGGGCGAGATCGGCGGAGAGCCTCTGCTGGCCGGCCGCGGCGGGCGGATTGGCCAGGAGACCGCGGGCGAAGGGCTCCAGGTCGGCGGCGGCCTCGGCGGGGCTGCCGGACTGATAATGGGCCTGCGAAAGAAGGATTGCCAGAGACGGGTCCTTGGCGACCTTGCCCTGCAGCAGCGCGATCGCCTCGCTCGACTGGCCGAGAGCGACGTGGGCCTCCGCGAGATACCGCCGGACCTCGAGATCCAGAGCCGGAGGAGCGTTGGCGAGCAGCGGTTGCAGCGTGGCGATCGTCGGCTCCGGTTCTCCTCTCAATACATGGACCCTGCCGCGCAGCAGCCGGACGTGCGGGTTGTCCGCCGGCAGACCTTCAAGCAGCTCCTCGGCCTCGGGCGGCCGGTTGAGCTCGATGGCGCCGTAGGCCGCCGAGAGGCGAGCTTCCTGATCCTCTGGATGGGCGAGCGACCAGGCCCGCAGCAGGCGATAGCTGTCGGCGACCCTTCCCTGGCTTCCCCACAGCAGACCCAGGTCGCGGGACGCGGGGGAGACCGGCGCCTTCGCGACCGCGCGCTCCAGGTAGACCTCGGCCTTGGCCGTCTGTCCCAGTGCGAGCGCCGCCCGCGCCGCGTTCTGGAGGATCACTGGGCCCGCCTTGTCGCCGTCGGCGAGCGGCCCCAGGAGCGCCAGCGCATCCTTGGGACGCCCCGCCTCCAGATACAGCGTCCCCAGCAGCGACAGGGCCGAAGGGTGCACCCCCTGCCTGCTTTTCAGTGGCTCGAGCAGGGCGATGGCACCCTTGACGTTACCGGCCTGGTATTTCTTGAACGCCTCCGCCACCTGGGGCGGCTGAGGTCCCGGCGCCTGGGCTTGCGCGGCGTGAGGTAGAGGGGCGAGCGCCAGGACGGCGGCGAAACACAGCAGCAGACTTCTCATGGCGGCTAGGCGGATCCCGCTCCCGCGGGCTGCTCTCCCTCTCCCTGCGGGCGCGCTCGCAGCAGGAACTCCTCGGCGAGCAGCCGGTAGGCCTCCGCGCCCGTAGCTTGAGGATCGTACTGGAAGATCGTCTGGCCGGCGGCGGGAGCCTCGGCGAGACGGGTGTTGATCCGGATCTCGATGGCGAAGACCATGCCGCCGTGCTCGGACCGCAGCTCGTCCACCATCCGGCGGGTGCTCTTGATGCGGTAGTCCACCATGGTCAACAGCAGCCCCAGCGGACGGAGACGCGTGCCATTGTCCCAGGCGGCGCGCTCGGCGGAGGAGATCAAGTTCCGGACTCCGGTGATCGCCAGAAACTGCGGCACCACCGGCACGAGAAAGCTGTCCGCCGCGACCGCGGCATTGACCGGCAGCAGCGAGAGCGAAGGGGGACAGTCGAGAAAGATGAAATCGTACTCGCGCGCGATCGGCGTGAGCGCCCCCTTGAGTCGAGCCTCTTTGCCGCGGAAGACCGCCAGCTCCGCCTCCGCCCGAATCAAATCCACCGAGGCGGTGATCAGGTTGAGGCCCGGGATCCCCGTCCGGCGCACCGCCTCGCCCGCTCGCAGCCCGCCGAGGAGCACGTCGGCCGCCGAGGGTGCGAGGTCCGACCGATCCACTCCCAGGGAGAGCGACGCCGACGCCTGGCTGTCCAGGTCCACCAGCAACACACGTAACCCTTGCGCCGCCAGCGCGGCCGCCAGGTTGACGGCGGTCGTCGTCTTGCCGACTCCGCCCTTGCGGCTGATCATGGCCGTAATCATGAATGCGGGGAAAATCTATAACACCTGCGGGTAGCCGGCCCGCATCATGATCGGCCAGCGGAGGGTCCGCGGCAGGCCGGGATCTCCCCACGCCTCTGCCAGCTCCCGGTGGATCAGCTCGCGGGGGTCCTTGCCGTTCGCCTGGAGATAGCGGTTCGTGGCGGACCAGGTACCAATGTACTGGAGGAGGCGGTCGAGGCTCCAGAGGTCCTCCATCCATAGTGAAGGGACCTCCACCTCGGCGAAGGGAAACGGCAGCGTACGGTACTCCTCGTCCACCCAGCGGCGCTCCGGGGGCCAGTAGGGACCCACGAGCTCATGGGCCGCGCGGTCGACGACGGCGTCTATTTCCGGGGAGATCCGCGCCAGATTGTAGGCCCAGACGGCGAGTGCGCCGCCGGGCGCGAGCACTCTCTCGGCCTCGGCGTAGAAGCGGTTGAAGTCGAACCAGTGAGCTGCCGAGGCGGCCGTCACGAGGTCGACCGATCCGTCTTCCAGTCCGGACTCTTCTGCCAGAGCCCGCCGGTACTCCACTTTGGGGTGGGACATGGCGAGCGCGAGCTGCTGCTCCGAAGCGTCGGTCGCGATGACCCGCGCGAAGCGCTCCGCGAGGTCCACCGCCGCCTGCCCGTTGCCCGTGGCGCAATCCCAGGCGAGGAGGCGCCGGCGGGGCAGGGAGGCCACGAAATCGAAGATCGGGGGCGCGTAGCGGGGACGAAACGCGGCATAGTCTTCGGCGTGGCCGGAAAAGTGGTCCTTGAAAGTCACGGATGCGCCTCCGCGCCTACCCTTCCGATCACATCGCGGAAGCGCACCGCGATCCGGGCCAGGAAGAGGATCGCCACGGCGGCGAGGCCGGCCGTGAGCCCCCACCACAGGCCGCGCGGCCCCCACCGCGCCGGAAAGCCCAGGACCCAGCCGAGCGGCAGGCCGACGGCCCAGAACCCCACCAGGGCGATGCCGGCGGGAAACGCCGTGTCCGCCGCACCGCGGAGCACGCCGGCTCCCACTACCTGGACGCCGTCGAACACCTGAAAGGCGGCGGCGATGGGAATCAGGGCCGAAGCCATGGCGACCACTCCCGCGTCCCGCGTGTACAGCCGCGACAGGGCCTCGGGAACCGTGCCGAAGACCAGGGCGAAGACCACCATCACGCCGCCTCCCAGCAGCAAGCAGGCTGCCGCGGCCCGGCGCGCGCCCGGCAAGTCGCCGCGGCCGATGGCATTGCCTACCCGGGTCGCCGCGGCGCCGGAGATGCCCAACGGCACCATGAAGGAGAGGCTCGCGAGATTGATGGCGATCTGGTGGCCGGCCAGCTCGTGCACGCCCATGCGCCCCATGAGAAAGGCCACCGTCACGAACACCAGCAGCTCCACCGAGTTGTGGAAGCCGATAGGCACGCCGATACGCAGCATCACCTGGTATCCGCGCATCGCCAGCGCCTCGGCCGTGAACCCCCGCCAGAAACGGGCCAGGGTATGCCGCGACGCCGCGAGCAGGTAGAGGAACATCAGCCATCGGGCGATCGATGTGGAGTACGCCGAGCCCGCGACCCCCAGCGCCGGAGCGCCGAAGTGGCCGAAGATCAGGATGTAGTTCGCCAGCGCATTCGCCACATTGCCGACGACGATGGCCACCGCTGCCTGCCGCACCACGCTCATCGCCTGGAGCGTCTGCCGCAGGACGACGAAAAGGAAGTAGGGGAGGCTGCCCCAGATAATGGCGCGCGCGTAGGCCGCGGCGTTGCCGATGACCTCTTCGTGCTGCCCGAGAACGCGCAGCAGACCGCGGATATCCCAGGAGACGAGCACGAAAGGAAGGGTCAGCGCCGCCGCCATCACCAGGCCGCGCTGCAGGTGATCGCCAACCGCGCGGGCGTCGCCGGCACCGTGCGCTTGCGAGACCAGAGGATCGAGCGCCGAGAGCACGCCGTAGCCCATCATCAGCAGCGTGATGGTGACCATGTGCCCCAGCGCTCCCGCCGCCAGCGCCCCGGCCGATAGGTGGCCGAGCATGATGGTGTCCACGACCCCCATCAGCATCATGCCGAGCTGCACCAGCGCCACCGGCGCCGCGAGACGGGAGGCGGCAGAGAGCTCGGCGCGGAGAGAGGCCAGGCGGTCCATGGGACCGCCTAGGCTACCACCGCTCAGAGCGCCGGAACGTCAGGGAGTCACGATGTTGAACCAGGGATCGAAGGTGTCCAGCAGCGAGAACAGCTCGGTCGATTTGGCGGCGTCGCCGCTCACCTTGATCTTCCCGCTCTTCACCGCGTCGGCGTAGCTCTCGCTGTCGACGATGACGGCGTTGAGCGCTTCGCGGGTGAGCGTTAGCGTGGCGTCGGCCTCCCTGGCCTCGCCGTGCGCGTAGCTCTGCAGCACCGCGTTGCCCAGCGTCACCAAATAGGTTTCATTGACGTCGGTGAAGACGAGCTTGAACCGGCCCTCCTTGCCGTTCGCCCGGTCGCCGTTGAGGTGTACTCCCATGTAGTCGAGGAGCAGATCGACTTCCATGGAATTGACGGTCTCGGCGCTCGGCCCGCCGGTCGCCCCGGGCGGCTTGAGCACGTCCAGACGCAGCTCCTGCGCGCCCATCAGATAGAAATCGCGCCAGGGGCCGCTCTCGGCCTGATAACCGAGCTGCTCCAGCGCGTCGGCCTCGAGCTGCCGCGCCCGCTCGTTCTTCGGGTCCGCGAACACCACGTGGCTCACCACCTCCGCCACCCAGCGGTACTCGCCGCGGTCGAACGACTCCTTGGCCTTGGCGAGGACCGCGTCGGCGCCGCCCATGAACTCGACGTAGTGTTTGCCGCCTTCCGACGGCGGCAGGGTGTTGAGATGGGCCGGATTGCCGTCGAACCAACCGATGTAACGTTGATAGACCGCCTTGGCGTTGTGGTTGACCGTGCCGTAGTAGCCGCGGTTGAACCACTCCTGCGCCAGGCTGTCGGGCAGCTTGATCATCTCGGCCAGCTCGATGATGGTGTAGCCCTGATTGAGCAGCCGCACCGCCTGGTCGTGGATGTACTTGTAGAGGTCGCGCTGCTTGCTCATGTAGTTGAGGATAGAGTCGTGCCCCCACTTCGGCCAGTGATGGCTGGTGAAGACGACCGCGGCCTCGTTGCCGAAGAGATCGATCGCCTGCTGCAGATAGCTGCTCCACTGCAGCGGATCGCGCACCTTGGCGCCGCGCAGCGTCAGGACGTTGTGGAAGGTGGCGGCGAGGTTCTCCGCCATGCACAGCGCCTTGAGCTGCGGGAAGTAGAAGTTCATCTCGGCGGGCGCCTCGGTGCCTGGAGTGAGCTGGAAGACCACCTTCAAGCCGTCGATCGTCATCGTCTGGCGGGTCTCGGTGATGATGTCCGTCGGCTCGACGAGCGACTGGCTGCCGAGGGAGTTGGTGAGACCGAGACCGGCGCTCGCCTGCCCCTTCGGACCCTTGGGCAGGAACGCTCCGTACATGTAGATCGCGCGCCGCGTCATCGCGTTGCCGGCAATGACGTTCTCGCTCACCGCCTCTTCGAGGAACCCATTGGGGGCGATGATCTTCACCCGCTTCGCCGCCAGATCCTCGTCCGAGACGACCCCTCGCACGCCTTCGTAGTGATCCGCATGGCTGTGGGTGAAGATGACGGCGACGACGGGCTTCTTCGGCCGGTGCTGGTAATAGAGGTCGAGGGCCGCCTTGGCCGACTCGGCGCTGACTAGTGGATCGATCAACAGCAATCCGTTGTCGGTCTCGAGGATGCTGAGATTGGAGATGTCGTAGCCGCGCACCTGATAGACCCGGTCCGTGACCTTGAACAGACCGGCAATGGTCAGGAGCTGGAGCTGCCGCCAGAGGCTGGGATTGACCGTGTCCGGCGCGGGGGTGTCGACGTCGACGAACCGCGAGTAGGCGTCGAAGTTCCAGGCCGGCAGGCCCTTGGGCCCGGGAATGACCGTCGGCGACAGCTTGGCGATCAGTCCGCGTTGCGCGTCGGCGAAGTCGTCGCGTTTGTTGAACGGCAGCCTCTTGAGCACCTCCGTGTTAGCCGCCTTCGTCACCTCTGTGGCGGGCTTCGCCAGCCTGTTGGCCACCCGGTCGTAATCCTCTACCGCCTTCGGCAAGACCTTCTCTTCAATGACGTTTCCCTGTGTCTCCTGCGCAGCCAAGGGACTGCACAGAGCAAGGCAGGCGAGCCACAGCACGGATGAGGGACAACTCACGGATCTCCGCATTGTCATCCTCCTGACTTGAATGGTTGCGCGGAGACTACCACGCCTGCCGCCGTAACGGTCGGCGTCGGCCCTGGCTCGTTTTGACGGCGGCGGACACTAGTAAAGATAGATAGATCTGTGTAAATTAGTCTCCAGGGATTCACCTCGTAGTCGCCGTACACGCTGTTGACGGGGCGCGTGGCCGCTGTCGGCCAGAGCCCGTTTCGCGCCTGGGAAGGGGTATCAGGGAGTGCCCTTTCCGCGCGCATTTTTTTTCAAGGAGGCCGCTATGCGATGTCGGAGGTGTCACCCCGCTGTACGGATCCTTGTGGCTGCAGGGCTGGTCTTCGGAGGGCGTAACGCTTGGGCCGCGGGAGGGCTCGACCTGATCGGTGTCTTGCACGAGCCCGCCGCCGAAGAGCACGGCGATCAGGACGAGATGACGGAGATGGTCAAAGGCGGACAGGCCCACGCGGCCTTCGAGGAGGCCTTCGAAACCGGCGACGAGCTCTTCGAGACCCTCTTCAACGCCCTCGACGGCGGCGGCGCCAACGTCGGCGGCGGCCAGCGGTTCACCCGCACGCCGCGCGCCGACCTCTCCGGCGCCGGCGAATGGGCGAACCACTTCCCGAGCCGCGCCACGGGACCCAACGCGCAGGCGTGCAGCTCCTGCCATAACCAGCCGGCCGACGACGGCGCCGGCGCGGCTTCCGGCAACGTCCATCGCGACCCGCTCCACTCGGGCAACCTCGGCCAGTTCATCCAGCGCAACACGCCGCACGTCTTCGCTCCCGGCGCCGTCCAGCGGCTGGCCGAAGAGATGACGGAGGCGCTGCACCTGATCCGCGACCAGGCGAAGACCGAGGCCTGCGCCAGCGGCGCCTCGACGAAGACCTTGACCGCCAAGGGAGTCGGCTTCGGCACGATCACCGTGACCCGCACTTCCGCCAGCCCGTGCCAGGTGCAGGTGAACACCACGGGCGTCCAGGGGGTGAGCGCCGACCTGGTGGTGCGGCCGTTCCAATGGAAAGGGAGCGTCGCCTCGTTGCGCGACTTCAACCGCGGCGCCGCGCACAACGAGCTCGGCATGCAGGCGGTCGAGCTGGTAGGGGAGGGGCAGGACGGCGATTTCGACGGCGTCGAGAACGAGATGACGATCGGCGACATGACCGCTCTCGCCGTCTATCTGGCCTCCCAGCCGCGGCCGACGACCAAGCTCGAGCTCGCCTCGCTCGGGCTGATCCAGCCGCTGCCCGCGCACGAGGTCACGGCCATCAACCGCGGCGCCCAGATCTTCCAGCAGGTCGGCTGCAGCTCCTGTCATACGCCGCAGTTGACGATCAACGATCCGGTCTTCCGCGAGCCGAGCGCCAACCCCAACTTCCGCGACGCCGTCTTCCCGGCCGGCCAGAACCCGCTCGCCGAGGGGTGCGATCCCAGCTTCCCGGTCAGCTTCGATCTCACCAAGGATCAGCCGGACAACGTCCTCCGCGACGCCAACGGCAACGTCGTCTTCCGCCTCGGCTCGCTGCAGAAAGACGGCCAGGGCCGCGCGGTGGTGGCGCTGTTCGGCGACCTGAAGCGCCACAATCTCGGGCCGGACGTGGCGGAGTCGATCGACGAGGTGGGCACGGGTGCTTCCGTCTTCCTCACCGAGAACCTGTGGGGCGTGGGCACGACCGCGCCCTACCTGCACGACGGCCGGGCGTCGACGCTGACCGAAGCGATCCTGGCCCACGGCGGCGAGGCCGCGGCTGCTCGGGCCGCCTTCGACCAGCTCGGCCCGCCGAAGCAGAAGGACCTCATCGCCTTCCTCGACAATCTCGTCCTGTTCAAGATCCCCGAGGATTGAGCACGCCGGACCGCGAGGGGCCGCCCCGATGGGCGGCCCCGGACGGGCTAGACTGCGCGTCATGAGAGACGGGGAGATCCTGACGATCTCCGACGCGCAGGCCGGCCTCACCCTCGCCGCTCTGGTGCGGGAGATCCTTCCCGGCACGCCGTGGAGCAAGGCGCGGGACCTGTGCCGCGATGGACGCGTCCGGGTGGACGGAACCGCCGCCACCGATGCTGCGCGGCGAATGATCGCCGGCGAGCAGGTCGAGCTGCGGCTCGCGGGACCGGCCCGGCGCGACTCCGCCACCGATCTGATCGCGCATCTCGATGCCGAGGTGGTCGTCGTCCGCAAGCCGGCCGGCCTGCTGACGGTGCCTTTCGAGCGCGACGACCGCGACACGCTGCTCGCTCTGGCGCGGGTGGCCGTCCGCCGGGCAGAGGCCGCGCGCGGCCGGCAGGGGAATCTCACCCTGCGCGCCGTGCAGCGCCTGGACAAGGAGACCTCGGGGCTGGTGGTCTTCGCCCGCAGCGTGCCCGCCCAGCGCCATCTCCAGGGCCAACTCGCCGCCCGCACCGTCACCCGGCGGTATCTCGCCCTCGTCCACGGCAGAGCCGAGGACGCGGTCTATGAGACGCTGCTGGTGCCCGACCGCGGCGACGGCCTACGCGGCTCCTGGGGTGTTTTTCGTCCCGCCCGCGGCGAGCCGCCTGCGGAGGCCCGCGAGGCGATCACCCGCGTCCGCGTCCGCGAACGGCTGCCGCAGGCCACCCTCGTCGCCTGCGAGCTGGAAACCGGCCGCCAGCACCAGATCCGCATCCACCTCGCCGAAGCCGGCCATCCGCTGGTGGGGGAGACGGTCTACATCCGCGACTGGCGCGGCCCGCGGCTCCCCGCCTCCCGGCCGATGCTCCACGCCGCCGTGCTCGGCTTCCTCCATCCGCGGACGGGCAAGCCCCTGCGCTTCGAGGAGCCGCCGCCGGCGGACTTCACGGCGGTGCTGGAGCGGCTGCGGGGGAGCCAATAACGCCGATCCGCAGGCAGTCTTCGATCGGATCGATGTTGGGGGAGTGAGGCCCCGGCGGCACTGTCGACGCTTCAACCAACCCAGGCCGGGGGGATCGGCGTCCCCCCTGCAACCCCACTACCCCGGTCATCGTAGTAGCAGGGTCTCGCAGGAGGTGAATCGAATGAAATCGCTGCTCCAGGATCTCCGTTACGCCGGCCGCCTGCTGCTCCGCAGCCCCGGGTTCACGCTGCTCGCCGCCGGCACGCTGGCCCTCGGCATCGGCGCCAACGCCGCTATCTTCAGCGTCGCCGATTCCGTGCTGCTCAAGCCGCTGCCCTACCGCGACTCCGGCCGGCTGGCGATCGTCTACAGCCAGTTCCCCAACATGGGTTTCGACCGCTTCTGGGTCGATCCCATGGAGTTCACGGAGTACAGCCGCTGGAACCGCAGCTTCGCCAGCCTGGGGGCCTACGTCACCGGCGCCGTCAACATCGCCGGCAAGGGCGAGCCCGTGCGCGCCGACGCGGCGTTCGCCACGGCGGGGCTGTTCAAGGCTCTCGGCGTCGACGCCGAGGTCGGCCGCGCCTACTCGCTCGCCGAGGATCTGCCCAATACGGAGAAGGTGGTGGTGCTCTCCGACGGCCTCTGGCGCCGGGCCTTCGGCGGGGACCGCAACGTCATCGGCCAGCGGGTGAAGGTGGACGGCGTCGAGCGCACGGTGATCGGCGTCATGCCTCCGGGATTCACCATCGGCGACGACCGCATCGCGGCCTGGATCCCGCTCGCCCTCGATCCCGCCAAGCCGGGCTTCCGCGGCAACCACTATCTCTTCCTGGTGGGACGGCTGAAGCCGGGCGTCTCGCTGGCGCAGGCGAGGGGCGAGATGAACGGCCTGCTGGCGCGCTGGAAACGCGAGCTGCCGGACGACCACACCCCCGATCCCCAGCGCCACCGCCTGATCATCCAGCCGCTGCTCGACGACCTGGTCGGCGGCGTCCGGCCGAAGATCCGCCTGCTCCTGGGAGCCGTCGGCCTGGTGCTGCTCATCGCCTGCGTCAACGTCGCCAACCTGCTGCTGGCGCGGGCCGAGGCGCGGCAGAAGGAGATCGCCATCCGCACGGCGCTGGGCGCCGCCCGCGCCCGCCTGCTGCGCCAGTTCCTCACCGAGAGCGTGCTGCTGGCGCTGATCGGCGGCGTGCTCGGCCTGCTCCTCGCCTTCTGGGGCGTCAAGGCCATCGTCGCCGCCAACCTGGAGAGCCTGCCGCGGGTGGACGAGATCGCCCTCGACGGTCGCAGTCTGCTCTTCACCTTCGGCCTCTCGCTGCTGACCGGCGTCCTCTTCGGCCTCGCGCCGGCCCTCCACGCCCGGGCGGGAGCGTTCTTCGCCTCGCTCAAGGAGGGCGGCCAGCGCACCACGGCCGGCTCCGGCCGCCAGTGGCTCCGGCGCGTCCTGGTGGTCCTCGAGGTCGCCTTCGCCTCGACCCTGGTGATCGGCGGCGGTCTGCTCATCCGCAGCTTCTGGCTGCTGCAGCAGGTCGACGCCGGCTTCGATCCGAGCGGCCTGCTGTCCCTTCAGGTTTCCTTGCCGGACGCCGCCTACGACAAGCCGGAGCAGGTGACGGGCTTCTACCAGCGGCTCCTCGCCCAGGTCTCCCGTCTGCCCGGAGTGGAGAGCGCCGCCGCCATGTCGGGCCTGCCGCCGAGCCGTCAGGTCAACGCCAATGACATGGACTTCGAAGGGATTCCGCGAACACCGGACGGCCCGATCCAGAACGCCGACTACTGGCAGCTCGTCACCCGCGACTACTTCAAGACCATGGGCATCGACATCGTCGAGGGTCATCCGTTCGAGCCCCGCGACGGCAAGGGATCGACACCGGTGGTGCTGGTCAACGAGACCATGGCGAAGCTCTTCTGGCCGGGCCAGAGCCCCGTCGGCCGGCGCATCCGGCCGGCTTCGCCGAGCGGCGAGCTGCCCTGGCTGACCATCAAGGGCGTCGCCGCCGACGTCAAACAGGGCGGTCTCGACCAGAAGACCGGCACCGAGGTGTACTTCCTCCATGACCAGGTCGTGGAGATGGCGGGCGGCATGGCGAACACGATGTATCTCGTGCTGCGCACCCGCCAGGACCCGATGAGCCTCGCCGGGTCCGTGCGCAACGAGATCCGTCGGCTGGATCCGGCGCTGCCGGTGGCGGAGGTGCGCACCATGGAGCAGGTGGTCCACGAATCGGTGGCGCAGCCGCGCTTTATCGCCTTCCTCGTCCTCGTCTTCTCCCTGGTCGCCCTGACGCTCGCCGCGGTCGGCACCTACGGCGTCCTGGCCTACATGGTGGAGCTGCGCACCCAGGAGATCGGCGTCCGCATGGCGCTCGGCGCCCAGGCCCGCCAGGTGCTGCAGATGATCCTCGCGCAGGGGGCCTGGCTGGTCGGCATCGGCCTCGTCCTCGGCGTGGCCGGCGCCGTCGCGCTGCGGCGCGTCCTGGCGAGCGTCCTCTTCGGCGTCGCGCCGACGGACCCGGTCATCTTCGCCACCGTTTTCCTCGTGCTTGCCCTCGTCGGGCTCTTCGCCTGTTATCTGCCGGCGCGCCGGGCGATGCGAGTCGATCCTCTGGTAGCGCTGCGGCAGGAGTAGAAAATCCCCCGCCCGGAGAAGCTCTCCGGGCGGGGGCTTCCTCGCCGCCGCCTCATTCGATTCAGTTGTCAAAGAGCCTTGCGTTCTCATTCCCCGCTCTTCGCGTTCCATTCCCCGTCCTTCACGTTCCATTCCCCATCCTCCTCGCGCCACGAGAGCGGGGAATGAACCATTCCCCGTTTGCCGCGAACCGCGAAGGCCGGGGAACGAGCCGTTCCCTCCCTGCGTGGGCTCGCGAGGGTGGGGAAGGGTCCATTCCCCATGGGAACGATCCATTCCCCGTGGGGAATGTATGCGAACGTGCGGGGAATGATCAATTCCCCATGGGGAACGTCCCGGGAACTTCAGGGAATGAGACGTTCCCCAGTCTTCGCCACGCTCGCAGGGCACGGAATCTACGCTGAAAGGCTATTGAAATCAAGCCTCAAGGGCCTCTTAGCCGCCGATGAACCTTCCCCGTGAGAGGTGGAACAAACTCGATGCGCAGCGATCTTCCCAACAAAGTTTGCACTGGGGGCTTGACAACAGAATGCAAATAGTGCAGTCTATTCGCACGTAGAATGTAGCACCGCCGGACCTCCCGCAGCACTGTGGAGCGGGAACCATGGGAGAGGCCGGCGATTCAACGAGGATCTCCGGCGCCAATTCAGGCGTCAGATCGTGGGGCTCCTGGAAGAGCCCCAAGAAGGAGTAGGACCATGGCAAGAGACCCGAAGTACGGAGTCACCATCAACGGCTGGGAGCGTCTGTTGGTCGCCTTCGCGGCCAACGCCGCCGACTTCACGCACCTCGACGAGTACCGCGTGCAGCTCGAGCAGGCCCTCGATCAGTTGCGCGAGGCCGCGGCCCAGCAGGCGGCACTGAGGGCCGGCAAGCAGGAGGCTTCGCGCCGTCTGCAGTCGCACCTGATCGCCGGCAAGAAGGCCGCCAGCTTCCTGCGTCACGGCGTGCGCCGGCGCTACGGGGACAGCTCGGAGAAGCTCGCCGAGTTTGACCTGAAGCCGTTCCGCAGCCGGCGCCTCAAGCCGGAAGACGAGCCGCCGGTGGGGACCGAACCGCCGGTCATCGAGTCGCCGGCGCCGCCCGAAGCTGAGAAGTAATGTCGTAATCCCGGGGGCGTGCTCATCGCGTCCCCGCCTTTTTAGCGCTGAACGATGCCGCAATGGGTGGGTGGGGTGCTCTTTGACAACTGAAGCTTCGCGGAGCGGTCCTGAGCGGGGCAGGACCGCTTCGCTTCAATGCTAGGCGGGTCAGTCGGAGGGGAGCGTCTTCCGATAGAATCGCGGTCCATGGAAGGCAAAAGGCTGGAGCCCGATAAACTTCGCGTCTGGCTGGACAAGTACATGCTGGGCGAGCTCTGGCGGATGGGCGAAATCGGTACCAATCGAACAGCGTCGAATCCGTTGGTCGATCACCGCATGCGGTAGTAGAAACGCGGCCTTCGATGCCTTCAAGGCTGCACAGCAGACCCACCCAGATGCTTTCTCGTCCTGCTTGTCGATTCCGAGGCTCCTGTTACTGGGAATCCCTGGGAGCACCTTCGCGGGCGCGATCAATGGGATGCCCAAGGTGCACCTGACGAACATTGTCATCTGATGGTCCAAGCGGTCGAAGCTCGAATCCGCGAATAGAGTCCCACCTCATGCGTCCCCTGAGGGACTCGGTCCCCGCCGCCCTCGCCTGGCGCTACGCCTGCCACGCGGCGATGCTCGGGCTCTCGCTGTTGACCGAGGGCCGGCCGGCGCCGCCGCTGCCGGACCTGATTCTCGACCGGCTGCCGCGGGTGGCATGGATCGACGACCGCAATTACTGGCTGTGGCTGATCTTCTACGTACCGCCGGCCCTCATGCTCTGGCGGCGGAACCGACGGGCCTTCCTCAGCTTCCTCTATCTGGGCGGGATCGTCAGCGTCGTCCGCGGCCTCTGCGTCGGGCTGACGGGTTTGGGTCCTGTTCATGGCGCGGACGTCAACGCCGGCCTCCACGGCGCGGCGCTGTTGCGGGCCTGGCTGGTGCTGATCAACCCGTTCTCGACGCTCTTCGGCAACGCCGCCCAGGTGTACCTCACCAAGGACCTCTTCTTCTCGGGCCACGTCTCGTCGACCTTCCTGCTCTGGCTCTACTGCCGGCGCGAGGGGAGGAGACTGCGCTGGTGGGCGGCGCTGAGCCACTGGGCGACGGTGGCCGTCGTGCTCCTGGCGCATCTCCATTACACGATTGATGTCGTGGGGGCGTGGGCGATCACCTTCAGCCTGTTTGCGGTGTGGAACCGGGAGCCGCGTCCCCCCGGCCCCCCGTTTCCGCACCTGAGCTTATAGACGAGTAGGCACAGGATGATCGAATGCCGGCGGCTCATGACGTCACCAACTTATTGGCACAGTGGCAGGAGGGGGACCGCGGTGCGTTGACAGCGCTGACGCCGCTGGTCTACGCCGAGCTGCACCGGCTGGCGGCGCGGGCCCTGGCGCGGGAGCGGCCGGACCACACCCTGCAGGCCACGGCGCTGGTGCACGAGGCTTTCCTGCGCCTTCACGGCGGTCGGCCGGTCGCCTGCCATGACCGCCTGCACTTCCTCGCTCTGGCGGCCCGGCTGATGCGCCACATCCTGGTGGACCACGCACGCCAGCTCAAGGCCGCGCGGCGCGGAGCCGGAGCCGTGAAGCTGCCGCTCGAGGTGGCCACGGAGCTGGCGGGCGGCGGCTCGCGGACCGATCTGGTGGCGCTCGACGCGGCCCTGGACGATCTGGCGCTCGCCGATGCCCGTAAAGCCCGCGTCGTCGAGCTGCGGTTCTTCGGCGGCCTTTCGGTGGAGGAGACCGCCGTGGTCCTGGGCGTCTCGGCGCCCACGGTAATCCTCGACACCCGCCTCGCCAGGGCGTTTCTCTTCGACCGTCTGACGGCAGGGAACTGAGTTGCAGTCGGAACGTTTCCAGCGGCTCGAACGGCTGTTCGCAGCGACCGTCGATCGCACCTCTGCGGAGCGGCAGGCGATGCTCGCCGCCGCCGCCGCGGAAGACCCGGATCTCGCCGCCGAGGTCGAGCGTTTCCTCGCGGCGGACCTGCACGCCGGCCGTTTCCTCGAGAGCGCCGTGGAGGCGGGGGCCGCGGCGGTGGTCGGCGGCGAGGCCGGCCGCCGGCTGGGACCCTATCGGTTGGTGCGTGAGCTGGGCCGCGGCGGCATGGGCGTGGTCTATCTCGCCGAGCGGGACGATCGGGAGTTCCATCAGCGGGTCGCCATCAAGCTCCTGCATCGCGGCCTCGAGACGGCCGAGGTCCTGGCCCGTTTCCAGACCGAGCGGCAGATCCTCGCCCGGTTGAACCATCCCTCGATCGCCCGGCTCTTCGACGGCGGGACGACCGAGGACGGCCGGCCCTATTTCGTCATGGAGCTGATCGAAGGACGGCCGATCGACGCTCACTGCGATGCCGAGGGCTTGTCGATCCGCGCGCGCTTATCTCTCTTCCGCGAAGTGCTCGACGCTGTCCGCGAGGCTCATCGCAACCTCATCGTGCACCGGGATCTGAAGCCCTCCAACGTGCTGGTGACCGCCGACGGCCGGCCCAAGCTGCTCGATTTCGGAGTGGCCAAGCTCCTCGAGCCGGAGGTGCCTGGGAGCGTGGAGGTCACGAGCCTCGGGCCGGTCCGCCCGATGACTCTCGCCTACGCCAGCCCGGAGCAGGTCCAGGGCCTGCCGGTGACCACCGCGACCGACGTCTACGCGCTCGGCGTCCTGCTCTACCGGCTGCTCACCGGCCGCCATCCCTACCCGGTCGAAGGCAAGTCGGTCCAGGAGGTCGAGCGTCTGATCCTCGAGCACCGTCCCGAGCGGCCGAGCCTCGCGGTGCAGCGTGATTCCGACCCGCAACCGGCCCAACGTCTGGCGCGGCAACTGCGCGGCGATCTCGACACCATCGTCCTCGCCGCCCTGGCGAAGGAGCCGGCCGAGCGCTATGGCTCGGTCGAGCGGCTCGCCGAGGACCTTGGCCTGCACCTCCAGGGCCGGCCCATCACCTTCCGGCCCACGCCGTTGCGAGCGCGGGCGCGCAAGTTCGTCCGCCGGCACCGCTGGGGAGTGGCCGCTGCGGCGGTGATCCTGGCCCTCGGACTGGGTCTCGCCGGCAGCCTGGTCGTGCTCTCGGCGCGCACGGCCCGGGAGCGCGACCGGGCCACGCAAGTGGCGTCGCTGCTCGTCGACATGTTCGAGATCGCCGATCCCGGGGAGCGGCGCGGCAGCTCGATCACCGCCCGCGAGCTGATCGACCAGGGCACGGAGCGCGTGCTTCACCGCCTGGACCAACAGCCGGAGACCCAGGGGACGCTGCTCGCTACCCTGGGCCGGCTCTATGCTCAGCTCGGTCTCTACGGCCGGGCCGTCGAGGTCCTCCAGAAGAGCGTCGCCATCGAGCGCCGGCGGGGTGACGCCCACCCCGATCTCGTCAAGGCGCTGCGGGATCTGGGCCGGGCGCTCGCCGAAGGCGGGCGGTTCGCCGAAGCCGAGCCGGTCTTCCGCGAGGCCCTGGCGCTCGCCGAGCGGGTGTACCCCGAGGACCATGAGGAGATCGCCACCGCGCTCAACAACTACGCTCTGGTGGAGCACGACCTCGGCCGCTACGCGACGGCCGAGCCCCTCTACCGCCGCGCCGTCGAGCTCGAGCGCCGGCTCGGAGGCGAGGAGGCCAGACAGGGCACGACGCGCGGCAACTGGGCGCTCCTGTTGATCGATCTCGGCCGCTATGGCGAGGCCGCGGCCATCTGCCGGCAGATCGTGGCCGTCTGCGAAGCGTCGTCGCCGCCGGACCCTCTGGCCGTCGCCGACGCTCTGGAATACCTGGCCATGGCCCTCCAGGGAGCCGGCCGGCTCGACGAGGCCGAGGCCGCCGCCCGGCGCTGCCTGGCGCTCCGCGAGCGTCACCTGAGCCCCGACGACCGTGACCTCCCGCGCAGCCGTAACGTCCTCGGTGCCGTGCTGCGGGACCGCGGCGCGCTGGCCGCCGCCGAGCCGCTGCTGCGCAACGCCCTGGCCGACCGGCGGCGGCTCCTCGGCTCCGGGCACGCCGAGGTGGCGGTCAGCCTGGAGGATCTGGGCGACCTGCTGGCCGCCCGCCGCCTGTACGGTCAGGCCGAAGAGGCCTTCAGCGAAGCGATCAGGATCCACGAGACCACGTTCCCCGCCAACCACCCGACGATCGCCCGGCTGCAGGCCGGCCGCGCCGCCGCCCGCGCCCGCGCTTCCGGCTGCCATGACGGTGTGGACGACCTGGCGCTCGCGCTCGACCGCGTACCCCCGCTCGACCGCCGGGCCGTGCGCGGGCGCCAGGTGCTGGCGGCGTGCCGCCAAGCTCCCTGAGAATGCCTCAGTGCTCGCCGATGGGCTGGGGAGGTGCGACCTGCACCTCCTCTCCCAGGTACATCGGAATGTCCCACTCGACCATCGGATCGCCGATCGCCTCCATGCCGATCGCTTTGCCGGTCTGACGGTCGAACCGGCCGCTGATGTTGGAGTCGGCGGCAAGCATGTTGACGATTGGATCGATGAAGGTGAACGAGGTGTTGGCGAACTGAAGGCCGGTGAAGGTCTGCTGCCCGGCCAGGGCTCCACCCAGCGTGAAGAAGCGGTGCCAGTATTGCCCGATGTTGGAGCTGGCGTGGTTGACCCCGGTCTGGTAGGAGGGCCACCAGTTCGGGTCACTGTTGTTCCCCGCCGCCCGCTCGAGCGGTGCGACCTGGCGGATCCAAGTCACGCCGCCGCTCACCACGGGAAAGCCCGGGCCCGGCTCGGCACCGTTGGCGCCGTTGAGCTCCTCGCCATAAACCTTGCGGAAGTGTTTCAACATTGGAGAGCCCGGCTGCTGCCAGACCTCGCGCATGGTCCAGCCGACGAGCCCGGGCCGGCAGGCGGTGATGCGCGCCCAACCGGCGAAGTTCTGGGGGATGGCGAACAGGGCTGGAGTGATCCGCTGCACCACGCCGGGGGGCAGGCTGGCAATGCTGAAGCTGGCGATCGGCGGTCCCCCGGTGCGCGCGAAGAGCTGCACTCGCACCGGTCCGATGTCGTTCCCCGTGACGTTGGCGACGCTCATCATCGTCTCCACCGGCGGCGTCTGAGTCAACCCGGCCGGAACCGCCAGCGGTCCGGTCTCGGTGTGCTCGGGGTTGAGCAACCGCAGCGCCGGCGAGTTCTGCATCATCCCGGAGCCCATGCGGAAGCGGCCGCCCGGCACGAGATTGGAACCGACGCTGTTGCCGAAGACGTCGACCATGAGGAAGTCGCCGAGGATCGGCTCGCCGCTGGAGAAGGCGGCGGTGATCACGTCGAGGTCGAAAGGACCCGGATTGCTCAGATAGGACGGCTCGGCGAGCGCCCAGATCGAGGTGTCGAGGAACATCCCGAACGGCGGCAGCGTGACGGTCGTCGAGGTCAGCGGCGTCGCCGGGGAGATGAAGCTGCTCACCGTTACGGTGGTGGACGTCGGGTTCGGATTGAGCACGCAGTTCAGCGGCAGGACGCCGTTGAGGAAGTCTTCCGGCGAGACGTTCGAGGCGGGAAACGGCCCGGAGAAGAGGGTGGTGGCGAAATCCTGGCTCACCTGGAGCTGCTGCATCGAGTTGGCGCCGGGAATGGCGGTGAACGGGACGATGTCCGGATCGGTCACGGTGGCGCCGTTCGACAAGGTCAGGCGGCCGAAATGATGCAGCGTGGCGCCGACGATGGGATGATCGGCGGTCACCTCCACCGAGCCGATGCCGGGACCGAACTGCCGCAGCTCGATGGCGCCGCGCGTGAACGTCTGCTCGGGAAAGAGGAGGAACGGGACGGTGGCCACGGTAGTGCCCAGCGGATCCCGATAGGTGATCGTGCCGCTCACCGTCACCGTCGGGCTGGGGTTGTTGACTACCACGGCGCTCCGCCAATCGGTCATGTCCACCGGCGCCGTCTGGCTGGCATCCGGGTTGAAGAACACGCAGGCTCCCCACTTCTGGAGAGCGGCGTTGCCCTGCAGGTGCACGGAGGAATGGATCCAGTGGTAGTCGTTGCTGGTCGTGGGTGTGGGCGCGAAGAGAACGGGATCGGCCCACTGGTCCAGAGGCGCCTGATTCGGTCCGCTCGGGGCAGGGTCGAGGATGGCGGCGCACGGCGCCGGCGCCGGCACCGCCGCCGGCTGTAGCTGGGGTTGGGCTTCCGCCGTGGCAAGCCCGAGGGAGGCCAACGAGAGGGTGGCGGTCAGGATCCGAAGCATCGGCGATCGAGACGTCATAGCGCGCTCCTTTTCCGAGGCGATGCCCGGCGGGCCGCCTCATTCAGGAACGCGGAAAAATCGTGAGAGAGAAATAATTCAGCAGAGTGCGGGCGCCTGCCGCGGCGGCTTATCGGCCGGCCTCGTACACCACCGTTCCGCCGACCACCGTCATCGTCACCTTGACGTCGCGGATCGTCTCCGGGGCGATCCGCGTCAGGTCGCGGTCGAGGACGACGAAGTCGGCGAGCTTGCCGGCCTCGAGGGTGCCCTTGCGCTTCTCCGCGAGCTCCGCGTAGGCGGCGCCGCTGGTGTAGGCGCGGAGGGCGTCCTCGACGGTGATCTTCTGCTCCGGCACCCAGCCGTCGGGATTGCGGTCGTCGAGGGTGCGGCGGGTGACGGCGGCGTAGATGCCTTCGAGAGGTGAGGGCGGCGCCACGAACCAGTCGCTGCCGAAGGCGAGCCGCGCTCCGGCGTCGCGGAGAGAGCGGAACGCGTAGGTGGTCTTGATCCGCTGCGGACCGATCGACTTCTCCGCCCAGCGCCCGTCGTCGATCGCGTGGTAGGGCTGCATGCTGGGGATGACTCCCAGGGCGGCGAAGCGCGGAATGTCGGACGGCGCGATGTGCTGCGCGTGCTCGATGCGGAACCGGCGGTCGCGGGCGCCGTTCTCGCGCTCGACGCGTGCGTAGATGCCGAGCTGCAACCCGATGGCGCGGTCGCCGATGGCGTGCACGATCACTTGCAGGCCGGCCTTGTCCGCGCCCGAGGTCCACTCATACAGATGCTCCGGCGTGTTGACGAGCAACCCGCGGTCGCGCGGCGCGTCGGTGAACGGCTCGTAGAACGCCGCGGTGTGGGAGCCGAGCGAGCCGTCGACGAAGCCCTTGAGCCCGCCGATGTGGAGCCAGTCGTCGCCGCGGCCCTGGGCGGCCACCGTGTCGCGGAGCCGTTCCCACGTGGCCAGCGGCACGGCGGCGTAGATGCGGGTGCGCAGCCGCCCGGCGCGGCGCGCCCGCTCGAAGGTCTCGAGATCGGACCACGAGCCCATGTTGTGGACCGAGGTCACGCCGCGCTCGGCTACGTAGCGCATGGCGGCATCGAGCGCCCGGTCCAGCATCGCCTGGGAAGGAGCCGGCACGGCCCGCTCGACGAGATCGAGGGCGTTGTCCTTGAGCACGCCCGTCGGCTCGCCGCCCGCATCGCGCACGATGGTGCCGCCGTCCGGGTCCCGTGTCGCGGCGGTGATGCCCGCGGCGCGCAGGGCTGCGGAGTTGGCGAGCGCCATGTGGCCGTCGAGCCGGTTCACCCAGACGGGCAGGTCCGGCGTGACCGCATCGATCCATTCGTGGTGGGGGAGCTGGCCGCCCCAGTTCTCGTGGTCCCAATCGCCGCCGGTGATCCAGGTGCCGGGCGGCACGCCCCTGGCGAAGTCCTTGATGCGCGCGACGAACTCCTCCGGCGTCCTGGCGTCCCGGAGCTGCACCGAGGCCAGCCGGAAGCCGCCGTCGATGAAATGGATGTGCGAGTCGATGAACCCGGGCACCACCATCTGGCCCTTGGCGTCGATGACCTGGGTGCCGGAGCCGAGCCGCTTGCGCACCTCGGAGCCGAGGCCGACCGCGGCGATCTCCTCGCCCGAGACGGCCACCGCCTCCGCCCAGGGCTGGCTGGGATTGCCGGTCCACACCTTGGCATTGACGACGGCGAGGGTGACGGGCTTGGGCGTCGGTTGGTTCACGTTGCAGCCGAGGAGGGTGAAGGCGGCAAGGGCAATCGGGAAGAGGGTATGGGACATGGCGATTCTAGAGTATCTCGCGGAATCGCCCCGCCGAAGCAAGGACAGCACGGACGAACAAGGACAGCAAGGATGAAAATCGAGGAGCTTTGTTGTCCGTGGTGGTCCGTGTTATTGGGCGGCCGCCCACCGCCGTGCGTCATACCCCACGAAGCGAGGCAGCAGCGCGCCGCAGAGGAGGACGCCGGCCACGCAGAGGACGCCGCCGGAGACGACCGACGTCCGCACGCTGAAGGCCGCCGCGATCAAGCCCGCCTCGACGTGGCCGAGCAGCGGGCCGCTCATGTAGCTCACCATCTCGATCCCGGCCAGGCGCCCGCGCAGAGCGTCGGGGATGGTCTGGTTCCACAATGTCATGCGGAACATGCCGCTCACGGCGTCGGAGCCGCCGGCGAGCGCCAGGAAGACGACGGCGGGGGCCACCCGGTCGCAGAAGCCGAAGGCCACGATGGCGACACCCCAGGCCGTGGCGGCCAGCATCACCGCCAGACCGTGCCGATGCACGCGGTGCGTCCAGCGGCCGGTCAAGCTGGCGACGAGCGCTCCGCAGGCGGGCGCTGCGTAGAGGAGCCCCAGAACCTTGGGTCCGCCGAGCCGCTCGGAGAGAGCGGGAAAAAGGGCCAGCGGCATGCCGAAGACCATGGCCACGAAATCGACGAAGTAGGTGCCGATCAGCTCCTGCCGGCTGCGGGCGTAGCGGAAGCCCTCGAGCACGCTCTTCAGGCTCGGACCCTCCTCCGACTCGGGCGGCAGCACCGCACGGATCCTGCGGATGGCGAAGAACGAGAAGACGTAGGTCAGCAGGTCGAAGCCGTAGGTGACGGCGAGGCCGGCGGAGGCGATCAGCGCGCCGCCCAGGGCCGGTCCGGCGATCATGCCGACGCTGCCGCGAAGGGCGGCAAGCGCCGCCGCGGCCGGCATCTCGTCGCGATCCACCAGCCGGGGCGTGAGGGCGTCGATCGACGGCCGCTGCAAGCCGTTGAGGGCCGACATCCAGCCGGCGACGGCGTAGAGCGTCCATGCCGGCGGGTTGCCGAGCAGCGCGGCCAGAGCGAGCGCGCCGCTGCCCAGCGCGAGGCCTACTTCGGTGACGAGCACCATCCGGCGGCGATCCACCGTATCGGCGAGAGCGCCGCCCACGAACGCGGTGACGAGGAGCGGCAGCAGCTCGGCGAGCCCCAGCAGGCCCACCGCCAGCGACGAGCCGGTGAGCTTGAACATCTGATAGGGGAGGGCCACGTAGGTGACCATGCTGCCCAGGAAAGAGACGAACTGGGCGGCGAACAGCGACCGGAAGTCGCGGTGGCGGCGGAGAGGTTTCAGATCCATGAAGCGCCAGACGGTAGCATACGAAGGTTCCTGTAGTATCGACCTCGTGCAGACCGCCTGAAGAAGGCAGGAGGGTGCCCCGAAAATGCGTGGAATGAAGGCCTTTCTCTTCGGCTTCGCATCGGCCGCGGCCGTGGCTGCGGCGCCACTGGATGTCGTCACCGTCGGCGCGCCGGCGATCAATTGCAAGTTCGATACGGACTGCAACATCACCGTCTCGGATACGACCGCCAACATCGCTCTTCCGGGAGCCACGGGAAGCGGCTTCCTGCAGTCTCGGACCTTTCCGCCGGGAGAGGCGGGCACCGCGGCGGCAGGGCTCCAGGCGTACGAATATCGGATCGACCTGCGCAACGTGACGGGTGCGACGGCGCTGCCCTGCATCTCGCAGCTCCGCCTCGACTTCGGTCCGGTGTCGCTGGTCGATTACGACGGCGACGGCAACACCGATCAGGTCTTTGTCATCACCTCGGGCGGCCTGGGATCGGTGGGCCCCTCGGCGGCGAGCCAGTCGGGAGACCAGATCACCTTCACCTTCAATCCGCCGGTGTGCGCGGGCTCGTCGCCGGGCAAAGGGCAGTCCTCGTACTTCTTCGGCCTGTCTTCCACGCAGCCGCCCCGGCGCGTCTCCGCCCAGGTCGCGTACAGCCCGGGCGCCGGCTCGCTCACCCTGAGCGCCCGGGCGCCCCAGCTCGCGGGAGGCGGTTTCGTCCTGGCGTCGCCGGCGAAGCTCAAGGCCGGCACCACCGCGGTGCTGACCGTCGGCGGCGCGAAGCCCGGCACCCTGGTGGACCTCTACACCGGGACGGCGAGCGGCAGCAGCTCGGTCCGGACCTGCGCCGCGTCGATCGCGATCAAGAACGCCACGCTGGCCGTCAACGCCGCCGCCGACAAGAAAGGCGAGGCCCGCCTCAAGCTCTCCTTGCCGAAGGATCTTTCGGGCAAGACCCTCGTTCTGCAGGCGCTGGACCGCTCAGCCTGCCGAGTGAGCGAGGTGGTGACGGCGAAGGTGGAGTAGGCCCGAGCGGTTCCTCAGAAACCGGCCGTGCGGGCCACCTGCTGGGCGCCCGGCCGGCAATCCTCGCGAGTCTTGCCGGTGGTCGCAAACTCGGCCTTGCCGGCCTCGGCCACGTCCTTCTTATAGAGCGTGAAGTCGAGGAGGAAAACCTTGCCGAGGTACGCGCGGCCGAGATAGAAGCCGGGCCGGACCATGCGGATCTCGTCCCGAATCTGCAGGCCGTCGCGGCCGGCGATGTAGTCGAACGCCGGCAGGTAGCCGTCGATCTCGTCGCCGAAAAAGTAATCGATGATCACCGACTCCTTGCGGCTGTCGAGCAGGCTCTGGCCGCAGTAGAGCTTGGCGGGGAAGAGCAGGCCGACCTTGCGGCCGTTGATCGTCGCCGTGCGCATCTGCGAGAGGTCGGCCTTGAACAGGCGGGAGAGCGCCCGGCGGTGGGTGATCTGGTTGCGCAGCTCCATCGGGTCGCGGTAGAAGACTTTTCCTTTCCACAGCGTCTCGGCGAAACGCTCCAGCTTGTCGACTCCGAGGTCGGCGGCGAACCCTTTGATGCCGCCCAGGATCTCCTTCAGCCGCCGCAGGCCGCCGCCGTCCGCGAAGATCACGGTGCCCTGATACGGTCCATCGGGAATCGGTCCGGCGGTCAAGCGGGCGTAGATCTGATCCAGCTCTTCCTGGGTGAGAGTGGCGAGGCTCGCCGGTGTCAGGTCCGCGCGCTGCGCCGGAGTCAGAGGGTAGTCGTGCTCGACTTTGGCGAGGTCCGGCTTGGAGGCGTATTCCTTGCTGTAGGCAGCGAAGGGAAGGTTGGGGCGCTTCGCGACCGGCGCGCAGGCGGCGAAAAGGACAGCAAGGACGGCAGGAAAAATGGCGTAGAGTTTCATTGCGGCTTTCATAGGGTGGCGAGGAAGGCGGTGAGGGTCTTCTTTTCTTCGACAGAAAGGTTTTCGCCGAAGCGGTGGCCGTCATTCTCAACGTCGGCCGTGCAGGTGGCGTAGAGCGCGAGCAGCGGACCGGCCTCCCGGGCGGCGACGGTGAAGGCCTCGCCGTTGGAAAGGTTGCGCAGGAGATCGCCCGCCAGCCGGTCGAGCAGACCGGCCATCTCCTTGCCCTTCTGTTCCGAGCCTAGCTGCGCGGTGAGCTTCTTCTCCAGCGCCGCGCGGTCGGTCTTGGCGAGCACCAGATCCTCGACCAGGAGCTTGTGCTGAAAGCTGACGAGCAAGCCGGCCGGCATTCCCGCGGGGATGATGATCTTCAGATTCTTGAGCTTGACGTCGCGGTCGCCGAGGGTCGTGGGTCCGAACTCGATGCGGATGGGCTCGTCGAGCAGGCTCACCTTGCGGCCCCGCTTCTCCGGGTTCAAGAGCTGGTCCACGGACGCCAGGAAGAGCCTGTAACGCCCCTCGACGCTCGGATCGTAAGACCAGCAGCCGGGCGGATCCGGCACGGGCTTGTTCGCGGCGTCGACGTAGGGTGAGCGGTACAGCTCGGCGTCCTGGATGCTCGTTTTGCCGCAGATCTCGGGGCCGACGGCGTTGTTGTGCATGAAAGGGGCGTGGGCCCAGAGATTGATCAGCGAGATGGCGCGATAGTAGCCGCGGCCGCCGCCGGAAGGGTCGGGGAGCCCCGCGTCCGGCGGCCGCTCGCGGTAGGTCTCGGAGGCGTACTGCTCCCAGATGTGTCCTTTCATATGGTTCGAATGGAGAGCGCGGCAGCGTTCGGTGCCCACCCGGGAAGCGGGGATCGCTTTGTCGCTGCCCAGACCGTCGACACGGCGGCCGTCGCTCGTCGTCAGGAAATCCCGCACTTCGAACGGTTCGGCCTGAGTGGAGTGGCAGCGGGCGCAGTTGGCGGCGAACACGGCCCTGCCGCGGCTCACCGCTCCTTCACCGAATTCCGCATCGAGCTGCCGATCGAGCTCGCTCCCGCTGGCCAGACCTCGCGCCTGATAGAGATCCGCGGGCTGGCCGGCGAGAAGGAACTCGGCGATGAGGTCGAGGCGGTCTTCGATGGCGCGAAAGCCGGGGCAGTCGCGGCGGCATTGGCCGATGTCGAAAGGAGTCTGGCCGAAGTTGCGTTGCTGCGGATCGAGCTGCCGCAGGTCGGTCAGGTGATTGAGCCAGCATTCCTCGGAGCAGGAGCCGATGTTGAAGTAGACGCGCTGGATGGCCTCGTGAATACCGATCGAGTCCTCGCCGCCCTTGAGGATGTGATGCACGGCCTCTTCCTTGAGGCTGTGCTGCCAGCATTTGCCGGGCTTTCCGGGCTCGCACCAGCAGGCGGTCTCGTCGGCGCCCGCCGGGCAGCTCGCGGCTTTGCGCCACTTCAAAACCTTTTCATTGGCGAAGGTGGGGCGCGCGGTCAGACTGACCAGCGCGTTCATGGTGCCGGGGTTGTGCACCTGATCGTTGGGGATCGCCGAGGTATCCACCGTGCCCGGCCGCTCGTGCGAGAAGAGCTGCCACTCCGGACTGTTCGTGGACATGCCGGAGGCCATGATCTCGGACGAGCGGATGTACTGGTTGCCGATCGCCAGCTTCAGGTTCTCCCACTTGGGGTTGGCCGGATCCCGCGGGGGGTTGAGCGGATTGAAGGCGATATGGCAGGCGCCGCAGGACATGCCGATGAGGAACGGCGGTTCGATCGACGGGTCGGCGAGATGGCTGACCATCATTGCCGGCGTCGCCGGGCCTTTTCCCGACGGCTTGGAGGGATAGCGCCGGGCGTAGCCTTCCCAGGTGCCGAGCCGGCCGCCGTTGACCTTGCGCCATCTGTCAGGATCGAAGCGGGGATTGGGGAACTTGCGGAATCCCAGGGCGCCGGTCGAGGTGCCGAACTCGAGATCGCACGGGTTCTGCTTGTCGCTCAAGCCCCCGGGGTCCTGGAAGTCGCAGGCCGGATCACGGTAGCCGGTCTGGCCGACGTGCCGGAGCAGCTCGCCGTCGCCCGGGCAGTACTCGAAGCCGTAGGTTTCATCCAGGCTGGTGGCCGGACAGCCGGCGGAGCCTGGCACGCAGCATTCAGGGTCGTGGATCAGGCCCCAGACTCTGAACCGCTCGCCCTGCTGGTCGGCGCGCAACACGCGGTACCAGTCGACGAGCACGCCCATGCGCTGCTGGAAGACGTAGGTGCTGAACCGGGCGGTGCCCGCGGTGGCCTTGGCCCAGAGCTCGGCCCCTGCCATTTCCCGATCGTTCAAGCCGGCCTCGGCGATGCGGAATCCCTGGTCGATCGCTTCGTTGGCGGGGCTGGCCGCCGCGGTGAGCACCGCCAGAAACGACGCGGCGGCGACGCGGGTCATCCTCATAGTCCTTCCTCCTCAGAGCGTTTTCAGATACTCGAGCAGGTCATCTTTCTCGGCGGTGTCACCACTGGTCGGAGGCATGGTGGGGGATCCCTCCTCGCCGAATATGGCGTTTTCTCAAGGTCGGACTGGTGCCTCATTTTAGCCCCGCGCGTGATAAGGTTTCAAGCACTGCTTAAAGCGAGCACTCGGTTTTATCGGCGTTCGAGCGGGAGATTTGTTACGGGTGTAACGAAATCACCCGCTCGACGCCTCATCCGGTGCACGGGTCATTCGGTTTCACGGAGGCGATATGCGGCAACGAATCCGGATCGGCAGGATCGGAATGGCGGGTGTGACGCTCGGCTGCCTGCTGCTCGGCGGCTGCTCCCGCTGGCTCGACAGCAAGTCGGATCGGCTGCTGACCGGAAGCCTGCGGTCGCTGGAGCGGCAGGAAAACCGCGAAGCGCTGAGGAGGTTGCTGACCTCGCCGGAGATCGAGGCGTCGACGCGGGCCTTGACGCAGGCGGTGCTGGATACCGCCTGGGACGACCTGTCGCGAGAGGAGCGGCGGGCGCGAGCGCGGGAGCTGGCGGCCGAGCTGGTCGAAGCGGCCGGGCCGGCGCTGGGTCGTATCCTCGACCGCGACGTGCTGCCGCGTGTGAGGGAGGAGCTGGCGGCGAGCCTGCAGGCGGCCGTGGAGCGGGCGTTCACCGACGAGAACCGCCGCAAGGCGCAGGACTTTGCCTCCGGGGTAGCGCGCGCGGCTCTGACGGCCGCGCAGGACGAGATCGCCCGGTCCATTCAAGCCGGTGTGGCGGCGGGGATCGACGCGGGGTTCGAGCGCAGCTTGAACGGCCGCATCCTCCCCGCCGTGCATCGAGCTTTCGACGGCAGCGAGCCGGCCTTCGCCCGCGCCGTGCGGACCGGCACGGAGAGCGCCCTCCTCGGTGCCGCCGACGCATTGCACGGCGAGCTCGGCGCCGTCCTACGCGAGGACCGTCAGGCTTTCCTGCGCGAGCTCCAGGCCGTGGCCGCTACGGAGCGTCAGGCCTGGCTCGCACAGCTCCAGGCCCAGGTCGAACAGAAGGAGAGACGCTGGAAGAACTGGTTCCTGATCCTCGCCGCGGTCGCCGGCGTGGCGATGCTGGTGGCGGGGATCTGGCTGAGCCGGCTGTTGAAAGAGAACCGGCGGCTCAAGGCGGCCTGACGAGGCTCAGCCGCGGCGGCGGTTGTCGGCTGAACTGACTTCGCTGGACCTCGCTTTCGCCGTCCTGCCCGCGCGGTGCTTCGTCGGAACTGACCAGACGAGGACCTTGGGATTGACTCGCGCTCCGTCGCGAGCAAGACTCTGCCGTGCCCACGAAAGCTTCGGATCGGGGGACGGCGTCTCCGGCCGTTCAGATGAGTGGGCTGCCGCTCCAGCTCACGCGCCTGATCGGCCGCGACCGCGAGATCGAGGAGGTCGGGCGGCTGCTCGGGTCAGCCCGGCTGCTCACCCTCACCGGCGCCGGTGGGAGCGGCAAGACCCGGCTCGCGGCGGAAGTGGTCTCGCGGCGGGTGAGCAGCTTCACTCACGGCGCCATCTGGGTAGAGCTGGCACCGCTCTCGGATCCCGCCTTCCTGCCGCAGCAGATCCTCATTGCCTTCGGGGCTCGCGAGGATCCGAGCCGTACGGACGCCGACACCCTTGTCCAGCTCCTGCGCGACCGCTCGCCTTTGCTGGTCCTCGACAATTGCGAGCACTTGGTGGATGCCTGCGCCGCGCTGGCCGAGAGGCTCTTGCGGAGCTGTCCAAGCGCGAAGATCCTGACCACGAGCCGCGAAGCCCTCGGCATCGCCGGCGAGCAGGCGTGGCTCGTGCCGCCGCTGTCGCTGCCCGAGCTGAAGGCGGCGCCGACGGCGGCGGATGCCGGCCGTTCGGATGCCGTCCGGCTCTTCATCGAGCGCGCCCAGGCCGTCCTGCCGTCGTTCGCGCTGACGGACGCCAATGCCGGAGCCGTGACGCAGATCTGCCGGCGCCTGGACGGCATTCCGCTGGCGATCGAACTCGCCGCGGCGCGCATCAAGCTGCTGTCACCGGGCCAGATCGCCGAACGCCTCGACGATGCCTTCCGGTTGCTGACCGCCGGCGGGCGCACCGCCCTGCCCAGGCACCGGACGCTGCGGGAGACCATCGACTGGTCGCACGCGCTGCTGACTCCGGGGCAACAGGTGCTGCTTCGCCGTCTGTCGGTTTTCGTGGGCGGCTTCTCGCTGGAGGCGGCGGAGGCGGTCTGCACGGGCGGAGAGATCGGGGCCGGCGAGGTGCTCGACCTGCTCGCGGCGCTGGTAGAAAAATCGCTCGTCGAGCGCCAGACACCGATCGAAGAGACCCGTTTCCGGCTGCTCGAGACGGTGCGGCAGTACGGCATGGAGCGGTTGGCGGAGGCGGGCGAGAGCGAGGAGCTGCGCCGCCGGCACGCGGGACACTTCCTCGACCTGGCTGAGACCGCTGCTCCTTACCTCATCGGGGGTGCAGGGATTCTCGAGTGGAGGTCTCGGATCGAGCAGGAGATCGGCAATTTGCGCGCCGTCGCCGAGTGGAGTGCTGAGGACCCGGGCCGCGCCGAGGTCGCCTTGCGCCTGAGCTATGCCCTCCATTGGTTCTGGCTCGTCCGCGGGTTCCTCAAGGAATGCCGTCAGCGTCTGACCTTGGCTCTGGAGCATTCCGAGCGGGCTCCCGCCCTGCTGCGCGGAAGGGCTCTCGTGGCCTTCGCCTACACCGTCCTATGGCAAGGCGACCCGGAGGCGGGACTCGCGCCGGCTCGTGAGGGGGTCGCCCTCCTGCGCCAGTCGGGTGATCTCTACTCCTTCGCCAATGCGGTCATGGTGCTGGCCGCCGTCGTCGGGCTCGCCGGTGACCCGGATGCCTCGCTCTCCATGTTCGAAGAGGGGCTCGCGATCAGCCGTCCAGCCGATTGGCCCTTGGTCACCGGCCCCCTTTTGTATTGGCGCGGCGTGGTGGCCCAGGCGAAAGGTGACTTCGCACTGGCCCATGCGTCTTTCGAGGAAGCGCTGCAGATGGCCCGCGAGCTGGATCATAGCGTCGGGCGCGCTCACAGTCTGGTACGGCTTGGGCGGCTGGCGGTGGTTCTCGGCGAAGCGGAAGAGGCCCGCCACTGTCTTACCGCGGCTGTGCCAACCTTCCTGCAGCTCGACGACCGCTGGGGCATGGCCCTGGTGCTCGAAGGGTTGGCAGCGATCGCCGCCGCTGAGGGCCGGCCGGAACGGGCGGTGCGCCTGCTGGGTGGCGCGGCAAGCCGAAGAGAGTGGGTGGGCGCCCTCCTCTCGCCTGCCGAGCGGGAGGAGCAGGACCGTCTTCTTGCCGGCCTCCGCGCCAGCCTCGCCGAAGCCGTCTTCACCGCCGAATGGGAAGCCGGCCGGGCCATGAGCGGCGATGAGATCTCCGCGTATGCATTGGAAGAAGAGGTCAAGCCGGCGCCGGCCGTCGCGACGGTGGAGGAGAAGCGACCGGCTCCGTCTCTCCGCGTCCTCACCCTGGGCGCGCTCGAGATCTCGCTGAATGGGCAGATCGTGGAGGACTCCGCCTGGAGCTCAGCCCGTGCGAAGGAGCTCTTCCTCTTCTTTCTCTGCCACCCCGAAGGCTGCACCAAGGAGGAGGCGGGCCTGGCGCTCTGGCCGGAGAGCTCCGCCGAGCAGCTCCGCAACACCTTCCACGTCACCCTTCACCGGCTGCGCAAGGCGCTCGACGATACCGAGTGGATCGTGCACGACGGCAACCGATACCGGATGAACGCGGCGCTGCCGCGTGAATTCGACGTCGAGGAGTTCGAGCGCCGGACGGGCGCTGCCCTCAAGCGGCTCGCGGCCGGCCAGGACGGGGTCGCGGAGATGGCGGATGCGCTCGTGCTGTACCGCGGAGACTTCCTGGCGGGCGAGGCGGTGGGGGAGTGGTGCGTGGAGATCCGCGAGCGCTTCAAGCATCTCTATCTCGACGGGCTCCTCGCCTATGGCGACGCACTGATGGGTCGTCAGCGGTACGCCGAGGCGGCGGAGGCGTTCCGGCGGCTTCTGGGCCACGACGAGATCCACGAGGGCGCCGGCAGGCGGCTGATGATCTGCCTGACCCGCCAGGGCGAGCGCAGCCAGGCGCTCCGCCTCTACAAGCGTCTCGCCGAAGCCGTCCGCCGGGAGCTGGATTGTGAGCCCGAAGAGGAGACGACCGACCTCTACGAGCGGCTGCAGAACGCCGAGGCGGTCTGATTCTCCCTCCGTAAGCGTCTTGTAAGCACCCTCCTCGGTTCTCGTAAGCGGCCGGTAACCGGCCCCTTCCTAATCTCTTCCCATCGATGCGAGGCGCCCCGGCGATGAACGCCGGACGCGGCCTCGGCAAAGTGGAGGAGATCATGAACAGAATCGAGAATCCCGCCGTCGGCGGTTCCCGTCGTCCGGATTTTGCCTTCATCGCCTGGATCGTCGCGCTCGCCGTGGCCGCCATCCTGACGGCCGGCTGCGAGCCGCAGAGCGCGGAGTCCAACCAGGCCGTCAAGAGGCAGGCTCCGATGGCCGCGTTCGCTCCAGCGGACGTGGTCAAACGTGGCGAATATCTGGTAACCGTCGGCGTCTGCGACGACTGCCATACCCCCTGGAAGATGGGCCCCGACGGTCCGGAGCCGGATATGAGCCGCAGGCTCTCCGGTCATCCCGAAGGGCTCCAGATGGAGCCGGCGCCGGTGTGGAACGGTTCCTGGCCCATGGTGATGGCGGCGACCCACACGGCATGGTCCGGCCCTTGGGGCGTCAGCTACACCAGGAATCTCACCCCGGACGTCAACACCGGCATCGGCGTCTGGACGGAGGACATTTTCATCAACACGCTGCGCAACGGCCGTCACTGGGGAGTCGCCCGTCCGATCCTGCCGCCGATGCCCTGGCTCAACTACCGAAAGATGACGGACGATGATCTGCGGGCCGTCTTCGCCTACCTGCGATCGATCCCACCGGTGCACAACCGGGTGCCCGAGGCGGTGATCGCGCCGCCGCCGAGCGCGGTTTCGCGGTGACCTTGGCGACAGCCACAAACCATGGAGATACGACGATGAGCATCACTACCGATCGCAAGCTCATTCTGGTCACGGGCGCCACCGGCGCTCAAGGAGGCGGAGTGACCCGCCACCTGCTCTCGCGGGACAGGTTCGCGGTGCGCGCCCTGACCCGCGACCCCGAGTCGGAGCGGGCTCGTGAGCTGGAGCGCGCCGGGGCGGAGGTCGTCCAAGGGGATCTCGCGGATCGTGCCAGCCTCCGCTCGGCCCTCAAGGACTGTTATGGCGTGTTTGGCGTCACCAACTACTGGGAGCACTTCGCGGGCGAGCGCAGACATGGCATGAATCTCGTCAACGCCGTCGCCGGCTCCGAAGTCGAGCACTTCGTCTTCAGCACGCTGCCTCCGGCCTTCCGCCGCAGCGGGGGGAAACTACCGGTGCCGCACTTCGATATCAAGGCGGAGCTCGAAGATTACGCGCGCGGTCTGGGTCTGCCGGCGACGTTCGTGCACGTGGCCTTCTACTACGAGAATTTCCTGGGCTTTCTCCCCTTCCAGCGCGGAGCGGACGGAGCGTACCACTTCGGACTCCCGCAAGGGGAAACGCCGCTGGCCGCCGTGGCAGCCGAGGACGTCGGCGGCGTGGTGGCGGCGGTCTTCGAGTCGCCGGCCGAATTCCTGGGAAGGACGGTCGGTATCGTCGGCGACGACCGGGTGGCGTCGGAGTATGCCGCCAGCATGACCGGCGCGTTGGGTACGCCGGTGGTTTACGACTACATCCCGCGCGAGGTCTTCGCCGGCTTCGGGTTCCCGGGGGCGGACGACCTGGCGAACATGTTCGAGTTCAACCGCAAGTTCATTCCCAACCGCCAGGAAGACCTGGAGACGAGCCGCGCCCTGTACTCCGGGATGCAGAGCTTCGAGGCTTGGCTGGGTCCCAACAGCGAGAGGCTGCGGGCCGTGTTTCAACAGTGAACGGCTGTCCCCGGCAATTCATCAACCTATTGGTACGAAAGGAGCCGAATATGTCAGCGAAACGGATTCAAAGAGAATCGACAGAGATCACGGCGGTCCTCGCCCTGGCGCTGAGCCTTCTGGCAGGTCCTGCTCTCGGCCAGACCAAAGCCGGGATCCTTTACCCCCATGTCGCGGATACGAGCCATGCGTCAGGCGAGGCGCGGGACTTCTTCACCTCGTTCTTCACCGCGAAGAGCCGGCACGACGTTGCCGCCACCATGAGTCACTTCTCGCCGCAACTCGTTACCTACACGGACGCCACCCTCGGCTGGCCGCTAGACGGTTATGACTCTCTCCACGCGCTGTACTCCCAGTTCATGCCGACGTGGCCGGCGGCGGGCCTGTCCTATCCGACCCGTATTCTCGGGGACACCCGCAGCGCCGTCGTGGCGTTCACCGATACCCCCGAGCTGTTCGGCGGCGAGCTGAGGATCCTCGGCGCCGTCGACTTCAAGGACGGAAAGGTCGTCCGCTGGGTCGATTATTGGGACGGCGCGAGCTTCGATAGCAAGCTCTACCACGAGATCCGCAACCCGGAAGCGAAGTTCCCGACGGACTTCAAGGAAGGCGCCATCAACGCCTCCGCCTCGGCGGCGATCCGGACGATCTCCACGCAATTGCAGGGAGCGTTCGCCGCGGGGGACGCCAAGACCGCCTCACGCCTGTTCAGCTACGACGCCGTCTATGAGGACATGGCGCTGCGCACTCAGGTTCTGGGGCGGGAGGGAATCGAACGTTATCTGGAGCACGCTCTGCCCCAAGCGCCGTTCGGCAAGGGAGCGAAGCTGAGGCATGTCGTGGGCAACGATCTCGGCGGTGGATTCGAATGGTTCGGCTCCCCGAGCGCCGGCGTGCGCGGCGGCATCACCGCGCTAGAGCTCAACTCGAAGGGCGAAATCAGCCGGCTGACGACGGTGTACGACAGCCGCCAGCTCCGGGACTCCGACCGTCGGGGTCTCGTCCTGCTCGCGATCCGCTAGCTGAAGGATCCTGAGACAGGGAAGCGAGGGGCCCCGGTCTTCGGGGCCCCTTCGTGTCTCACGGCTTCTTGTACGCCGGCGGCAGGGAGCCCCCGAGATCCTTGTACCGGTCGCGCAGCTCGAGCTGGCGGCTGGTCATGGGGATCTCGCGGCCGCGGATGAAGACGGCGTCGGCGAAGGTGGTGAGCTCCAGCGGATCGCCGTCCCAGATCACCACGTCCGCGTCCTTGCCGGGCTCGAGGGTGCCGTAGCGGTCGTCGATCCCCCAGATGCGGGCCGGAACGGACGTCATGGCGGCGAGGGCGTCGTCCCAGGGCATGCCGTAGGCCACGGCGTTGCCGGCGGCCTGCTTGAGGTTGCGGCCGTTGTGGGCGTCGCCGGTCATGAAGGCGACGGTGACGCCAGCCTTGGCGAGGCGGGCGGCGTTTTCCAGCGTTGCGCCCAGGCTCTCGAAGCTGCCGGGCAGGTTCTCCAGCGGGCTGAGGAGCACCGGCACCTTGGCGGCGGCAATCTCGTTCGCCACGATCCAGCCCTCGCTGGCTCCCGAAAGGATCAGCTTGAGCTTGAGCTCCTTGGCCAGCCGCAGGGCGGACTCGATGTCGCTCGCCCGGTTGACGGCGACGACCAGGGGCAGCTCTCCCTTGACCACCGGTATCAAGGCCTCGAGGTCCAGCCGGGACAGGGCGTACTCGCGGCGGTCCCCCTGCTCGAAAGCCTTGCGGTTGGCGGCGTAGTCGAGCGTGTCCTGCAGCGCTTCCCGCAAGCGGAGCAGGGCAGCGGCCCGCGCACCGCCGGCGAGATCGGCGCCGGACTCGCCCAGCACCGCGAACATGGCCGCCGGCGATCGCACCAGGTAATCGCCGGGGCCGCCGAGATGGACGACGGCGCCCTGGCCGGCGATGAGGCTCTTGCCTGGGTTCGGCGCCACCACGGCGCGGGTCAGGCCCTCGACGCGGTTGACGGGGATGAGCGTCGAACGCGGATTGAAGGCGTCCACCACATCGAAGGCGGCCGTGATGCGGTCGTCCTCGACCCTGGCGTCGTTGCTCTCCTGGACGGCGCCGACCTCGACGACGCCGATCCGCGACAGCGAATCGAAGAGCCCCGGCGTCACCACCTTGCCACGGGCGTCGATCCGCCGCGCACCGGACGGAACCGCCACGTTGGCTCCGACCGCGCGGACCTTGCCGTCCTCGATCACCAGTGTGCCGTTCTGAATCGTCCCCTGAGACCCAAGAGTGTGGATCGTCGCACCGGTGATCGCCACTGTGTCGGCCAAGGCAGGCGCGGCGATCGGGATCAGGAGAGCGAAGAAGCGAAGGAGACGGCTCATCGCTCCACCTCCGCGTCCCGAATCCCGAGCTCGAAATCCATCTCCGGCTGGCGGGCTGGGTCGTTGCGGTCATAGGCCAGGGCGCCGTCGATGTAGACCTTCTCGGCGCGGCTGTAGACGCTGAACGGGTTGCCGCTCCAGACGACGAGGTCGGCCATCTTGCCGGGCTCCAGCGAGCCGGTCTGCTGGGCGATTCCCAGCGACTTCGCGGGGTTGATGGTGATCCAGCGGATGGCGTCCTCCTCTTTCAGCTTCATGCCCATGCGGTTGCCGGCCGCCATGGCCTTGGCGGCCTCCTGATTGAGCCGCTGGATGCCCTCCGCGGAGTCGGAGTGGACGATGGCGCAGCCGCCGGCCTTCTCCATCAGGGCGATGTTCTCGCGGATGCCGTCGAAGGCCTCCATCTTGAAGCCCCACCAGTCGGCCCACATGTCGGCGCAGATGCCGTTGGCGGCCAGCACGTCGGCGATCTTGTAGGCCTCGACGGCGTGGTGGAAGGCCGCGATCTTGTAGCCGAACTCCTTGGCGATGTCGATCATGGTGAGCATCTCGTCGGCGCGATAGCAATGGTTCTGCACCAGGATGTCGCCGGCGAGCACGCCGGCCAGCGTCTCCAACTCGAGGTCGCGGTCCGGCATGCGGGATCCTCCTCCGGGCCTGCCTCCCGCGTTCTCTGCCGGCTTCTCGCCCGATTTTTTCTGGCGCTCGTACTCCTCCCAGTCCCGGCGGTACTTGGCGGCCTTGATCCACGCCGCGCGGTAGCCGGCGACGTTGCCCATGCGAGTGGAGGGTGCGCGGTTGCGGCTGCCGTAGACGCGCTTGGGATTCTCGCCGCAGGCCATCTTCAAGCCGTAGGGAGCGCCGGGGAACTTCATGGCGTCGACGCCGCGGGCGGGCACGTTCTTCACGGTTACGCCGCGGCCGCCGAAGAGGTTGGCCGAGCCGGGGAGGATCTGCATCGCGGTCACGCCGCCGGCCAAGGCGAGGGGAAACTGCGGGTCCTGCGGCCAGACGGAGTGCTCGGCCCAGACCTCGGCCGTATTCGGATCGGTGGCCTCGTTGCCGTCGGCGTTGGCATCGACTCCCGGCGAGGGATAGACCCCGAGATGCGAGTGGGCGTCGATGACGCCAGGCGTCACCCATTTGCCGTTGGCGTCCACCACGGTAGTGCCGGCAGGCGCCTCCAGAGCTGCGCCGACCGCGGCGATCCTGCCGTCCCGCAGGAGGACGGAGCCGCGCTCGATGCGATCGCCGGCGGCGGTGAGGACGGTGGCGTTGGTGATGAGGACCGGCTGGGAGGGGAGAGGTTGATAGGTGGAAGCGTAGGCCGCCTCGCCGGCCTTCCGGACCTCGGGCTCGCTTCGCGGTCCCTCAGCGCTGGGCGCGGTGCTTTCCTCATTCTTCATCTCCTCCCGCGGCACAGCGGCCGGAGTGGGGGCGGTGGCGCAGCCCAGAAGGACGAAGCCGAGCAGGAGCACGCCGGCACCGAAGGCCGTACTTCTTCGCTTGTCGATCATTGGCCTCCTCAATTCATGCAAAATGCTCAAGAGAGTGAGCGAGATGGGAGGGGATCGTAGCATGGGGCACCGCCGCCCGGCAGCGTGCTAGCATTCCAGTATGTCCATTCCCCTGACGGATCGGAACGCGTCGTCCGCAGCCGCCGGCGGCGGCTCGCAGTTCACCAAAGAGAGTATCCTGCGCGACTACCGGATCGCTTTCCAGAGCCGTCAGGCGAGCCTGGTCGGCCGCAAGGAGGTGTTCACCGGCAAGGCCAAGTTCGGTATCTTCGGCGACGGCAAGGAGGTCGCTCAGGTCGCCCTGGCGCGCGCCTTCCGGCCGGGAGACTTCCGCTCCGGCTATTACCGCGATCAGACGCTGATGATGGCTTTGGAGCTGCTCACCCTGGAGCAGTTCTTCGCCCAGCTCTACGCCGATCCGGACGTCGAGCGGGAGCCCTGCTCGGCCGGCCGCTCGATGACCGCGCACTTCTCGACGTGCATGCTCGAGCCGGACGGCGGGTTCAGGAATCAAGTCGAGCAGATCAACGTGCCTGCCGACGTCTCGCCGACCGGGTCACAGATGCCGCGCCTGGCGGGCCTGGCCTACGCTTCGCGGCTCTACCGCAAGCTGCCCGAGCTGCGGGAGATGATGGGACCCTTTTCCCGCAACGGCGACGAGGTGGCCTTCGGCACCATCGGCAACGCGAGCTGCGCCGAGGGGATGTTCTGGGAGACGGTCAACGCCGTTGGCGTCCTGCAGGCGCCGATGCTGCTCTCGATCTGGGACGACGGCTACGGCATCTCGGTGCCCAACGAGCTCCAGATCGCCAAGGGGGACCTCTCGGCCATCCTCTCCGGCTTCCGCCGCACGCCGGAAGTGGGCCAGGGCTACGACCTCTACACGGTCAAGGGCTGGGACTATCCCGGCCTCTGCGAGACCTTCCTCTCGGCCGCGCAGATCGTGCGCCGGGAGCACGTGCCCGCCATCGTCCACGTCGTGGAGATGACGCAGCCCCAAGGCCACTCCACGTCCGGCAGCCACGAGCGCTACAAGTCCCGCGAGCGGTTGGAGTGGGAGGCCGAGTTCGACCCCATTCGCAAGATGCGCGAGTGGATGATCGAGCAGGCCATCGCCACCGTCGCAGAGCTCGACGCGGCCGAGGAGGAGGACCTGCGGATCGTTCGCGAGGCGCAGCGCCGGGCCTGGGAAGAATTCCGCGCTCCTATCGACGAGGAGAAGAAGACGGTCCTGGGGATGCTCGACGAGCTTGCTCGCGGATCGGCGGCAGGCGAGGAGGTGGCCAGGATCCGCCAGGACTTGGAACGCCAGCCGCTGGCGCTCCGCCGCGAGATTCTGGCAGCCGTCCATGGCGCCCTCGTCGCCACGGCGGGGGAGAACGCCACGCGGTTGGTCGAGTGGAAAAAGGAGCAGGAGCGCGCCAGCGAGGACCGCTACAACTCCGATCTCTACAGCGACTCGCCGCAAGCCGCGCTGAAAGTCGAGCCGGCGGCGGCGGTCTACTATCCCGACTCTCCCGTGCTCAACGGCTTCGAGGTGCTGAACGCCTGCTTCGACGCGGCGCTCTCGCGTTTTCCGAATGTCATCGCCATCGGCGAGGACGTGGGCAAGATCGGTGACGTCAACCAGGGCTTCGCGGGCCTGCAGGCCAAATATGGAGCTCTGCGGGTCACCGACACCGGCATTCGGGAAACCACCATCATGGGCCAAGCGATCGGCATGGCTCTGCGCGGTCTGCGTCCCATCGCCGAGATTCAGTATCTCGACTATGTCCTCTATGGCCTGCAGATCCTCTCGGACGACCTCGCCACGTTGCGGTGGCGCACCAAGGGCCGCCAGAAGGCGCCGGTCATCGTGCGTACGCGGGGCCACCGTCTGGAGGGGATCTGGCACTCGGGCTCGCCGATGGCCGGGATTCTCAACCTGGTACGGGGGATGTACGTCTGCGTGCCGCGCAACATGACCCAGGCGGCCGGCTTCTACAACACCCTGCTCGAGGGGGACGATCCGGGTCTGGTGGTCGAGGTGCTGAACGGCTACCGCTTGAAGGAGAAGCTGCCGGCGAACATCGGCGAGCTGCGGGTGCCGCTGGGCGTGCCGGAAGCGGTGCGAGAGGGGAGCCACGTCACGGTGGTCACCTACGGCGCCTGTTGCCGCATCGCTCTCGACGCGGCGCAGAAGCTTTCCGAAGTGGGGATCGAGACGGAGGTGATCGACGTCCAGACCCTGCTACCGTTCGACCTCCAGGGAAAGATCGTCGAGTCGCTCAAGAAGACGAACCGCGTCCTCTTCCTGGACGAGGACGTGCCCGGAGGAGCCAGTGCCTACATGCTGCAGCAGGTCCTGGAGAAGCAGGGAGGCTTCGCCTGGCTCGACGCCGCGCCGCGGACGCTCACCGGCAAGGAGCACCGGCCTTCCTACGGCTCTGACGGCGACTACTTTTCAAAACCCAACCGGGAGTCCGTGTTCGAGGCGGTGTACGAGATCATGCACGAAACGGACCCGGAGGGGTTTCCGATTTTCTACCGGTAAGCCCTTCGAAACCTCACCCCTCCCGCTGGATCCTACTTCCGCCGCCGTCGCCGCCGCCGTCGCCGCCGCCCCGGGCCGGCTCCGTTGCCTCCCTCGCCATCCGCGGCGGCCTCGGGGGCTCCCTCGTCGCCTTCCTCGGACCCTTCGCCTTCTTCGTCTCCCTCGAACGGCTCAGCGTCTTCGCTGGGGGCGGGGCTCGCACCGGTCGCGCCTTCACCGGCTCCATCGTGGTTGCGACCGTGACCGTTGTCGCCAGCCGCCGCCTTTTTGCGCTTGCGCCCGCCGCGGCGCCGGCGGCGGCGCTTCTGGCTCTCCTCCGCGGCTCCGGCCTCCTCTTCGTGACCCTCGGTGGAAGCGGGCTCTTCCTCTCCCTCCTCCTCCGACTCCGGCAGAGCCAGATCCCAAGCTTCAAGGATGACGGGAGCCGGTTTGGCCTGCTTTGGGGGCCGCACGGGCCGCTCCCGCTTCTGCCAGTCGAGCCGTTCCTCGGGGCGGTGGAGCCCCGGCGACGCGATGATACCGATCTCGATGTCGAACTCCTCCTCGAGGGCTGAAAGCTCGCGGCGGTAGTGGTTCTGCAGCGCATCGGCGAGCTCCGGGTGGAGGCTGATGCGGACACCCTGGATGGAACCGGTCGCGGCGCGCGCCTCGATCCGGCGCAGGATGGAGAGGCTCACCATCTCCTCGCTCGCAAGGCTCCCGATGCCATTGCAGGTGGGACACGTGCGATGGGTGCGGAGCTGCAGAGCCTGCTGGATGCGCTGGCGATTGATTTCGAGCAAACCGTTGGCGGAAATCCTCCCCACAGTGGTGCGCGCCTTGTCTTCCTTGAGCGCGTCCTTGACGGCCTTCTCGATCCGGCGCTGGTTCTTCGAAGCACGCATGTCGATGAAATCCACCACGACGATGCCCCCAAGGTCGCGCAGGCGAAGCTGGCGCGCCACCTCGGTGGCCGCTTCGAGATTGGTGTTGAGCGCCGTCTCCTCCTGGGTGGCGGCGCGAGTCGAGCGGCCGGAGTTGACGTCAATCGCGGTCAGGGCCTCGGTGGCGTCGATGACGATCGAGCCGCCGCTCGGCAGCTCCACCCGGCGCTCGTAGATGCGGTCGATCTGCGGCTCTAGGTCGTAGCGGCTGAAGAGAGGAAGGCGCTCGGAATAGCGCACCAGGCGGGTCTTGGAGCGCGGCATGAAGGCCTGTACGTAGGCCTGCGCCTTGCGGTAGGCCTCGTCGTCATCGACGAGCACCTCGGCGATGCTCGGGTCCAGGTAGTCCCGCAGGACCTGGAGGATCAGATCCTGATCGGTATACAGGAGCCGGGTGCCCTTGCCTTGAATGGCGGCCGCCTGCACCCGCTTCCAGAGCCGCAGCAGGGCTGCAAGGTCCCGGCTGAGCGTGACCTTGGTCTGCCCCAAGGCGTTGGTGCGGAGGATGACCCCGCAGCCTTGCGGCAGGTCGAGGCTGGCGGCGAGCGACTTCAGCTTCTTGCGGGTGTCCTCGTCCTCCACCTTGCGCGACACGCCGCGCGTGTCGTCGAAGGGGGTCAGCACCAGATAGCGTCCGGCAAGCGAGAGGGCGGTGGTGAGCGCCGCACCCTTGGTTCCCATGGGGTCTTTGACGACCTGCACCACGATCGGCTTGCCTTTTTCCAGGACCTCCTCGATGCGCGGATGAGGGTTGGACGGCCGGCGGTAGAAGGCTTCGGGGACGACGTCCTGGATCGCCAGGAAGCCGTGGCGCTCGACGCCGTAGTCGATGAAAGCGGCGTTCAGGCTGGGCTGCACGCTGGCGATGACGCCGCGGTAGATGTTGCCGCGGGTCAGGCCTGATTCCGCGACGTCGACTTTGTAGTTTTCCAGGACGTTCCCCTGGACGATAGCGACGCGCAACTCCTCCGGACGCTGCGCGTTGATCAGCATTCTGCGAGTCAAGTTGTCTCCCTGTGGGTTAGGGCATAAAGAAGGGCGAGAGGAGGAGGACGGGGCGGTGGTGTGGCATCTTTCGCGGTCCCTTATTGTGAACCAGGTTCGATATTCCCGCAACCACAGCGCAATCTTCACGCGGGGCATCTGCCCGCGAAACCTTACAGGGGGTGAGGCTTCGGAGGGCAGATCGGCCTGCTACACTCCTTACCATGAACCGATACGACGTGGTCATCCTTGGCGGCGCCTTCAGCGGCGCGGCGGCGGCGATCCTGCTGCGGCGGGACCGGCCGGACCTCTCCGTCCTGGTCATCGAGCGGGCGGCGGCGTTCGACGCCAAGGTGGGGGAGGCGACCACGGAGATGTCCGGAATGTTCCTCACCCGCCGGCTCGCCATGTGGCAGCACCTCGAGCGCGAGCACCTGCCGAAGGAGGGGCTGCGCTACTGGTTTCACAACGAGAAGGTGCATTGCCACGCCGAAGCGAGCGAGTCGGGGGCCTTCCAGCGCAGCACCGTCCCTTCTTTCCAGCTCCGCCGCGACACGCTCGACGAGCACCTGCTGGCCGCGGCGGTGGCGGAAGGAGCGGAGCTGCTCCGGCCCGCCCGGGTGCGGGAGGTGGAGCTGGGGACGTTCGACCATCGGGTCACCTTCGAGAGGGAAGGAGAGGTGGAAACGGTCGGCTGCCGCTGGGTCCTCGACGCCACGGGACGGGCCACCTTCCTCGGCAAGCGCCTGGGCCTGATCGAGCGCAACCGCGAGCACCCCACGGCGGCGATTTGGTGCCGATGGGAGGGCGTCCGCCACCTGGACGACGTTGCCGCCCGCGGTCCGCTCTCCTTCTCCCGCGGCAACGTTTGCTCGCGCCGTCTCGCCACCAACCATTACATGGGTTTCGGCTACTGGGTCTGGTTCATCCCCCTGGGCAGCGGCGAGACCAGCATCGGCATCGTCTTCGACACCCGCCTGGTCCATCTCGACCGGGGCGCCAATCTGGCGAGCGAATATCAGGCCTTCCTGCGCGCCATCCCTATGGCGGCGGAGCTGCTCGCCGGCGCCAGCATGAAGGCGGACGACCTGCGGACCTTCTCCAACCTGGCCTACGTCACCCGGCAGTACATGGGCGACGGCTGGGCATTGCTGGGGGACGCGGCGGCCTTCCTCGATCCCTACTACTCGCCGGGGCTGGACCACGCCTCCTTCTCCGTCGATGCGACGGTGGAGATCGTCAAGGCCCAAACGGCGGGGGAAGAAGTCGCGGCCCGCGTCGCCGAGCACAACCGGACCTTCGTCCGCTCCTACCACCGTTTCTTTCGGGCGATCTTCCAGGACAAGTACTTCTACATGGGCGAGCACGACCTGCTGTCGGCCGCGTTCCTCATCGACACGGCGCAGTACTACATCTTCGTGGTGATCCCCGCCTACCGGCTGTTCGGGAAGTTCCACTGGATGCCGGTGCTGGGTCCCAAGCCGGCCTTCGTGAGCTATCACCTGATGCGGATCTACAACCGGCGTTTCGCGGCGATCGCTCTCGCCCGCCGTGCCGCCGGCGAGGCGGGGAGGCGCAACGACGGCCGCCGGGTCAAGGCCCTGTACGACCTACGAATGGCGCCTTTCCGCATGGCCGCGAAGGGAATGAAGCTTTGGATCCTGGCGGAGCTGGACAACGTGCGGCTGGCGGTGAAACGGTGGTCCGCGGGGAAGACGGCGCCGGCGGCTTTGGCCGAAGAGGCACCGGTAAAGGAGTCCTAATCCGATCGGGGTCGAATAGGAGATCCGAGGCACCAGTTTTGAATGCAGGGAGGGAGGAGGCCGGCCCGGATCGTGCGCGTTTTGTCTTGGTTCGGCCTCCTCGATCTCAAGGAGGAGGTCCGATGCGCCATACCTTCCCCGTATCCCATACGGCGCTCCGGCTCGCCGTCGCGCTCGTCGCGCTGGCCTGTCTGCCGGGAGACGCCTCCGCCCAGTATTTCGGACGCAACAAGGTCCTCTACGAGCACTTCAACTGGCGGGTGCTCAAGACGGAGCACTTCGATATCCATTTCTACCCCGAGGAGGAAACGGCGGTCCGCGAGGCCGCCCGCATGGCGGAGCGCTGGTATGAGCGCCTGTCGTCCATCTTCGGGCGCGAGTTCAGCGAGCGGAAGTCGATCATCCTCTACGCTGACCAGGCGGACTTCCAGCAGACGACGGTGACCCGGGGCCTCATCGGCGAGGGAACAGGAGGTTTCACCGAAGGGCTGCGCACGCGCGTGGTCCTGCCCTTCACGGGCAACTTCGAGGACACCGATCACGTTCTCGGTCACGAGCTGGTGCACGTCTTCCAGTACGACATCCTGCAGGACCGCCGGGGAGCCCAGCCGGAGACGAGCGTCCGCTCCGCTCCCGTCGATCTGCCCCTGTGGTTCATCGAGGGCATGGCAGAGTACCTCTCGCTGGGGCGCTTCGCGCCGCAGACGGCCATGTACCTGCGCGACGGGCTCGCTCGCGACGCGCTGCCGGATCTGGAGAAGCTGTCGCGCGATCCGCGCTACTTCCCCTACCGCTGGGGCCATGCCTTCTGGGCGTACGTGGGCGGCCGCTGGGGGGACATGGTGGTCGGCCGGCTGTTCGCCCGCGCCGCCCGCGTGGGCGTCGAAGGCGGCCTCCAGGAGGTGGTGGGCTCGGACCTCAAGCAGTTTTCCGAAGATTGGAAGGCGGCGATCCGCCAGGCTTACGGCCCGGTCATCGAGGGCCGGCAGACTCCGGCCGCGCTGGGGCGGGTCCTGCTGCCCAAAGAGAAGAAGACGATCGATACCTACGTCTCGCCGGTCCTGAGCCCGGATGGAACTCAGTTCGCCGTCTTCTCGACGCGCAGCCTCTTCACCTTCGACCTCTACCTGGCCGACGCGGCAACGGGCGAGATCAAGGGCCGGCTCTTCTCGGCCGATGCCGACCCGCACCTCGACTCGTTGCGCTTCCTCGACTCGGCCGGCGCCTGGTCGCCGGACGGCACGAAGTTCTCCCTGGTGGTGCAGACCTCGGGGGACAACGAGCTGGCCATTCTCGACGTGGGGTCCCGCAGGATCGAGCGGCGGATCGGCGTTGCCGAGGCGGGGCAGCTCTGGAACCCAGCCTGGTCGCCGGACGGCCGCTCCATCGCCCTCTCCGGCTCGGTGGGAGGGTGGACGGACCTCTTCCTTGTAGACCTGGCGAGCGGGCGCTCGCGGCGGTTGACCCAAGACGCCTACGCCGAGCTGCAGCCCGAATGGTCGCCGGATGGCCGCAGCCTGGCCTACGTCTCCGATCGCGGTACGGGTGGAGATCCGGCGAATCGGCAGTACAGCGACGTCGGCATCTGGCTGATGGACGTGGCGAGCGGGCAGACCCGCCAGGTGGTCGCGCCGATGGCAGGCTCGACGCAGATCAATCCCCGCTTCGGGCCCGGAGGCCAAGACCTGTACTTCCTCTCGGACCGCGCCGGAGTGAGCGATCTTTACCGCCTTGCCCTCGGCAGCGGCGAGCTGTTCCGCGTCACCCGCACCGCCACCGGCGTCGCCGGCATAACCCGGCTGTCCCCCGCCCTGTCGGTGTCGCAGCGCACCGGCGAGGTCCTGATCTCGGTTTTCAATGATGACCGCTACGAGATCCACTCCCTCGCTTCCGGCGCGGCGCGGGGCGAGCCGGTCATAGCGGCCCGCGACGAGGCCGCGGAAGCCCGCGCGGCGCTCCTGCCGCCGCAGCAGACCGCGACGCGGAGCCTCGTCGCGGAGTACCTTCGGGACCGCTCCCTCGCCGCCCAGCCGGGAGGCACGGAGCCCGCAGTCCAGGCGTACCGTCCCGGCTTCAAGCTCGACTGGATCGGGCCCAGCATCGGCGTCGGCTACAGCACCACGTTCGGCACCGGCGTGGGCGGTGACGTCGCCGCGATCTTCAGCGACGAGCTCGGACAACGGGAGATCGGCCTGGCCGTCCAGGGCGAGACAGGCACCTTGGACGAGTTCGGTTTCCAGGGCTACTACCTGAGCCTGGCGCGGCGTCTGCAGTGGGGCGGGGCGGCGAGCCACCTGCCCTATATCTCGGCCTTCACCACGGTGAGCAACGGCTCGGTCGACATCGACGGCAGCCCCGTGCCGGCGACCATCGTCGAGCAGACCCGCCAGACGATCACCGAGGACCGGGCGGACTTCATCATGCAGTATCCGTTCTCCACCACCCAGCGCGTGGAAGCGGCGGCCGGCGTCACCCGCATCGGCTTCGAAAACGAGGTGGAACGGGTGATCGTCGTGGGCGACACGGTGGTGGACCGCGATACCCGAGGATTGCCGGCTCCCAGCTCCCTCCAGCTCTACCAGGGATCCGTCGCCCTGGTCGGCGACAGCAGCTACTTCGGTTTCACCGCGCCGGTGCGCGGCCGCCGCTATCGTCTCGAAGTCGAGCCGACTTTCGGCGATCTGGAGTTTCAATCGCTGACCGCGGATTACCGGCGCTACTTCTTCTTGCGGCCAATGACGCTGGCGATGCGCGGCCTCCACTTCGGCCGCTACGGCCGCGACGCCGAGAGCGAGCGCCTGACCTCCCTCTACGTCGGGCGGCCGACACTGGTGCACGGCTATGAGCTGGGGGACATCGGCCTCTCGGAGTGCACGCCGCTGGCTGGCGACGAGCAGGCCTGCCCCGAGTTCGACCGGCTGGTGGGCAGCAAGATCGCGGTCGCCAACCTCGAGCTGCGGATGCCGCTGCTGGGAGTCGAGGGCTACGGTCTGATCCGCGCGCCGTTCCTGCCGACCGACCTGGCGCTGTTTGTCGACGCGGGAGCCGCCTGGACGAAAGACACGTCGCCGAAGCTGCGCTTCGATAAGGACACCACCGATCGGGTCCCGGTGGTCAGCGCCGGCGTCTCGGCCCGCATCCTGCTCGGCGGCTTCGCCGTGCTGGAGTTCTACTACGCGAAGCCTTTCCAGCGACCGAAGGAGAGCTGGGTCACCGGCTTCCTCATCGCGCCCGGCTGGTAGGATGGCGGAATGCGGTATCTGGTGACGGCGCGCCTCCGGCCCGGGCGCGAAGCCGACCTGCTGCGGGCCATCGAGAGCGGGACCCTGGGCCGCGGCTCCATCGCCGATGAAGAGTACCTGAGCGACATGGCGCAGGCCCGCCTGACCGGCGACGGCTCGGTGCGCTGGGTGGAGGTCTGCTTCTGCTGGGAGCCGCTGGCCGAGGAGCGGCCTTACTGGGAGGAATACTTCGAGCTCGTACGCGTCCAGGACGCCCACAGCCGCAGCCGCTGCCGCGATCTCTCCGGCGAGGAGCCTTGGGCCTGCTGTGACTGCGATTGCACCGCCAAGCTGGAGGCGCGCATGGAGGGCTGGGGAAGACCCTTTCTGAAAGTGCTGCAGGAAACGGCTTGAGGCCCCTGCGCGAGGCCGCCCTTCGTTTATAATCTCCCGGTGAAGCTCGCAGCAGTCGTCGTCGTTCTCGCTTTCGTTCTAGCCTCGCCTCTCGCAGCCGCTCCTTCCCCAGGCTGGCAGAAGTTTGACATCACCTCCACGGGTTCCTATCTCTGGCGCTACGTTCCGCAGAGCCTCGACACCGCGCATCCGGCTCCTCTCGTGGTCTTTCTCCACGGGGCCGGAGGGGCTCCTGAGAATTACAAGAATCTCGTTTCCGGCGCCGCCGAGAAGGCCGGCTGCTTAGTGGCGATGCCGAAGTCGGCGTCGAACGTCGGATGGGGGACCGGTGCGGACGAGCAGACGGTTGCCGAAACCTCGCGCCTGGTGCAGGAGGAGCTGCCGGTTGACGAGCATCGCATTGCCATCGCCGGCCACTCCGCGGGCGGCGCCTACGCCTACCTGCTCGCCTATGCCGGCTCGCGATACAGCGCCGTCTTCACTCTTTCCGCTCCTTTCTACCTGGTCAGCTCGTTGGCAGATCCCAGCTACAAGCCGCCGATCCGTATGTACTACGGCACGACCGACCCGAACTACTCGGGCAGCGCATACAGCGATCTCAAGGCGCAGTGGAACCGGCTGGGCGTTGCGTGGGAGGAGGACATCGAGGAGGGATGGGGCCACAACTCCTGGCCCAAGTCTTCGATGGCCAACGGCTTTCTCTTTCTCACCGACAAGAGCCGGCTCGATGCGGGAAGCACCTGCGTGCCCACCGCCACCATCCTCTGTCTGAACCGCGGCCGCTTCCGTGTCCAGGTGCACTGGGATGCCAACGGCTCTTCGGGAGAGGGCATGGTGGTGCCCGGCGCCTCGGCCGATTCGGGACTGTTCTGGTTCTTCAGTCCGGAGAACTGGGAGCTGATGGTGAAGGTGCTGGACGGCTGCGCGCTCAACCAGCGCTACTGGGTGTTCGCCGCCGCCACCACCAACGTGCACTATGTGCTGATGGTGACCGATACGGCGACCGGAGGCGTGGCACGGTATGAGAACCCCGCCGGCAAGCCGGCCGCCGCGACCACCGACACCGGCGCTTTTCCCACCTGCCCCTGATCGGCATCCTGACCCTGTGCGCGCCCGCACAGCAGGACCCACTCCGCCTGCGCAGCAGCGTTTCGATTACAAAGCTATATAGCTTCTTCGGTTCTAGCAATACGCGACAGCAATGATTGATGTTTATTGAGCCGTTTTGACTTGACAGCGGTGGGCAGGGGGAGGATACTTCTCCCATCTTTTCTTCTCTCGATGTTTGAGATTTCGGCCGGCGCCCGCCGGCCTGTCGGGGAGTGTCTTTGAAGGTGGATGTAAAAATCAAACTAGATATTACGTGCGGTGTTGCTGTCGTGCGTTGAAGTTTGATTTCGCATCATATCGTAATTTGTATGACTAAACTCACAACCGCCAGTCCGGTAGTCAGCTTCTGAGGTGGTATGATACGGAACCTACAACGTCCCATGTCTTTCTGGAACCCGCGGCTCGGCGCCCTCGCGTTGCTGCTGGCTTTGGCCGGCTTTGGGCTCGTCGCGCGCCGATCCGTCGCCGCCGACCCGTTTGTCGTGATCGTCAACGCCGCCAACCCGGTCTCCTCCATCACCGTCCAGGATCTGTCCAAGGCTTTCATGAAGAAGGCCACTCGCTGGCCGGACGGCGTGGAGATTCTGCCGGTCGATCTCAAGGAGCAGTCCGCGGTGCGGGAGAGCTTTTCGCGGCTGATTCACGAGAAAAGCACGTCGGCGGTCAGAGCCTATTGGCAAAAGATGATCTTTTCGGGCCGCGAGGTGCCGCCACCGGAAAAGGCGACGAGCGCCGAGGTTCTGGCCTTCGTGCGCTCCAACCGCGGCGCGGTCGGCTATCTGGCGGCGGAGGCCGCTCTCGGCGACGGCGTCAAGGTGGTCAGGGTCACGCGGTGAGCACACCCGCGGCCGCTCTCCCGAGGTCATGATGTCCAGCGAAGCCCTCACGAGCCTGCTCGGTGAATTCCAGCTCGAGGCGGAGGAGCGCCTGGGCAGGCTGGAGGACCTGCTGCTGGAGGTTGCGAACAGCGGCGAGGCCGATCCCGACGCGCTGGCGGAGATCAAGCTCCAGCTTCACACGCTGAAGGGAAACTCCGGAGTCATGGGTTTGAGGGAGCTGCAGTCCCTCGCTCACCAGCTCGAGGACCTCGCCGAGTCCCTCGCCACCGTCTCCCCCGAAACCGAGGAGCTGCTGCAGGGAGTGGATCGCTTCCGCCACTTGCTGCGCCAGGCGGCGAAAGGCGGGCAGGAGAGAGCGCCGGGAGAGAGCGGGGAGCGAGGCCGTGATGCCAGTGTGCGGGTGGCGTTCTCCTCCCTCGACTCCCTTGTCGATCTCCTGGGAGAGGTAGTGATTCACCGCAATCATCTGGCGGACGCGCTCGAACACCATCGCCAGGAGCTCGCCGCGGCGGGGCTGCGCCGGGAGGGGTTCGAAGGGGTGCAGAGGGCGAGCGAGCTGCTCGTCGGCACCCTCGACCGGCTCCGCGAAGGAGTCATGGGATTGCGGATGGTGCCGCTCGGGACGCTGTTCCGCTCGCTGGCCCGTATCGTCCATGACGAGAGCGCCCGCGCGGGCAAGCAGGCGCGTTTCGAAACCCGGGGTGGCGAGACGCCGCTCGATAAGGCTCTGCTCGAGCTCTCGAGCGAGGCCTTGGGCCATCTGGTTCGCAATGCGGTCATCCACGGCCTGGAAACTCCCGAAGTGCGCCGCCAGTCCGGCAAAGGAGAGGTCGGCCTCATCCGCCTGTCCGCCGAGGCCGACGCGCGAGAGGTGAAAATCGACGTCCTGGACGACGGTCGTGGCGTCCGCACGGACACGGTTGTCGCCGAAGCGGCGCGGCGTGGCCAGGCGCTCGTGGCCGGCGAAGATCCATTCTCGCTCCTCTTCCTGCCTGGTTTCTCTACCCTGCACAGCGCGGACCTGAGTGCCGGGCGCGGTGTCGGGCTCGCGGCCGTGCGCGACGCGGTCTCCCGGCGTGGCGGCAGGGTCGAGGTTTTCTCGGAAGACGGGGTGGGCACGCTGTTCCGCCTGCGCCTGCCGCTGTCCGTGTCCATCATCCGGGTGCTGCTGCTGGCGAGCGACGGCGAGGAGTACGTCCTGCCGCTCTTTTCCGTCGTCGAGAGCGTCGAGCTGCTGCCGGCGAAGGTCAACGAGATCAACGGCGCGCTCGTTCTCTCCTGGCGTGGCAGCCTGATTCCGTTGGTGGATCTGGGGCATTGCTTCGGCACCTCGGCTGCCCGCCGTCGCGAAGGCCGTGCCGTCGTGATCGAGGTCCGAGGCGTCTACCGGGCCATCGCCGTTGACCGGATCCACGGCATCCGTGAGGTGGTGGTGCGAGGGCTGGACGAGCTGGCCGGCGATCACCCGGGAGTTGCGGGCACCACCATCCTCGGCGATGGCCGGGCGGTGCTCATCCTGGACGCGGCAGGATTGATGGAGCTGTCGCCGTTCGAGGACGGCCAGGCTGGAGGCAAGCCGGCGTGACGCGGCAAAGGAAAAAGAACGAGCTACCGGCGCGGCTGCCGGAGGCCGGGCTCTCGGACGAGATCCTGGCCTTGTGGGAGGACGGCTCCGCCGCTCCGTCCGCGACGACGGAGCCCGTGCCCGCCGGTCCCGAGCGCCTCTATGAGCTGGCGGACCGCCTGGCCGAGAGCCGGTCGGATCAGCCGGAAACCCCGAGCGAGGAACCGGAGACCTGGGTCACCGTGGAGGTGGCGGGCGAGGTCTATGCCTTTCCGGTGGCTAGCGTCGAGGAAGTGCTGAGGGTCAGCGGCATCACCCGCCTTCCCTATGCGCCGGCGCCGGTGCGAGGTATCACCCAGCAGCGGGGCCGCGTGCTCACGGTCGTGGATCTGCGGGTGCGGCTCGGCTTCGAGGCGGCGCCGCTCGATTCGCGGAGCCGTATCTGCGTGATCTCGTCGCGCGGGCGCTCGCTCGGGCTCCTGGTGGACGCGGCCCGCCATGTGGTCAAGCTGCTGCCGAGCGGCAAGCAGCCGCCGCCGGCCGACGTGATGACCGAGCGGTCCGGCTTCATTCTCGGCGTCTATCGATTGGAGGACGCTCTCGCCATCCTGCTCGACGTCGATCGGGTTCTGGTGCTCGATGAAGAGCCGGACCGGCGGGGGAGTGAAGAGGAGACCGCGATATGAGCCGCGCCGGGGTGTGGCCGTCGCGAGGCACCCGCTCTTGAGGAGGGATTTCATTTGATTCGACGTCTGAAGTTTCTGCACAAATTGGCTCTCATGCCGGCGCTGGCGGCGCTCGGCTTCCTCCTCGTCCTGGTCGTTCTGGGCACGCTGGGCATCCGCAACGGCAGGCTCCTCGGAGATATCGAGAACGGCTACTTCCCTGCCTATGAGGCGAGCGACCGCCTGGAGGAGACGCTGGGCGGCATCCAGCGCAGCCTGCAGGACGCGGTGGGCGCCGCCGACCGGGGCCTGCTGGCGGAGACCGACGGGTTGCGCGACCGCTTTCTGGCCGTGCTCGCCGAAGCCGGCAGGAATCGGACCATCGAGCCGGCCCGGCTGCAGCGGATCGGTTCGGGCTTCCGGGGCTACTACACGCTGGCGCGATCGACGTCGCAGCGGATGATCGCCGGTGAGACCGGCGACGCCCTGAACCGGTCCTTGCAGTCGATGACGACGCAGTACAACGGCATCCGGCGCGAGCTGGAGGAGCTGACGGCCCGCAGCAAGCGGGAGATGCAGCTCGCCTTTCAAGCATCGCGGGACAACCAGCGCTCCTCGGTGCTGGTGATCGCCACGGTGACGGTGCTCTGCGTCCTGGCGCTGACCGCCCTGTCGTTTTTCATCATCCGTTCCCTCAACCGTCCTCTGGCCGAGGCAGTGGCGGTGGCGCGCTCGCTGGCGCGTGGCGAGCTGGCGGTCGAGGTGAAATCCCGCTCCAACGACGAGATCGGCGACCTGTCGCTCGGCATGGAGCAGATGATCGGATATTTTCGAGACATGGCGGGAATCGCCGACTCGATCGCGGCGGGAGACCTGCGGGTGGAGGTCGTGCCGCGATCCCACGCCGACGTCTTCGGCAATGCCTTCCACCGCATGAGCGTCAATCTCCGCCAGATCATCGGCGATCTCAAGGAGTCGGCGTCGCAGGTGGCGGCGACGGCCGACGAGCTGTCCGCCTCGGCCGTGCAGATCAAACGGGGTGCGGAGAGCCAGTCTTCATCGACCGAGGAGACCTCGGCAACGATGGTCGAGATGGCCTCGCAGCTCGACAGCGTGAACCGCTCGACGCAGTCTCTCGCCACCTATGTGGAGGAAACCTCCAGCTCGCTCGAGGAGATGGGCCGCTCGATCGAAGAGGTGGCGCGCAGCTCGGAGAAGCTCGTCGGCTACGTGGGCGAGACGACTACGACGATCGAGGAGATGACCGCCTCCACCCGCTCCATCGCCGACCGGGTGCGGGTCGTCGATACGGTGTCGCGCGACGCGGCGAAGACCGCGGGAGAGGGCGGCGAGCAGCTCTCACGACTGGTGGTGGGAGTGGGCAATTCCACCAAGGACATTGGCAAGATCGTGAGGATGATCGGCGAGTTCGCCGACCAGACGAACCTGTTGGCGTTGAACGCCGCTATCGAGGCGGCGCGGGCAGGCGACGCCGGGCGCGGCTTCGCCGTGGTGGCGGACGAGGTCAAGCGGCTGGCCGAGCGCTCGATGAGCTCGACTCGCGAAATCGCCGACTTCATCGAAGCGGTGCAGAAGGATACGGACGAGGCCGTCCGGCTCTCGCAAAAGGTGCTGCAGCAGATCCTCGACACCGTCACCAGGACGACCGAGCTGGTGCAGGAGGTCCACGGAGCCATTCAGGAGCAGACGGAGGGGGCCGATCAGATCCGCAGGACTTCCAGCACCATGCACCAGGTGACGCAGCAGGTGGCTGCCGCAGTGCTCGAGCAGGCCGGCGGCGCCCGCCAGGTGATGAAAGCGGCGGAAGCGATGAACCGCATGACCCAGCAGGTGGCCGACGCCACCGCCGAGCAGATGCGAGGTGGCGATCAGGTGGTGAAAGCGGTCGACCAGATCGCCCAGGTTGCCCAGCAGTTCCAGGCCGCCACCGAACAGATGTCGAACGCCACCCAGAGCCTGGCGTCCGAGGCCGAGAGGCTGAAGCGGCTGTCGGGCGTGTTCCAAGTTTGAGCCGGAATGATGAGGCTAGAGAGTTTCGGAGGTTCCCGATGACCGGCATGCAGTCCCCCTTCAAGCAGGCTCCTTCTTGGGACGAATGCGTCCAGCTCCTGGAGCGGCTCCCCTCCCTGCCGCTCGACTCCCGTGTCGAGGCGATCGAGCGCCTGGTACGGAATCCGAGCCCGGGCATCCGCGAGCAGGCGTTGCGCATCGGCGCCGCCATCCTGCCGGATTCCCGCTTGTCCGAGTACCTGCGGGATGATTCGGATGCCGTGCTGCGCAATGCCGGCAGCGAGATCTTCCGGTTGCGCGGCGGCCGCAGCCTGCCCGTGGTCATCGGCCTGCTGCAGGATCCCGATCCGGACGTGGTCTTGCAATCCGTCCTGATCCTGGAGAAGCTGCGCGATCCCCGGGCGCTCGAGCCGCTGCATGCGGCTCTCGGACATCCCGATCCCAACGTGCAGCAGGAGGCCATCCTGGCCGTCGGCGGCCTGGGAGACGCGCGCTCCATCCCTCACCTCCTGCCTTTTCTCGACGCCGATCCCTGGGTGCAGATGGCGGCCGTCCAGGCGCTGGGAGACCTGCGCTCCGCCGAAGCGATCCCGCATCTGGCCCCGCGGCTGCGCGATCCCGTCGTCGGCTCGCTCGCAGCCGAGGCGCTGGCCCGTATCGGCGGAGAGCCCTCCTTCCGGGCGCTGGTAGCCTGCTGGCCGGCCGGCGGGGTGGAGATCGAGGAGGAGGCGATGCTGGGTCTGCTCGCGCACGTCCTCGAAGGCCTGCCCAAGTCTCCTGCCGAGTTGCCGGAAGGTTTCCTCGAGGCTCTCTCTGTAAGGCTTTCAGGGCCTTCCGCCGAGGTACGGGAGGCGGCGGCGCGCTGCCTGCTGGTTCTGGGTCCGAGCGGCTGGGACGACGAATCCCTCACCGCGCTGGCCGGATCGCCGCCGCCGACCGGCGTCCTGCCGCCCGCCCTTGCCCGCCGTGGCGACCTCGTCGGCAGGCTGCTGACGCTGCCGGACGAGGAGCGTTCCTGGGGCCTCCTGCTCGCGGCCCGATTCCCGGCCGCGGTGCCGGAGCAGGTCCTGCTCCGCGCTCTGGAGGAGATCGGCGACGAGCCGGAGCTCCTGCCGCCGCTGGCGCAGGCGCTGGAACGACTGCACTTCCCCGGGTTGGGCATGGCGCTGCTCGATCTCTACCTGCGTCTGGACAACGAAGGCCGCGAGCTGTTGGTGCCGGTGTTCGAGATTCACGGCGCCGCGCTGACCGCTGCCCTGGCACGGCGACCGGAAGTGTCGGCAGTGGACCGTCTGGCGCTTTCGGCACTCCTCGGGCGGCCGGCGGACGAGGTCGTCGCCGAGATCGTGCACCTCGCGCCGCCGCACCGCCCGGAGCTGGTCGGCCGGTTGATGGGAATCGAGCCCGTGGTCCGCCGCCTTCCCTGGGGGGCCTGGCTCGAGGAGGCGCCGGAGCTCTTCGGCGTCCTCGCCGCCGAGGCCGCCGGCCGCTATGAGATTCGCGAGCTCCTGCCGATCCTGCGGGAGCGGGTGAAGGGTGACCCGTCGGCAGCCGGGGTGCGCGTCCTCGGCGAGCTCGCGGATCGCGAAGCGGTGCCCGTGCTCCTCGATCTGCTCGCCGAGGCCGGCAGCCTGCGCGCAGCCGTTCTCGAGAGCCTGGGCCGCATCGGCGGACCCGAAGCGCGGCAGGCGTTGCGCGACGCCGTGCGCTCCGGCCGCATGGGGCCCGAGGCGCGCATCGCCTATCGCGCGCTCGCGGTCTGCGCCGGACCCGGCGATGAGGCGTTGCTGCGCGACGCCGCCCTCCATCCGGACTGGTACGTGCGGCTCGCGGCGGTCGACGGACTCACCCGCTTCGAGCATCCCGAGAAATTCGTCCTGCTGGCGCGGCTGGCTGCGGATCCGGTGCCGGCCGTGGCTCACCGCGCCCTGTCGCGGCTGGCGGATTGAAGAAGGATGATGGAACCGTCCAACTGCAGCATGTCGCAAGAGGAGTACCTGCTCCTCAACGAGCTGATCACGCAGCAGTTCGGGATCACCTTTCCCGAGCACAAGCGCGAGATGCTCGAGGCGCGCCTGCGCAGCCGGCTGCACGCCCTGCATCTGCCTCGCTTCCTGGACTATTACCTCCAGTTGCAGCGCGATCCCAACGGCGAGAGGAAGAAGCTGGCGGAGCTGGTGACCAACAACGAGACCTACTTCTTCCGCGAGGCGCAGCAGTTCGAGGCCTTTTTCGACGAGGCGGCCCGCCTGGCGGGGCGCGGCCGGACGTTGCGGGTGCTCTGCGCCGGCTGCTCGTCCGGCGAGGAGCCCTACACGCTGGCGATACACGGCCGCCAGAACGCCGCCTGCCTGGGAGGCAAGACGGTCGAAATCGACGCCTTCGACGTCGACGCCGGCCGTATCGAGATGGCGCGGCGGGCCGAGTATGGGCGCACTTCCCTGCGTTCGCTCACCAACCAGCAGGTCGAGCATTACTTCACGCCGGTGGAGCGGGAACGCTGGTCTCTCCGCTCGCCGTTTCGCGAAGGCGTGCGCTTCGCCTGGGGGAACATCCTCGATCCCGCCACCTTTCCTCTGGCCGCGGCCTACGACGCCATCTTCTGCCGCAACGTCCTGATCTACTTCTCGGAGGCGGCGCTACGCAGCGCCGTGCGTCATTTCGCCTCGGCACTGCGGCCGGGGGGGTTGCTGTTCCTCGGCGTCGCTGAGTCGATCATCGGGCTCTCCGATCAATTCGAGACGGTGCGGCTCCGCCGTGCCATCGCCTACCGCCGGGGGGAGACGCCGTGAGCGGCATTCGCGTCGCCGTGGCGGACGACTCCTCGTTCCTGCGCCGGGCGGTGGCGCGCATGCTGGCCGGCGAGTCGGGCATCGAGCTGGTGGGCTCGGCGTCACGCGGCGAGGAGCTGCTCGACAATCTCGATCGCTGGCGGCCCGACGCGGTCATCCTCGATCTGTCGATGCCGGGCATCGGCGGCCTCGCCACTCTGGACGAGATCATGGTCCGCCGGCCTGTGCCGGTGGTCATCCTCTCCACCTATTCCCGCAAGGGAGCGCCCCAGACCATCGAGGCCCTGCACCGCGGAGCCGTGGACTTCCTCGACAAGCAGCAGTTCTCGCTGGTCGATTTCGATGCCCTGCGGCAAGCGCTGGTGGGCAAGATCCGCGAGGTCACCGCGCCCCGCGCCGTGGCCGCGGAGCCGGCGGTGGTGGCGGAGAGATGGTCGGCGGTGGAGGAGGGCCGGTCGCCCGAGATCGTCCTCATTGGAGCGTCGACGGGCGGCCCGCCGGCGATCGAGAGAATCCTGCGCGATATCGGTGGCGACGTGCCGATGCCGATCCTGGTCGTGCAGCACATGCCGGCCGGATTCACCCGCGCCTTCGCTGAGCGCCTGAACATCCAGCTGCCGCTGGAGGTGCGGGAACCGGTCGACGGCGAGCTGCTGCAAGCGGCCACGGTCTACATCGCGCCGGGCGGCTTCCACCTGCGGGTGACGTCCCTCCGCGACCGCCTCGTCGCCGCCGTCGGCCGCGAGCCCGAGGGCTCGTCCCATCGCCCTTCGGTCGACGTGCTCTTCGCCTCCGTCGCCGAGATCGGGACGCGCGCCGTCGCCGTCCTGTTGACGGGTATGGGACAGGACGGCGCCAGCGGCATGGCGCGGCTGGCGGAACGGGGCGCCCTCACCATCGCTCAGGACGAGGCCACTTCGACGATCTTCGGCATGCCTCGGGCGGCCGCCGCCATGGGCGGAGTGCGCGAGATGCTGCCGTTGCCGGAGATCGGGACACGGCTGCGGCGGCTGTGGTCCGGAAGTAAAGAGGACGCGACTGGAGAGTAATCTTATCAGTGGAGAGAAGCTGTGTTCCACGTTTTTGGAGGGGTCTCTCATGCAACCGAAAAAAGCACTGGTCATCGACGATTCAACGCTCATCCACAAGATGTTCAAGCTGATGCTGCCCCATAGCACGGTCGTCTGCGCGTCCGATGGCCGCGAGGCCTTGCACAAGCTGGCCGCGGAGCCCGACGTCGAATTGATCTTCCTCGACATCAACATGCCCAACATGAACGGCCTGGAGTTCCTGGTCCAGGTCAAGGCCGACACCGCGTTGGCGCAGATCCCCGTGATCATCGTCAGCACCGAGGGCAAAGAGGAAGACACCATCCGCGGCCTGCGCGCCGGAGCGGCGGCTTACGTTAAGAAGCCTTTCCGCAACGAAGCGCTCCAGGACCTGATTCGCAAGGTGATGGAGCACGGCGCCGGAGCTTCGACGGCGGAACGCGTCGTCGGCTGAGGTCGCGAAGCGTCCAGATTCTGGACTACGTCTCCGGAATCTGGACAGCAGGCGTTGCCTCTCCGTTGCGGGTGCCGGGCGCAGGGTGGCCGAAGCGATGGCACGTGGCTTGCTCCCCCCTGCTTTGAACAAGCCGTAGAAACGAGCCGGAGCGCAGCTTCGATGCTGCCATAGGAGGAGGTTGTCTGTCCTCAGTTTATGGCGACCGAGGAATAAATCAATCAATGACGCTGATGGATCTCTTGAAAGGAGAAGAAAACATGGATGTTAGGACGATCACCAAGGCAGGCCACGGCATCTTAGCCTGGTGTCTGGGAACCTGCCTTCTGGCCCTGTTCGGTGCCGGGGGCGCCGCGGCTCAGGAGACGTCTCCGGACACGGCGGCGGCCTCTTCTCAGGAAGAGGAAGCGAGCGGTCCCAAGATCACCATCCACGGATACCTCTCTCAAGCCTATGCCGCGACGGACGGCAACCAGATCGCTGGGATCCCCGAGGAGGGGACGGCCGACTACCGAACGGCGGCCTTGCAGATCCGGGCCGACCTCGGGGAACAGGACACCTTCGCCCTGCAGCTCAGCCACGAGCGGCTCGGGGAAAGCGCTCTGCAGGCCTTCCAAGAGGATGTGGCTCTCGACTGGCTCTTCTACGAGCGCCGCTTCGGCAACAGCGCCGTCAAGGTGGGACGGGTGCAGATTCCATTCGGCATCTACAACGAGGTGCGCGACGTGGGCACCTTGTTGCCTTTCTATCGTCCATCGACGAACTTCTACGGCGAAGGGGCCTACACCAGTGAGACCGTCGACGGCATCGTCCTCTCCCACACCTTCGAATTGGGAGACTCTTGGGCGCTCGATGGTGACCTGCATTACGGCAACTGGGAGTTCATCAACCGCAGCGGCACGTTCCAGAAGAGAAAAGTGCGGAATTCGGTGGGCGTGGAGCTATGGCTCGATACGCCCGTGCCAGGACTGCGGGTTGGTGCCGGCGGCATGCGCTACGATGTCCTGGAGCCCGATGGCAACCGCTGGAATACCTACCACGTTTCTCTTGAGGAGGAGGCCGGTCGTTTCGCGGCTCACGTCGAGTACAAAAAGATCGATTTCGTCGAAGGGACCTACGATGCGGGCTACGCCCATATCGGCGTCCATGCGACCGACAAGGTCGTCGTCAACGGCCAATACGAATATTCCAATCTCAACATCGACTTCTTCCGCGAGGGAGACTTTGACGACGATACCGCTCTGGGCGTGAACTATGTCTTCCGGCCCGATTTGGTGCTGAAGGTGGAGCATCACTGGAATGAGGGTTACACGGCGGAGGATCCGCCACAGAACTTCTTCGCGCCCAAGCCCGAGACTCGATACTGGATCGCCAGCCTGTCCACCAGCTTCTGAGCTGTCCGCGGGCCCTGAAGGCGGAGGACAACGGAATGACGGCGGCAGGGTGGAACTGCAGCCGTCATCCCGCAACGTCCGGTACCCGCATAAAGGCGGTTTTTGGTATCCTCAGTCTCTCAATCAGCTTTTTGAGGTGTCCAACCAGATCCATGAGCCGCGAGACGGAGAAGAATCAGCCATGAGATCCCAGGCCGTGCTCGGCCGGCCGCGAATCCGGAGAGCCCTGCTCTTCCTGCTTCTTGCCCTCGGCGCTTCGCTAGCGGCGAGGCGGGCCGCAGCCGATAGCTTCGTGGTCATCGTCAACACCGCGAACTCCACCTCCGCGATGAGGACGGAGGAGGTCTCCGCCTTCTTTCTCAAGAAGGCGGAGGCGTGGCCGGATGGAACCAGGGTCTCTCCCGTCGACCTCGACGAGAGGGCGCCCTCCCGTGAGAGCTTCTCGAATCAGATCCTCGCGAAGAGCACGGCCGCGGTCAAAGCCTACTGGCAGAAAATGATCTTCTCGGGCCGGGCGGTTCCGCCGCCGGAAAAAGCCTCCCCCGAGGAGGTGGTGAGCTTCGTCAAGAAATACCCGGGCGGCATCGGCTATGTTCCGGCGGGGACGCCGCTCGGGTCGGGAGTCAAGGTCCTGGTGGTGAAACCCTAGATCGGCTGGCTCGCGCGACTTTCTTTTCCTCGGACCGGTTCAAGGCCCGGATGACCCGCGGCCCGTCCAGCCACCGGTCGTGGTTGCCCAGCACCGCATACACGCCGAGCGGCGCGCGCAGGCGGCCGAGCACCGAGGCGATCATTTCCGGCGGCACGAAACGCCCTCCCATCACGTCGAGAGGCCGTTGAACGGCGAGCCGATGTGGAGGTCCGGCTCGGCCACGAACGCCCAAACGGCGAGGACGAACCCGGCGAGCAGGAGCCCGAGGAAGATCCTGCGCAGCCGTCGAAAGCGGGTCATGGCGGGGCATAGGATACTTCCCATGGCAAGAGAGCGCCGCAAGCCCGGGCTCGTGTCGCTCGAGCGGGCGCTCTCCAAGCTCGGCCTCGCCTCGCGCAGCGCGGCCCGGGAGCTGATCCGCGCCGGCCGCGTGGCGGTGGACGGCAGCACCGAAGCCGATCCTCTCCGCGAGGTCGTTCCCGAGCGCATCCGTATAGAGATCGACGGCCGTCCGGTCCACAGGGCCGAGCCGCTGACCGTGCTGCTTCACAAGCCGCGCGGCGTGGTCACCACCCGCTCGGATCAGCAAGAGCGCCCTACGGTTTACGGCTGCCTGGAAGGCCTGGACGCGCACGTCGTTCCCGTCGGCCGTCTCGACGCCGCCACATCGGGTCTCCTCCTGCTGACCAACGACACCCGCTTCGCTGACTGGCTGACCGATCCCCGCAATGGCGTGCCGCGGATCTACGTGATGACGGTCCGCGGCGAGCTGGACGACGAAACGGCGCGCCGGCTGGAGGAGGGGATTGAAGACTCAGGAGAGCATCTCGCCGCGCAGAGCGTCGTCGTCCGCAAGCGTTCCCGCCGTGAGACGCACCTCATCGTCGAGCTGACCGAGGGAAAGAACCGCGAGATCCGCCGCATGCTCGCTGCCGCCGACCACGAGGTGACCCGGCTGAAACGGGTCTCCTTCGGCGGGCTCGACCTAGGGAATCTGGCGCCGCGGCAATGGCGGGTCGTGTCCGCGGAGGAGCTGCGAGCGGCGTTCCCGGGCGCGCCGGTACGATAAAGTCCCCGCCGTGCGCAAGATCACCCTCATCACCACCGGCGGCACCATCGAGAAGACCTATGACGAGCAGACCGGCGAGCTGGCCAACCGGCGCTCCATCGTGCGGCGGATGCTCTCGGAGCTGCGCCTCGAGGAGACCGAAGTCAGCGTCCGCGAGCTGATCAGCAAGGACAGCCTCGAGATGACCGAAGCGGACCGCGCTCTCATCGTGGATGCGGTACGCGGCGCCGGGGGCTGCGAGGAGGGCGCCACGAAGGGCATCGTCGTCCTTCATGGCACGGACACGCTCGCTCTCACTGGACAGACCCTTTACGAGCGTCTGCCAGAACCACGGGTCCCCATCGTTCTCACCGGCGCCATGCGGCCGTTCGAGATGAAGCATTCCGACGCGCTCCAGAACCTGACGGAGGCGATCTTCGCCGCCGGAGTGCTCCCGCCCGGCGTCTACTGTGCCGCTCACGGCCGCGTGCTCGCATTTCCCGGCGTCCGCAAGGACCCGGAGCGCGGCACCTTCGTCAAGGCCTGAAGGGGGAGCTCGATGCGCACCTTCGTCGTTCTCATTCTCCTTATGGTTCCTATTTCCGCCGCCCGCGCCGATCTCGGCGACGCCGAAACCTCGCTCGGCGAGATCTCCTTCGACGAGGTCCAGGTGTCGCCGGACGGCGGCCGTCTGGCGTTCATCACCCGCCGCAACGACTTCGAGCACGATCGCGAAGCCTTTGCTCTGTGGATGCTCGATCTGTCGCGGAATGCGGCTCCGGTCCGTCTTGCGGAGAGCGGCGCCTACAGCGCGCTGCGCTGGTCTCCCGACGGTCGCCTCCTCTCGTTCCTCGCCGCCGCCGACGATGAGGCCGCCCAGCTCTTCGTGCTGGAGCCGGCCGCCGGGAAAACGCCGCGGCGGCTGACGGACCCTGACCGCTTCGCGGACGGCATCGATTTCTATGACTGGCTGCCGGACGGCTCCGGGCTGATGCTCGTCGCCTCCGAGCCGCCGGTGGAGGCGCCGGAGGCCCGCCAGAAGCGGCGCGAGTTCTACGGCGACGTCCGACGGTTTCCGGGTCCGGCCGCGAAGTCCTCGATCTTCAAGGTGGCGCTCGCGGACGGACGAGCGGAGCGCGTCGCCGAGAGCCCTTTCGAGATGGCGACGGCCTTCGCGGTCTCGGGGGACGGCTGGCGGCTGGCGGTCGCCGGCTCTAAACGGACAGAGACCATCGAAAGCTCCGAGGTGCTCCTCCTGCCGCTCGGCCCGCAGGCGGTCGGCCCCCAGCAGACGCGCAACAGCATCTGGGAGGAGACTCTGGCCTGGGCGGGCAGCACGCTCTTCGCGGCCGGGCCGGGAGAGGAGAACGGGGTTTATACCAACACCGAAGGGCGTCTGTACCGCGTCGAAGAAAACGGCCGGGTCGTGCGGATCAGCCCGGGCCTCGAAGGCTACGTCAAGCAGGTACTGCCGCTCGGCGACGGCTCGCTGCTCGTCACCGCCAACGGCTCGACCCACATGCGCGTCTCCCGCGTGGAGCCGGGCTCGGGATCGGCGCGAACGCTCCTCGACCAGCGCGGCTGGGTCTTCAATCTCTCCGCGTCGCGCGACGGCGGAACGACCGCCTTCGTCAGCAGCGATCCGCGCCACTTTCCCGAGATCTACGTCGCTCAGGGCGTGGAAGGCCTGGCCAAGGCGCGGCCGGTGACCGAGCTCAACGCCGCGTTCACCCGCGAACCCCTGCCGGAGATCGAGACCGTCTCCTGGGAGGACGGTGAAGGAGGCACGGTCGAAGGAGTCCTCTACTGGCCTCCCGGCCGCAGAGGAGAGAAGGGCCTGCCGCTCATCGTCGATCTCCATGGGGGTCCGATGAGCGTCGCCCGCACCGAGTCAGTCTCTCTTCAGGCGTCGTTCCTTTCCTTTCCGACCGTTCTCGCCGCCCGTGGCTTCCTGGTGCTCAATCCCAACTACCGCGGCAGCGCCGGCCGGGGGGACGCCTTCTCGCAGGGTATCGAGGGGCGCCGTTGCTCGCGGCCTTCCGAGGACGTCATCCGCGGCGTCGAGAACCTGGTCGCGCGCGGCTGGGCGGACCGCCGGCGGCTCGGCCTCATGGGCTACAGCGGCGGTGGCGGGCTCTCGAAGTGCCTGCTCGGCCGCACCGATCTGTTCCGCGCCGTCTCCTCGGGGTCCGGCTCATGGAACGACATTCTGCTCTACACCAGCCGCAGAGGACTGATGTGGTCGCAGTCGTTCTTCAAGAGCACGTCGCCGTGGGCCGACTTCGATCTCTGGTGGCGCGAGTCGCCGCTCAGCGGATTGGAGAAGATCAAGACGCCCACGCTGCTCATCTCGGGAGAGCGGGACGGCGATTCGCCCCGCCACGCCGACGAGCTGTACCGCGCCCTCGTAGCGCGCGGCGTGCCGGTGGAGTCGCTGGTTTTCCCGGGAGAAGGACACGTCTTCAGCAAGCCCTCGCACAAGCGGACGAAGATGCGCGCCGAGATCTCCTGGTTCGAGCACTACCTGCTGGGCAGGCCGCGCGCCGAGCTGCCTTGATGAGGTGCCTGGTTTGTGGCGTAGCCGGTCGCCTCGCGCCCGGCGATGAATCACCGGGCTAAAAACGGCGCCCCCTGAAGGGGACTTTGAAAGCCGGGTTGACCCGGCGCTGTTCGTAGCCCGGGCATCGATGCCCGGGCGCGTGAGGAGACCGCAATGTCAAGCGACATCCAGGAGTTCCGCAGCTACCGGCAACGCATGAACGATCGCATCGCCGAGGCCGACCACCTCGGCATCAAGCGCTTCTTCAATCTGGACACCGCCGCCTACCGCGACGGCGCCCTGGACGGCAAGACCAAGGAGTTGCTCGGCCTCGTCGCCTCAGCCGTGCTGCGTTGCAACGACTGCATCGACTACCATCTCGATCAGTGCGTCGCCGCCGGTTGGAGCGACCACGAGCTGTACGACGCCCTGAACGTGGCGCTGGTCGTCGGCGGCAGCATCGTCATCCCTCACCTGCGCCACGCCTTCGACACGATCGATCAGCTACGGACCGAGCGAGGAGAACGAGATTAGAGCACGGCGTCCGCGATTGACCGGGGCTCCCTCACGGCACCTCTCCCCCGGCGAAGCTCGCTCCGATGGTCACTTGCTTAACTCCCTCGGCGCCGGTGTCGAACAACGGAACGACTTGCAACAGATAGTTGCCTTCAGCCAGCCCATCGACTTGGAGCTGCCCCTGCGGTACGAGGCCGGGCGGGATGCGTGCGCCGAGCTTTCCTTCTCCCACGGCTAGACTTTCGCCCAGCAGGATGCCTTCACTGTCGAACAGGCGCGCCCCGACCGGCTGATCGAACCCGCTCGAGATCACGCTGTCCAACGAGCCGGCCTGGCCTATTTCGACCAGCCGGTAGCCACCCAGATCGTAAACGTCCACCTGATCGACCTCGGGCGGCCGCGGCAGATCGAGCTGCGGGATGTAGATCGAGCGCCAGTCGATGCCCTTGAGGCCGGCCGCTTTCTGACGCAGCACGATCACGCTGGCGGCATACGCGCACTGCGCCGGATCAAGGTAGACGGCGTCGGTCCAGCGGGCGTCCAGGTGGTAGACGCCGCGGTTGCCCGCGATGCTCTGCACCCAGGCAAAGACGTGGCCGAAGGGGAACTGCTGATTCAGGCTTTCGAGGCCTACCAGATCCTGCTGATTGATGCTTTTGGCCGGTATTCGTATCCGCATCCCCTGCACCTGGATCTCCAACTGGGCGTCGAGATCCAGTGGCTGGCCTTTGAATTCACAGGGCAGCTGGCCGGGTGGCCGCTCCTTCGCCAGCGGGAGCCGGATATCGTAGTAGTCGATGTCGCCGGTGACGTGCTGCCAGGCCCAGGGCATCCCCAGCTCGCGATGCTCGACGTCGATCCCGAAGTACTTCGTGTTGTAAATGTCCGTCTCCGGGTTGGGCGTGACGAGATCCACCAGCCGGCCCCCCTGGCCGAGATCGTTGAGGGTGTCCTGGTTCTCACCCCAATCCGGAGGCAGCGTACGCCAGGTACGGTCGACCTTGAAGGTGTACGGTTTGTCGCCGGCCAGACCGTTGGCGCTGCTGACGGTAACGTTGTAAGCGGTGTAGCCGAGCAGCGCCAGGATGGCCGGCGGCGGCATGTCGTAGTAGTCGGAATAGAAGCCAGCGGCGTCGACGACCAACCCGCTGGCGCTGGCGAACGACACATTCGCGAAGTCGGAGAGCTTGAAACTGTACTTGTCGACATCCGTCCCCAGCAGCCGCACGCCGCTGTGGGTCAGGGGCTGCTCGATGATGAACGAGGCATGCTGGGTGGAAAGCGGCTGTGCGCCTGCCGGGGGCACTGCCAAAGTGCCTAAATCGACCGGATGGTACGGATCGTTGGGCTCATCCGCCAACCGAGGATTCCAGAACGACGCATCGGTCAGCATCGGCTGAACGCTGCCGCTCTGAGTGACGGAGTAGTGCAGCTCCCAATCAGATCCCGAACCGGGCGACAGCCAGTGCGTGCCGACCATGTTGGGCAGGAAGCCCGCGTTCCAGGTACCCGAGGTCAGCTCCTCGTCGTCCTCCCAGACGGTCACGGCTCCGGCGCTGTCGTTCTCGTGGGCTGTGACCTGGAGCGATAGCTCACCGCCCACCACTGTAGCGGTGACCGGTGGAAGGAGAATGTAGGGACTGTCATCGTCGTCGACCTGGCCGTTGGTGAACACCGGCTTCCAAATGCCGTTGATGTTGACGTCCACATACCAATCGCCATCGCCGCGAGCGAACGCGTCGTCGTGATCGTCATAGATCACGATCTTGTCGAAGGTCACACTGAAGATGTCCTGCACACCGTACCAGTAACACGAGGGGGGGCAGGCATGCGTCGCTTCGTCCAGGGTGCCCAGCATCACTTCGAAGTAATGGCTCCCCACCCCGGCAGGAGGCGTGACCGTCACATGGGCGGTCGAGCCGTCCATAGTCACGGCAACGAAAGCGGCCGGCCCTTCGAGGACGCGCAGGTACGGCAAGTTGTCTTCGTAGCCGTTGCTCGGCAACTCGAGATCGAACTCGAACGGGCCCAGGTCGTTGAGGTTGAAACTGAAGGCGCCGGGCGTGGAAGTCATCCAGACCTTCGCCACGCGCACCGGCTCGAGCTCGCCGCCAAGGCCGGTCGGCCGTAGCTCGACGCGGTCGCTTTCGAAGTACGGCGTTGGGTGGATCTCGGTCTTCGGCGCATGCCCGCAGTCGAAGATCCAGCGGCCCTTGACGGTCACGTGATCGCCGGCATCCGGCCGCGCCTTATGAACGAGGAAAAACGATTCGCTTTCTAGCACCAGGTCTGCAATGCCGTCGACGGTCAGCCAGCGGAAGGGCTGCGCGATGCTCAATTGCATGTCCAGGTCGTGGCTGGCGTGGATCAGGGGGGAATCGATCGTCGACACATAGATCTCCGACAGATTCCCTTCCGCCTGCACGATCGGGTTGTTCACCGGATCCACTCGCGGCCACTTGAACTCTTTGTCGAAGGCGTAGAAAGCCTGCACCGGACCGCTGTCCGGGCACTGGGCGTAGAAGTCCGATTCGGCCGGTGGCTGCCGCGGCCAGGCATTCGGGACGGCATGCTTCATGGGGGCCAGCGGCTTCTCAACATCCGCTGTCAGCGGCTCCTCAGCCGGCACAGGAGGCGGGGTCTGGCTTGGCGGCCTCTTGGCCGCCGCTCGTTAGATCTTGGCCGCCGTCTCGACCTTCGCCGCGGGTGCGCTCGTCGCCACCCAGCCCCAAGTGTCCGGCCGGTCTGGCTCGAAGCTCGCCGGCCAGCGCTCGCTGAGTGACTCCGCCGGCGCCCTCGCTGGGCTGTACGTGCCCTCGTACGAGACCGCCATCTGCAGCTTGCCGCCGGCGGCGAACGGTGCCAAGGCAGCCAGCGGGATGCGCAGCTCGCCGGACCACCATGGCGCCTGGATGGGCTCGATGTCTTCCTGGAACGAGAAGACCGGTGCCGAGATGGTCCTGGCGACGATGCCCTCCGGCGAGCGGCCGCCGAACCCCTCGCCATCGCCGGTCTCCACCGCGAAGGCACCGTCGGCCGCGAGCCGCAGCCTCAGGTCGGCCGGGCTCGGCGCGGCGCCGCCGGTGCCGGCGCCGTTGAGCCAGACCGTGATGGCGCTGCCAGTTTTCGTCTGGCCCCACAGAACATTGGTACAAAGATAGAGCGCGTCGCGGCCGACGAACGCCCACAGCGCCGGCCGATCGGGTTCCAGCCGCAGTTCGGCTGCCTGAGAGTACTCCTCTTTCGCGCAGATTCCGTTGACCTCGACCGCGGTGTCGCTGGCCGGGAGCTGCGCATCCCAGGCGGGCACCGGCTGACGCGGCGGATAGGGGATGTCCGGCCCACGATCCTCGCCTTCAAAGGCTTCCACGTCGCGCGTTTCACGCGCCAGCGCCGCGGTGCCGATCAGCCCCGCGTGATGCTTGCCGGGCGAGAGGTCGTTGAGGTTGTTGATGAACGGCCACAGGCCGACCAGTCCCGGCTCACGGCCAGTCAGGTCGCGGAAGGCATCTGCGCGGATCTCCTCCGCGGTGCGCACCCGGTTCCAGATGCGCAGCTCGCGGATATAACCGTGCAGCGCCGCCTCACCATCCCGGTTGAGCGCATCCCGGTCGGAGCCGACGCGCAGCATGCGGTCGGACCGGCCGACGCGTGCTTCGGGCTCGACACCTTCGCGCGTCGGCTCTGTCACCGGTCTCCAGCCAAGCGCCGCGTCGACTTCGCCGTCCAGGTACAAGGTGCGCAGGCCGTGCTCACCACGGGCCATGCTCACGGCGACGTGGTGCCAGCCTTCACCGAGCGGATGTTGGCCGGCGCGCACCGAGTCGCGACCACCCTGCCCGAAGCGAATGACGTCGCACAACGCCAGCCAGTAGGACTGGGCCTGACCGTTGCCGACGAGCGTGCCGCAATCGTCACCTACGACGCGCACCCAGGCTTCAATCGTCATCTCAGAATGGTTGAGCTCCGGCGCGAAGGGGATCACGAGGTAGCCCTCTTGCCCGTCGACGAAGGCGGAGCCGGAGCGCGCCGCTTCAGAATAGAGCGGGCCGAGCTCCGCCTTGCCCCAGCTCGCTGGCGAGCCCGCCGCGGCCGCTGCTGGCCACTGCTGCACGGCGGTTCCCTCAAGCTTTTCGAGCGCGACGCTCAAGCCGTCCGTGCGCGCAAAGCCGCCCAGCCACTCCAGGCTGATCCGCAGCTCCGCGCTCCAAGCTCGGCCACCTTCCAACAGCACCCGGGCTTCGAATTCCTCATCGGATATCGCGATCGGAGTGTAGCCAGCCGCCTGGGCGGTCGTAGTGGCTGCACCCTGCCGCACGGCACGGGTGCCATCGGAGCTCACGATGAGCTCATAATCACCGGGCTCGATGATCGAAGTGCCGTCGCCGTCACTGTCTATCCGCACGGCGACCTGCAAGCCGTCGCCACCCGGCAGCGTCCCGAAGCAGAGATACAGGTCGAGCCCTGTGTGGAGCAGCTTGACGGGCGCTCCAGGCAGCCCCGACTCATCCACCATGGAGATGACGGCCGTGTCCTCGTAGGATGGGTCGGTGCATTGACCGTCGAGCGTTGGCTTCGACAGCCATTTCGGCACGGTGACCGCCGCATCCGTGGAGGAATGCGCTGCCGCTGCCGGAAAGGCGGCCGCGACAAGCCAAAAGAACGAAGGTAAGAGACGTCGGAACGACGCGCAGCGAAGCTGGGTGTGGCTCATCGGCAATACCTCCCCTACACGACCGTGGCTCTCTTGCCAACGGGCTACCGAGACCTCAATTCGGCATCTTGCTACTTGTACTGATCGCCAAATGTAGCACAGCCTGCAGCCAGCGAGCCGGATATCGGAGGCCGCAGCGTCAGCGACGCAGCCAGAGCCTGAAGGCCTGATCCATGAGCCTGCCGCGGCGAGCGAGCTCCGTCCCATACCTGGCCTTGAGCTCGGTGAGGTCGGCGTGGACGACGGTATCCGGCACGGCACCGTGATAGACGACGGCGTCGGTTACATCGCCCATCGTGAGCTTGGGTTTGACGGCCAAAGCGTCCGCGGCTGGTGCCGTGGCCCTCGCGGTGCCATTGATGACGATATAGGCCGGCTGGTCACCAAGGCCGAAGAGCATCTTTCCCTCCTGAGCGCCGGTCTCCCCAACGAAAGGCTCGATGGACCACATACGCCCGGCCGGGTATTTGCCGGCAAGGTCGCCGGGAAAGCCGCCCCCGGTCTTGTCACAGTGACGCGCACCGTAGATCGCCAGTCCCTTGAGGTGCGCATCGAGGATTTCCCTGGCGATGATGGTCCGAATGTTGCCGCCCCGATTGATCAGCGGCACGAGCTGCTCCGCCTTCGTGATCTTTGACCAGTCGATGGGGCTGTCGCCGCCGAGCACACGCACCCGCTGCTCCCGTAGCAGGCCCAGGTTGACCTGGCGGACGGCGCGAAGGAATTCTTCGTAGATCGAGGTTTCCCAGACTTCCGCGCCGGTGGCATCGCGCCATACCACTGCAAGCTCCTGACGAGACATCTCTGCGCCATCGAGGATGAAGCGATCGAGCAGCGCCTGGTGCACCGGGTTGGCGAACTCCACCACGATGACGCGCACCGTGCGTGGGAACGCCGGATGCCGGACCAGGGCCAGCCGGAGATCGGAATCGTACTTACGGCCGTGATCTTCGCCGAGGCAGACGGCATCAGCGGATTTCCAAGACTCCAGGATGCGTTCCACCACCGCTGCGTACCGGTCCTGGTCCGCGATAGCGCGGCCGCTGACGAGAAGAAGCAGGCAGCAGCAAGCCCCTCGGCGAAAGAACAGCGATCTCATTTTCGCTCCCCTCAGCGCTCCGTGGTCATCGCTGGCGGCTCACCTTCGAAAAGACCGGTCGGCTCACCTACGCGCTAACACGAACGCCAGCAGGGGAAGCCGGAGCGCCCTGAGCCGACGTTCGTCGGCTCGCGGCTTCAACTCCGCCGCGGGTCCGCGGGAGGCTCGCCCAGGAAGAGATCCGGAAGCAACGGCCGGCCAGGCTGGACGGCATAGCGCTCGAAGTCGGTGACGCCGGCCTCCCGTAGAACTTCCTCGTCGATGTAGAAATTTCCCGTAGCCGAGCGGCTGTCGCGGGTGAGGATGACGTGCGCGGCGTCGGCCACGATCTCCGGCTGGCGGCAGTTCTCCGGCTTCATGAAGCCCGAGGGGAGCATGGCGAGAGCGGCGGTGGCGATCACCGTGCGCGGCCAGAGGGCGTTGACGGCAACGCCGTCCGCCTTGAATTCCTCCGCCATCCCCAGCACGCAGAGGCTCATGCCGTACTTCGAGAGGGTGTAGGCGACGTGGTTCCTGAACCACCCGGGGTCGAGATTGAGCGGCGGCGAGAGGGTGAGGATGTGCGGGTTGGACGATTGTTTCAGATAGGGGATGCACGCTTGCGAGCAGGCGAAGGTGCCGCGAGCATTGACGCTCCACATGAGATCGAAGCGCTTCATCGGGGTCTGGAGCGTGCCGGTGAGGTTGATCGCGCTGGCGTTGTTCACCAGGATGTCGAGGCCGCCGAAGGTGGCGACGGTTTTCGCCACGGCCTGCGCGATCTGCTCTTCGTCGCGAATGTCCACCTGCAGCGGCAGGGCCTTGCCGCCGGCGGCCTCGATCTCTTCGGCCGCCGTGTGGATGGTGCCCGGCAGCTTGGGGTGGGGCTCGGCGGTCTTGGCGGCGATCGCGACGTTGGCGCCGTCGGCGGCGGCCCGCAGCGCGATCGCCTTGCCGATGCCGCGGCTGCCGCCGGTGATGAAGAGGGTCCTGCCGCGCAGGTCCGCCATCTACATCTTCCCCCGCGAGTACTCCGCGATGTACCCGTACGCCTCCTCCAAGTGATCCTCCTGCGGCAGGAAGACGACGCGGACGTGGTTGAAGTCGTCCTGGCCGAAGCCGGAGCCGTGGACGAGAACGACGCCGTACTGGAGGATCATGTCGCGCACCAGCTCGGTGTCCTGGAGAGCGCCCAGCGAGAAGCGGGGAAAGGCGTAGAAGGCGGCTCGCGGCGGCACGCAGCTCCAGCCGGGAATGGCGTTGAGGCGCTCGACGGTGAGGTCGCGCCGGCGGCGCAGCTTGGCATTCACTTCCGCGATGTGCGGGTTGGGCCCTTCGAGGGCCGGCTTGATCGCCCACTGTCCGGGATGGTTGGGGCTCACCCTGGCCCGCACCAGGCGGCCCATGGCGTCGACGAGCGGCTCCACGACGTCCGGGGGGCCCGAGAGGATGGCCCAGCCGATGCGCAGGCCCGGTCCCAGCCATACCTTGGAGAGGCCGCAGAAGGTGGCCACGGGCACGTCGTCCCGCAGCGCGGCCGTGGAGACGAAAGCCGCTTCCGGGTCGATCAGCATGCGGTCGTAGATCTCATCCGAGAGCACCACGAGCTGGTGCCGCGCCGCGATCTCCAGGACCTCTTCGAGCGTTTCGCGGTCGGCGACGGACCCCGTGGGATTGTTCGGGTTGATGAGCACCAGGGCGCGGGTGCCCGCGTCCACCACCCTGCGGATGTGGTCGGGGTCCGGCTGCCAGCCGTGCGACTCTTCGAGGTTGTAGTAGATGGCGCGGGCGCTCGTCTTGGCGAGGACGGCGGAGTAGAGGGGATAGCCCGGCCGCGGGAGGAGCACGGCCTCGCCGGGCTCGAGCAGCGCGTTGAGCAGCAGCTCGATCGGTTCGGAGGCGCCGTGGCCGACGAAGACCCCCTGGATCGAACGGATACCTTTGCGTTCCTCGGCGTCGCGGCGGATGGCCTCCAGCGCTTCGGGGATCCCCTCGGAGGCCGAGTACGAGGTCTTGTTGTCGCGCAGGGCCTTGACGATGGCCTCGACGACGGGATCCGGCGTACGGAAGTCGAACTGGCAAGGGTCGCCGATGTTGAGGCTGATGATCTTCTTGCCTGCGGCTTCCGCCTGGCGGGCGAGACCGACGACGTCGCGGACGGCGTAGGTGACGTCCTCGATGCGCCGCGCGATGCGGATGGGGGAGTAGGCGGTGGTGGCTGTCATGGTCGGCATTTTTCAGGTCACAGGGCGGAAGTTCCCGGCGGCACGAGCTGGTCGATTTTCGCGGCGTCCTCATCGGCGATCTGCACGTCGAGGACGCCGAGGCTGTCCTCGAGCTGCTCCATCGTCCGAGGACCGATGATCACCGAGGTCACTGCAGGGTGGCGGAGCGCCCAGGCGTTGGCGAAGCGGGCCAGGGGGATTCCTTTCGACTCGGCCAACGGCAGGAGCTGCTCGACGATGTCGAGGCGACGCTGGAACTTGGGGTTGTCGAGATCGCCGATCCAGCTCTCGGCGCGTTTGCTGTCCTTCGGGTTGCCGGCCCCTCGCCGGTACTTGCCGGTGAGCCAGCCCCCTTCGAGCGGGCTCCAGACGATGTTGGCGATGCCGAACTTCTGGCACATCGGGAAGTGCTCGAGCTCCATCACCCGCCGCAGGATGCTGTACGGCGGCTGCAGGCAGACGAACCGCTCCCAGCCGTGGCGCTCGCTGAGCCACAGAGTCTCGACGATCTCCCAGGCCGCGAAGCGCTTCTCCCACAGCGCCGGGCCGGAGTAGTGGTTGGTCGAGAGGCCGAGGTAGCGCACCTTCCCCTGGCGGACGAGGTCGGAGAGCGTCGAGAGCGTCTCCTCGACGGGGGTCGTGGGGTCCGGGCGGTGGATCTGATAGAGGTCGATCACGTCCGTGCCGAGGCGCCGCAGGCTGTGCTCGACCTGCTCCTGGATGGCCTTGCGCGAGAGCCCCCGCTGGTTCGGACCGGGGCCCACCGGCGCCCACACTTTGGTGGCGAGCACGGCCTGCTCGCGGCGATCCGCGAGCGCCTTGCCGACGATCACCTCCGACTCCCCCTCGGAGTAGCCGTTGGCGGTATCGATGAAGTTGATGCCGGCGTCCAGGGCCCGATGGATGATGCGGACGCTCTCCGCGTGGTCGGCGTTGCCCCACTTGCCGAACATCATCGCGCCCAGGCAGAGGGGCGAGACCTTGAGACCGCTGGATCCGAGATTACGATACTCCACCGCTGCCACCCCCGTCGAAGGCACGTTCCGGAGGAACGGGTGGCTATTATGTCAGGCCCGGGTGCCGGTGTACGCCGATTCCGCCGCCCTCGATGGCTGAAGCGATGTCCGCGCGATTTTCTGGGGGAGGTCCGGATTGGCGTCCGTTCACCGCAGCGCCAGATACCCCGCCACGGCGAGAACGATCACCACCACCGCGATGCCCACATACAGCCAGGTCTTCTTGCCGCCGGTCTCGGAGCCGGTGCCGCCCAGCAGGCGCGAACCGGCCTGGGAGATGCCGCGGATCTCGGTGAGCACGCGCAGGCGCAACGACTCCTCGAGCCGCTCGACAGCCGCCAGCAGCTCCGCGGCGGTCATGTAGCGCTCGTCGGGCCGGCGGGCGAGGCACTTGAGCACCACGGCGTCGACCTCGGACGGCAGCTCGGGATTGAACTGGCTCGGCAGGCCGAACTTGGGGCCCGGCGTGCGTCCGGTGAGCATCTCGTGGAAGATCACGCCGGCGGAGTAGAGGTCCGCCCGGGCATCCACGGACGAGCGGCCGTCGAGGGTTTCGGGCGCCAGGTAGTAGAGAGCTCCGAGCCGGATCTCGCCGGTGCTCAGGGTCGCGGTGAGGCTTGGCGCGATCGATTCGAACCCGGTCACCCCCAGATCCGCCACCTTGACGACGGAGAAGTCGGGCGTGACGAGAACGTTGCGCGGCGTCAGTGCCCGGTGCACGAGATCGTGCTGGTGGGCGTGGGCGAGGCCGCGGCAGATGCCGCGCATCACGGTGAAAGCCTCCGGCAGCGAAACCCGCCGCTGCTTCAGCACCCGGTCGAGAGAGGGGCCCTCCACCAGCTCCATCGCCAGGTAGGGCCTGCCTCCGTCCTCGCCGGACTCGAGGAGATGCACCAGGTTGGGGTGGCGGCTGGTCGGGATGATCGCCGCGATCTCGCGATGGAACCTCTCGAGGGCCACCGGGTCCTCGCCGAGCTTGGAGGAGAAGAGCTTGACCGCCGCCGGCCGGCCCTGTGGATTGGAGACCGTGAAGACCGCGGACTGGCCGGCCTTGCCGAGCAGCTCGCGGACACGGTAGGGACCGATGGTTTCAGGCAGGTCGGATGGCATCGCTCTCGAAGATCATAACCGTATCGCCGATCGCGATGCGGTCGAACGGCTCGAGCACCGCGCGCTCCGCCGGCTTGCCGTTGACGCGGGTGCCGTGGCTGCTCCCCAGGTCCGTCATCACCCAGGCGCCGTCCTCCCACTCGAGGCGCAAGTGCTCCTTGCTGGCGTTGGGATCGGTCAGCGGAAGCGAGCAGGAGCGGGAGCGGCCGACCGTCGCCGGTGTGCCGCCGTCCAGGTCCAGCGAGCGGCCCCGCTCGGGCCCTTCGGCCACGAACAGGCGCGCCGGCCGCGGCCCTTCGTCCGCCTCTTCTCCCGCCGCCAGACGCGGCCGCCTGGGGCGCGCGATCTGCAGGGTCTGGATGGGGTACGGGATGACGATGCCCTCGCGCCGGAACTCCTCCCAGATGCGAGCCCGCACGTCGCTGGCGATTCGCGGCGCCTGCGCCACGTCCTCGATCCAGATCCGCAGCTCGTAGAGGATCGAGCTGGTTTCGAAAGCCAGGACGTAGACGTCCGGCGCCGGCTTGTCGAGCACGCCGGCCACGGCCGCGCCGCAGTCGAGCAGGACCCGTCTCACCCGGTAGGGCGGCTCGTCGTAGTGCGCCGAGACCTTGACTCTCTCCAGGTGCACCGGATGCGGGTAGTAATAGTTGAGCACCCGTTCGTCGGCCAGCTTGCTGTTGGGGATGAGGACGTTGTCGTTGTCGCGTGTCCGCACGTGGGTGGTGCGCCAGGTGATGGCCACCACCCGTCCTTCCTGGTCGCCGACCTTGATCCAGTCGTTGATGCGGAACGGCTTCTCCAGGCTGATGACCAGCCCGGCAAAAAAGTTGGCCAGGATCGGCTGCAAGGCGAGGCCGAGGACCAGGGAGGTGACGGCGCTGGTGGCGATGAGCGGCGCCAGGTCGAACTGCGGGAAGGTGAGCCGCAGCGTGACGAAGCCGGTGATCAGGTAGACCAGGATCATCGCCACGGTGGGCAGCAGAGGCGGCAGGCGCATCCCCTTCTGGGCCGTCAGGCGGACGTCGAAGAGATAGAGACCGAGCAGCCGGAAGACCGTGACCAGTCCGAGGAAGAGCAGGGCCCCGTTGAAGATCTTGGCGAGCGCCGCCGGCCGGTAGCCGGGCTCGAGCAGGGTGAAGGTCTCCAGCGCCGCCGTCGCGGCGGCCACGTAGAGCGGAAAGGCGAGCTGCCGCACCCAGAAGAACCGCCGCTGAAGGGCGGCGACGAGCGCGATCAGCAGCGACAGCAGTCCGACGCTGCCGAGCAGGGCCAGGGTCATCCTCAAAGCGTTCACCTCCGAAACCAAGACATTTTATTCGGATGCGTCCAGCGATGGAATTCGCCTCTCTGCATAGGCTAAAGTACAGCGTTCGACCCACGATGGCTCAACCGAAAGGAGATTGAAGATGCTCAGGAAAACGATGCTTCTCGGCGCTCTGCTCGTCGCGACTCTGGCCGCCGCCCTGCCCGGGAGGTCGGCCGCCACGACCTGCACGGACAACTGCTGGAGCCGCAGAGTGGCCTGCATCAACTACTGCGGGGGAAATGTGGGATGCAAAGAGAACTGCCTCGACGCTTACACCTGGTGCCTGTGCTCCTGTAACCCTGCCTACTGCGAGTAGAATCCGCGAGGGTCCATCAGCTTCCCGAAAAAGGAGACCACGATGAGGAAGATCTTCGTTTCAACCGTCCTGGCGCTTGCCTTGGCTCTGCCGGCCCTGGCACAGGACACCAAACCTACGGAGGAGAAGGCCGAGCAGAAGCCGATGCAGCAGGAGGCGAAGCCCGCGGCCGGCGTGCGGGGCGAGATCCTGAGGCAGATCAACGACGCCCGCGAGAAGCTGCTGGCGCTGGCCGAGGCCATGCCCGCCGACAAGTACGGCTGGCGGCCGGGCCAGGGCGTCCGCTCCGTCGGCGAGGTGTTCGCGCACGTCTCGGGAGCCAACTACTTCCTGCCCACCTTTTGGGGCGCCAAGATTCCCGCCGGGGTGGACCCCCGCGGCTTCGAGAAGGAAGGTGGCGACAAGGCGAAGACCATCGCTACCCTGAAGGGCTCGTTCGACAACCTGCGCAAGGAGATCGAGGCGGTGCCGGATTCCGATCTCGACCGCACCGTCAAGTTCTTCGGCCAGGAAGGCTCCGTCCGGACGGTGATGCTGATCCTCGTCAGCCACGCCCACGAGCATCTGGGGCAGTCCATCGCCTATGCACGCATGAATAACGTCGTACCGCCTTGGAGCCAGCAGGGCGGGCAGTAGGGGCAGGCGCCACGCCTCCCGGCCCGGCGCTTCCGCGCCGGGCTAGCGAAACGTCGCCCAAGGGCGACCTCCCCGGAAGGTGTTCGTTCGCTTCGGAGAAGCGACGTCTCGGTAGCCCGGTGCGGAAGCGCCGGGCCGGGAGGCGGCTACCCCAGCCGCTCGCGGTACAGCCGGTCGAACGCCTGGCGCAGGGCCTCCAGGCGGCCGAGCTTGGCGACCTCGCCGGCCTCGACCTCGACAGGCCAATCGAAATCGACGTTGTCGATGACGGTGGCGCGCCAGGCCTTCTTCTTGGGGTCCCAAGCTCCCCGCCGGTCGCCGATCAGGTCCCAACCGGTGGGCAGGAAGCTGCGGATCTCCGTCTCCGTATAGTTGAGGGGCTCGATCGTCTTCATGTCGACGGGATTGTGCACCAAGTCGGCCGGCTTGCAAAGGCGCGAACCCGGTAGACTCCCCCGGTGCTTTCCTGCCGGCTGGCTGCCTTTCTGACGCTCGCCCTCGGCGCGGTCTTCTGCGCGCACGCCGAACGGCTGCCTTTTCGCACCTACACGACCGCGGATGGGCTCGCCGGGGATGCCGTCCGAGATCTGCTGCAGGACTCCCGCGGCTTCCTCTGGATCGCCACCAGCTCCGGCCTTTCGCGCTTCGACGGCCAGGTGTTCCGCGGCTACGACACCGCCAAGGGGATGCCGAGCACGCGCGCCTTCGCCGTCGTCGAGACCCGCGACGGCGCGATCTGGATCGGCACGGCGGAAGGCGCCGCCCGGCTTGACCCGAGGTCCGGCGCGGCAGGCCCGCCTTTCCATGTCGAGCCGTTTCCTCCGGGCGTCACCGAGCCGGTTCCCTTCGGCGTCCGGGGCGGTGCCGTGGGTTGTCTTTACGAGGACCGCGCCGGCCGCCTATGGATCTGCGCGGACCGCGCCCTCCTGGTCCTCGACGACCCCACCGCGAGCCTGGCGCAGGCGCGCCGCGTGGAGCTGCCGCCCGGGATCCAGGGCGCCGCGGCCGTCGTGCAGGACGAGGAGGGGAGCGTATGGTGCGCGACGACCCACGGCCTGGTGCGGTTGCTGCCGGACGGCACCCATCAGCTCTATCCGGCCCGGCCGCCGGAGAACAGTGTTCCTGTGCTGGCCCTCGATCGCCGGGGAAGGGTATGGGCCGGCGGCGGCGGTGGGGTCTACGTTTTCTGGCCCGAGCCGGCGAACTCGGCCGCGGCGCAGACCGGCCGGAGCCGGCCCGGCGCACCGGCTTCGCTGCACGCGCGGTCGCGCCCGCCGACCTGGCCCGGCGAGCTCCCCTCGCGACCGGGGGAAGTGCTCCTCTACGACCGGGCTGCCGAGAAGCTGCATGTGCACAGCAAGTCCGAAGCGGTGGCGAAGGCGCTGCGCGCGGGGCTGATCTGAGGCTGGCCTCGCACATCCATGCGATACCGGCGCCTCCCGTGACCCGCTAGCCTGCCTCGAAACCAGCCTGCCATTCCGGGGCGTTCGATGGGGGTGCTTTGGATGTCCTTCACTTTCCGTTCCTTGCGAGCGATGGGCTCTGCACGCTGCGCGAAGCAATCATCGGCGCCGGCGCGGCGGGGAGCACGGTGCGGGGCCTGCGGGTTGGCGGATTCGCCAACAACGGCATCGTGCTCACTGCGACGACGCAGGTCACGGTGGCCGGTCAAGCCACGCCAGCCGCTTTAGACTAGGGAGAATCAATCGTCTGGACGTTGCAGTTGAAAAGGAGAAGGCGAGATGAATCAGGATTGGATGGTTCTCTGTCTCATTCTGGCGGCTCTGCCGGTCGCCGCCTGTCGCACCTCCGACTGCGAGCGAAAGTGGAACTATTGGCGGCCGCGGGTCCTCGCCGCGGCGGCCGCCAAGAGCCCCTGGCCGATCATTCCCGGCGAATCCGTGGGCCCGTTGAAGCTGGGTATGGCGGAGGATGAGGTGCTCCGTGCCATCGGCCCGGCTCCGCCGGAGTCCTTCGGAAAGTGGGAGTATCCGACGCTCGGCTTGAACGTAGCCATCAGCGGCGGCCGGGTGGTCTCCATCAACGCCGGAGGCAGCTCCTGCGGCGACCCGGAGCGCCTGCTCAGCAAGGCCTTTCCGGGCGAGTTCGCCGACCGCATCGGCATGGGCGCTTCCCCCAAGGAGGTAGCCGCCGTCATCGGCGAACCGCTCGGCCCCGGATTCGTGAAAGAGAATATCGAATATCTGATGTATCACAACATGGACCTCATGTTCGAGAACGGCCGCCTGGAATGGCTGAAGATCTCGCTGCCGGTCGAGAAATGAGTCCCAGCGGGCGACTACGACGCGGGCTCGCCCTGCTGGCTCTGCCGTGTCTGTCGCTCGGCTGCTGGCTGCCGCCTGCCCTCACGCTGAGCCGTGAGGAGCCTGCCGTCGTGGCCCACACTTGGGGCCATTGCGATTGGTTCCTGGCCCACCAGGTCGACCAGTCGAATCACCTCATCCTCATGCAGTGGTGGTCCGGCCACCGGCCGGCGAAAGGCGACCTGCTGGTCGGCACGGTGCAGCCCTTGGAATTCTGTCAGCTCACCACCACGGAGGGCGATGAGATGAAGGTCGATGTCGAGGCTTATGATCTCGACGTCATCCGGGCCCTCGATCTGCTCGCGGAGCGGTGCCGGTATGACGAGCCTCCATAGCCAGTCACTGTCCGGGAACGGCCGCGGGACGGCGGCGCGAGCCCTGGCGATCGCTGCACTTCTCTTTTCGGCTCCAGGCCTCGCGGCGAGCCGTCCGCCGGCGCCCACCGGCAGCATCTGTATCGCACCGTTCCACGCCGAGCACCCGTTCTCGCCCGGCTACACGCGCTGGCTTGCCAGCCGCGTACCGCTGTCGACGACCACCTGGGGTCCCTCGTGGAACTCCAAGTTCACCTTCCGCGTTAACCGCACGATCACCGCCACGGTCGCCAACGATCAGAGGGTTCACATCAAGGGAGTGCCCGCCGACCGCAAGGTGCTCGTCGAGATCCGCCTCGACGGCAAGCCCTACGAGGCCTTCCGGCTGGACCTCCGCAAGAGACCCGATCGCCACGTGTGCCTGTGGCTCTACGAGGACTAATGGCACTGGATCGACATGACCGGGGACGAGGGGAAGGGCTGCCGCTGCCAGGCGGGCGACGCCTCTTCGCCCTCTAAGCCGAACGGCCGCGCTGGGCCATCGAGATTCCCTACGGCTGAGCCTCCTCGCCTTCCATGATTCTATCGCGAAGCGGCGGAAGAGCTCGGCGTCAGCCTCAATACCGTGCGCACCCATATCCGCTCGATCTACGAAAAGCTGCACGTGCACAGCAAGTCCGCGGCGGTGTCGAAAGCCCTGCTCTCGGGCCTGATCTGACGAGCCGCCGGATCTCCGCGGGATCGCATGGCGATGCGATACCACGGCGCGCAGGGACTCGCTAGCCTCTGTCGAAACCCAGCCTGCCGTTCCGGGGCCTTCGATGGAGGTGCTCTTGATGTCTTGATGTTCCTCTCCTGCCGTTCCTTGCGATCTTTACGCCGCGTGCCGTACTGCCTGGTCATCGAGGAGATCAGCCGCGTCTGCACTGGAGAAGGAGCAGGTCCATGCGATACCGCTCCCCGCTTGGAATCTCTAGACTCGTACATCGTACCATCCGTACAAGAGGAGGACGCATGGGGTCCCGACGTTCTGTGACGCTTTTCGCGTCGACGCTTCAACGAGCACACGTCGTGTCCCTCACCTTCAAACCTCAGGCCCTGGACGAGAAACGCCTTCGCAAGGCCTACCAACTGTGAATCACCGAGGCGCCGATGCCCACCAAACGTTCCATCGCAGGGGTCGCGGTCGTGGCCCTCATGGTCTCGACCGCGTTTGCCGCAGGCTGGCTCGTCGGTGACCGCGGAGGCGTCGAACACGTAGGCCCCGCAGAGTTCGTCGAGAGGGAAGACCTCATAGGATCGATACAGGACGCGGAATTCCTGGGGGTCGCCTATGACCGTGCCTATCTCTACGAGTGGTCGTACTGGCCCATCATCGGGGAAAGAACACGTTTTTTATGGACCGAGGCCGGCGGCCTGCCTCCCGGGGTCCTGCGGAAGCTGGAAGCCAAGGAAGCTCAGGCGGTCGCCGCGGTAAGGCGTCCGCGTCCGTAGAGACGTTGCCATGCGCGGGAACTCACCTCCGTTCAACGACCTCCTCCGCCCTCAACGCCGTTCACAATCATGCCTCCCGGTCGTCGCGATCCCCCTCCTGCTCCTAGCAGGCTGCAGCCAGGCGCCCAATGTCGACCCTCAACTAGGTTGCCTCTGGGCGGGCTGCTTCGTCGTCTCCATCATCCCGGCGTTTATCCTTGCCTCGATCATTATCCGGCGGCGGCGCCGTAACCGGCGGTCCGCGGTGGACGTGGCTTTGTGGTGCTTGCTGGTTCCGCTGGCCTCCTATCCGCTCGGGTGTCAGGCGTACATCATCACCTCGATGGTTTCCACAATGATCGTTCCCGAGGACATCCCAGCCCTGCAGGCCAAAATCCGCCGCGGGATGACACCGGCGGAAGTCGAGGCGGTCGTCGGATGGCCGTCGGAGGACACGGACTACTACGGCTCGATCCACAACGAAGCCCATTTCCTCCAGAGGTGGACCGTGCGAGGCTACGGGCTGCAGGTGACCTTCATTGACGGCCGTGTGGCGGAGTGGCAGACGTGGCCGGTCCATGGCCCCGAGGATGATTTCTTCCAGCAGGTGTTCTTTTGGTGGATGCCGGAGATGGACTGAGGGGGCAGCCCGATCCCCACGTTGCCTTCAGCTTCAGCGTCTTCGGCTATTTTCAGAACAGGAGGGTAGGAGAGGTTCCTTGACCCCCTCCGGACCCGTTGCTACGATCCCCCCCGGGTCCTGGCCGTAGCGCCCCCCTCATCAAAGGAAATCCATGAGAATCGAGCTCACCGAAGAGCAGAAACTGCTGCAGGAAACGGTCCGCAGGTTTGCCGACGAGGTCGCCAAGCCGCGGGCGAAAGAGATCGACGAGTCGGGCGAGTTCCCCCGCTCCTTCTTCGACCAGGCGGGCGAGCTGGGGCTCGGCGGCGTGGCCGTGCCCGAGGAGTACGGCGGCGCCGGTATGGACACCATCTCCTATTGTGTGGTCATCGAGGAGATCAGCCGCGTCTGCGCCACCTCGGGCGTCATCCTCTCGGTCAACAATTCCCTGGTCTGCGATCCGCTGCTGAAGTTCGGCAGCGAGGAGCAGAAGCGCGAGTTCCTGACGCCGCTGGCGGCGGGCCAGAAGCTCGGCTGCTTCGCGCTCACCGAGCCCGGCGCCGGCAGCGATCCAGCCGGTATGCGCACCACGGCGCGGCGCGACGGCGACGACTACGTCCTCAACGGCAACAAGGTGTTCATCACCAACGGCACCCACGCGGATATCGCCCTGGTCTTCGCCAGCATCGACCTGGAGAAGAAGCATCGCGGCATCACCTGCTTCATCGTGCCTGCCGACACCCCGGGCTACAGCCACGGCACCCACGAGTTCAAGCTCGGCGTCAACGCCTCGGGCACCACCGAGCTGGCCTTCGCCGACATGCGGGTGCCCGCGAAGTGGCGCCTCGGCGGCGACGGCGAAGGCTTCAAGGTCGCCATGGCGACGCTCGACGGCGGCCGCATCGGCATCGCCGCCCAGGCGGTGGGCATCGCCCGGGGAGCCTTCGAGGAGGCGCTCGTCTACTCGCAGCAGCGCGAGCAGTTCGGCCAGCATCTCGCGGACTTCCAGGCCATCCAGTTCTACCTCGCGGACATGGCGACCGAGCTCGACGCCGGGCGCCTGCTCACCTGGAAGGCGGCGTGGCTCAAGGACCAGGGCAAGCGCTACACCCTGGAGGCCTCGCAGGCCAAGCTCTTCACCTCCGAGATGTCGCAGCGCGTCACCAACAAGGCGCTGCAGATCCACGGCGGCTACGGCTACACCAAGGAGTACAACGTCGAGCGCTACTTCCGCGACGCGCGGATCACCGAGATCTACGAGGGCACCAGCGAGATCCAGAAGATGGTGATCGCCGACTGGGTGCTCAACAAGGCGTGAGATGCCACGTTCTTGCGATCTCGACCTCACCCCAACCCCTCTCCTAAAGGAGAGGGGCTTTCAAGAAGCTGTTTTTGGTTTTTCTCCCCTCTCCTTTAGGAGAGGGGCCGGGGGTGAGGTCGCGCTATGACGACGTTCCTTGAGGTCTCCACCCCCGGCGTCGACTTCTCGCTGACCGGGGACCAGGAGCTGCTGCGCGATGAGGTCCGCCGCTTCGCCGAGGAGCGCATCCGGCCCGGGCTGGCCGAGCGCGACCGCGAGCATCGGTTCCCGGTCGACATCTTCAAGGAGATGGGGGAGATGGGCCTTCTCGGCATGCTGGTGCCCGAGGAGTATGGCGGCGCCGGGGCCGACGCCTTGACGTACCTGCTCGCCATCGAAGAGATCTCCCGGGTGGACCCGGCCGTGGCGGTCACCATGAGCGTCTGCAACTCGGTCTGCTGCTGGCCCATCGCGCGGTTCGGCAGCGAGGCGCTGAAGCGGAAGGTGCTGCCCGCGCTCGCCTCGGGCCAGACCCTGGGCGGCTTCGGCCTCACCGAGCCGGGCTCCGGCAGCGACGCCGGCAGCCTGAAGACCACGGCGCGCCGGGACGGCGACTCCTGGGTGCTGAACGGCGAGAAGGCCTGGATCACCAACGCCGGTTATGCCGGCTGGTTCGTGGTGGTGGTGCGGACGAACCCCGAAGCGGGGAAGCGGGGACTCTCGGCGATCGTGGTTCCCGCCGACGCGCCCGGCTTCTCCGTCGGCAAGCCGGAGGAGAAGCTGGGCCTCAAGTCCTCCAACACGGCGCAGATCTACTTCGCGGACTGCCGCGTGCCTTATGAGAACCTTCTCGGCGAAGAGGGGCAGGGTCTGAAGATCGCCCTCGCCACCCTGGCCCATTCGCGGCTGGGCATCGCGGCGCAGGCGGTGGGCATTCACCAGCGGGCCCTCGAGCTGGCCGTCGGCTACGCCAAGGACCGCGTGCAGTTCGGCGTGCCCATCGCCCGGCACCAGGCCATCCAGTTCAAGATCGCCCAGATCGCGACCGAGCTGGCCGCGGCGCGGACGCTCGCCCATTACGCCGCCGCCGCCGAGCACACCCCGCAGGCCGGCCGGCTCGCCGCGCAGGCCAAGGTCTACGCCTCCGAGGCCGCCAACCGCGCCTGCCAGGAGAGCCTGCAGATCCACGGCGGCAACGGCTTCCACGACGACTACGAGATCTCCCGCCTCTACCGCGACGTGCGCGTCACCACCATCTACGAAGGCACCAGCGAGATGCAGCGCCTGGTGATCGCGCGGGACCTGCTGCGCGGGTAGCCCGCTCGTCGGGACCTGCCTGGCGCAAGACATCTCCAGATGAGAGGGCCGGATCGAAGATGACGGCGGCGCTCCGAAGCTTCCAACGCGTCACCGAAGCTTCGAAGAGCTACCGAAGCTTACGACGCCTCACCGAAGCTTCCAACGGGCCACCGAAGCTTCGGAGAGCCACCGAAGCTTACGATGCGCCACCGAAGCTTCGATGAGCTACCGAAGCTTCCAACGCGTCACCGAAGCTTCGGAGAGCCACCGAAGCTTACGACGGGTCACCGAAGCTTCGATGCGCCGCCGAAGCTTCCGACGAGCCGCCGAAGCTTCGACGCGCCGCCGAAGCTTACGGCGCGCCACCGAAGCTTCGATGAGCCGCCGAAGCTTACGACGGGCCGCCGAAGCTTACGACGCGATCTCGTGGGGGAGGAGAAAAAGGAGGGGGCGCCAACGGCACGCCCCCTGAGATGGATTACACCTTGGGATTGGCAGGAGCCGTCGGCTCCGGCGCCGGCGGCGTGGGCGTCTCCGGCTTCGACTGCCGGCGGCGACCGCGGAACGGCTGCAGGTGGAACTCCGCGAGCTTTTCCGACCGGGGACCATAATGCTCCGCGAGGAGCTTCTGGATCGCGGTCGCTACCCGCTGAGCCGCGTTGAGCAGGCCCGACAACTCCTTGCTCGCCTCCTGCTTGCTGGCCGTCAGCGCCGCTTGGCGCTTGTTGACCTCGTGCGCCTCGGCCACCAGCTTCTCGAGGCGGGCGCGAGCCCCCTCGAGATGCGTCAGCTCCGCGGCGTTGGCGAGTATTGAGGCGTTCAGCCGCTCCAACTCGCCCAGGATTCCTGCGTACGTCGTCTCTCTTGCCATGTTCTCCCCCTTTCTGGGGTTTGAGCCCTGAGGCTCGATTTCACGGCGCCACCATGACGCCGGTGCTACCCGTCGGATCCGGCCGGCCCCGCTGGTTCCCATGCCAGAAGATGTCGAGCCTGCCGTGATGCCCGCGGCCCCGCCCCTCCGCTCCGCCGCTGCATCGATGACGGGATGATGCAAGGGAAAAACAGCATTGTCAAGAGTAATCTACAACTGAATACTCGTATCCACTTTTGACGCGCCGATTTGATCGTAAAGGAGGGTTTTCAGCGCCGAGGGACCGGCCGCCGCCCCTTCACAACTTCTTGCAGGGCCGAGAGTTGCGGGTCCCGGCGGGGAGTCGGGGCGGCCCAAATTGAAACTGGATACGCGTATCCAGTTTTGCCGCCAGTTTGGAGGCGAAAACCAGCCGAATCTTCGGCGCAAACCCCGGATTTCCAAGAGGATAGGTGCCTGTGGGCAAACTGAATATGCGTATCCAGTTTTGGCCCCGGGCGGCAGGGTCCGACGAAAATTTTTTTCGGGATCGGGGGCCGAGAGGGCTCCTCAGGGCTCTACGATTTCCAGGTGCGCGCGCATCGTACCGGGCGGCACCAACCGCCGATCGAGGGTCAAGAGCGTGGCGCCGTTCGCTTCAGCGACACCGAGCAGATAGGCATCCTTCACCTGCTGATGCCCGAGAAGGTGACGGAACACGCTCGCCGTACGGGGCAGCGCCGGCAGAGTCTCCAGATAGATATGCTGCCGCTCGAGGCGAGCCAACACCGCGGCATGGTTCGGCCAAACCAATGCTAGAAGAGCGTTGACGTCCAGCAGGAGGACCCGGTTCTCAGGCGATGCCATCCTCGTCCAGGGCTTTCTGGATCCGCGAGGCCGGAATCATCCCGGCGCCCGCTGGCACGTCGAAGACGGGAAATCGAGAAGCCCTCTTCACCGAGCGCCGCGACCCTTGTCCGGAGGGCTGGAGCGCCTGCCGCGCCATCTCGGACAGCACTTGGCCGAGCCGTTTGCCGGTTGCCTGCGCGTGCGCCGCCTCGTAAACATCGTCGTCCAGAGTAACGGTCGTCCGCATCATCTCCATGATGCGCTGATGTAGTTGTATCGTCAATCGACTCCCGGCCGTCAGGAGAGGCTCGTGGCGGCCCCTTTCGCCCAGGGCGCTCACGCCGTGGCGCCCCTACAGAAGAGGCTTTCCCTCCCATGGTAGGATCGGGTCGTCGATCCCCGCACAGATGAGGCCTATGTCGGACCGCTTCTCGGCTTTTCCTAAGGCCGCTGAGGCAGACGCTTGAACAGGTTCGTCATGCTCAAGACCGTTGAAGCTGCCATCGAGACGGACGGGAGCGCTCGATTGGTGAAGCCGCGCTTGCGGAGGACTGGGACCGACCGGAAGAGGAAGAAGCTCGGCGGCATTTGCAGCCGGCGCAGTAGTTCTCGTACGTTTCCCCTTCTCTGACCTGACCCGAACCAAGCTCAGGCCGGCCATGGTGCTCGCCGACGCCGGTCGCGGGGACTTCCTCCTCTGCCTGATCACAAGCAACCCTACGCGGACTCACGAGCAGTGGAGTTGGCCGAGGCAAGCTTCGAGCGAGGCACTCTGCACAGGACGAGCTACGCTCGCCCAACGAAGCTCTTCACGGCAAGCGAGAGCGTCATCCTCGAGCCGGTCGGCACGCTTGGCCAGCAGGCATACCAGAAATTGGTCAAGACTGTGGTTGAGCTCATCGAGCGTGGAAGCGGGGGGTAGGGGCGAGCTTCCGAATGCGCGAGGAGCGATGGGCCGAGGTCGCGACTGGGCCACTGGCGTTCAGGCGAAAGCCGCCGGCAACAACAACTCCCGCGACCCTACAGCCACCGCGCTCTGTGCTCTGACGCCGCGACCCTCGAACCCGGATATCTCTTTTCTGCTCAGTGACTTGGGATTTGGCTGGCACCTATTGGGTTGCCCAGGGCGTAGGAACTCAACGCCATCGCCTTGCTGCGTCTGCCAGTGCCCTCAAGCCTCTTCGGACTCGTCCATTGACATCGGATCCGCCTGCACCGCTCTCTTCTCCAGCCCGGAAGGTCTCGAAAATGACCTCACCAGTGGAAGGACGATACCGCACTTTACCGATCATCTTGCCTCGATCTGCGAGCCCGCTCGGCGGCGGTCCTCCTGCTACAGGATGTCCCGTCAGGCGACCCAGGGCTTGAGCGTTAGAGTCCCGCTCGTATGTGCCTTCTGGACTCTCCGGTACTCCACCAAATAGGAAGAATTCGAACTGCCGGTTTGAACGGGGAATCTCAGACATACACTACTCCAGCTACGTGACAGAGAGTAATCGGGTTCGCCAATCTTCGCGAGACGCCTGACACAATGCGCCCCAAGGAGCGGCTTTTTACCATGGTGCGCCCGGCTCGTCAAGCCTGTAAAGCCCTGCCTGCCTCGCCACAGACCGACAAAAGGAACTCAGCAATAGCCTGCCGGCTCGGAAAGGTAAGCGGCACAACATTACGGTCTTTAAGATGTGTCGCGACTTCCTCCGAAATTTGTGCGTCAAAGAGCCAGAAGCCGGTCGGCCTGCCTTCCGTTGCCGCGCCCTCCTGTGCCACCTTTTTGAGGAGGGGACTTAGAAGATAGTCTATTGCGGTCTTCTCAGACATACCAACGAACAACGAGACCTTTGTCCTCAGAACCTGGACCATTACAGCCTTGAAGGGGTTATCGATGTCAGTGAGCCTCTCCTCGGCTGATCCTCTTGAGAACACGAGGAAGTTACTCCGCTTTCTGGACCGCTCTGGGTGAGCCAAAAACCCATGAATATGATAAACCTGGATTAGGCCGCTTTTTAATAGACGCGGCATGTTGGAGACCGACTGAGTTCTATAGCCATGAAGTGAAAGATACCACTCGAGGATATCGTCGAAGTTGAGCGAGACGATCTCGCTCACTCTTCCTCTTTGTCCTCCGGAAACGAGTGATCCCAATGCAATTAGAAGCGGGCAACGGCAGGTCGAGAAGGATACACCCTTGAAACCCTCGTAGAGCGCCGCTCGGACAACCTCGGCATATTCATCAAAGGGATACCGTTTCTCTACCTCAGCTATAATTCCCTGATAGTCCTGCCCAGCGAGGCGCCTATCAAGATCGTCACGGTCCATCTCCGCGCGAATGCCGCATCTCTCGGTTAAGGTCCGCCAATCGGGTAAGCCAACCGCCATAGAGACACCCGCTCCGAGAAAAAGAGCAAGAACTTGCTCATTGAGTCGCTCAGCAAGAACCGAGCGCGCCCGCTCTACGACCATTAGAGCGTCAATATCCTCCAAAGGCTCACTCCTGTTCGTCTGTTTCGGCAGCCCGAAAGTAGGGGATAGCAGCATCACTAAATGTGGTCCCGCTGGACATAAGAAGCTCGAGGCTTTCTCTTAACAAGGACACATTCGCTGCCTCTTTTCGTACCCAGATACGAAAATTTCCAAAGGTGTCGCAATGGACGCTGATGCCTTCGGCGCCAATCGCATGGCGCACAATGCACTTTTTGATCACCGCGTGACGACTTTCCTCCTGCCAAAGTTTCTCAAACAATTTGGAAAACACAGCTCGCTCACCGGCGATTGAAAAACCTGTTACGTCTGGATCATCGTCAATCCGAGCTTCAACTCTAGTTATGTTCAAGTCGGCGACTTCTTCCTTATGATGTCGTACCGAGTCTACAAGCTCCGTAAGGCGAACCTTCAAAAACTCCGTCCGTCTAAGAATGCCGGCGTCGCGGAGCTGTAAGCTGAGTTGACGACCAACCTCCACATATGGCACTCCAAGCGCCAAAAAACGCTGTCGTCTCTCTGTCGTTGCCTCAAGGCAAAAGACATCAAGGCGGTCTTGTGCAAGGGCACTCGGGCCCGCCCCTCTTAGGCCTGGGACGCTCTCAGTTCGTAGAGTACGATGCTGAAGCTTGAGGCGACGCTCACTGCTGTCAGGTGCCCTACCGGTACCGGTCACTCCAATTGCGCGCCATATATCGACTAGGTGCCATGGAGCGTCTGGTCCCATGACTGCTACGTGGTAGTAGCGTTGGTCGAGGTAATGATCTTCGCTCATTTGTCACCTCGCGGGCCAGACGCCAAGGCCAAGAGCAACCAGGCTGTCCGGCGGTCTGAATCACCATCTTCTTGCTTCTGTTCCATAAGCCTCTGAAGCCTATCTAACAAGAAGGCCGTTGGGCTTGCGATGTAAAGGTCATGGAACTCTAGTTCCTCCAAAGCATAACGCAGGTGTTCGCCGTCGTCGTTCTGTCTGATCTCCAGTAGCTCATCGGCTGCAAAGAGCGCGCTTCGAATCCTTGCCGAGAAGAAAACGTACCTGGCAAGATCGGTAACTCGAAGGGCGGCTGTGAAGGGAAGATAGAGTTCCTCTATGAGGCTCTCGTCATTGAGATAGACGAGAATTCCTTGCGCCAATGAGTAGTGTGCAGGTGCTGGAGGGCTGGTGGAAATGTAATGCCTTAGAGCGGCAACAGCGTTTCTGAAGCGTTGATACGATCCACCGCGTTCGATCGAGGCTGCCGCGAGAAGACTTCGCAGCAGGTACTGGCGTAGATCGCGCACCACAACGGGGACGGCTGCCCACGAATGCCAGATGAAGGGCAAGTATATCTCCAAGCGGCTCCGGTAGAAATAGTGGAGGTCAAGCACGTGAACGATGATCTCACTAATATTGCGGTATTGGTGCTCAAGGAGACCCCAAAGAGTGACCTCGGGGTAGAGTTGGAAGCCACCAATGACCTCGTCGGTCGTGCCCTTACCCTTGCTCATAAACGGCTCGCCAGGTGGAGACGTCAGGGACCCTAGCCTCGGGACGAGACAACAGTAGCTTAGAAGTAAGAATCGGATTGATTCAAGGGTGGTCATGTCCTTCTGTGGCCCATTGGTCATAGCGTCTGCGAATCGAGCGTACATTTCCTTGCCATACTCAATGCTGTTTTTACCCTGGGGCGACGCGAAGACCTGTGAGAGTACATTCCGCACGTGGCCATGGAGAAGTTCATGACTCATCGTATTGGGACTCCACTCTAGAGTATCTCCGGCCCATAAGACTTGAAGAG
>DASYTJ010000044.1:0-8049 GCA_036002325.1 Thermoanaerobaculia bacterium | reverse complement strand
CCACTGTGTCGTGCTTGGCATCGGGATCGTCACGGAACTTCTCATATGAACCACTGGCTGAGAGGTCAACGCCTTCTGAGGTTGCTCTCCCCTTCAACCATTTGGTGGTGTACTTGTAGCCGGCTTTCAAGCTTTTGGGGTCATCTTCTCCTATCAGGGCATCGGTTTTCATCCACTCAAGATTTAGGCTGCTTTGGCGCCAATCGAGTTTAAGGCCTGCTCGAATTGAGTTTGGTCCGAATTGCGGCTTCCGCTCGATGCCGCCTGCAAATAGGGCCCAAACCAGCCGATTGCTGATGGTCTTGACGTAATCGTCGCGAGCAGCAATCGTCGCCTTAGCTTTAGCGCCGATCGAGGCAATCTCGGTCTTGACCTTCGGAGTTTCTATGAAATCGTTCCAGACCTTGCTTTCGACGCATCCTGTCCCGCCCTCATTCATCTCCTTGATCTTAGGATCGTGTCTTGTCAAAAAATTCGTCTCTTCCTCGGAGTAAGCAGATTGAGGCGACTCGACGGCTTGCGCAATCAGCTTATAGTTATAGCTCTCGCGTGGATCTCTGCTTTGACTCCACCATGGTCGCACCCGAACCTCCCAAGTCACGATGTCGCCAAACTCTTTGGCTTCGAGAGGCTCATCTGCCATCCCGTCGCCGTTGCGGTCGAATTTCAACCCCTTGCCGCCAAAGCTCGCAGTACCGCCAAACCTCCGCAGCCATTCGTAATTCTCATAGCGTGATTGATCGTAAACCACCTGAGGCCGAGCCATGCCGAGGAATGCAAAGAGGTTTAAATCCACAGTTGTGACATTGTCTTTGTTCTTCAGCAGGCCGTTTTCAATCGCCATTCCCAGAAGAGAAGGAAACGAGGCGCGATCGACGATGAAGGTTCCCGCTTGAGCGCTGCTCGGAGACGCCACCTGAGTGCTTGCGGCAGCTTCTGTTTTCTGAAGATCAGCGTCGACTTGGGCTTTTTTGCCCTCAGGTGTCAACCCGGCCGCCTCTTGGATCACATGATCCAAGGCTTCGCTCATGGAAATTTTTCCCGCCGGGCAGGGCTCCGAAGCGTGCGCCGGCCAGCTCGCAAATCCGAGAATTGCTGTTATTATACATGCATAAGTGGAAACAGTGTTCATTAGATCACCTCTAGAAACATGAAACCTGCCGGTAGCGGGGTATTGCTCTGGTCACTCTTAAAGTGACGGAACTTGACCATGCCGCCTACGGAAATTTCAGCGACTAACTGCCAGGGATCGCTCACCGGCACGAAGGACCAATGGAGCACATGCCGGCCCTTCGAAAGCGGGGGCAGCATGATCGAGGCGGGGTTGGGCGGAGGAAACGGTTGATTCATCAAAACTGAGGAGGGAGGAGCTGTCTCGCCAGCCTGGCCGAGACGTACGATCAAGTTTCCAGGAGAGAAGCACGAGAGCAGGACAAGCTCGACTGTTGAGCCTGCTGGCACGGTTATGACTCCCCCCTCCCGGAGAATCTCCGGCCCTCGTGAACTGCATGGGGTCGCGTTTCCTGGTCCAGCTGGAGCTTTGACGGCTGACTTTTTTGTGGCCATACCTATCTCCTTTCAGTTGGCTGGCTTCAGCCTCTATCAACTGGTTCTTACCTTCAGCTCATCTTCTCGGGGAACTTGAAACCCAGATACGTCCCGGCGCTGATACCTGTAAGCCCCAGGAGCTGCGCATCGAATTCCGGCATCGAGAGTGTGGCGTAGACTCGAACGACAAAAATCGCGGTAAGCACCACCATCCAGATTACGATCTGCATCCGGTGGAAGCTGACGCCGTTCTCGTCCGAGAGAATGTCGGTCAGAAATCCCTCCGACCGATAGTGTTTAATGACCGGAAGCCCTTGCAGTTGGCGATTGATCTCGTCGAGCCTTGTTTGTTCGGCGGCGGTAAGCGCTCCCTTGGCCACGAGCGTTTGCTTCTCATTCTCCAGATCCAGCCGTTGTTTCCTCTGGCTTTCCTTGGTATCGTCCATCACGGCTCCCAGGAGAGCCGTTCCCGAGCTGATGCCGATTAAGGCGAGCACCGAAGGGCTCAGGCTCGAATAGCTGCCGTTGACGATCCAGATGAAAAGGAAGGATCCGACAACGAAGAAGGTCCACCAAGCCATCTGCGTGCGTCCAAGGCTCCACGGCGAGCCGGGGCCGCGGTCCAGGAGGAGCCCCTTCTTTACCGCAAGCCAGATGATCGCGATGAGCAGCAGGAGGAGGGCGATCACAAAGACCTTGAGCCGGTTCTCGCGGAGTGCGACGAGGCGAATCGGAACCGCATTGGTGATGTCGGTGCAATCTCCCTGGCAGTTCGCCAGGCCGAGGCTGATGTTAGCGGTTTCGGGTGTCGTTTTCGGCCGCCCCAGAAGGGCGGTCCAGGCATCCTTGGACTCCTCGGTGCGTTTGAGCTCGAAGCGCGCTCCCGTGAGTTTGTGGTCGTCATTGTAAAGAAGCGTAGGATGCGCGCCGATGAATGGCATCCCATGGAGGTAAAGCTGGAGAGGGTTGAGCGGCGTCTCCTTCTTCTGCAGGTCTCCGAGGTTGCAGCCTTGGATCGTTAGCTGCTGGCCAAGGAATACGAGCGCGACGTGATTCTTTGGATCAGGTGGCCAAGCTACCCTTATAGGATCGTGGGCCCAATTGACGAGTACCCTGGTGATGACCGGAAGTTTGGTTGAATTTTTCTCGCAGGAGTTCACTGCCCCCGGAACAAGGTCTTCTTTTCCCGATGGCTTATAGGGCTGGAGAACTGCGAAGAGGATCAGGAGCATCACGGAAATGGGGAGCCAACGATACTTGTTCAACTTTCATCACCTCCATAATCTGAGTTCGACAGTTGGAGACGGACCGGTCCTGAAAATTCTCGGGATCTTTGTCGCAGGCAACCGATCGACTCCCACCGCTCCCGCCAACCCGCACCGTCCTCTCCGCCCCGGAGACGCCCCGCCGGTGTCGATACCGAACCGTTTCGATGATCGACTGGGGCGTCTCTACGGGCCGTTCGAGGCGTGGGGGAGGGGAGAGGTTTCGGGGGGGATGACCCGATCTCGCTTTTTGGGAGGAAAACTCCCACAGAACCACCTATGAAGCATTACCGGCGGTCCGTAGGGGCGCCCCAGACCCGCTACGACGTTCCTTCGCCGCCACGGAGACGGCGGGACGTCTCCGTAGCGGCGACCACATCCCAATTCCTCCCCACCCCCGCCCGTCACGCGTCATCGCACCCCCCTCTCCAGCTCCGCTGGAGAGGGGGCCAGGGGGTGAGGTCTCGAAGCGCGCGCCGCCTTGCACGGCAACGCGCCCTTGGATTCAGCCGCTTTACTGCACCGAAAACACCAGCCGGTCCGAGTCCGTCGCCACGCGGGTCGGCAGGTTGCCGTCGATCGAGAGCTTCAGCACGTTGCTGCCGGGGACGAGCGGCAGATTCACGATCTCGCCGCCTCCGGCCTGGGGATGGAACATCGCGGTGACGTCCGCGCCGTTGAGGACTGCCGAGAAGCTCGACGGAATGGTGCTCGGCGCATAGAAGACGAGCAGCGGGAAGGTCGTCGTGCCGGCCGCCAGGCTCACCGGACTGTCTCCCGGATTGCCGTAGCTCAGGAAGCGGTTCACGTCGCGCGGCCGCTGGCCGCCGCCGTTGAAGCCGCCTTCGATCTTGGTCTGCGCGCCCGCCGCGTCGCTATACGTAAAGGTGATCTTCTGCACCTGGCCGGTGGCGATCGGAATGTCCCGCAGGTCCGACTCCGAGACCGCGCCGTTGCGGTCGTAGAACTGGAACTCCGACGAGTAGGTGCCGTCGCCGGTGCCGGTGACGTTCAGCGCGTAGCCGCCCACCGCCGGCGTGGGCAGATAGAGCGTCTTCGTTGGATCGTCGTCCGGCTCGCCGGTCTCGTCGTCGTCCAGCCCGCCCGCCTCGTAGTAGGCGCCGGGGATCTCCTCGAACGACTGGCCGGTGAGCGGATCGAACCCCAGCCGCCGCCCCAGCGGATCGACGATCAGCAGCTCCACCGGCGAGTGGAACTTGACGACGATGCCGCTCGAGGTGGTGAACGAGTACTCGGGGCCGCTGAACACTCGCGTGCCGCAGTAGGTGTTGCCGTAACGGGCGGCGAGCGTGGTGTTGACGCCGCCGTTGGGATCGCCGATTTGCCACGTGGTCTTGTTGTCGTCCCGCCCGGTGGCGAGCACCCAGTGCCCGGCCTGGTTCCTGGCGTTGCAGTGCACGCCGAGCAGCACCGGACCGTAGCGGCAGATCGCGTTGTATAGATCGTTGGTGCCGCCGAGGAAGGTCATCCGCACGCCGTTCAGCGTGCCCTGATGAGCCACCTCGCGGGGATTGACGGCGCCGCTCTGGTAGCCGCCGGTCACGCCGTTGAGCGCGTCGTTCAGCCCCGGCGGATCGAAGCCCGTCACGCCGTGATAGTTGAGCACCATCGCCGTGTCGGAGAGGTAGCATCCTTTCGCCTTGATCGTGTACTGCCGCTCGTTGGCGAGCATCGGATCGTTGCAGGTGTGGTTGGTCCCCGCGATCCGGTTGCCCTGGGCGTTGACCGTGTAGCACCACTCGTCGTAGCCGTCGAGGTAGCTCCCCTGGTTGTAGGTCGTGGGGATGGCGTCCGGCGGGATCCGCGGCAGCAGCTTGAAGGTGCCGGTGTGGAACACGGCGCCGTTGCGGAGGAACTTCATCGTGTAGGTGCCCGTCTCCCCGCACTGCGACTGGCGGTACCAGATCACGTCGATGCCCGAGACGCCGCAGATGTAGCCGTTGAAGGCGCTCACCCAGCAGTTGTGCTGACCGTTGAAATCCAGGTGATAGACGAAGGGGTCCCACGTGGCGACCAGAGCGCCGCTGGGAGGAGCGAACAACTGGGCGCTGATGGTGTCGCCCTCGCTGGGGTTGTCGTGGAACGTCTCGCCGCCCACGAACACGTCGCGGTAGTAGGCGGTCTCCGCAGTCATGGCCTGGAAGAATCGCCTCTCCGCGGAATAGCGGACAAAGGTCTCGAACACGTCGAACGTAGCAAGCTCCGCGACGGACATCTTCAGGCCCGTCGGCGCGGACGACGCCGGCCGCACCAGCACCCGCGTGTCGTCCCCTGACGCGGCCGCCGGCAGAACGGCGGCGAGGACCAATACGAGAACGAGACAGATGAGCTGTCGAGACTGGGACCGCATGAAATCCTCCCGTGGGATGGTAAGAGAGTCGACCGTAAGGCGGACTGGCGCCGTAAGCGTTCACGGCGAACCTGCCAGCCGGCGTCTACAGCAACTCGGGAATCGTAGCCGGTAGTGTAGCTCTGGCGAGTCTAAGAAGAAAGAGTTTGTGCACGCGCGAAAGGGTAGATATGTCGATGCGGCGGCCTACCCGTTGGGGTAGTACAAAGGCGTGGAGGCCGAGGAGGCGGCGTGCCCTTCGAACCTCACCCCCTGGCCCCCTCGGTCCGGAGGCGCGTAGGCCTGCGGAAAGGCATCCCCTTCGAAACCTCACCCCCCTGGCCCCCTCTCCAGCGGAGCTGGAGAGGGGGACTGATTCATGACCGGCGTCGCCGACAGCAAGGCCTCTTCGCAGCGGATTCCCCCTCTCCAGCTCCGCTGGAGAGGGGGCCAGGGGGTGAGGTTTCGGAGAGGACCCCGCGCCGCACGCCACAACACCTTTGGACCGAGCCGCCCCGCCGGTCGAAGTCGAGCTGTGAGGCTGTGAGAGAGTAGACCCATGCCCCCGCCCACCCGCCGGCTCCTGCGCCTCCTCGGCGCCGCCGTTCTGATCCTCTTCACCGTCCTCGGCGTCCGCGCGTTCGACGCCAGCCACGGGCCGGATCTCAAGCCCTGGCACCGGGAGGCGCCGCGCTCCGAGCCGCGGGCGGATGAGATCGACCGCATGACGCTGCCGCGATACCTGCAGCGGGAGGCCCAGGTGATTCGCGAGACGCGGGCGATCGAGGCGCGGACGGCGCCGGCGGACCGCACGCCCGGAAACCGCTACTTCCGCGGCAGCCTCGTCAACCCCGGCCGCTTCCCGCGCGACTGGAACCGCACGTTCGAGGTCGAGCCGGAGCAGATTCGCGGCGGCGCGCTGCTCATCCACGGGCTCTCCGACTCGCCGTACAGCCTGCGTCCGCTCGCCGAAACGCTCAGGCGCCAGGGGTTCTACTCGCTGTGCCTGCGCATGCCGGGCCACGGCACCGTGCCGGGAGCGCTGGCGCGCGCGGAATGGGAAGACTGGCTGGCCGCCGTGCGTCTGGGGGCGCGGCACGTGCGGGGCCGCGCCGGCGAAGGCCGGCCTTTCGTGCTCGTCGGCTACTCCAACGGCGGCGCGCTGGTGGTGAAGTACGCCCTCGACGCCCTCGACGCGAGCAACCGCCTGCCGCGTCCGGACCGCCTCCTCCTGCTCTCGCCGATGATCGGCGTCACCCGGTTGGCCCGGCTGTCGCCGCTTTTGGGTCTGATGGGCGCGCTCCCCGGCCTCGAGAAGGCCCGCTGGCAGGACGTCGTCCCCGAGTACAACCCGTTCAAGTACAACTCCTTTCCGGCCTTCGCCGCGCAGCAGAGCCACGAGCTGACCACGGCGCTCGACGAGCAGTTGGCGGCGGCGGCCGGCGACGGCCGCATCGCCGGGCTGCCGCCGATCCTCACCTTCCAATCGCTCGCCGACGCCACCGTGATCCTGCCGGACCTCACCGCCCGGCTCTACGACCGCCTGACGGCCGGCGGCAGCGAGCTGGTGCTCTTCGACCTCAACCGCCGGGCCTACCTGCGCCCGCTCCTCCGCCCCGCGCTGGACGCCTGGCTCGCTGCGCGCATGCGGGGGCCGGCGCGGCCCTACACCCTGTCGCTGGTGACCAACGCGGGGCCGGACACCTCCGACGTGGTGGTGCGGAGGCGGCCGGCGGGCTCGGGGCCGCTCACCGTGCGTCCGCTGGGGCTCTCCTGGCCGCCGCAGGTCTACTCCCTCTCGCACGTGGCGATCCCGTTCCCGCCCACCGATCCGCTCTACGGCATCGAGCCGGACCCGCGGGAGCTCTACGGCGTCCGCCTCGGCGCCCTGACCCCCCGCGGCGAGCGCCAGGTGCTGGCGGTCCCCATCGAGGACCTGATGCGGATGCGCTGCAATCCGTTCTTCCCGTATGTGGAGCGGCGGGTGGAGGAGTGGATCGGGGCGGTCCCGCGTTAACCTGACGTCAAGCGTCATCTCCGACCGGGGGGTGCCGCCGCCTCAGGCCCCTCACCTCCCCGGCCCTCCTCTCCCGCCTCACACCCGCCCGCCGGGAGAGGAGGGAGATTAAAAAAGCAGATCTTGTTGTCTTTTCTTTCGGTCTCCCCTCTCTCCCGGTGGGCGGCGATGACTCTCGACGTAAGTCCCCGCCCCCCTACCCGCCCGTCCCCTCATACGCCTTCTTGAGCGCCGCGATGTCGAGCTTCTTCATCCCGAGCATCGCCTCCATGACCCGCTTCGATTTCGCCGGATCCGGATCGCTCAGCAGCTCGCCCATGACGGTCGGAACGACCTGCCAGGACAGTCCGAACCTGTCCTTGAGCCAGCCGCAGGGTCCCTCCTCTCCGCCGGCGGAGAGCTCCTTCCAGTAATGGTCCACTTCTTCCTGCGACTTGCAGGCCACGGCGAACGAGACGGCCTCGGTGAACTTGAGCTGGGGACCGCCGTTCAGCGCGATGAGCTCCTGCCCGTCGAGCTCGAACGCTACGGTCATCACCGCCCCCTTGGGTCCGGGCCCTGCCTCACCATAGCGGGCAATGGTCCCGATCTTCGAGCTCGGAAAGATGCGGACGTAGAGGTTGGCCGCCTCCTCCGCTTGGGTGTCGAACCAGAGGAATGGGCTGATCTTGGGCATGATGGCATCCTTTCTTTGGGTCGCGGCCCCGCGGTCATCGGGGGGCTTTTGTCTGAACGTCGAAGCCGAAGGCGCCGGATCGACATCCTGCCGAAGATCTTTTTCAGCTCGTGGGCACCTGGGGTCGAGAGTTTGTCGATGAACAGGGACTCTGCTCCGCCTCAGGCCCCTCACCTCCCCGGCCCTCCTCTCC
>DASYTJ010000043.1:0-47343 GCA_036002325.1 Thermoanaerobaculia bacterium | reverse complement strand
GCCGCGAGCGCGCAGAACGAGGCCAGATCGAAGAACGAGGCCAAATCAAGGCTCGCGAGCTTCCAAGCAAACGCTTCGAACGGTTGACAGACCGACTACGAGAGAATCGCCCCGTTGACGCATCTTGATCAGACCTTCCCTAGATCAAGCCTGAACCGATGGACACGAAGTCCCGATCGACCCGGCGGGCCTCCTCTTCACTGGGCTGGGAGCCTCGAATGGGGTTCTGGCCCGGCGGCAACGGGGCCAGCCGTATCTTCACAATCGGCGCCTCCGTTCCGGTCCAGCTCAAGATCACTGACCTGTCCTTGATCAATGGATGACGAGCACATGCCGCCGGCACCCGTGAAGCTCGTCTCCATCATCGCCTGCCTGGGCCTCGCGGCCTCCGTCGCGGCGGCGCAGACGGACCCCGAGCTCACGACCGCCGTCGTCGCCAAGGACGGCAGCGGGCAATTCGCGAGCATCCAGGAGGCCATGGCCAGGATCGCGATGGGCACGCCCGACCGGCCCGCGACGATCTACGTGCGGCGGGGCGTGTACCGGGAGCTCGTCTACGCTCAGCGCGAGAAGCGCTACGTCCGACTCGTCGGCGAGGATCCCGAGAGCACGGTCCTCGTCTACGGGCTGCACGCCGGCATGAAGGGGCTCGACGGCGAAGCGATCGGGACCTTTCGGACGCCCACCCTGTACGTCGACGCCGACGACTTCACGGTCGAGAACATGACCATCAGGAACGATGCGGGCCCGGTCGGTCAGGCCATTGCGGTCGCGGTCCACGGCGACCGCGTGCTCTTTCGCAACTGCCGGTTCCAGGGCCACCAGGACACCGTCTTTCTCAACCGCGGACGGCACTACTTCACCGTCTGCTCCATCGAAGGCACGACGGACTTCGTGTTCGGAGGAGCGACTGCCTGGTTCGAGAGCTGCGACATCCACGCGCTCGCCTCCAGCTACCTGACGGCGGCGGCCACTCCCCCCGAATCCGCCTTCGGGTTCGTCTTCAACCGCAGCCGCGTCCGCGTCGCGGAGGGCGAGCAGACCTACCTCGGCCGGCCGTGGCGAGACCATGCCGCGACGATCTTCATGCGCAGCGAGCTGGGCGCCGGGATCCGCCCTGCGGGCTGGCACAACTGGGACAGACCCTGGAGCGAGAGCACCAGTCGCTATTTCGAATACCGCAACATGGGAGCGGGGGCCGATCGCGTCGCGCGTGTGTCGTGGTCGAGGGAGCTGACGACCGCGGAGGCCGACCGGATCACGCCAGTCACGGTCTTCGGGGGGTGGGATCCGACTCGGGCCGAGCCGGTTCGCTTCGACCCTCCTGGCCCGACACTATTCCTGGCCGGCGACTCGACGATGGCGGACAAGCCGAACCTCGCCCACCCCGAGCGAGGCTGGGGACAGCTCTTCCGCGAGCTGGTTCTCCCGCCGCTCCGGTTCGAGAACCGGGCCGTGAACGGCCGCAGCACGAAGTCCTTTCGCGACGAGGGCCGCTGGGACGCGATCGTGGAAGCGCTCTTGCCGGGCGACTGGGTGGTGATCCAGTTCGGTCACAACGACGAGAAGGCGGCGGACCCGACACGATTCACCGAGCCCGAGGGAGAGTTCCGCGCCAACCTGGAGCGCTTCGTGCGCGAGACGCGTGCCCGGGGTGGCCACCCGGTCCTGGCCACTCCGATCGTGAGACGGCGGTTCGACGACCACGGCGCGTTCGTCGACAGTCATGGCGAGTATCCGCGCGTTGCGCGTGAGGTCGCAGCCGCGGAAGGCGTGCCGCTGCTCGAGATGGAGGGCGTCACGCGGGCGCTGGTGCGCAGCTACGGCGTGGAGCGATCCAAGTCGCTCTTCCTTCACTTCGAACCCTGCGAGCACCCGCAGCTGCCCGACGGGCTCCATGACGACACCCACCTCTCCGAGCTCGGCGCCCGCCGGATCGCCGAGCTGGCTGCACGCGAAATGGCGCGAGCCCACCTTCCCCTGGTGCGCTTCCTGCGCGGTCGCCCCCCCATGAGCGCGGAGATCGGCTTCGGGATCGTCGGCGCGGGCATGGTCGCTCGCTACCACGCACGCGCCATCGCGGAGACGCCTGGCGCCAGGCTCGCGGCCATCTGCCGCGCCGACGCGGCACGAGCGGATGAGGCAGCGGCGGAGCTCGGCGTGCCGTGCGAGGCGAGCCTCGAGGCGCTGCTCGAGCGCCCCGACGTCGACGCCGTCTGCCTGTGCTCTCCGAGCGGCCTGCACGCGGAACAGGCAGTGGCGGCGGCGCGGACGGCCAAGCACGTGCTGGTCGAGAAACCAATGGCCCTGCGCCTCGCCGATGCCGACGCCATGATCGCCGCCTGCCGCGACGCGGGAATGCGACTGGGCGTCGCCCTGCAGCGGCGGACCGACCCCGCCAGCCGCGTGCTCCACGACGCGATCCGCGCGGGCGAGCTCGGACGTCTCGTGCTGGGAACGGTAACCGTTCCTTATTACCGGCCCCAGAGCTACTATGACAGCGCGGCATGGCGCGGCACCTGGTCGCTCGACGGGGGCGGCGCGCTGATGAACCAGGGCATCCACCTCGTAGACCTCTTGCTGTGGCTCATGGGCGGCGAGGCGGAGGTGGTCGGCGCCTCGGGCGGAGTGGCTCAGCATGAGATCGAGGTGGAGGACTGCGTGGTGGCGGCGCTGCGCTTCTCCAGTGGCGCTCGCGGCACGATCGTCGCCACCACCGCGGCCGCGCCGGGATTCCCGCACCGCGTCGAGGTCTATGGCAGTCGGGGCGGAGCGCAGATCGAGGGGGACGCGCTGGTCCGCTGGGAGGGCCATCCGGAGGGCCGCGGAGAGAACGTGCCCCGGATCCGCCCCCAGGCACCTGCGGCGGTGGCCGCGGGATCGGGGGCCAGTCCCACTGGCATCGGCACCCTCGGGCACACCCTCATCGTGCAGGATTTCGTCGCCGCGATCCGCGAGGGTCGCGACCCGCTGGTGGACGGAGTCGAGGGCCGCCGATCCCTGGCGCTGGTCCTCGCCATCTACGAGGCCGCCGGCCTCGGCGGCGAGAATCGAGGGGCTCGAGTGAAAGGATGACGAGCACATGCCGCTGACCCAGTACACGGAGAGTCCGCGCTACCTGCGTCTGCACGAGGCCGACAACGTGGCCGTCATCGTCAACGACGGAGGCGTTTCGGCTGGCACGGCGTTCGGCGACGGCCTGCGCGTTCGCGACTCGATTCCGCAATCCCACAAGGTGGCGCTCCGTGCGATCGCCGAGGGCGAGGCAGTGTTGCGTTACGGGCAGGTCATCGGCGCGGCGCGGCGCGCCATCCCCGAAGGCAGCTGGGTCAAGGAGAGCGACCTCGTCATGCCGGCGCCGCCGGCGCTCGACTCGCTGCCGCGGTGCACCGACGTGCCGCCCGACGCTCCGCCACTCGAGGGGTACACCTTCGAGGGCTACAAGAACGCCGACGGGAGCGTCGGCACCCGCAACCTCCTCGGCATCACGACGACCGTGCAGTGCGTTACGGGTGTGCTGGACCACGCCGTCAAGAGGATCCGCGACGAGGTCCTGCCGCGGTACCCGAACGTCGACGACGTGGTCGCCCTGAGCCACGACTTCGGCTGTGGGGTCGCGTTCGACACGCCCGACGTCCAGATCCCGATCCGCACGGTGCGCAACCTCGCTCGCAACCCGAACCTGGGCGGCCAGGCTCTGGTCGTCGGCCTGGGATGCGAGATGTTGCAGCCCGCGCAGGTCATCGCCGAGCGAGATGCTGGAGGCAGCGGCCTCGATCTTCAGGAACCCTGGCTCTACCGGCTGCAGGATTCACGACACGGCTTCGCCGAGATGATCGAGCGGATCATGGCGCTGGCCGAGCGGCGCCTGCACGAGCTCGACCAGCGGCGGCGCGAGACCTGCCCGGCCTCCGCCCTGGTGCTGGGAATGCAATGCGGTGGCAGCGATGCCTTCTCCGGCATCACGGCGAACCCGGCCCTCGGCTTCGCCTCCGACTTGCTGGTGCGCGCCGGCGCGACGGTGATGTTCTCCGAGGTCACCGAGGTCCGCGACGCCGTGCACCTGCTCAGCGCCCGCGCCAAGGATGAGGAGGTGGCGCAGGCCCTGATCCGCGAGATGGACTGGTACGACCGCTACCTGGAGCGTGGCCACAGTGACCGCAGCGCGAACACCTCGCCGGGCAACAAGGTCGGCGGCCTGTCCAACATCGTGGAGAAGGCGCTCGGCGCCACCGCCAAGTCCGGCCGATCGGCGATCAGCGGCGTGATCGGCCCGGGCGAACGCGCACAAAGGAAAGGTCTCCTGTTCTGCGCCACCCCGGCCGGCGACTTCGTCTGCGGCACGCTGCAGCTGGCTGCCGGCATGAACCTCCACGTGTTCACCACCGGGCGTGGCACGCCCTACGGACTGGCGATGGCGCCGGTGGTCAAGGTGAGCTCTCGCACCGAGCTCGCCCAGCGCTGGCCCGACCTGATCGACGTCGACGCGGGCCGGATCGCCAGCGGCCGCAGCACCGTCGAGGAGATCGGCTGGGAGCTGTTCCACTACTACCTCGACGTCGCTAGCGGGCGGAAGAAGACCTGGACCGAAGTGCACCGGATCCACAACGACCTGGCGCTCTTCAACCCGGCGCCGCTCACCTGAGTCTCGCTCGACCGCTCGGAGTGCAAAGGCCGACGGCGACGACAAGCCATAGGAAGGAAATTGCTCGGAATCGAAGATTGGTCAGTGAAACCAACACGATGAAGCCACCCCCCTCTCCCTGGCGCGGCCTAACGTTCTGCCAACCTCACCTGTCTCTATGAATGTGCCCGACTCCCGCCTGGTGGCACGCGCGCTGGCGGGGGAGGCCCGGGCATTCGAGGAGCTGGTGCGGCGCCATCTGCGCTCGGCTCACGCCGTGGCGCTTGGCGTGCTGGGCAACCCGGCCGACGCCGAGGACGTCTGCCAGGACGCGTTCCTGACCGCCCTCGAGCGGCTCGAGCAGTGCCGCGACCCGAAGCGGTTCGCGGCCTGGCTGATGCGGATCGTGCGCAACCGCGCGCTCAACTTTCGGGAGAGCCGGTCGCTGCGCCAGGGCGAGCCGCTGGAGCGGGCGGCGGAGGCGGTGGGCGGCGAGGATCCGGGGCGGGAGGCCGAGCGGTCGGAGCTGCGCGAGAGGCTGCTCGCGGCGCTGGCCGGACTGCCGGAGACGCAGCGCGAGGTGGTGCTGCTCCACGATCTCGAAGGCTGGCGGCACCGCGAGATCGCCGAGCTTCTCGGCACGTCGGAAGGGGCCGTTCGGGTCCGGCTCCACGAGGCCCGCCGGCGCCTGCGGACGGACCTGGAAGGAAATCGCGGCGGCGAGCCCGCTGTGGGCAGTGAAGGAGACTGAGGATGGACGAGCGACCGATCGATCTCACGCCGTTGGACCCGACCCTCGATGGCGAGCGGTGGGAACGGCGGATCGCCGCGATCGCGAGGCTCGCGGCGCCCGAACTGGCCCGCCGTGCCGCGTCGGCGGCGAGCCCGGAGCTGGTGCTGCTCGGCTGGTTCCGGCCGGCGCTCTCCGCGGCGGCCGTGCTGGCGCTCTGCGCCGGCGGCGCCCTGGCGATGTTCCAGGGAGCTGAGAAAGCACCGGGACCGGCGGCCGCCGTCGACGCGTTGCGCCTGCCGGCGCCGGTCGCCTTGTGGCTCGATGATCAGCCGCCGACCGTAGCGGATCTGGCGCTCGCCGTACAAGGGGGAGAGCCATGAGCGAGCTCGGCCGTCCGTTGCGACGGGCTCGCGCCCTGAGCGCCGCGCTGCTCGTCGTGGTCTTCGCGGCCGGCGCCCTTGTCGGCGCGGCGGCCGACAGGGCCCTGGGGCCGCGCTCTCACCGGGCCGGGCGGCTCGGGCACGAGAGCGAAGTCCTGGAGCGCCTGCGGCTCGACACGCGGCAGAAGACCGAGGTGGAGAAGATCCTCGAGCAGCGGCGGACCGAGGCGGCGAAGGTGTGGAGCGAGGTCAAGCCGCGGCTCAACAAGGTTGTCGCCGGAACCCGGGACGACCTGTCGCGAGTGCTCACTCCGGAGCAGCTCGCCGAATACGACCGATTGATGGCGGAACGCTGGCGGCGGATGGAAGGCCGCTTCAATTCCGAGAACAAAAAAGGGAAGGGTGAAGGAGGAAAACCGTGAGGTCAGTTGACGTGAAGTCGATGAAATGGGCTTCGGCCCTGCTGCTGTCCCTGGCGTTGGCCGCCGGCCTTTCCGCCTGCGGCCAGGGCGAAGGGCAGGAGAAGCAGGCCACCCCGGATACGGCGCGCGTCGAGCGCCGGGATCTGGCCGTCTCGGCCGACGCCTCGGGTCAGATCGAGCCATTGCGCGTCGTCGAGGTGAAGTCCCGGGTCTCCGGCGAGCTGCAGAAGATCGACGTCGAAACCGGCCAGGAGCTGCAGCAGGGCGCCCTGATCGGCCTGGTGGACCCGCGGGACGTGCGCAACGCGCTCGCGCAGGCGCAGGCCGACCAGGAGCTGGCGAGCGCCCGGGTGGCGAACATGTCCGCTCAGCGCCGGCGCGCCGAGCGGCTGGCCAAGGACGGCGTGATCAGCGCTCAAGACCTGGAGACCGCTCAGCTCCAGGAGACCGACGCCAGGGCCTCGCTCGTCAAGGCGAGGACCAACCTCCAACTGGCTCAGGAGAAGATGGGCGACGTCGATATCCGGGCGCCGATCTCCGGCATGGTGATCGAGAAGACCGTCGAGCAGGGGCAGATCATCGCCTCGGCCAGCGGCAACGTCTCCGGCGGTACGACCCTGGTGAAAATGGCCGACCTTGCGACCGTACAGGCGCGGGCCCTGGTGGACGAGACCGACATCGGCCGCGTCCAGCCGGGGCAGCCGGCCGCGGTCACGGTCGAAGCCTATCCGGGCCGCACCTTCCGCGGCGCCGTGTCGAAGATCGAGCCCCAGGCGGTGGTCGACCAGAACGTCACCATGTTCCCCGTGCTGATCGAGCTGGCCAACCCCGACCGGCTGCTCAAGCCGGGTATGAACGCCGAGGTCTCGATCTCCATCGCGCATCGCGCCAACGTGCTCACCGTCCCCAACGAGGCGGTGGCCAACCCTCGCGAGGCGGCGTCGGCGGGAGCGGCCCTCGGCCTCAAGGAGGAGGATCTGCGGCAGAAGCTGTCCCAGCTGCGCACCGCGCGCAGCGACGGCCAGGGTGGCACTGCTTCATCGCCAGGCTCCAGCGCCCCAGGGGCCGGCCGTGGCGGTCAGCGCGGCGGGTTCGGCGGCTCCTCCGGCGGCGGCCGAAGCGGCTGGCGTGGCGGTAGCTCCGGCAATGGCGGTCCCGGCGGCGGCTCCTCCGGAGACGTGCATCCCGGCGTGGTCTTCGTCAAGGGAGCCAACGGCCCCGAGCCGAAGTTCGTCCTGCTCGGCCTCTCCGATTGGGACTACACCGAGGTGATCCGCGGCCTACAGCCGAGCGATCAGGTCTATCTCATCTCCGTCGCGCGACTGAAGCAGCAGCAGACCGAGTTCACGGACCGCATGCGCCAGCGGGCCGGCGGCGGCATGTTCGGCGGCGGCCAGCAGCAGCGGAGCGGTGGCACGAGTGGAGGGTCGTCAGGGGGTAGTGGAGGGCAGCGGCCGTAAAGAGCCGTCCTTGCGGGCAAGCTGCCGAGTTCAAGGAGATAACACATCATGCTCTTCACCGAGATCTTCCGCGTCGCCCTGGAGGCCATCCGCGCCAACAAGCTGCGCTCCTTCCTCACCGCCCTGGGGATCATCATCGGCATCTCCGCCGTGATCGCCATGGTGGCCCTCGGCGAAGGCGCGCAGCGCACCGTGCAGGCCCGGTTGCAGTCGCTGGGGGTGAATACCCTCATCGTTCGTCCCGGACAGGAGTTCTTCGGCGGCGTCGACCGCGGCGACACCAAGCTCACCGCGCAGGACGCCGAGGCCCTGCTGCGCAATCCGAGGGCCATTCTGGACGTCACGCCGGAGATGCAGCGCCGGCTGCAAGTGGAGTTCGGCTCGGGCAACGGCAACATCAGCGTCACCGGCGCCTGGCCCAGCTATTTTTCGATCCAGAACTTCCAGCTCGCCTCCGGCCGCCTGTTCAACCAGAACGAGGAGCGGGGGAGACGGCGCGTGGCGGTGCTGGGGGCCACCGTCGGCGAGGACACCCTCAACGTGGCGACGATGTCCATCCTCGGCCAGACGATTCGCATCCAGGGCATCCCCTTCGAGGTCATCGGCGTGCTGCAGCCGAAAGGATCGTCCGGCTTTCAAAACCCTGACGACGGCATCTACATCCCGCTGTCCACGGCCCAGTTCCGCGTCTTCGGCACCGACCGGGTGCAATCGATCGACGTTCAGGCGGTCAGCGATAAGCAGATGGACGCCGCCCTGGCCGAGATCGACCGCGTCCTGCGCCGCGAGCACCGCCGCCGCGCCACGCAGGCGAGCGACTTCACCATCCGCAACCAGACGACGCTGGTGCAGACTTTCCAGGAGACCACCCGCACCTTCTCCTTCCTGCTCGCCGGCATCGCTCTGGTGTCGCTGCTGGTGGGCGGCATCGGCATCATGAACATCATGCTGGTGTCGGTGACCGAACGCACCCGCGAGATCGGCGTGCGCAAGGCCTTGGGAGCGCGCAGGCGCGACATCCTTCTGCAGTTCCTCATCGAGGCGCTGGCGCTCTGTCTGGCCGGCGGCGCAATGGGCGTGCTCCTCGGCGTCGGCGGCGCTGTGGCTTTGCAGCGCCTGGCCGGCTGGAACACCGCCGTCTCCATCGACGCCGTCGGCATCGCCTTCTTCTTCTCGGCCGCGGTGGGGGTCTTCTTCGGGCTCTGGCCCGCCCGCCGGGCGGCGCGGCTCGACCCGATCGAAGCGCTGCGGTACGAGTAGGACGCGAGGTACCGCAAGATGAGCTCGGCTTGCGGCAAAGTTCCCTCATGCTGCCGCAGAAGCTGGAGAAGCGAATCGCCTGGCACCAAGAGCAGGCGGCAGACCTCCTGATACGATCACCCTCTCGTGATCGCGTCTTCAGCCGCCCGCTTCAGGCTCTCCCCTGAGGCGCTCGCCTTCGCCCTGCTGCTGGCGCTCCATCTGGCCCTTATCTGGGCCTTCCCGTTCATCCCCACTCAGGACGGGCCGGGCCATCAGGCGCTGGCGTTCATCCTGCGCCAGTACGACGGCCCCGACGCCGGCCTGCTGCGCCAGTACTACCTTCCCAACCGGGAGGCGCTGCCGAACTGGTTCATCTTCTTCCTGATGAGCCGCGTGCTGGGGTTCGTCTCCGTGCCGATGGCGGAGAAGCTGCTCCTCACCGCCTATGTCGTTCTATTGCCGCTCGGTGTGCGCTATGCGTTGCGGGCGATCGATCCGCGGGCGGCGTTCCTCTCCGTCCTGGTCTTTCCTTTCACCTACAACTACCTCTTTCAGATGGGCTTCTTCAACTTCTGCTTCAGCCTGGCGGCGTTCTTCTTCACGCTCGGCTACTGGCTGGAGGCTTCGCGGAGGATGTCGGCGCTGCGGACGGCCGGGCTGGCCCTGCTGGTTCTCTGGGTCTACTTCTGCCATCCCGTCACGTTGGTGATGACCGTCGCCGCCCTCTTGACCTTGGCGGGATGGCGTCTGCTGCTGGAGCGGCTCGTAGCGGCGGAGCGGCGGTTCGCGTGGCGCGAGCTGGCCGCCGGCGCAAGGACCTGGCTGCTCAGCCCCGTCCTCGCCTGCCTGCCGGCCCTGGCGTTGATGGCTTCGTTCCTGGGCCGGCGTGCGGACGCCAGGATCTCGATGCTGCCGCTGTGGGTCAAGCTCAAGCACCTCGGCGGTCTCTACTCGCTCGCCTCGGTGAGCCGGTGGACCATCCTGCTGGCCGCCGTGCTGGCGCTCCTTTTCTACGGGACCGCCCTGGCCTGCCTGATCGCACGAGCCCGGCGGCCGTTCCGGGTGGGGGACGGACTGCTGCTGGTGGCGATCGTATTCGTCGTCGCCTACTTCGCCGCCCCGAGCGAGCTCGCCGGCGGCGGCTTCATCAATCACCGCCTCAACCTCTTCCCCTTCCTGGCGCTGATCCTCTGGTTCGGCACCTTCGATCACCCGGCCGGGCGGAGCAGGGGAATCCAGATCGCGGCCTTCGCTGTCGCGATCGCCTTCCTCGGCGTCTTCGGCCGCACCTACGCGCAGGTCGACGAGGGACTCGCCAAGATCGCGGCCGCCAGCGAGCACGTCGAGCCGGACCATACGCTGCTCTTCCTCTCCTATGCCCACCAGGGAGAGCGCCCGGGCGGTCAGCCGCTGGTGTTTCGGACCGAGCCCTTCGTTCACGCCAGCGGCTACATCGGCGCCCGCAAACGGCTGGTCGACCTTTCGTTGTACGAGGCCAGCGAGGATTACTTCCCGATCTATTTCAATCCTCGCCTCGATCCCTACCGGCACCTCGCGGCCGTGCATCTCGGTATCGAGACCGCGCCGCCGCGCGTGGATCTCCTCGGCTATCCGAAACGAACCGGGGGAAGAATCGATTACGTGCTGCTCTGGGGTCTACGCGAGGACCGGCGGCGCGAGCCGGCGGTGCGGGATGTGCTGGAGCAACTGGCGGCGGGTTACAAGGAGGTGTGGGATTCTGCGGACAGGGCGGTCAGGCTGTACAAAAGGGGCGGCCGTTGAAGCCGCCCCTCCTTCATCCTCTGTTTACGGGAAGAACTCCACCTTCAGGTTCGAGTACTTCCAGCCGATCGACGCCGGCTCGATCGTCGGGTTGGTGCCCGGATTGCTCAAGCCGATCTGGATCCGGTCGCTCGTGCCGATGTCGATCTTGCTGATGTTCGGCTTGTCCACCAGCTCGAAGAGGAGCTGCTCGTTTTGCGAGACGCGGAGGCTCAAGGTCTTCGCCGCGGGATTGTAGTCGTAGTCGAAGGCGTACGTCTGACCCTGCTGCGCCAGGAACGCCTTCTCGATCTTCGCCTTCTCCGGATGCGTCTGATTGAAGCCGTGCCGCAAGGTCAGATCGCCCTTGCCCGGGCCGCGCAGGAAGATGTTGGCGAACATGTCGCGGTTCTTGTTGCGGACGAGGTACAGGACGCCATGAGCTCCCGTGGCCGGCGTGTTCCAGGGCCCCACCTCCACCTCCAAGTGCACTTTCACGGACTTGTACGAAGCCGGCGCCGGCGCCAGGGTGATGGCGCGGTCCGGGTTCGCATTGGTGGACTGGTGCACCAGGCCGGGGAAGACGTAGCAGACGGTGCCGACGCTGCAATCGAGCGCCGAGGGCGCGTCCCCGGGAGCCGTCAGCGTCGAGGCGCTGGTCTCGGTGGGCGCGGCGACGGCGAACTCGCCGGTCGCGGTGTCCGTCATCTGGGCGAAGGCGAAGAAGCTCGTGGTGCAGGTGACCTCGGCGCGCGCGTCGCTGATGCCGCCCGGAACGCCGCTGAAGATGTTGGCGAAGAAGCGGTGTGAGAGAGGCGGCAGCGGGGTGGTCTGCTGCGGGAAGGCCAGCGTGCCGTCGGCGCGCAGCACCCGGGTCGTGCAGCTCGACGCGGTCTTCGCGAGGTTGACGATGACGACGTCGGCCGTCTTGCTGTCCAGGCTCTTCAAGCCCTGGATCACCAGCTTGCCACCGGCGCCGCCCATGGTGTCGGAGTTGATCACCGGCAGATCGACGCCGAGCCCCGCTGCGCCGCCGGTGCCCACCAGGCGGGCGCTGTAGTGGAAGCCGGGAGGAGCGCTCAGCTCCAGCAGGCCGCGCACCGAGGCCGTCGGTTTGAGCAGGGCCGTCCTGCCGGCCGCGATCTGCAGCGGGCTCTTGACCACGCCCTGGCGCTGGGTGCCGTCCACGCCGGTGGCGAGCTGCACGTAGTTGACGGTGCGCTGCTGCGACAGGGTGTTGGTGACGCTGACCTGCGTCTCATAGCCGACGGAGCCGACGGCCGTGACTCCAGGCAGGGGGATGTAGACGGTGCCCGCGTAGGCGGCCGGCGTCAAGGCGAAGGCGAAGGCCAGAGTCCTCCAGAACGACTTCATCGCAACAGCTCTCCTCTCAGGGGGGGTATGCCGGAATGGCGGCGAAACTATAGACGAGTTTATGCCGTTCGCGCAAGGTGGGGGGAGGTGGTCCTGGCCCGGTTGGCATGTGGGTTCCGAGCGGTTCTGCCCTTCGAAGCCTCACCCCCTGTCCCCCTCTCCCTGACGGGCGAGGGGGAACGATTCAGAACCTATCTTGCTCGTAGTCGGCCTGCTTTTTAGGGCAACTGCTTCGAATGCGTTCCCCCTCGCCCGTCAGGGAGAGGGGGACAGGGGGTGAGGCTTCGGAGGGCAGAACCGTCCACAGTCCACAGGCAAATTGGAAGAATTCATACCAGCTCCGGATCCCGCAGCACCGCCCCGAGGAGAGCCTGCAGCTTGGCCGCGGCGGCCTGGCCGGCGGCGAGGACCTCCTCGTGCTGCACGGGCCCGTCGCTCATCCCCGCCGCCGGGTTGCTCACCACCGAGATGCAGAGGCAGCGGATCCCCATGCTGTGGGCGGCGATCACCTCGGGCACGGTGGACATGCCGGTGACGTCGCCTCCCAGGAGCTGGAGCATCCGGACTTCCGCCGGCGTTTCATAGCTGGGGCCGGTCATGCCGGTGTAGACGCCTTCCGTCAGCGGGATCCCCAGCTCGCCGGCGATTCGCAGGGTGAGCGCCCTCAGCGCCGGATCGTAGGCGGTGGTCATGTCGGGGAAGCGCGGTCCCCACTCCGGCGGCAGCGGCCCGCGCAGCGGGTTCAGCCCCATCAGGTTGATGTGGTCCTTCACCAGCACCAGATCCCCGGCCCGGTGATGCGGTTGGAGCCCGCCGCTGGCGTTGGTCATCACCAGCACCTTGACGCCCAGCAGCGCCGCCAGCCGCACGGGGAAGACCGTGTCGTGCGCGCTGTAGCCCTGGTAGAAGTGGAGGCGGCCGCGGAAGTAGAGGACCGGACGGTCCGGCCGCGGATGGAACATCTCGACCGCGTGGGGGTGGCCCACGATCGAATGGGCGGCGAAGGGGAGGAGGAACTCGAGCTGGATGGGGCCGTGGCTCCTCTCCGCGAGGTCTACGGCGAGGCCGGAGCCGGAGACCAGGGCCACCGCGGGCCGCGGCCAGCCGAGGAGGTCGAAACGTTCGACGGCCGACTTGTGGCGCGCGATGAGGTCCTCCAGCTCGGCCGGCACCTCCTCCAGCGGGTGGTGGACCAGCCCTGCGAGCTCGTCGGTGTCGTCCATGGGCGCCTATCGTAGCAGCGGGCCGAGCTCCTCGGGGGCGCCCGGCGCCGGTCCGGTCGCGGTAACAGCACTCTCGCGCACCATTCCTTAAGGGAGGGCAAAAACGAGTGCTCTCGAAACAGAGGAGACATCGAAAGGAGACCGAGTGAAAAGGAAAGGGATCCAACTGCTGCTGTGTAGCACGGCCGTGCTCGTCCTGGCGTCCCTGCTTCCAACCCGGCCGGCGGCCGCCGACAAGTGCGCCAGTTGCCCGGACCAGCTCAAGGCGTGCAAGACCTTTTGCGGCAGCAACAACGTCGTCTTCGATTGCCAGAACCACAACCCCTGCGCCGGCACCTGCACCTGCGGGTAATGGTGCCTTTACCCCTCGGTTGGATGAGCCCTGGCCCGGGCTCTCCGCCACAACGAGCTTCGTTCAGAAAGGAGATCAGTATGAGAAAAATGGCTCTCGCGCTCTTTCTGGTATCGGCAGCTCTCGTCCTCCTCCCGCCTGCGGCATCGGCAGCCGACTCGCCGCGGACCGTGCCGGCGCTGAACACCGCGGATCGCGCCTTCATCGCCTCCATCGCCGCACCGCGTCCTTCAACGGTCCCGGTGCCCGTCGCCAAGCGCCCCCTCGGCGACGGGGGCGGCGGGGTGGGGGCGAAGGCCCTCTGCCGGGCCGAGGCGAACTGCGCATTCGGCGGCACCGTCAGTTGCGAAGGCAACAACAGCTACGCCAGTTGCTCGGCGGTGGACGGCAACTGCTCCTGGGGCAACACCGGGTATGTCATCTGCGACGGCCACTACTATGGGTGCCCCGGATCTTGCTGTCCGGAGGATTTCTGCACCCGCGACTGGCAGTGCTCCCAGTCCTGCTATCCCTGTAATCCCATCTACACCTGCGACTGGGGAAGCTGCTCGGACAACTGTGACTGCCAGTGGAGCACCTGCCCGGTTTGAGGTGAACCGTAAATCGACGCGGAGAGCCGCCCGCGGCTCTCCGCGTCGACGAAACTCAGAAAGGAGGTCGTATGAGAAAACTCGCTCGTGGTCTCTTGCTGACTTCGACAGCTCTCGGTTTCCTTATCTCTCCGGCGATGGCGGCGGCCGCGCCGACGTTGAGCGCTGCGGATCAGGCCTTCATCGCTTCCCTTGCCGCGCAGGCGGGAACGCCGGCCCCGACGCCCACAGCAAAGCGTCCAGGAAGAGGCCTGGAGAAGGCGCTTTGCACGGCTTCGGCGACGTGCCAGGATGGCTCCACCGTGAGCTGTCAGAGTGACATCAGCCCCAGCAGTTGCTCGGCGACTGACAGCAACTGCCCCACGACCAGAGGGAGGGTCACCTGCGATGGCGTCACCAACTGGTGTCCCTCCTGTTGCCCGGACTTGAACTGCACCGAAGAACGGGCCAACTGCGAGTCCGAGTGTTATCCCTGTGCCTTTACGTTCTCGTGCAGCCAATCGACTTGCACCGCCGGTTGCCACTGCAGGTTCAGCAGTTGTTTCTAGAATCGCTTGAAGGCTAGACGCGGAGAGCCGTCCGCCCGCGGCCGGTCCACGGGGCCGGCCGCGCTGCCTTCTACAATCCCTGCCGTTCTCGGATAGGCTATCCCCTCCCGCGACGGGAGAGCGGAGGGGAAGACTCTATTCATGTCCGAGCTCGACGATCAGATTCAGAACCGGCGCGACAAACGGCAGCGGCTGGCCGAGGCGGGGATCGCTCCCTATCCGCACCGCTTCGAATGGGACCTGGAGCCCTCGGTGACCCGCGCCGCCTATGGGGAAAAGACCGCCGAGGAGCTGGAGTCGGCCGGCATCCGCCTGCGGGTGCCGGGCCGGGTGCTCTCCATCCGGCAGCACGGCAAGAGCACCTTCGCCGACGTCCACGACGGCAAGACGAAGCTGCAGCTCTTCCTGCGCCGGGACGACCTGCCCGAAGCCGCTCGGCTGGTGCTGGACAACCTGGACCTCGGCGACGTCGTCGGCGCTTCGGGAGCGTTGATCCGCACCCGCACCGGCGAGCTGTCGCTGCGGGCGGATGACCTCGTGCTGCTGGCCAAGGCGCTGCGGCCGCTGCCGGAGAAGTGGCACGGCCTGGCGGACGTCGAGCTGCGCTACCGCCAGCGCTACCTCGATCTCGCCACCAATGAGGGCTCGCGGCAGGTTTTCGAGGTGCGGGCGGCGCTGATCAAGGGGATGCGCGAGTTCCTGGACGCCCGCGGCTTTCTCGAGGTCGAGACGCCGATGATGCAGTTGATCCCCGGCGGCGCCACCGCCCGGCCGTTCAAGACCCACCACAACGCGCTCGACCTGGACCTCTACCTGCGCATCGCGCCGGAGCTGTTCCTCAAGCGGCTGCTGGTGGGCGGCATCCCCCGGGTCTACGAGATCAACCGCAACTTCCGCAACGAGGGGATCTCGACCCGGCACAACCCCGAGTTCACGATGCTGGAGTTCTACTGGGCCTACGCCGACTACCGGGACATGATGGACCTGACCGAGGAGCTGCTGACCGGCCTCGCCGAGACCGCGCGGCGGATGCAGGGCAAAGATCAGATCACCTGGCAGGAACGGCCGGTCCAGATGGCGCGCCCGTGGCCGCGGTTGAGCATGCGCGAAGCCATCACTCGCTTCGCGGGCGTGCCTCCGGAACGGCTGGAAACGGCGGAGTCGGTGCGCGCCGTGCTGGAGGAAAGGGGTCTCGAGATCCCCCCGGGCGGCACCTACGGCCACTTGCTGATGGGCCTGTTCGAGGACACGGTGGAGGAGCATCTCTTCGACCCGATCTTCATCACCGATCACCCGACGGACGTCTCGCCGCTCGCCAAGCAGCGTCCGGACGATCCCCGCTTCACCGAGCGCTTCGAGCTGTACATCACCGGCACGGAGATCGCGAACGGCTTCAGCGAGCTCAACGATCCGGACGTGCAAGCCGAGCGTTTCCGCCAGCAGGTGGCGGCGCGCGAGACGGGGGACGTGGAGGCGCACCTCTACGACGCCGACTACGTGCGCGCCCTTGAGCACGCCATGCCGCCGGCCGCCGGCATCGGTGTCGGCATCGATCGCCTGACCATGCTGATGACGGACCGGCAGTCGATCCGCGATGTGATCCTGTTTCCGCTGATGCGGCCGGAGACGGAGGAGTAGACCAGGCCCCCATGCTCCTCCTCCGCAACCTCCCCTTTCCGGCGATCCTCGCCTTGCGCTACCTGCGCAGCACGCGGCGCGACGCTTTCGCGAGCTTTCTGTCGGCGGTGGCCGCGGGCGGTCTGGCCCTGGGAGTCGCGGCTCTCATCCTGTCGCTCGCGGTGATCACGGGCTTTCAGAGCGCCCTGCGCTCGGAGCTGCTGGGCCGTACGCCGCAGATCGAGGTGGAGCTGCCCCCCGGCGCGGACGCCTCCGCGGCGCGCGACGTGGTCCGTGGCGTCGCCGGTGTGGAGAGCGTCCAGATCGAGGTGCGCGGCGGCGGCTGGGTGGTGGACCAGGGTAAGGTGCAGCCGGTGGAGCTCGTGGGCTTCGACGGCGCGGTTCCGCGCTCCTTCCCCGGAGCGGTGGGCAAGCCCGCCGGACTCTACGTCCCCTCGACGCTCGCCGCCCGCTGGGGAGTCGAATCCGGGCAGACTCTGGACGTCGTTTCGCCCCGCCCCACGCTTACGCCGTTCGGGCCGCAGCCGCGGGTCCGCAGCGTGGCGCTCGCCGGCACCTACGAGGGAGGACGGACTCAGGAAGAACGGGTGCGGGTGGCGCTGCCGCGGCCGCTCGCGGAGAGCCTGCTGGGGACGGCCGACCGGCGGCTGGACGTGGAGGCGGGGGGTCTCGAAGCCGCGCTCGCGGTGGCGCGCCGGCTGGCGCCGGTGCTGCCGCAGGGCAGCGAAATTCGGACCTGGAAGGAGCTCAACCGGCCCCTGCTCTTCGCGCTGCGCCTGGAGAAGCTGGTGATGTTCGTGGCGGTCTCGCTCATCGTCCTGGTGGCCGCGCTGGCGCTGGTCGCGGACCTGGCGTTGATCATCTCCAGCAAGCAACCGGAGATCGGCATGCTGGGCACCATGGGGGCCACCCCCGCGGCGCTCCGCCAGGCGTTCGTGCTGCTGGGCGGCCTGGTGGCGGGCTTCGGCATGCTGGCGGGGACGGTGCTGGGAGTGGGCGGCTCCTGGGTGCTCGATCGCTACCAGGTGCTCAAGGTGCCGGGGGTCTACTTCCTCGACTACGTGCCGTTCCTGGTGCAGCCGGGGGATCTCGTGCTGGTGCTGCTGCTCACCCTGGCGCTGGCGCTCGCCTCATCCCTCTATGCCGCCCAGCGGGCAGCGGCCCTCGATCCCGTGGAGGCGATGCGGCGGTGAGGCTCCAGAGATCTTTACCGGTCCCGGCGGTCTGCCCTCCGAGACCTCACCCCCTGGCCCCCTCTTCAGCCGAGGCGGACCGGTCCGCTGGGGACCCCCCCGTATGGAGCGAGCGGTGAGCGTTGCCGTGCGCGCCGACGGGCTCACCAAGACCTACCAGGACGGAGTCCGGCGGGTCGAGGTTCTGCGGGGGGTGGACCTGACCGTCGAGCCGGGGGAAATGGTGGCGGTCGTCGGCCCGTCCGGATCGGGCAAGTCGACGCTGCTGCATCTGCTCGGGGCGCTCGACCGGCCGGACGCGGGGAGGGTCGAGATCGGCGGCCGTCCGCTCGCGGGCCTCTCGGGCGCGGCGCTCGCCGGCTTCCGCAACTGCACCATCGGCTTCGTCTTCCAGTTTCACCAGCTCCTGCCGGACTTCACGGCCCTGGAGAACGTGATGCTGCCGGGCCGCATCGCCGGAATGGATCCGCGGCGGGTCCTGGAGAGCGCCCGCCAGCTTCTGCTGGAGGTCGGTCTGGGGGAGCGGCTGGATCACTTCCCGAACCAGCTCTCCGGAGGCGAGCGCCAGCGGGTGGCTCTCTGCCGCGCGCTGGTCCTCGAGCCGCCGTTGCTGCTCGCCGACGAGCCCACGGGCAACCTCGACCCGGCGAGCGGCGACAACGTTTTCGAGCTCCTGCTCGCTCTGCAGGCCCGCCACCGCACGACCGGGATCCTGGTGACCCACAATCCGCAGATCGCGGAGCGGTGCACTCGCATCCTGCGGCTCGATGGGGGAGTGCTGCACCCGTATTGAGAACCGGCAGCAGGCGAGGGAATTTTCGCCCCCGTTCCGCTGCTTGATCCCGGTAAGGATTGAAGAGCCGGCCGCGTGGCACCCCCCCATGACGGCGCCGCCCGGGAGGAGGCAGGCATGCTAGAATGCGAGTTGCTTGAATCCGACGCACTTTGGCCCTTCAGGTGCCTTCATCGCGAGGTGCGATGTCGTGCGCTAGCGTCAGAGGTTGAATCGCATGTTTGAGAAGTACAACGAGAAGGCCCGCCGAGCGCTCTTCTTCGCCCGCTACGAAGCCAGCAAGCTGGGTAGCCGGGTCATCGAGTCCGAACACATCCTGTTGGGCATCCTGCGCGAGGGCGAGGAGACGGTCAGCGAGATCTTCCGGCGTTTTCAGGTGAAGCCTGAAGACATCCGCCGCGAGATCGAAGGCGAACGGGTCTTCGTCGAGCGCATCTCTTCCACCGCCGAGCTGCCCCTCTCCGAAGAGTCCAAGAAGATCCTGGCCTACGCCTCGCACGAGGCGGAGAGCATGCTGCACGCCACCGTCGGGTCGGAGCACCTGCTCATCGGCATCCTGCGCGTGGAAGGCTGCACGGCGATGCGCATCCTCGCCCAGCACGGGTTCGACGTCTACACGGTGCGCGAGGAGGTGCTGGCCATCGCCAAGGAGCGCGAGGCCTCGCAGCAGAAGAAGGAGCTGCCCTTCCTCTCCGAGTACGGCCGCGACCTGACGGCGCTCGCCGCCGAGCAGACGTTCGACCCCCTGATCGGCCGCGACGAGGAGGTCGACCGCATCATCCAGATCCTCTCCCGGCGCACCAAGAACAATCCGATCCTGCTCGGCGAGCCCGGCGTGGGCAAGACCGCCATCGTCGAGGGCCTGGCGCAGCGCATCATCGAGGGCCGGGTGCCGATCTTCCTGGCCAACAAGCGGATCATGGCGCTCGACCTGTCGCTGATCGTGGCCGGCACCAAGTACCGCGGCCAGTTCGAGGAGCGGCTGAAGGGGATCTTGAAGGAGCTCAAGGAGAGCAAGGAGCTGATCGTCTTCATCGACGAGATCCATTCGCTCATCGGGGCCGGCTCGGCGGAGGGCTCGCTCGACGCGGCCAACATCCTCAAGCCGGCGCTGTCGCGCGGCGAGATCTCGTGCATCGGCGCGACGACGCTCAAGGAGTACCGCAAGTACATCGAGAAGGACCGCTCGCTGCTGCGGCGCTTCCAGGCCATCCAGGTCAATCCGCCGACGGCGGAGCAGACCCAGGAGATCCTCGAGGGGGTCAAGGACCGCTACGAGTCGTTCCACAAAGTGCGGTACCGGCCGGAGGCGCTGCGCACCGCCATCTATCAGTCGAGCCGCTACATCCCGGACCGTCACCTGCCTGACAAGGCGATCGACGTCATCGACGAGGCGGGCGCGCGGGTCAAGCTCCGGCGGGTGCGCGACACTCAGAACCTGCGCCGGCTGGAGCAGGAGATCCGCCAGGTGGTCAAGGAGATGAAGGTGGCCATCTCCGACAAGGACTTCGAGCGCGCCGTCTACCTGCGGGAGCGGGAGATCGAGCTGCGCGAGGACCTGGAGCGGATGAGCGTGGCGACGGACGAGACCGGCACCCTGGAGGTGACCCGGCACGACATCGAGGAGGTCATCTCCTCGTGGACCGGCATTCCGGTGGCGGCGCTGCAGAGCGAGGAGGCCGAGCGGCTGCTGAAGATGGAGGAGATCCTCAAGCGGCGCGTGGTGGGCCAGGACCGCTCGATCAACGCCATCAGCCGGGCCATCCGCCGCTCCCGGCTGGGCGTCTCCAACCCGCAGCGGCCGGTGGGCTCGTTCATCTTCCTGGGGCCCTCGGGCGTCGGCAAGACCGAGGTCGCCCGCCAGCTCTCGGAGTTCCTGTTCGGCAGCCAGCGCACCCTGGTGCGGTTCGACATGAGCGAGTACATGGAGAAGCACGCCGTCTCCAAGCTGATCGGCTCGCCCCCGGGCTACGTCGGCCACGAGGAGGGCGGCCAGCTCACCGAGCGCGTGCGGCGCCAGCCCTACTCGCTGATCCTGTTCGACGAGATCGAGAAGGCCCATCCCGACGTGGCGAACCTCCTGCTGCAGATCCTCGAGGACGGCCAGCTCACCGACGCCTACGGCAACCAGGTGGACTTCCGCAACACCCTGGTGCTGATGACCTCCAACATCGGCAGCAAGCTGGTGCTGCGAGGCGGCCGCATGGGGTTTGGCGAGGGCAGCCAGGAGGCGAGCTTCCAGCGCATCGAGGAGGAGATCCTGGCCGAGCTGCGGCGCACCTTCAGCCCCGAGTTCATCAACCGCATCGACGAGGTGATCGTCTTCAATCCCCTCGGCGCGGGGGAGCTGCGGTCGATCGTGGACATCCTGCTCGAAGACGTGAACAATACGCTGGCTGAGAGGAGTCTCCGGCTTGAGGTCTCGGACCGGGCCAAGGAATGGCTCCTGGCGAAAGCGGACATCGAGCCCTCGACCGGGGCGCGGCCGCTGCGCCGGACCATCCAGCGTCACATCCAGGACGCGGTTTCGGAGATCCTCATCAATCAGCATGGCGAGACGATCGACCATATCGAGGTGGATCTGGAGGGCGGTGAGCTGACGTTCCAGGCCGGCGCCCAGGAGATCGTCATTCCCAGGCGCTGATCCGCCGGCCGGCGGCCCGGCTCCCAGCAAGAGTTGGCGTTCCCCCGGCGGCGTCGAGCCGCCGGGGTCAGGAAAGGACGAGACGATGCTCGATCTCATCGCGGGCCGGCGCGGATCGCGCCGGTGGAAGATGACACGCCGCCTGCTGGCGGCGCTGCTGCTTCCCCTGGTGCTCTCCGGTGGCATTCCCGCCCGCGCCCAGGATCCCCAAGCTCAGGCGCCTCAGGCCGTCAACGGCCGCACCATCGAGTCGATCGAGTTCAAGGGGCTGAAGGCCCTCCCCGAGGACACGCTGCTCTACTATCTCGGCCTCGAGACCGGCCAGCCGCTGGACGAGGAGGCCCTCAACCGCAGCCTCAAGCAGCTCTGGGACCGCAACCTGGTGGACGACGTGGTGGTCGAGAGCGTGCCCACGCCGGCGGGGGTACGGTTGGTGATCACCGTTTCCGAGCGCCCCATCCTGCGCTCGATCGAGTACGAAGGCCTGAAGCGGATCTCGAAGACCGACCTGCAGGACAAGATGACGACCCAGCGCGTCCGCATCCGCGAGGGCGAGCCGCTGTCGCTCGGCGAGCTGCAGCGGGTCAAGACCCTGATCGAGGAGATGTACGGCGAGAAGGGGTACCGCTTCGCCACCGCGCAATACACGGTCGAGGACGTCGGTCCCAACGAGAAGAAGGTGATCTTCACGGTCGACGAGGGCAACCGGGTCCGCATCTCCGACATCGACTTCGAGGGCAATACGGTCTACACCGACCTGCGGCTGCGGCTGTCGATGAAGAAGACCAAGGAGACCGGCCTGATCACCCGGATCAGCAAGAAGGACATCTACGATCCGGCCAAGCTGCAGGAGGACCTCGACAAGGTGCGCGACCTCTACCGCGGCGCCGGCTACAAGAACGTGGTCATCGGCGATCCGAAGGTGGAGGTGCGGGCGCTCAATCCCGGGGCGGCGGAGCCCAAGGACCAGAAGCGGCGGATGTTCATTACCGTGCCGCTGGAGGAGGGGGAGCGCTGGAAGTTCGGGCAGGTGACGATCGAGGGCAACGAGGTCTATTCCGACCAGTTGCTGCTGCGGGCGTTCACCAACAAGACCGGCGGCTGGCTGCGTTCGAAGGTGGTCGACGACGGGGTCAAGCAGATCACCGACGCCTATCACAATACGGGCTACATCTTCGCCCACGTCGAGCCGGAGCTGGTGGAGCGCGAAGGGCGCGTCGCCGACGTGGTGATCCACGTGCGCGAGGGCGACCAGTTCAAGGTGGGGCGCATCGAGTTCCAGGGCAACGACCGCACCAAGGACAAGGTGCTGCGCCGCGAGCTGCGCCTGTACGAGGGCGGGCTGATGAACGTCACGGCGATCCGCAACAGCGTGCTGAAGGTCAACCAGCTCGGCTACTTCAAGATGAACGAGGAGGACCCGGTCGAGATCGACACCGACACGGAGAACAAGAAGGTCAACCTGGTCTTCAAGGGCGAGGAGGCGGACCGCACCGAGCTGCAGTTCGGCGGCGGCTGGAGCGAGCTGGACGGTTTCTTCGGCCAGTTCGCCATCAACACCAAGAACGTCCTCGGCCGCGGCGAGCAGGTCGGCGTTTCGGTACAGACCGGCAAGCTGCGGGACTATTTCGATCTTTCTTACTACATCCCCTGGTTCCTCGACCGGCCGCAGAGCATCGGCATCCGGGCCTACGACCAGAGCCTCGAGTATGGTCTGGTCTCGAACGCTAACCACTACCTGCGCAACAGCAAGGGGGCGGTGCTCACCTACGGCCGGAACTTCCGGCTCTTCCAGTCGGCGAGCATCAGCTACAACAATTCCCGTTACAACGACGAGACCCAGGCGGTCGCGCAGGATCCCGCGATCACCGGCATTCCGCTGCCCGAGGGCGTTGAGGTGGGCTCCATCATCACGATCAAGAACGTCATCAATAACTCGTCGTTGCGGCCGGCCTACGTCTTCGACAGCCGGGACAACCCCTTCGAGCCGACGCGTGGTAAGAAGCTGACGCTGGCGGTGGAGTACGCCGGAGGTTTTCTGGGCGGCGACAACTACTTCATCCGTCCCGAGGCGACCTTCAGCATGTTTCAGCCGGTGAGCAACTATCCGACCAAGACGATCCTGGCGTTCAATGTCGAGGCGGGCCTGATCGATCCCTTCGGCGGCCACGGGCTTTCCTCGCTCGAGCGGTTCTTCCTCGGCGGCGAGAACAGCATCCGCGGCCACCGCTTCCGCTCGATCTTCCTGCGCGACGACGACGGCACGCCGCTGGTCGACGAGTTCGGGGTCATTCTCGGCGGCGACAGTTTCGTCCAGCTCAACCTGGAGTACCATTTCTTGCTCGGCGGGCCTTTCCGGCTGCTGCTGTTCGCCGACGCGGGCAACGTCTATGGCGAGCTGCAGCCGTTCGATCTGTCCAACCTGCGCTACACCGCGGGTGTGGAGCTCAGGGTGCTGCTGCCGGTCTTCGGCGCGCCGTTGCGCTTCATCTACGCAAAGAACCTCGATCCGCTGCCTCAGGACAGCTTCGAGGACTTCCAGTTCAGTATTGGCACGAGCTTCTAATGATCCCATAAACGCACAAGGAGAGAGACGATGTCGTTCCATAAAGTTTTCCTTTCGCGAGCCGCCGTGGCCGGCGTTCTGGGGCTCGCTCTGGCGGCCGTTCCGGCGGCCGCTCAGCAGCCGGCCCCGGCTGCCGCGGCGCCGGCTCCCGCCGGTCCGATCAAGATCGCGGTGATCGACACCGAGAAGATCCTGCTGTCCTCGCAGGCCGGCAAGAAGGCCCTGGCGGATCTCAAGAAACTCCAGGAGACGAAGGAGACCGAGCTGCGCGGCAGGGCCCAGGAGCTGAAGGACCTGCAGACGAAGATCTCCGAGGGGCGCCTGTCGCTCGCTCAGGACAAGCTGGCCGACCTCTCCAAGCAGTACGAGGAGAAGGAGATCTCCCTGCGCCGCCAGCAGGACGACGCCACCCGCGAGCTCAACAAGAAGCGGGACGAGATGCTGGGGCAGATCGACCAGCGGGTGATGCCGGTGATCAATCAGACGGGCAAGGATCTCGGTTATACGCTGATCTTCCGCAAGTTCGAGAGCGGTCTGATCTACGCCGACGAGGCGATCGACATCACGAACGTCATCATCCAGCGGTTGGACGCTGCGGGCCAGGGCAAATAAGGGCGTGGGCTACCGGCTCGCCGAGCTCGCCGAGCTGATCGGCGGCCGTGTCGAGGGCAACCCGGACCTCGCGGTCGAGGCGATCCGCTCGCTGGAGGCCGCCGGTCCCCACGATCTCGCGGTCCTGAAGCACCCCCGCTATCGGGAGCAGGCGGAGGCCAGCCGGGCGGGCGCCCTGCTGGTCGCGCCGGCGCTCGCCGCCGCGGTCCCCGGCCGCGACCTGCTGGTGGCCGGCGACCCGGACTACGCCCTGGCCCGCCTGGCCGCGGTGCTCCATCCGCCCCTGAGGCGGGAGCCGGGGGTCCACTCTACCGCCGTGCTGGAGCCGGGGTGCGAGGTGGACCCCAGCGCTTACGTAGGGCCTTATGCGGTGATCGGCACCGGCAGCCGGATCGGTGCGGGCGCCGCCATCCATGCTCACGTCTCCGTCGGCCGCGGCTGTAGGGTAGGGGAGGGGACCGTGGTCCATTCCCACGCCGTGCTCTATGACGATACGGAGATCGGGCCCGACTGCGTCGTCCACGCCGGTGCCGTGCTGGGGGCCGACGGCTTCGGCTACGCTACCCAGGAGGGCGCCCATCACAAAGTGCCCCAGGTCGGGCGGGTGGTCCTGGAGAGAGACGTCGAGATCGGCGCCAACACCACCGTCGACCGCGCCACCCTGGGGGAGACGCGGATCGGCGCCGGGACCAAGATCGATAATCTCGTCCAGATCGGTCACAACGTGCGGGTCGGCCAGCACTGTATCCTGTGCGGTCAAGCGGGCATCGCCGGCAGCACGCGGCTGGGCGACGGCGTCGTGCTGGCGGGGCAGGCGGGGGTCACCGGGCACATCCAGCTCGGGGACCGCGTCCAGGTGGCGGCCAAATCCGCTGCGTTGGGGCCGCTGGAGGCCGGCGCCGTCGTGGCCGGGATTCCCGCCGTCGACCTGCGCACCTGGCGGCGCCAGGTGGTCCTCTTGGCGCGCCTGGAGGAGATGAGCCGGCGGCTGAGAGGGCTGGAGAAAAAGCTCGGGGTCTCCCGAAAAGCAGACGAGACGAGCGAGCGCGAGGAGAGATGACTTTGAGCGATCCGACCCCGAAGTGGGACATCGAGTGGATCCTGTCGGTGCTTCCTCACCGCTATCCGATCCTGCTGGTCGACCGCGTGCTGGAGATGGAGCCCGGGCGCCGGATCGTCGCGATCAAGAACGTCACCATCAACGAGCCGTTCTTCGCGGGTCACTTCCCGGGCCGGCCGGTGGTCCCCGGCGTGCTCCTGGTGGAGGGCATGGCGCAGGCGGGCGGTCTGCTGCTCTTCTCCGACGTGGCCGACCGTTCCAGCAAGCTGCTGTTTTTCGCCGCGATCGAGGAGGCGAAGTTCCGCCGGCCCGTGGTCCCGGGCGACCAGATCCGCTACGAGATCGAGGTCCTGCGCTTGCGCAGCACGTATTGCAAGCTGGCGGGCAAGGTCCTGGTGGACGGCCAGCTCGCGGCCGAGGCGGTGCTCTCCTCGGCGATGGTGGACCGGTGATAGCCGGTGCCCTCACCTTGTGGCCCTGCTGGTTCAATGGGTCTTTTGGATATCGGTCTCGAAGGGCATGCCCGTCCGGCGTGCTGGGCGCCCGATGAGCGGCCTCATCCATCCGCTCGCGGTGGTAGACCCCTCCGCCCGGCTGGGCGAGGGAGTCCAGGTGGGTCCCTTCGCGGTGATCGGAGCCGGTGTCGAGATCGGCGACGGCAGCGAGGTGGGCGCCGGCGCTCAGGTCCGCGGCCCGGCCCGCATCGGCCGGGAGAACCGTATCTACCCCTGTGCCGCCATCGGTTTCGATCCGCAGGACCTGAAGTTCCAGGGCGAGGAGGTGTGGCTGGAGATCGGCGACCGTAACCACTTCCGGGAGTTCTGCACCCTCCACCGCGGCACGGCCAAGGGCGGCGGCGTCACCCGGATCGGCAGCGAAAACCTGTTCATGGCCTACACGCACGTCGGTCACGACTGCCAGGTGGGGAGCCGCATCGTCTTCGCCAACAATGCCACGCTGGCCGGCCACGTCGAGGTGCAGGACGACGCCAACATCAGCGCCTTCAGCTCCGTGCACCAGTTCTGCCGGGTAGGGCGGCACGCCTACGTGGGCGGCTATTCGGTGATCACCATGGATGCCCTGCCCTTCGTCAAGACGGTGGGGCAGAAGCCGGCCTGCTATGGCATCAACTCCATCGGACTGAAGCGCAAGGGCTACGACGCCGAGCGGGTGCGCCGCCTGGAGGCCGCCTACCGCATCCTGGTGCGCTCGAAGCTGAGCACGCCGAACGCCCTGGAGCGGCTGCGCGCCGAGCTGGCCGGCTATCCCGATATCGACTACCTGATCGCCTTCGTGGAGAGCAGCCAGCGCGGCGTCGTCAAGTCCGTGCCGCGCGGCGGCGCGAGAGGAGGGGGCGAGCCTGACTGACCTGACGCCTCTTCGCCTCGGCGTCTTCGGCACCGGCGCCATGGGCCGCAACCACGTCCGCCTGCTGTCGGCCCTGCCCGGCGCCGAGCTGGTGGGGGTGTACGACCCGAAGCCGGAGGTCGCCGAGGGTGTGGCCCGCGAGCACGGCGCCCGGGTGTTCCCGCGGCTGGAGGATCTGGCCGCGGAGATCGAGGCGGCGGTGGTGGCGGCGCCGACGGTGGCCCACGCCGACATGGGGTGCGCGTTGCTCGAGCGCGGCCTGCACGTGCTGATCGAGAAGCCGCTCGCGTCCTCCCTCGCCGAGGCGGACCGTCTGCTGGAGCGGGCCGGCGACCGCGTGCTGGCGGTGGGGCACGTCGAGTTCTACAACCCCGCGGTCCAGGCGCTGCTGGCGCTCGGCACGGCGCCGCGGTTCGTGGAGGTGCAGCGCCTGGGGGTGTTCTCGCCGCGCAGCCTGGACGTGGACGTCATCCTCGACCTGATGATTCACGACCTGCAGATCCTGCACGCTCTCGACGACAGTCCCGTCGCTGAGGTGCGCGCCACCGGCATCGCGGTGCTCTCGCCGCGCATCGACATCGCCAACGTCCGCGTCGAGCTGGCCTCGGGCGGCGTCGCCAACCTGACCGCTTCGCGGGTGTCGTCCGAGCGGGTGCGCAAGCTCCGGGCCTTCCTGCCGAACCGCTACTACTCGCTGGACTACCAGGCGCAGGAGATCAAGGGGTACCGCCTGGAAGAGACCGGCACCCAGCGCCGCATCCTGCCGGACGACCTGCCCATCGAACGCGCCGAGCCGCTCAAGCGGGAGCTGGAGGCGTTCCTGGCCGCCTGCCGGGGAGGGGCCTCGCCGCGGGTCGATGGGGTCCAAGGTCGCCGGGCGCTCGCCACGGCCCTGGCGGTGGTGGAGGCGATCCGGTAGGTGCCCACGCGACCTCACCCCCTGACCCTCCATGCGCGTTAATCTCACGCCGAGAGTTTTTCGATATACAGGCCTCTGCGCCGCCTCGTGCCCCTCACTCCCCCGGCCCCTCTCTCCCGCCTCACACCCACCCCCCCGGGAGCGAGGGGAGACTGAAAAGGCAAGACAACAAAATCTGCTTTTGTAGTCCCCCTCCTCTCCCGGTAGGGCGGGCGTGAGGTGGGAGAGGAGGGCCGGGGAGGTGAGGGCTTCGGAGGGCAGAACGGCAGGAAAAATGAATGGACCCTTGAGAAGGGGAACACTGGTAGACTCTCCCGCCGGCTTCAGCCCGGCAGCGCCAGCTTTCCCTTCAAGGAGGAGTTTTCTGATGAGCGACATCCGTATCGGTGTGATCGGCGGCAGCGGCCTGTACCAGATGGAGGGGATGAAGGTCCGCGAAGAGCGCCGGATTCAGACACCGTTCGGCGATCCTTCGGACGCCTATATCCTCGGCGAGCTGGACGGCCGCAAGGTGGCGTTCCTGCCCCGACACGGCCGCGGCCATCGCCTGCTGCCGAGCGAGCTCAACTACCGCGCCAACATCTACGGCCTCAAGGTGCTGGGGGTCGAGCAGATCATCTCCGTCTCCGCCGTCGGCTCGTTGAAGCTCGAGTACAAGCCGACGGACATCCTCGTTCCCGACCAGTTCTACGATCGCACCCGGCACCGCCAGGACACCTTCTTCGGCAACGGTCTGGTGGCCCACACGTCGCTCGCCAAGCCGGTCTGCCCGCGGCTGATCGATCCCTTCGTGGAGGCGGCCCGCGCGGCCGGAGCCACGGCCCATCGGGGCGGCGTCTACGTCAACATGGAAGGGCCGCAGTTCTCGACCCGCGCCGAGTCCGAGACCTACCGCCGCCATGGCTTCGACGTCATCGGCATGACCAACTTCACCGAGGCGCGGCTCGCCCGCGAGGCCGAGATCTGCTACGCCACGCTCTCCATGGTCACCGACTACGACTGCTGGCACGAGACCGAGGAGGCCGTCTCCGGCGAAGCGGTGATGCAGGTGGTGATGGCGAACGTGGCCATGTCGCAGCGCGTGATCCGCGAGATCCTCGCCCGGGTGCCCGACGACGCGCCCCGCACCTGCGGCTGCGGCGAGGCCCTCAAGTTTTCGTTGATCACCGAGCGGACCCTGGTTCCGGCCGAGACGCTGAAGGCCTTGGAACCCATTGTTGGGAAATACCTGAAGCTCTCCTGAGCAAGGACAGAAAGGACGAAACGGACGACAAGGACAGACATCGAGGACCAGGACCCTGGTGTCCTTTGTCCTTGAAGTCCTTGAAGTCCTTTGATTTCCCGAACGGAGAACCACGGAGCTTTTCTTGACCCGCATCCTCATCACCAACGACGACGGCATCTTCTCCCAGGGGATCCGGCTCCTGGCCTCCTCCCTGAGCCAGATCGCGGAGGTGTTCGTGGTGGCGCCGGACCGCGAGCAGAGCGCCACCGGCCATGCCCTGACCCTCTCGCGGCCGCTGCGTATGCAGAAGGTGGAGGAGAACTGGTACGCCGTGGACGGCACCCCCACCGACTGCGTCAACCTGGCCGTGCTGTCGCTGCTCAAGGACCATCCGCCGGACCTCGTCTGCTCGGGGATCAACTTCGGGCTCAACCTGGGGGACGACGTCACCTACTCCGGCACGGTGAGCGCGACCTTCGAGGGGACCCTGCTGGGGATCCCCTCGCTCGCTTTCAGCCAGGAGGTGGCGGAAGGGTTCTCCTTCGCCGCCGCCGCCGAGTTCGCCCGCACGCTGGTGGAGATCCTGCTCACCGAGGACCTGCCGCGGGACCTGCTGCTCAACGTCAACTTTCCGGCCGGACCGATCCAGGGCGTGAGCTTCACCAAGCTGGGCCGCCGGACCTACAAGCAGTCGGTCATCGAGAAGCTGGACCCGCGCGGCCGCAAGTACTACTGGATCGCCGGCACGCCGCAGTGGAAGCGCGCCAGCGGCACCGATTTCGAGGCCATTACCACGGGCCGCATCTCGGTGACCCCGCTGCACCTGGACCTGACCTACTATCCGGGGCTGGAGAGCTTCGGCTCGCTGCGCGACAAGCTCACCAACCTCCCCTTTCCTCATCGTCAGGGATGAGCGACTACGCCGTCCAGCGCGAGCGCATGGTGCGCGACCTGATCGCCGCCCGCGGCGTCAAGGACGAGCGTGTGCTGGCGGCGCTGCGCAAGGTCCCGCGGCACCTGTTCGTGAAGGACCACCTGCGCAGCCAGGCCTACGGCGATCACGCGCTGCCCATCGGCGGCGGCCAGACGATCTCGCAGCCCTACATCGTGGCCCGCATGACGGAGCTGCTGGAGGTGGGGCCGGAGCACTCGGTGCTGGAGGTCGGCACCGGCTCGGGCTATCAGACGGCCGTGCTGGCCCTGCTGGCGCGGCGGGTCTACAGCCTGGAGCTGGTTCCCGAGCTGGCGCAGACGGCTATCCCCCGCATGCGCCAGCTCGGCCTGGAGAACGTCAAGATCCAGGTGTTCGACGGCACCGTGGGCTGGAGCGAGTGGGCGCCGTACGACCGCATCCTGGTCACCGCCGGCGCGCCGAAGGTGCCGGAGCCGCTGCTGGGACAGCTCGCGCCGGGCGGCGCCCTGCTGGTGCCGGAGGGGAAGCTCAACGCCCAGCGCCTGGTGCTCTACCGCAAATCGGCGCGCGGCGAGATCCGGCGCCGGGAAGGCGAGGAGGTCGCCTTCGTGCCGCTGCTCGGCCGCCACGGCTGGAAACAGAAATGAGCGGCCTGCGGGCATTCCGCATCCGCCTCACCGGCCGCGTCCAGGGCGTGGGTTTCCGCTGGTTCGTGCGCCGGGAGGCGCAGGAGCTGGGCTTGACGGGCCGGGTCCGCAACCTGCCGGACGGCAGCGTCGAGGTCGAGGTGGCCGGCGGCCCCGAGCGGCTCGCGGCTTTCCGCGACCGGCTGCGGCAGGGTCCCCCGGGGGCGCGAGTGACGCACCTGGAAGAGGAAGAGCTATCCTCCGTCCCCGCGTGGGACGGATTTTCGATCGACCGCTAGCCCATCTCCATGGGCTGCTGCCGGAGGAGACATGGACGACTTGAAGGCGTACATCCGCGAGGTGCCGGATTTTCCGAAGCCGGGGATCAACTTCTATGACATCACCACCCTGCTGCAGGACCCGCTGGCCCTGCGCATGACGGTAGACCGCTTCGTCTGGCTCTTCGCCCGCAAGCACATCCAGAAGGTGGTCGGCATCGAGTCTCGCGGCTTCATGTTCGGTCCCAGCGTGGCCTACGATCTGAACGCCGGCTTCGTGCCGGTGCGCAAGCCCGGCAAGCTGCCGTACCGCAAGATCAAGGAGAGCTACGAGCTGGAGTACGGCACCGACACCGTGGAAATGCACGACGATGCCATCCTGCCCGGCGAGCACGTGCTCGTGGTCGACGACCTGGTGGCGACCGGCGGCACCGCCCTCGCCGCCGCCCGGATGGTGGAGTCGCTGGGCGGCATCGTCGCCGGCTTCGGCTTCATCATCGAGCTGACCTTCCTCAACGGCCGCGACAAGCTGAAGGGCTACGAGGTGGAGTCGCTGATCCGGTACTGAGGCCCTCACTCCCCCTTCCCCCTCTCTCCCGCCTCACGCCCACTCTGCCGGGAGAGAGGGGGTTCAGAGACAAATCCAAAGCAGTCTCCCTCCTCTCCCGGTGGGCGGGAGTGCGGTGGGAGAGGAGGGCCGGGGAGGTGAGGGGCCACCCCGAGAATAGCCTCGCACGCCGCTCCGTTATACTTCACTGGCCTGCGGCTGTAGCTCAGGTGGAAAGAGCAGGGGTTTCCTAAACCCTTGGTCGGGGGTTCGAGTCCTCCCAGCCGCACCATTCGCCAGGCCTGAAGGCGCCGCTCCCGGAATTCCTCTTCACAGCGCTCCCAACTTTCGTTGGGTGAGACACCTGACTTTCGTCGGATTCGTTTCCGGCAGAGACCGTATATAACTGCCTGCTGCATCTGCTGTCTCTGAGCTCCCGAAGGAGGTGTCATGAAGAAGAGTCTGGGTATCGCATCGATCCTCGCGCTGTCTCTGCTGGGCCTCTCGACTCCGCGGCCTGTCTCGGCTCAATCGTCCGTCAGCGCCAGCTATCGGTTCGTCTTGGAGGACGACGACCAGTCGAAGTCCCTGGAATTGGACGTCGTGGCTGACGAGAAGGGCAACGCCGACGGCCGGATGACCTTCACCGACGCGGCGGCGATTCCCGACGTCGACGATCCCGATGACCCCGGCGCGGATGAGCCGCCCACGGAGTTCTATGCCACGGTCATCCCGGAGAGCCTGATCGTGGAGAAGAACCAGGCCGTGATCAGGGGGTACGTCAAGGACTCCAGCCACCGGACCTACATCGGCAAGTGGGTACAGCTCGTGGTCGAGGACAACGGGACCAGCCGTGAGAATGCGGATCGTCTCGTCTGGGCTTTCTGCAATCCACAGCCGCCCGGATGGGTGCCCTCGGACGCGGAGCGGAAGGACGACGACGGAGCGTATTGGCGCTGGTGGGCCACCGATGCGGAGCGGAAGGACGACGTCGGAATCCCGTCCAAAGATCTCCTCCCCGGCGACGATCCGGGCTGCCCGGCCTATCCGTTCTCGGTCCACGCCTTCGCGAACGTCCTGAAGTGGGAGGGCGACATCATCGTCAAGCCGTAGCGAAAACGTACCGCGCCGGAATTCCTCTCACCACGACGTCCTCGCAACATCCGGCGGGCTCCGTGCACCTTCCGACGGCGCCGTTGCAACAAGCGACGGGCTCCGCGCTCGTTGCGCTCGCGCCCTTGCAACGCGCGATGTCCTCCGCACTCGTTGCGCCCGCCCCGTTGCCACGCGCCCCGCGTCCGTCGCTTGTTGCAACGCCGCCGTTGCTCGTTGCAAAGACCTCATCGCGTGTTGCGCCGGCCCCGTTGCTTGTTGCGCCGGCTCCGTCGCGCGTTGCAAGGGAGCCGTCGGATGTTGCGTTCCGTCCGGCGGTGATGCCGCCCGCGGCAAAGAGTGTGGGTTGGGTCCCGTTGGTGTTGCGCTGCAACGCAATGGCAGGCACATTCGTGGACTTGCCCAAGGCGAGCGCTCCGGCGGAAGGGCGTGCCGGTTCGCAGCTCCGTGCGGAGATCTCGTCGCGTATTGCCGTCGCGACCTCACCCCAACCCCTCTCCTAAAGGAGAGGGGCTTCGAGCCGAATTCGTTCCCCCTCTCCTTTAGGAGAGGGGGCCAGGGGGTGAGGTAACACGGGCAAGACCCCACCTCAGGTGGCGGCCTCTTCAGGCTCCTCGTCAGCGTCTTCGACCAGCTCGTAGCGGGCCGGAATCTTCCCGAATCCACGCCTCTTGAGAGTGATCTCGCCCTTCGCGAGGAGCGCCGATATCACGCGATGCAACGCCGTGCGCTCGGGCTCAAAGCCGAGGGCCTTCACCAGATCGTGGCGGTCGAACACTTTCGGCACGCGGTTGAGTGCCTCGTCGATGTCCTCCCAGAGCTGTCCGCGCTTCGGCCGGGGACGGGTGGGCGTCGCCGGCTGCGGCGCTGCGGCGGTCGCGGCCGAGGCTTCTCGGGCCGGCTCGGTCGCGGTCCGCGGCGGGACCTCGTCCTCCTCGGCGGTGGTCATCCAGACCAGCTCCAGGGCGCGGAGCTGCTGGCGGAATCCCGCCTTCAGGAGCTCGATGCCCTCCTCAAGCTGCTCCTCCAGCCGGCGCTTGCGCCGCTCGAACTCCTCGCGTTTCATGTTGCAGGGGATTGCAACACAGGTTTGTGTTGCGATGCAACGGGGAAAGGGGCAGGCGGAGCCGGCCGCCGGTTTGAGGGGTGCCAGCTTATCCCGCGGTCTGGTAGATCAAAGGCCGGTAGCGAGGTGGCGGGATGGGCTTGCCGGCTTCCCGGGCGGCGCCGAGCCAAGCCTCCTTCGCATCCTCCAACGCGGCGAGGGCCTCCTCCGGCGTCGCGCCGAAAGCCGAGCACGCTGCCAAGTCGGGGATGTCGGCGATGTACCCGCCATCCTCGTCGCTATAGAAGATGTTGATGTGATAGTCGGTCAATCGTCGTCCTCCAACTCAAGATTATACAGCTCTATGAGTCGGAGGGCCTGTCGGATCTGGTACGGCTTCGCCTCGCCTCGGACCTCTTGGAGATTGACCAGCTCAGGAATTCCTTCGTGGGATAGCAGGTGGTGGCTGCCTTTGACGCGAACGACCGTAAAGCCAAATCCCTCCATGAGATAGAGCATATCGCCGAAGGCCACGTTCTGGAGAGCGCCCCGCGTCAACCTGGTGAGTAAGAGCCGGCGTTTCATCCTCTTCTCCTCCTCCTTGTCGGATGGTGCGCTTACTCTGCCTCAGACGCTCGGGCTAAGGCAGGGGGCGGCGAAACCGCCCCCTTGTGGCTCAGAGACCGACGGCAAGGATGTTTCAATCCGCGGCAGTGGCAATGAGGCGTAGATTGCCCTCGCCGATTTACCGTCGGCATGGTACCATAGACATACGGATAGGATAAAGCATGAGCAAGCCTGTTGGCGACCACTCATCTCTCTTTTTCGCCCATAGCCTTGAGGGTCGCCCGGAGTCTGAGTGGGAGGGCCTCGAGGAGCACCTCCAGAAGGTTGCACAGCTCGCGTCTTGTTTCGCCGCGGAGTTCGGCGCCGGCGAGTGGGGCCGCCTTGCCGGGCTGTGGCACGACCTCGGCAAGTTCCAGCCGGAGTTTCAAGACCGGCTTCAGGGCAGTCGTGAGTCGGTGGAGCATGCCGGCGTGGGCGCGGCTCTGGCTTTCGAGAAGTCGCGCGACAAGGGCCTTCCCCTGGCTTTCGCTATCGCCGGCCATCACGCAGGTCTTGCGGACCTTACTACCTCTGCGACACGGGAAGATGGCCGCCGACCGCTGCGGGAGAGGCTTGACTCCAACCTGCGGATCCTCTCCAAGGTCCGTCCACACCTGCCCGATAGGTTCACTTCTCCTGAACTGCCTCCTTTCCCGGACCGCTGCGATCTCTCGCTGCACCAAGGTGTCCGCGCGCTGGAGTTCTGGACCCGGCTCCTGTTCTCGTGTCTTGTCGACGCCGACTTCCTGGCAACGGAGGATTTCTACAAGCCGGGCCTGCGGCGGAAGGCTCTCGCCGGCTATGACGAGGTAGCGACCCTTAGCCAACGCCTCGACGACTATTTGGACAAGCTCGTGGGCAGTCTCTCAGAGGATCGGAGATCCTCGTCGGTCAACCGCCGGCGAGCCGAGGTTCTCGCGGCTTGTCGCGCGGCCTCGGAACTCCTCCCTGGCCTGTTCAGCCTTACGGTGCCTACGGGAGGCGGCAAGACCCTGTCGGCGATGTCCTTCGCCTTGCGGCACGCTGCCCTTCATGGCCTTCGCCGTGTCATCGTTGCGATTCCGTTTACCAGCATCATCGAGCAGAACGCCCGCGTTTACCGCGATGCTCTCGGTGATGCCAACGTGATCGAGCACCATACCGGGCTCGATCCGCGGTCGGCGGAGAAGCGGAATCGGGAAGCCGAGACCCGGCGGCGCCTCGCGGCTGAGAACTGGGACGCACCGATCGTGGTGACTACCAACGTCCAACTGTTCGAGTCGCTCCTTGCCGCCTCGCCTTCGCGGTGCCGGAAGCTGCACAATGTCTCTCGTAGTGTCCTTCTGCTCGACGAGGCTCAGACCCTTCCCGTGGGCTACCTCCTCCCGGTTCTCGATCTCTTGCGGGAGCTCACTGACCATTACGGCTGCACCGTAGTCTTCACCACCGCGACGCAGCCGGCCCTTGGACGACGCGAAAGCCTGAAGCAGGGATTCGAAGGGGTTCACGAGATCGTTCCCGATCCGAGCGCGCTGGCCCGCGATCTCAAGAGAATTCGAGTCGATTGGCCGGACCTTGCAGCGGGGCCCCGCACTTACGCTGAGCTCGCGCGAGAGCTGGCCGGGTTGGATCGCGTTCTCGCCGTCGTCCACCTGCGACGCGACGCCCGCACCCTCGCCGAGCTGCTGCCCGCGGAGCACCGGTTTCACCTCTCCGCCCTGATGTGTCCAGCTCATCGCCTCCAGATCATTAATGAGGTAAGGGAACGTCTCAAAGAGGATAAACCTTGCCGGCTGGTGTCCACTCAACTTATCGAAGCCGGTGTAGACGTGGATTTCCCCGTCGTTTACCGATGCCTTGGCGGCCTCGACAGTCTGGCCCAGGCAGCCGGCCGGTGCAACCGCGAAGGTCGGGCTCCCGAACCCGGCCAGGTCGTCTTCTTCGTTGCCGAGACCCCTCCTCCAACCGGCACTCCCAGGGACGGTTTGGAGATCACTCAGGAGATGCTCCGCGAGCACGGCGGAGTGATAGACCTCGACGATCCCAAGGTCTTCGGGGATTACTTCAGGCGCCTGTACTTCTCCAAGGACCTGGACTACCGCGGTATTCAACCATTGCGCCAGAGCCTTTCTTTCACCTCCGTCGCCCGTCGTTTTCGGTTGATTCCCGACGAGACCTACCCGGTCGTGGTCCCCTTCGGCGATGGCGGCGAGCGTCTGGCCGAGCTGCGCCGCTATGGTCCCGATCGCCTGCTTCTGCGCGCTCTCCAACCCTTCGTCGTCAACATTCGCGAGCGGGAGGTGTCTCAACTCCAAGGACGGGGCGCGCTGGAGACGATCGTGGACGGGATTTACGCTCTTACCCCGGTCTTCGAGAATCTCTACGACTTGAAATTCGGCCTGCTTGTCGCCGATGAGGGAGGACCGGATCCGGAAAGACTGATCGTTTGAGAACCTTCATGAAAGGAGGGAAGTATCGACATGGCCCCATCCCGAAGTCCCACTCTCCGGCTGCGAGCCCGCGGCCCCTTTGCCTGCTTCACTCGCCCCGAGCTCAAAGTGGAACGCGTCTCCTACCCCGTCATGACTCCGTCGGCAGCCCGCGGTCTCCTCGAAGCCGTGCTCTGGAAGCCGGCCATCCGTTGGCGGATCGAACGTATCCACGTCTTGCGGGAGATTCGGTTCATCGCCTTTCGTCGCAACGAGGTGAGCTCGCGTGCTGTCGCACCGTCGGCGTCTCTCGTCCGCGCCGGAGGAACCGTGAGCCACTATTTCGCCGACGACGACCGGGCGCAGCGCAATACTCTTGCTTTACGCAATGTGGATTACTTGATCGAGGCGCATTTCGAGCTGACCAGCCGTGCCGGCCCGGAGGAGAACGCGACGAAGTTCGGTGAGATCTTCCAGCGCCGTCTCGCGAAAGGGCAGCAGTTCCATCAACCCTACTTCGGCTGCAGGGAGCTGGCGGCGGAAGTTCTGCCGGCTGACGACTCCCCTCCTCCCATTGAAGACAGCCGTGACCTTGGTCTTATGCTTTGGGACATCGACTACAGCCCCGGACAACGGCGCCCGCTGTTTTTCGCCGCTCGCCTCGATAGCGGCATCCTGCACGTTCCGGCGGAACCTGAAGTCGGCCTGAGCGCAGGAGGTGAAGGATGATTCTTCAAGCCCTTTACCAACTCGCCGAGCGTGAGAGGCTCATGGAAGATCCCGACTTCGAGTGGAAGCCTGTCGCGTGGCTGATTGTGGTCGGCGAGGGTGGTTCGTTCCTCGGCATCCGGGGCACCCACTCGGCACCTACCGCCGAGGAAGGAGCGAAGAAGAAGCCCAAGCCGCGCGCCGCCAGCTTCCCGGTTCCGCGCGAACCCGGACGTACCAGCGGCGACCGGGCGTTTTTCCTTTTCGACAAGGCCGAGTATGCATTGGGCCAGGATCCCGCGGCGGAACGCCCTCCCGACAAGCTCGTCTCTCGGTTCGCACTGTTCTGCCAACGCGCCGAGGAGTGTCTTGCCGCCACCGGCGACGAAGGAGTCCGTGCGGTTTGTGACCTCCTGGGGAAGCTGAGCCGACACGAGGTCAGTGTCCAGTTGCCTGAAGGGTGTGCGAGCAACGATCTGTTTGCTTTCGTCTATGCCAAGGATGTTGACCGCCTGATCACCTCGCGGCCGGCGGTTCAGGATTACTGGCGGTCCCTCCGCGTTCTTCCGACCGCCGATTCCGGAGACCTGAGGCTATGTCTGGTCTCTGGCCGACTCGCACCGCCGGTGGACAAGCTGCCAGGCATCAAGAACCTGCCGGGAGGCAGCACCAGCGGCGTCGCGCTGGTGTCCTTCAACAGCAACGCCTTCGAGTCCTACGGCTGGGAGGGGAACGAGAACGCTCCGATCTCGCGCACCGCCGCCGAGGCCTGTTCAACCGCACTGAACCGCCTCCTCCACCCCGCATTCCCCAACCCCGCGGAGCCCGGCCAGTCCTTACCGAAGCGCCACCTTCGGCTGAGCGCCGATACAGTGGTCTGCTTCTGGGCTGCTACCCCGAGCGGCGAGGCCCTCACCAACTTGGTTCTTGCTCTCTTGGACGCTGACCCAAGCCAGGTGGAGGAGCTGTACCGTTCGGTCTGGCGCGGCGAGCCTGTGAAGGTGAGCGACACCTCGGCCTTCTACGCGCTGACGCTTTCAGGTTCTCAGGGGAGGGCCATCGTTCGTGATTGGTTCGAGTCAACCGTGGATCGGGTGGCTAAAAACCTGAGTCAGCACTTTTCCGATCTCCTGATTGTGCGTAACACACCCCAACCGAAAGGAAAGGAGCATCCTCCAGCCCTTCCGCTTCGTGTTCTGCTGCGCTCCCTGGCTGTAAACGGCGATGACAAGAAAGTTCCGGCTGCGCTTGCGGGCCAGGTGGTGCAGGCGGCTCTCAGCGGCACGCTTTATCCTCTCTCTCTTCTCCAACGCGCGTTGGAGCGTTACAGGGCCGAGATCGGCGAGAGCGAGTGGAGTGATTTCGAACGTCGCGACGCCCGTGCCGCTCTGATCAAAGCGGTGCTCAACCGTCGGCGACGTTTGCTTTTCCAATCGACATCTTACCCGGAGGTTACCGAAGCGATGGACCCGAACAACACTCAGCCCGGATATCTCCTTGGAAGGCTCATGGCCGTGATCGAGAGGATGCAGGCCACGGCCTTGGGCTCCGACGTCAACGCCTCGGTCGTAGACCGGTTCTTCGGCGCCGCATCAGCCACTCCTGGCGCTGTCTTCCCCCGCTTGATGAAGAATTTCCGCCACCACGCGCGCAAAGCGAAGGACGGTGAGAAAGCAGCCGCCGGTTGGGCCGTTCGCCTCGAGAAAGAAGCCGATGGCCTCCTCGAACCGCTGAAGACCTTTCCATCCTTCCTTGCTCTCGATCAGCAAGGCCTCTTCATCCTTGGGTATCACCACCAACGTCATTCCTTCTTCCAATCCAAAGAGGATCGACAGCGGAAAGAGGCCGAAGCAGCAGGAGCCGCGGCGTGAATCTCCACCCTTTCAATAACCGATAAGGAGAATCCATGACCACTTCCAACCCCGTCGTCGCTCATCGCTACGACTTCGTCCTTCTCTACGACGTCGTCAACGGCAACCCTAACGGTGACCCCGACGCCGGGAATGCTCCCCGCGTCGATCCCGAGACGGGCCATGGCTTGGTCAGCGACGTTGCGCTAAAGCGTAAGATCCGCAACTTCGTTCTGCTCGCAAAGACCGACTCCGGAAACGGCGGTCCGGCGCCGGGTTACGACATCTATGTGAAGCACCACGGCGTTCTTGAACAGCTTCACCGGCGTGCTTATCAGACGCTCGGTCTCGACCTCGACGAGAAATCCAAGGAAGCGAAACTAACCAACGTCGAGAAGGCTCGTGCCTGGATGTGCCAGACCTACTTCGACATCCGCGCCTTCGGTGCCGTCCTCACGTTGGACATCAACTGCGGACAGGTTCGAGGTCCCGTCCAGATCACTTTCTCGCGCTCGATCGATCCGATCGCGTCCCTCGAGCAATCCATCACTCGAAAAGCCGTCGCTACCCAGCGAGAGGCTGACGCCCAGATCGAGAAGAGCGGCCAGGTCGTCGGGACCATGGGAAGGAAGGAGATCGTGCCGTACGCCCTCTATCGTGCGCACGGCTTCGTATCTCCCCACCTTGCCGCCGACACCGGATTTACTGAAGGAGACCTCGCCCTCCTCTGGCAGGCGTTGCTGAACATGTTCGAACACGACCGGTCTGCTACTCGGGGGGAAATGGCAGTCCGAAAGCTGGTCGTGTTCGAGCACGAGAGCCATCTTGGCAACGCCCCGGCGCACACGCTGTTTAACCATGTGAAGGCCGAACCGATAGATCGGTCCCGTCCCTCGCGCGCCTATGGCGACTACGGCGTGAGAGTTGATCGTGAAGGTTTGCCGACAGGCGTAACGATTCACGAGATGTTGTGAGGGTTCCATGTTCACCGAAGACGACCTCCTCCCCCTCTCGGCGCTGCAGCACTTGTTGTTCTGCGAGCGGCAGTGCGCGCTGATCCATCTCGAGCAGATCTGGGTGGAGAACCCGCTCACCGTCGAGGGCCGGCATCTGCACGAGCGGGTGGACGCCGGCCGCGGCGAGTCGGGGGCGAGGCTTCACGTCGCTCGCGGGCTGTCACTGCGCAACTTTCGATTGGGTTTGTCGGGAAAGGCCGACCTCGTGGAGTTCCATCGCTTGGCCGAAGGGGAGGCGGGAGCGGTCCTCGCCGGGTTTGCCGGCACGTGGCGGCCGTTTCCGGTGGAATACAAGCGCGGCAAACCGAAGGCCCACCGGGCGGACGAGGTTCAGCTCTGTGCCCAAGCGCTCTGTCTGGAGGAAATGCTCGGCGCCGACGTGCCGGCTGGCGCCCTCTTCTACGGCCAGATCCGCCGTCGGAGAGAGGTGCCCTTCGATGCAAGCCTGAGGGATCTCACCGAGGCCACGGCGGCACGCCTCCACCGGCTCATCGGCTCGGGCGCCACGCCGCCGCCGGTGTACGAGTCGAAGTGCGACAAATGCTCTCTGCTCACCGTCTGCATGCCGGCGGCGCCGTCGCATTCGGCCCGCAGGTATCTCGAACGGGCGGTGCGCGACGCTGCTCAAATACCCTCTCCTTCAGACGAGGTTGGGGTGAGGTCGTGAAGCGCCATCTCAACACGCTCTTCGTCACCACGCAGGGTGCCTATCTGGCCAAGGATGGGGAGGCGGTGGCCGTCCGCCGCGAGGGGGAGGTCCTGATGCGGATCCCCATCCATACGCTGGGCGGTATCGTCTGTTTCGGCCAGGTGGGTTTCAGCCCGTATCTGCTCGGCCTCTGCGGCGAGCGAGGCGTCGGCGTGTCTTTCCTGACGGAGAACGGCCGGTTCCTGGCGCGGATGCAGGGGCCGGCTTCCGGCAACGTGCTGTTGCGGCGCGAGCAGTACCGGACCGCCGACAATCCTGTCGACTGCAGCCGCGTCGTCCGCTCGCTCGTGGCGGCCAAGATCACCAATTGCCGGGCGGTGCTTCTCCGCGCCGCGCGCGATCATCCCGAGGCCGCCGGCGCGGAACGGATCCGCACCGCAGCGGGCCAACTGGTAAAGTGCCTCGATGGGTTGAGGCAAGACCTGCTCGTCGACGGATTGCGCGGCGTCGAAGGCAACGCGGCCCGCATCTATTTTGAGGTCTTCGGCTGCTTGATCGTGCAGCAGAAGGAGGACTTCTTCTTCAGCGAACGGAGCCGGCGCCCGCCTCTGGACAACGTCAATGCCCTGCTCTCGTTTCTCTACACGCTGCTGCGGCACGACGTCGAAGGTGCTCTCGAATCGGTGGGGCTCGATCCCGCCGTCGGTTTCCTCCACCGCGACCGGCCCGGCCGGCCTGGTCTCGCTCTCGATCTCATGGAGGAGCTGCGAGCCTATCTCGCCGACCGGCTTGCTCTCTCGCTGATCAATCTGCAACAGGTGCGGCCGGCCGGCTTCGTCCGTCACGAGACCGGCGGCGTCGAAATGAATGAGGACACGCGGAAAGCCGTTCTCACCGCGTACCAACGCAAGAAGCAGGAGGAGATCCAGCATCCCTTCCTCAAAGAGAAGACGACCGTGGGCCTGCTGCCTCATCTGCAGGCGGCGCTCCTCTCTCGATACCTGCGGAAGGATTTGGACGACTATCCTCCGTTCGTCTGGAAATGAGCTGCGATTGCGCCGGCCCTCGCTCAGAAAAGGAGCCCTGCGATGATGGTGGTGGTCAGCTATGACGTCTCGACGCTCAAGCCGGCCGGCAGACGCCGGCTGCGGCGGGTGGCGAAAGTCTGCCTGGATTACGGCCAGAGGGTGCAAAACTCGGTCTTCGAATGCATGGTCGACGCGACGCAGTGGACGCAGCTCCGCCACCGGCTGCTCCAGGAATACGAGGCGACCGAGGACAGCCTCCGCTTCTATTTTCTCGGCCGCCATTGGAAAGGAAGGATCGAGCACTTTGGCATCAAGACGGTACTCGACCTGGACGGTCCCCTGATCACATAGGATCGTGGGGAACCGCGGCGCGAACCGGAAGCGATCGGCTCGCACCCTGGAGAGGTTCGCGCGGCGCGGAACTCTTTGAAAACTGATGGATTTGGCGCCACTCCTGCCATTCGTGACCCACCTGGAGGCGGCGCGACCCGCGAGGTTCGCGCAATAAGCCTCCCAACTTCCTGCGCCCGTTGAGCTTACGACGGGCGCAGTCGCCTCCCGCGCGGAGGCGCGGATTGAAACATCTTGCGGGCGAGGAAGTCTACGACCGGCAGCTGTCGCCTCCCGCGCGGAGGCGCGGATTGAAACTCGGAGAGCAAGGGACTCTCCTTGCGGGACGCCGAGTCGCCTCCCGCGCGGAGGCGCGGATTGAAACATGCTCTCCCTCGCGCAGAATCATCGCAGCGGCCGTCGCCTCCCGCGCGGAGGCGCGGATTGAAACTCCGCTCCTTGCCAGAGGGTTCCGTTCACTGCGGTCGCCTCCCGCGCGGAGGCGCGGATTGAAACGAGGACGACATCCTGATCGACGGCATCACTCCGGTCGTCGCCTCCCGCGCGGAGGCGCGGATTGAAACTAGAGGCTATGAGCGCCGGGAGTGGGGGTGCTCTCGTCGCCTCCCGCGCGGAGGCGCGGATTGAAACTTTCTCGTGGTGACAGTGTCGTCAAATCCAGGTGTCGCCTCCCGCGCGGAGGCGCGGATTGAAACCTCGCGGGTAGGGTGCAGGAGGCGTGATGACCGACGTCGCCTCCCGCGCGGAGGCGCGGATTGAAACTCATGGGGCAATTCAGCCCCGAAATCCCGCAGTAGTCGCCTCCCGCGCGGAGGCGCGGATTGAAACAGTCTCTCCTTCCGGCAAGAGCCCGGGCGCCGGGTCGCCTCCCGCGCGGAGGCGCGGATTGAAACGCTACCTTCCCGCCCAAGTTGGCGGAGACGTGCAGGTCGCCTCCCGCGCGGAGGCGCGGATTGAAACACCGCCCGCTCCGAGGCATAGACCTGAGAGCCCGTCGCCTCCCGCGCGGAGGCGCGGATTGAAACCACGGCATGACCCTCACCCACTCGGCGATCAACGTCGCCTCCCGCGCGGAGGCGCGGATTGAAACCTCGGAAGCCTTGACGGCCTGCCGGATGCTATGACGTCGCCTCCCGCGCGGAGGCGCGGATTGAAACTCCATCTCACTCATCGGTACGAACGAAGCCGAGAGTCGCCTCCCGCGCGGAGGCGCGGATTGAAACTTAGGATTCCCCTCAGATGGCGCCAGCGCTGCCGGGTCGCCTCCCGCGCGGAGGCGCGGATTGAAACAAGTCGAGGTTCCGCTCGATGTAGCCACGCTGCCGTCGCCTCCCGCGCGGAGGCGCGGATTGAAACTTGGTGACTACCGGATTCCGGGATGAGCGAGAAGTCGCCTCCCGCGCGGAGGCGCGGATTGAAACTGGATCATGGACACCAACGGCGTGGGCGCCCCCTAGTCGCCTCCCGCGCGGAGGCGCGGATTGAAACGGCGGCGCCGAAGGGGACACGACGAACGATCGGGCGGTCGCCTCCCGCGCGGAGGCGCGGATTGAAACGACCTAGAGCCGGACGTAGTCTACGGTTCCGCCAGTCGCCTCCCGCGCGGAGGCGCGGATTGAAACAACGTGCTTGCCAGCTATTAGAACTTCAGCGTGGTCGCCTCCCGCGCGGAGGCGCGGATTGAAACTCGCGGATCTCCTGCCGCAGGCCGGCCATCGACCGTCGCCTCCCGCGCGGAGGCGCGGATTGAAACTTGTAGAAGCGGTTGAGCTCGGTCTTGGCCGTGGTCGCCTCCCGCGCGGAGGCGCGGATTGAAACAACTCGACGCGAGCCCGCAGATCGAGCGCGTGCAGTCGCCTCCCGCGCGGAGGCGCGGATTGAAACATCCTCCTGACCGACGCGGACGCCACCACGCGCACGTCGCCTCCCGCGCGGAGGCGCGGATTGAAACCTGAGCGGCATTGAGGAGATGACCTCGGATGACGTCGCCTCCCGCGCGGAGGCGCGGATTGAAACGAGTGGATCCTGGTCGAAAGAAAGCCCCCGTTCGGGTCGCCTCCCGCGCGGAGGCGCGGATTGAAACATCCTCGCCGGCACTGCTCAGCAAGCCGAGTGCTGTCGCCTCCCGCGCGGAGGCGCGGATTGAAACAACGATCTGACCGGCACGGCGCGCGACCACGGTAAGTCGCCTCCCGCGCGGAGGCGCGGATTGAAACGTCCAGACGCAGGTGATCGTCCCGGTCACGGCAAGTCGCCTCCCGCGCGGGGCGCGGATTGAAACCGGCTCCGCGCTCTACTGCCTCACGCCGACGAAGGTCGCCTCCCGCGCGGAGGCGCGGATTGAAACGGCGAGCTGCCGGGTGGCAACAACATTGGGCAAGGTCGCCTCCCGCGCGGAGGCGCGGATTGAAACATCACCTAGAACCTTGAAGCTGGAGGCTGCGGCGTCGCCTCCCGCGCGGAGGCGCGGATTGAAACAGGGACGGCAGATTGGAACGGGTGCCTTCCGGGAGTCGCCTCCCGCGCGGAGGCGCGGATTGAAACTAGCATCCATCGTTGTCCCGGGACTAAACCGGGGGTCGCCTCCCGCGCGGAGGCGCGGATTGAAACACGCACCAGCACCGGCAGTGGTTCGGGGACTGGTGTCGCCTCCCGCGCGGAGGCGCGGATTGAAACAGGCTCTTGATGCGGAGGGCCGTGGGGGTATAGAGGTCGCCTCCCGCGCGGAGGCGCGGATTGAAACGATCTTCCGCTGCTGCTCCTCGAACCACGCTTGGTCGCCTCCCGCGCGGAGGCGCGGATTGAAACGCCGCGATCGGCTGTCGCTAGCCACGAGGATGGGACCAGGGGTTAGCCACCAGCATGGGACCACCCGGGTTGATGTTCTCACAGCTGCTCGATAGTTCGCTGACCTCCTGCTTGGCGTAGACGACGGTGGGTTTCACCGGCTAGGGGTGTCGGGCCGGAGGTGGGCGAGGGCGGGGGGCGGGGGGAGCCCACCGGAGGCCCGACACCCTGGAAGACGCTGGCAGCTTCACGAGCGCTCCTTCTTCAGGCCGGGCTTCTGGCGTCGGCGGTAGGATTCCCCGTCGAGGACGAGCTCGTATGCAGCATTGGTGAGGCGGTCGATGGCGCTTTGCGCTCGCAGGGGGTCGGACATCGTCGACAGCCACTCCTCTGGCGCACGGTTGGAGGTGACGACGGTGGAGCGCCGCTGATGGCGTTCGACGAGGACCTCGTAGATGTCGCGGCTTTCCGTGGGATCGAGAGTGTCCAGTCCGAAATCGTCGAGGATCAACAAATCCACTGCGATGAGGCGGCGCATCTCGCGCTCGGTGCTGTGGTCGAGCCGAGAGGCCCGCAGCTGTTTGAGCATGTCCTCGGTACGCACGAAAAGGACGCTGTAGCCGCGCCGGCAAGCAATATGTCCCAGCCCCGAAGCCAAGTGGGTCTTGCCGACCCCGACCGGACCGAGGATCAAGACGTTGTGGTGAGCCTCGATGAAGCGGGTAGAGGCGAGCTCGGCCAGAAGCTGACGATCCAGCGTGACCTTCGCGGTCTCGTCCCAGGCTTCCAGGTTGAGGGCTGGATCCAAGCGTGCCTTATGGGCTCGCCGGCTCGCCGCGATGTGGTTGCGCCGTTCACATTCCTCGGCCAAGACCAGCTCGAGGAAGTCTTGGTAGGGCATGGACCGTTCCCGCGCCAGTCGCAGGTGCTCGGGAAGCGTCTCGGTCATCGGCGAGAGCTTAAGCCGTCGCAGCGCGGCGCGCAGATCCAGCGAGAGGATTTCACTCATGATCGCCTCCACGGACCAGCCGATACTCGCTGGCCTGACGAAGGAACCGCAGCTGCCCAGCGGCGGCCTCTGCCGGCTGCGGCCGTGCCGGCAGCGGGCTTTGCTCGACGGCTTGCTCGACCATCCGAGCCACTCGCGTGATATCGATGACCTCGATTTCGAGCGCGCGAGCACACGCCTGCTCGACCGCCGCGGCGGCGTAGCGGCGCACCAGGCCGAGCAGGCGATAGACGTGCCGTAAGCGCGTCCAGGGCTGGGGACCCGACAGCAGGCGCTCGGCATAGACACCGATGGCCGTACCGGCCTCCTGGGCCTGCGCCAGTAAGGCCTGCTGATCGCGGCAAGCCAGCTCACGGATTCTCGGTGGATAGTCCGTTGGATCGGTGCTGCGCTGGCCAGGGCCAACGCGCGGATGGACCTTGATCAGCTGTCCGCGGTGATAGATCCGCACCAGGTCTCGACCGTTACGGACCTGGACGCGCTCGCCGATGTAGTCGGTCGGCAGCGAGTACAACGCTTTGGCCACCACGACGTGATGATCGCGCTGCACCCGCACCTCGCTCCACGGCGCCACCTCGTACGGCTCTTCAGGAGCCGGCAGCAGCAGCGGCTGCTCCTCGCGTGCAAAGTGCTCCGCCGGCCGCTGTCGAGTCGTGCCGTGAATCCGCTCCCCGGCGGTGACCCGGCACCAGCGCTCGGCTGCCGCCTGCGCCTCGGCAAGCGTCGAGAACGTCTCCCCCGCAAACAGCGACGTCTGCACATACTGCACCGCGCGCTCGACTCGTCCTTTATCCTGCGGATGGCGCACTCGTGCCGGGTCGATGACAAAGTCGCGGGCTTGCGAGTACTCGACGAAGGCTGCGTTCAGACGGGGCGCGACCCCGTCGGCCGTCGTCACGATCGCTTTCAGGTTATCGGGAATCAGGACACGGAAGACGCCACCGAAAAACCGCCACGCCGCCTCGCAACCCGCCACCACATCGGCCACGCTCTGGCGGTAGGTCAGCCAGACGAACAGGTGGCGGCTCACGACCGCCGTGAACACCAGCGCCCAGACTCGCCGCCGCCGCCCGTCCTCGCTGATCCAGCCCGTGGCGCCGAAATCCATCTGCAGCTCTTCGCCCGACTTGCCCTCGGCCACCCGCACCGTTTCTCGACGACCACCGAAGCCAAGCTCCCGCACCGCATACCGGTGCAAGGTCCGATACGGCACCATCACACCCGTATGACGAGCCAGCAGCTCCTGCACTTTGCTCAGCCGGACCTGTTTCTCCAACCAACCGGCCAGCAGCTCTCGGTGCTCGGCGCACGTCTGCCAGGAACGACCCCGAACCCCAGGACCCTGCGCACGCACTCGCCCGATCACCTCGCCGATGGCGGCGTCCTGCGCCTCCTCGCCGACCTTACAACCCACCTGCTGGGCTGCCTTGACGTACCGGCTGACCGTCTTCCGGTCCAGACCGGTCCGCCGTGAGATCGATCGTAGCGACTCGCCCCGCGACCATAGACGCACAACTTCCCTGACTTCGACCACGTGGACCTCCCGGTAGGACACCGTGCACCTCCTGCTTTCCGCAAGAGGGACGGCCTACCACAAAGGGTGGTCCCATACGTGGCTAAACCTGGTCCCTAGCTCTGGCTAAACCCTGCTTCAGGTGGGGGCATCCTCGTGGCTAATGACA